>NZ_JBFRFJ010000001.1:0-674408 GCF_052114765.1 Terriglobus sp. 2YAB30_2
ACGGCTACACACATCGCTCTTCGACCATGCACCGTCAATCGGGCATGATAGTGATAGTCCATCCGTTCCTCCGGAAACTTCTATTTGCTCGTCACAAACAGAATCTCCAGATACAAACGGATGGACAACAACCTCTTGAAACATCACAGATACCCAGCAACAGGGAAAATGCTCTAGAATCTGCAGCCATGAAGAAGATTGCGTTGTTGTGCGCAGGTCTACTGGTGACTTCGGCTGCGGTGGCGGGCACGCCCGAAGAGGATGCAGTATTAGCTCCTGTACAGGCTTTCTTTGCTGGTCTTTCGGCGCGCGATGCTGCCGCGATGAAGGCTTCGTTTCTGCCCGGTGGGTCGCTGGTATTGATGCGCAACGGCAAGCCCGGACAGATGACGATTGAACAGTTCGCCGAGCGTGTGAGCAAACCAGGAACGACGAAGATTGAAGAGAAGATCCACGACCCGCTGATCCGGATCGATAACGATCTAGCGGTTGTCTGGGCTCCGTTTGACTTCTATGTCGACGGCAAGGTCGATCACTGCGGAACCGACCTCTTCAACATGGTGAAGAAAGACGGGACGTGGATGATCGCAGGGATTGCGGATACCGGGAAGAAAGATTGCAAGTAAGCTCTGTCGGGAAGCCGATATATTCGTTGCCCCATTCTTCGCGGTTGTATCGCGAAGGGTGGGGTATCGCGCTGTGCGCGACCGTTTTCAGCGTATTGAACAAACTTGGTGTCCGCCTTCAGCCAAAGATCAAAACGATCTCGCTTCGCGAGAAACCCCACCCTTCGCTTACAGCGAAGAATGGGGCAACGAATGTATAGCAGCCCGAATATGTCATTGCTGAACATAAGAAGAAAGGCCGGGCGTATGCCCGGCCTTTCTCGTTGATGCGGATGTTGTCTTACGCTGTGACCGGCTCGAGCATCGTGGCGAAGTTCTTGCCGGTGCGGGCGGCGTGGGCTTCTTTGTGGAAGGCGTAGCCGGTGATGAGCGGTAGAGCCATAGTGGCCTCGGCGTAGACCATCTGCTCCCAAGCCAGGTCGACCTTGCCCCAGCTCGAAGCTTCCTTCAGCGTGGAGCCGGAGAGGGCGCCGTCGCGCGAGTCGGCAACGGTGATCTGGATGGCGTACTTGTGCATGGCCACATCTGCATCGTCGCCGAGCAGAACTTCCGCGGCCACAACGATGTCCTGGGCGAAGTTCTTGGGAACGCCGCCGCCGACCATCAGCAGGCCGGTTACAGGATTCTCGAGCTTGATCTTGGTCAGCTCGTAGAAGTCCTTGGCGGAGTCGATGGCAACCACCGGCTTGCCGGCGGCGGTGCGTTGGTGCTGATGAGCGACCAAGCCGAAACCGGCCGAGCAGTCGGAGAAGGCCGGGCAGAAGATCGGCACGTTCTTCTCATAGGCCGCGAGCACGATCGAGTCGGCTCCGCCGTTCGCCGGGGTCTTTCCATTCTTCACCAGGTAGGCGCCCATGGCATGGATGAACTCACGCGAGGAGTAGGCGCGGGGCTCGAGCGAGTCGGCGATGATCTTGGTGGTGTCGTCGCAGATGCGGAGCTCGTCTTCGTCGATGAAGGTGTCGTAGATACGGTCGATGGCCAGATCCCGGAGATCGGCATCGTGGGCACCGTATTTGTACTCTTCGCTCGCGATCCAGTGTTTGAAGCCGAGGGCCTCGAAGAAGTCCTGATCGACAATGTTGGCGCCGGTGGAAACGATGGCGTCGACCATGTTGTTGCGGATCAGGTCAACGAAGATCTGCTTCAGGCCGGCGGAGATGAGCGAGCCGGCGAGGCAGAGGATCACGCCGCAGTCCTTATCCTGCAGCATCATCTCGTAGATCTTGGCGGCGCGGTTGAGGTCACGCGACGAATAGGCCATGTTTGCCATGGCATCGACCAGCGGAACGACGTTGTGCTGCTTGATGTCGATGTGCTGGATGGGGTTGGTCAGAAGCTCTTTTTTAGTCGGCATAACAACCTCTAGGATATCAATTTTGCACTGGAACGGCGCGGGTTTTCGTGAATTTTCGGTTGGCGGAAAAATCCTGGACTTTCGGGGCAATGTGGGGGCGGATATACTCGTCGCCATGCAAAGATTGCGGACCTTGGTGCGCTTTGGCGCGGCTGTAGCGTTGCTGCCTTTAATGGCGGCTCCGCCGACGTTTGGATGGGGGCTGGAAGGCCACATGATGATTAACCGGCTGGCGATACAGGCCCTGCCGGCGGATGTTCCGGCGTTTCTGAAGACGCCCGAAGCGATCAATGAGGTGGAATACCTGGGACCGGAGCCCGATCGCTGGCGCGACTCCACCGAACCCGAGCTGAACGCCGCGCAGGCGCCTGAGCACTTCATGGACATGGAGTGGGCTGATCTGGCTGGGCCGCTCCCGCGCAAGCGCTATGACTTTATCCGCGGGCTGGCCGCGGCGCAGTCGAAGCATCCGGATGTTCCGCTGACTCCCGAAAAGGTTGGTCTGCAACCGTACGTGACCACCGAGGTCTGGGAGCGCCTGAAGGCGGCGATGCGGGCCTACCGGACATTGTCGGCCGAGAAGAAGGATACAAAGCCGGTTGAGGCTGCAATTCTGTTCTACGCCGGCTGGCTTGGGCACTATGTCGGCGACGGCTCCAACCCGCACCATACGTCGATCCAATACAACGGCTGGACCGGGGCGAACCCAAGCGGTTACACCACCGAGCACAAGATCCACGGCCTGATGGAGAGCACGTACGTCAAGGCGAACATCAAGATCGCCGAGGTCTCGCCGCTGGTCAGCAAGGAGCCGAAGCTGCTGGGCGACGTCTTCGACGATTACGTGGCCTACCTGCGGCACTCGCAGACCATGGTGGAGAAGACCTACCAGTTGGAGAAGGCGGGTGGCTTTATGGGTTCGGGCACGCCGGATGCGCGGAGCTTTATTGACGATCGCCTGGCGGCGGGAGCGACAGAGCTGCGGGACATGATCTACACGGCCTGGGTGCGCAGTGCGGACCCGGTGCCACCGTATCGTCCGTAGATCATTTTCCTGTAGGTGTAGTCTAGGGATTCTGCATCTCTGGGCGTTTTCCGCAATGAAAACGCCGCTGCGCGATCCCTCCGGGATACCCAGCAACAGGAAAAATGATCTAGATCCAATGAATTGTGGGCGATAGAACGGGAGAGTCCATTGGACTCTCCCGTTTTTCATATTTGCAGCGTATTTACACGATCTGAACCAGATGTTGACCGCAGATTTGCAGGTTCTTCGCGGAATGGTGTCACTCTTCACGCAGCAATCAGGGCGAGGTGAGGATGGCAACTGCGGTTCGGACTCCGGTTTCTTTGCAGCCGGTTGTATGGGCGCCGGGCGATGCTGTGTTGCAAGTGGGGCCCTACCGGGCAAGGCTGGCGGTAACTGAGGCTGATCGGCTGGCGGTATATCGACTGCGCTTTGTCGTTTTCAACCTGGAGCTGAACGAGGGAAGCGAAGAGGCCTTTGCCACCGGCCACGATCGTGACCGCTTCGATGACGTGTGCGACCACATCGTCGTGGAGCGTATCGAGTGCGGAACGGTGATCGGCACTTATCGGCTGCAGACAGGCCTGCGCGCATTGCAGGCCCATGGATATTACAGCGCACAGGAATTCGATCTCAGCCCGTATGAATCGCTGCGGGAGCGGACAATCGAGCTGGGCCGGGCCTGCATTCATCGCGATCATCGCTTGCCTGAGGTCCTGAATCTGCTGTGGAAGGCAATTGCCCGCTACGCCAAAGAGCGCGATGCGCGCTGGATGATCGGCTGCTGCTCGTTGAACTCACAAGATGCGGCCGAAGGCTGGAGCGTGTTTCGCGGGCTGAAGGAGTACCAGGTGGAGGAGCCTCTCCGGACGCTTCCCCTTCCGGCACTGCGCATGGAGCGCGCCGGAGACGAGGCCGAGGTCAAGCAGCCTCCCAAGCTGCTGCGCAGCTACCTGGCGCTGGGGGCGCGGATCTGCGGAGAACCGGCGATCGACCGCGAATTCCGCACCATCGATTTTCTTACCCTTATGGATTTGGAACGGCTTCATCCTAGAATGGCTGCACGGCTGTTTGGATGAAGGGACGAGAGAGTTGATAGGTGTGTTGCGGGCGCTGCGGCGTCTGTTGTTTCTGGCAGGAATGACGGTAGTAGCGCTGACTGAAGCGGCGCTGCAAAGGGATAAGTCAGCACGGGGCAGGGCGGTTTGGATGTGCAAGTGGAGCCGCTTCGTCGTCCGTATGGCCGGTGTGCGCGTGCGCATCATCGGTGAGCCGGCCCGGCATGGTCTGCTCGTGAGCAACCACATGGGCTATGTCGACGTGCTGGTGTTGGGCTCGATTGTGCCGACGGTCTTCGTCTCAAAGGCAGAGGTGAAAGACTGGCCGGTCTTCGGCTGGTTAACTCGCATTGCCGGCACCATCTTCGTGAATCGCGAGAACCGGATGGCGACGGCCAGTGTGGCTGCGCAGATGCACGAGCGCATGGAGCAGGGATTGATGGTGCTGTTTTTCCCTGAGGGAACCAGCTCGGATGGCGAGCAGATTCGACCATTCCGTACATCGCTCTTTGAGGCGCCGGTAAGGGCCGAGGCGGAGATCTGGACGTGTTGCGTCCGCTATGCGATTCCGGGCGAGGGACGTGAGGCGGTGCGGCAGAAGGTGGCCTACTGGGGCAATATGAGCTTCGGCCCGCACATGATGAAGCTGTTCACACTAAAGACGATTGAGGCCGTGGTGGAGTACTCACCAGTGGCGATCCGCACCGAAGACCGCAAGGATGCCGCGCGGAGAAGCGAAGCGCTCATGCGCGGCATGCACGAAGAACTTGCAGCAAGCGAGCCTGTTCTCTCATGAGTTTTAGAGCATTTTCCCTGCTGCTGGGTATCCCGGAAGGGATACCCAGCAGCGTTTTCACTACGGAAAACGCCCATAGATACGGAAGCCCTACACCTGCAGGGAAAATGCTTTAGCGAGAGAGCAGGTTCCGCTTGCGCAGCTCCACCAGAATGCTTTCGACAGACCAGTCCAGAGCCTCGGTGCCTTTGACGGTCATGTTGGCATTGAGCTGCGAGGGAACGACGTACATCTCAGCCATTGGCCTTGCCGTCGCTTCGAACTGATCACGGACCGACTGCTCGGTACGTCCACGCTCACGCATATCGCGGTAGATGCGGCGGTTGAGGCAGATCTGGTTGGGCGCGTCGACGTAGACGGAAAAGCTGTAGAGCGGAAGCAGCTCCGGATAGTGCAGCGCCAGGATGCCTTCGACAATGACGACGCGTGTGGGCGTAACCGGATCGAACTGGTTGGGGACACGCGAGTGGGTCTTGAAGTCGTAGATCGGCCGGCGGATGGGTTTGCCGTCGGCGAGCAGCCGGACGTGCTCGATGAGCAGTTCAGCCTCAAGCGAATCCGGGTGGTCGAAGTTCGTCTTGTCGCGGGCCTCGAACGGCAGGTGCGAGAGATCGCGATAGTAGAGATCGAGCGCGAAGAGCGTAGCTTCGAGCTGGGTACAGAGCTCGCGCGCGAGGGTGGTCTTGCCCGAACCCGAACAACCGGCAATTGCAATGACGAGTGGCTTGAACATCATTAGATCTGCGGCACCAGAGCGGTAAGAAGTGCCGTGAACTGACCCTCGATGCGCTTGCCGATTTCCATGACCTCTTCGTGATTGATGGGCTGGTCGAGCACTCCCGCCGCCATGTTGGTCACCACGGAGAGGCCCAGGACCTCAATGCCCATGTGGCGGGCGATGATGACCTCGTGCACGGTCGACATGCCGACAAGATCCGCTCCCAGAGTGCGGAAGGCGCGGATCTCCGCCGGTGTCTCATAGCTGGGTCCAAGGACAGCGAGGTAGACGCCTTCGTTAAGCGTCCAACCCTGTTTGGCAGCCTCATGGATGGCGAGCTTACGCAGCGCAGGCGAGTAGGCTGCGGACATATCGAAGAAGCGCGGGCCTAGCGCGTCGATATTGGGGCCGAGAGCCGCGTTGGTTCCGGAGAGATTGATGTGGTCAGAGAGGGCGACGATGGCTCCCTGGCCATAGCGCGTGTTGATGCCGCCGGCGGCATTGGTAACGATCAGCTTTTTGACACTAAGCAAGCCGAGTACTCGCGTGGGGAAGGTGACCTGCGCCATGGTGTATCCCTCGTAGGCATGGACGCGACCCTGCATGACGGCGACGGGGACTCCATCGATGGTGCCCAGCACCAGCTTGCCACTGTGTCCCGCAACGGTTGACTGCGGGAAGTTCGGAATCTCAGCATAGGGAATCGTGACCGCATCGGCCACCTGTGAGGCGAAGCTGCCGAGGCCGGAGCCGAGGATGATGGCGAGCTTGGGTTCCAGGGATGTCTTGGAGCGGATATACGAAACGGCGGTCTGGGCGTTGCTCAATATTTCGGACATGAGGAGTTGCAAAGAGGGTATCAAAGACGAAACCATAGTGCGATGGCTGAGAAGCAGAGTGCCGGGCTACTGATGTACCGTTTGCAGCATGCGGTCCTGGAGGTGTTTCTGGTGCACCCTGGCGGACCCTTCTGGAGTAAGAAGCAGGCCGGTCACTGGACTGTTCCCAAGGGAGAATTCCTTGACGGGGAAGAGCCTCTGGCAGCCGCAGTTCGGGAATTTCGAGAAGAGACTGGATTCGAGGCCGAAGCGCCGTTTCTTCCGCTCGGGTCCATCCGCCAGAAGAGCGGAAAGAAGGTTGAGGCGTGGGCCTTTCGCGGAGATTTCGAGGCGGACACGCTGGTCAGCAATACCTGCATGGTGGAGTGGCCGCCACGGTCAGGAAAGAAGATCGAAATCCCCGAAGTTGATGAAGGCCGCTGGTTCAATCTTGAGAACGCCAAAGAGTATCTACGCGAAGCACAGTGGCCGTTTCTCGATCGTCTGGAAGAGGCGATCAAACCGTCTTAGAGCATTTCCCCTGTTGCTCGGTATCCCGTGAGGGCCGTGCAGCGGCGCTTTCATTGCGGAAAACGCCCATAGATGCGGAATCCCTACATTCCACCCATAGGGAAAATGCTCTAGTCCCGCAGTAATTTATGGCTTTGGTGATGGCACCGCATTGGTTGGAAGCTCCACGGCACCGACCTTGTTACTCAACAGATCGTGAATGCCAATCCTCAGGAAGACCTCTCCTTTTGCAGGAACGCTGATGTTCTCAGAGAACTGTACCCCCTGCTGCATCATGATCTTATAGTTGTCGGGCTTCAGAGAGATGGTGAGCGGACTGCTTGTGGAGGCCAGGGGCTTGCCATCCCGGTCATAAGCGACGACAACGAACTGCAGCCCAAGGATGTGGTTCCCGTCTTTTCCGATCGGAGACGAGATGTCGCCCGGAAGCGCTACATAGTTGATGGTGTACTTCCGGAACGGGCCTTTCAACGCAGGTGCGGTGCTGGTACTGGGTTCTGCGGTATCGGTCAGCGTTGCAGCCGAGAGGACCTGTGCTTTGAAGAGAATCTCGGTCGGTTGCGGTCCACCGCGTTGCATGGCAGCACGCATGGCATCGTAGCCCGGCGCAGTGGTTTGGGAGTTCGTCGCCGCCATCGATTCCTGCGGCGGATATGCATAGTAACCACGGCGATAGGTAAGCTGCACGTTCTGTATGTCAGAGTGCACGACGATCTTGCGATATCTGCTATTCCAGTCTTTGTTTGAGGGAGTGTAGATCAGGGTATAAAAGTTTGAGCCGGAGTCGATGGCCTTCTGCACCGCCGAGTGCAGATTGTTCGTATTGAGAAAAGCCTTGCCTCCCGTCGCCTCGGCCATTTGCAGCATCGTGGCGTGTTCGTCGGCAGTCTGCGCGGAAAATTTCGCGAGGTCCTGCGCGAACCCGCGAGGGTTGCGGGCATAGCGTGCACCTGAGTTTGACGCGTCATACATCGGTGGCGCAAAGAGGCCTCGTGCATCGACCGGGTAGACAGCGACCTGGCTGCGGGTAAGCAGGTTCGTCGTGTCCTGGAACTCCTTATCCGAAGAGAACTGCATGGTGTTGGGGTTATCGCCATCCGGCAGGACGCTGAGCGGGAATGACCCCGAAAACCAGATCAGGTTTTTGCGTCCGGGAAACGCGGAGAGATAGCGGCCAAGCTGATTCATCGCGTCCATCGTGTATAGAACACGCATCTGGTTTTGGATCGCGGTGATGTTGTCTTCGAACTGCTGCAGGTTTGCGAGTGTCTCCGCACTGGCCCCGGTGAGGGCGGCCTGGTCTGAGATCGTGTCGCTACCGATCGGCTCGGGAAGAAGGGGAGAGTTCTTCGGGTTGCTCTTCTTGTGCTCGAGCGCCGCACGCAGCACGGAGGGATCAGACGTAAAACCCTGCAGCAGGATCAGATGTGAGGTCAGGCCGAAGATTGCGATATTCGCGCCCGGCTGCATGGTCTTCAGGAACTCCATCATCTGGTTGCGGACGTAGGCCTGGTCTTTGAGCGGTGTGTTCAATGTATCCAGCAGCACCACATTCAGAGGCCGGTCGGTCGGAGCGGGGGTGTAATTGGTAAAGATTCCGGCATCCATCTTGAACGACGGTCCCAGCTTTACGGGGGCTGCTACGGAAGGTGCCGTGTGCTCTTCAAAGCGAGCGATGGATTGTGCGACACCGTTTTCCGTCAGCGTAAAGTCGGAGGCTTTGAGATCGTGGATGGGATTACCGCGCGAGTCGGTCACGGCGACATCGACGATAACGATCTGAGTGCCGGTGCGAATGGTTGGTGTCTGTGAAGCTGCAGACACTGTGAGCACGATGAAGGCCAGAGCAGGATACGTGCGCATAATTTGTGTGGAACGAGGGTAGCGGAGTTTGTGCGGCATGCAAAGCAAAAAGACCGGCGGATGCCGGTCTTTTCAGGGAAGGACGGAGATTCAGGAGTTACGCGTTGACCAGTTCGACATGGGGCTGGTTGCCGTAACGCTGCTTCACGTAGTTATCGAGGATGACCTGGAACTCCTGCACGATGTGGTCGCCCTTAAGCGTTGTGAAGAGCTTGCCGTCGACATACACGGGAGCCTTAGGCTCCTCAAAGGTGCCGGGAAGCGAGATGCCGATGTTGGCGTGCTTCGACTCACCCGGACCGTTGACGATGCAGCCCATGACGGCCAGCTTCATCTCTTCAACGCCAGGGTAGATCTTCTTCCAGTCGGGCATGGAGGCGGTGAGGTAGTTCTGCACCTGCTGTGCCAGCTCCTGGAAGTAGGTGCTGGTGGTGCGCCCGCAGCCGGGGCAGCTTGTCACCTGGGGCATGAAGCTGCGAATGTTCAGGGACTGCAGCACCTGCTGGGCGCAGCGGACCTCTTCGCTGCGGTCGCCGCCGGGTGTAGGAGTGAGCGAGACGCGGATGGTGTCGCCGATACCGGCCAGAAGCAGGGGAGCCAGACCGGCGGCGGAGGCGACAGTGCCCTTCATGCCCATACCGGCTTCGGTGAGGCCAAGGTGCAGAGCATGGTCACAGCGGCGGGCGAGCTCAGAGTAGACGTCGATCAGGTCGCGGACATTCGAGACCTTGGCGGAGAGCACGATCTGGTCGCGGCGAAGACCATAGCGCTCGGCGGCAGCGGCGTTGTCAACGGCGGAGACGACCATGGCCTCCATCATGACGTCGCGGGCGTCGAGTGGAGTGGCAGACTTGGAGTTCTCGTCCATCATCCGGGTCAGCAAGGCCTGGTCGAGCGAGCCCCAGTTCACGCCGATACGGACGGGCTTCTGGTTCTTGACGGCGCATTCCACCATAGTGCGGAAGTTATCGTCGTCCTTCCGGCCAATGGAAACATTGCCGGGGTTGATGCGGTACTTGGAGAGCGCCTGAGCGCAGGCGGGGTACTTCGTCAGCAGGATATGGCCGTTGTAGTGGAAATCGCCGATGATGGGCGTATTCCAGCCTTTGTTGTGAATGCCTTCCACAATATAGGGAACAGCCTTGGCCGCGTCGTCATTATTAACGGTGATGCGGACCATCTCAGACCCGGCGCGCGCCAGGGCGGCGATCTGCTGGACGGTGGATTCGATGTCGGCGGTGTCAGTGTTGGTCATCGACTGCACGACGACGGGCGCGTCGGAACCTACACGGACGCCTCCAACATTGACGGTTACAGCTTTGCGGCGGTGGATTTCAGGCATTGGACTCTCTACCTTTAAGTTTACCGCAGCGGGTAGTGGGGGCCGGGTTAGACTGGAGGGAAGTGGCCCGGTAGCTCAGTTGCATAGAGCGGCGCACTCCTAAGGCGAAGGTCGCAGGTTGGACTCCTGCCCGGGTCACCACTAAGCTCAATAAAAACAATAAGATGCGGTGAATGATGCACCTTCTTCTCTAGGGGGCGTTCGCGTTTGGGATACTTTCTCGAAAACTTCTGCAGGTCCCCGCAAGCCGATGCGGCCGGCGAGGGTCGCTGCTGGGGTTTTCGATCCCTCAGATTCACCCTATTATTGACGAGCAAATCTTGCCCGCCCATCTCTACGATTCGGGTAGGCGCCGCCTCCGAAGATACGCTTGTATCGTCATTGCCTTTACACCGCTCTCGAACCACCGATGACGGAGGGCGAGGCGGAGACAGTCACCGAACCCGAATTGGCGGAGGAGGCGTGATGCGGACCATCCTCCAGGTCCTCAAGCGGGCTGGAGCCTATGCCGAGAAGAGAGCGACCTTTTGCTGTATTTCCTGCCGCTGAGCCTCTGAAAGATCGGTGGACGGTACTCGCGAGCAAAGCATCAACGAAAAGTAATCGAAGGGTACGTCTCGCAGTACTTGCCAAGCGAAGGCTGAGGGGTTCTCTCGTTGAAAAGGAACGCTGCGTGCACGCCCGGCCGCCGAGCGCAGATACCCGCGAAGTCTTTCCTGCTCCGAGGTCGAAGCCAGAGAAAGTGCGGTCATCAGAACCCGGTCGCGATACATAGAGGCCAGCAGCGGACGTACCCGCGCGATCGCTTCCGGCAAACGCCAGGTTGCAACCAAAAGTCGCACCACCAGCAACCGAAGTTGCAGATAGTGGGGATATCTCTCGAGCGTCCGCAACGCCTCTTCGAGGTTTGCTTCGCTCTTCAGGTCACGCTCCATCAACCGATGAAATGCTTCCATCGCCTCGATCGCTTCCGGGGTCTGTGCAGGCAGCGTGATGCGATTCTCGGGGGATGGAGCATGTGAAAGATACCACGCCGCATGCTGCTCGATTCCCGAGGCCAATCCGTTGCGCGCGAATGCATAGGCATGGCAACGTTCACGTTCAGCGTGAAGCTCTTCGGGATGTAGATAGAGCCTCTCCAGAATCGTTTCAAGCTCCTGCGGATTCTGGAAGCAAAGTACCTCCTTCAGGTGCGGTGCATAAGTGGAAGACCGCTGGACAATGGCGGCGATGCCCGCGGCCGCATACTCAAAGAGCTTCACATCCGTTCGCCCCGCGTTGAATCCCGTTGCAGCAAGCGGAATCAGACCGACGTGAAGTGTATGAAGGAATGCTTCATAGCTTGCCGGTGAACCAAAATCTTCGAAGCGGAACTGATCTGCAGGAAGTTCTCCGAAGAGTTCGTGCAACATCTCGAGATCGCCCTTCATCGCGAGTTGGATCTCAGGGTGCCGATGTAGCAGATCGCGCAGCATCCGTACCATCGGGCGAAGGTCTTCCCGATGCGAGCGGGTTCCTGCCCAGCCGACCGTGAATCCCGGAGGCTTCTTTGCCAGTCTGGCAGGGATCTCGATCAGATTCGGCAGCACCTGCCTGCATGAGGAGAGGATGGCGTACTTGCGCTCCAACGCCGCAGAAGAGAACTGTAACCCTGCGCAACGCGATGCGAGATTGAAGCAGTCGCTAAGGATCAACGGACTGCGCCGTGGCTTCTTTCGCCACGGCGCTGGTGCGCTCATATCGTCGGCTATCTCGTAGAGCGTGGCTTTGCCATGCTCCCTCCGCCAGTCGATCACCGCCTCCAGAGCCATATCGTGTTGAACGTGCAGAACCAGAATGTCTGCGGCATACGCCATCGCCGGGGCATCGGGATGATCAGAGGAGATTCCCATCGCCTCGAATCTTCCATCACGATTTAGCAGCGCACACGGGCGCTCAATCCTGTGGAAGAGATTCGCGCGGTCCTCATTCTGCCTGTCCCACGAATGCAGATGGACCAACGTTATCTTCACCCCGCAGCTCCCGACTTTCGCCAGAAGACACATGTCGTATTGACCCACTGCATTGGGTCGGAAATGTCATGCCTTGCGCGGAACTCATCGATGGCCTCACGGCAGGCGGGAAGGCCGTAGTCGTCCACAATGATGAATCCGCCTGGACTGACCCGATGGTACAGATTATTCAGCGCATCCATGGTGGAGGAGTACATGTCGGCGTCGAGCCGGAGCAGTGCGAGCGGGCCGGTGTCTGCCTGCGGAAGTGCGTCCGCAAACAGGCCTGGAAGGAATCGCACCCTGCCGTCCAATAGACCAAGGTCACGGAAGTTGTCCATGACTGTACGAAGCGGAGCTACCAGGATCGGGAAAGCGTTCTTTGAGAAATCCACACCAAACCGGATATCGGGTTCAGAGGTGTTCACAGGAAGGCCGTCGAAGGTGTCCGCCAACCATACCGAGCGGTCCTCTTGCTGGTGAGCAAGCTGCAGCGCCCGCATCATCATGGATGCGCCGCCCTGCCAGACGCCAGCCTCCAGAAAGTCGCCAGGAATCTCATCAGCGAAGACCTGTTCCGCGCAGAACTCAATGTTATCCAGACCGGCAAGACCGATCAGCGTGCGGGGGAAGCTCCGGTTGGAGAGAGCAGGGTTTCCCAGACGAAGACCCCGGATGCAGGTGGCATAAGCCTCGGCATCGGTGTATCGCACTTGAACCATCTGGGCGGTGCGGGTCTTGCGGTCAGTGCTGAACGCACCCTCCTCAAGCCGCGAGATCCTCAGGGCGTTTTCAGGGTAAACAAGGTTGGTCAGAGTCCGTTTGAGGAGATGAAGATAGCGGCTCCGCTGTTGCTCTGCCGCCGAAGGCGCTGAAACATGTCTGAGCAGCCCAAACCTGTCCAACTCGTTCAGAAACTCAAGTGTGCTTCTGCGGCAGACAGCTTCACGGACATCGTAACTCGCCAGCAGACGAGCTACGATACCCGTGATTGTGATGGGATATTCCAGAAGATCCCAGATCGCGAGACCAATACTGTTCAAGCTCAGAAGCTGCAGATCACCGTTCCGCAAACAGATGGATGAGCCATCGTAGAGGATGCCACTAAAAACTCTACGCAGGTACTTCTCAGACATGCAGACGCCTGTTCTGCTCTTTTTGCCGCAGTACAAGCAGCGGAATTCTGGAGCCGAATAGCCAGCATCCCGTCGCCGACAAATGTGTTCCCAACCCAGCTCCAGTTCTAGCTATAAACCGTGGTCCCATCAGGATTAAAACTTCCGCTTGATGCACTGTCGGCACTGGCCAGATCTCGTTCCCCAATCTGCGGAGTCGACCACTCGAGCTTGCCTTCAGGATTGGCTTGGTTATCGTTTGACGGGATTGGGGCAGACGAATTCATAAAACCTCCGAGTGAAGAGACAATTTGATACCGAGCGATGATAGCTTGTTGCGCCAATTAACGGAACTTTCGAGTCTTCGGCAAAGAAGAAGACTTTATTCCTGATCAAAAAATCTGATGTTTCATTTCAAGCTATCAAGACACTTCGAAGTTGTCATCTGCAGTTGGCGGAACAAAGACACAAGCGAGCCTTCCTTCTAAGCATTGGCTTCCGATCTGACGCTGCCTGCACGATACACTTCACGGTATGTCGGCGATTGCTGCCTCCTTATCTTTCGACGGATCTCCCGTCGCCGGGTCGCGTTGCGAGAGGATTCTGCGGGGTCTGGCCCCCTATGGGTCCGGAAAGCCGTCAAGCTGGACCGCCGGGAGCGTGGCTGTGGGCTGCGATCTCCGCGCATCGCTGCCGGAAGATGCCTTCGATCGGCAGCCGGCTACGAGCCGCGACGAGCGGTACGCCCTCGTCGCAGATATTCGACTGGACAATCGCCTGGAGTTGGCAGAGTTACTCGGTCTCACGCAGACAGCAGCCCCATCCCTATCCGACTGCGCCATTCTTCTTGAAGCAATCTGCCGCTGGGGTATGGACGCGCTCGATCACCTGACAGGGGTCTTCGCCTTCGTGCTCTGGGATACCCGATTACGGCGTCTGCATCTGGCCCGAGACCCCGTGGGCGAGCGCCCTCTGTTCTTTTACCAGGGCAGCGATTTTGTCGCGGTGGCGTCGATGCCACGTGGCCTGCACGCCTTGTCGGAGGTTCCCTACGAGGTGAACGAAGAACGGGTCGCGCAGGTGATGGTTCCCATCATGGGCCCCACAGACGAGACGTTCTTCCGTGGACTCCATTCGGTGCTTCCAGGCAACGTGGTCACTTTTACAGAAGTCGGCGGCCGCTCCCACTCGAGATACTGGCGGCCGGAAGAGATTGCCCCATGTCACCAGACACGGGAGCAGAGCGCCGGGGCGCTCCAGGAAGCCTTTGACCGCGCCGTAACGGCTCAGTTGCGCGGCCGTGGCGACGTCATCAGCCAGTTGAGCGGCGGAATGGATAGCACGCTGGTGACAGCTACAGCAGCCCGCCTGATGGCCGGCAGCAATCGCCGCCTGATCGCGGTCACGGCAGCTCCTGTCGCAAGGGCCACCGAGGACCGGCAATGGGGGAGAGTTCCGGACGAGACGGAGTTCGCCGAGCTCACCGCTGCCCTCTACCCAGAGATGGAACATCTGATTCTGCGCCCGCCCATACACATCTCCCCACTGGACGAATTCATGCCTGACGAGGCCATTTTGGGGAGGCCACAGGGGCATCTCTGCAACCTGACCTGGTTTGATTCCATATACCAGGTGGCGCACGAGCGCGGCATCCCGATTGTTCTCCATGGTGTACCTGGCAACGTTACGGTCAGTCATCCGGGACTGGATACTCCGGCTGCCCTGGCGAGGTGTGGCCATTTGTGGCACGCTGCCCGTGAAATACAAGCGCTCCAGCGAAGGGGATTCCTGTCGAGGCGCGGAGCCGTCCGAGCCGCGGTAAACGCATTATTCCCAGCGTTGGCGTCACGTATCAACCGGTCCCGGTCGCTGAGATCCTTACGCCCTGGCTGGATGGGCCCGGTACATCCCGATCGCGTAAGGCAATACGATCTTTCGCGCCGCTTCGAGGAGTTGGTTCGCTCACCCCGGGCGGAGGGTCTGGACAAGAGGATCGCTGTACTCGAAACCTGCCAGGAACTAGGCCAGTTTAATAAAGCGACGCTAGCCTGCTGGGGCGTTGACCAGCGCTCCCCCATGGCAGACCGAAGGGTATTGGAGGTCTGCTTTTCCATCCCGGCGGAGCACTATCTCGAAGACGGGCAGACCTGTGCCATGCACCTTCGAGCATTCGGCGACCGGCTTCCGAAGGCGCTGTACTCGGCTCGACCGAGGGGTCTGCAGGGAAGCGACTGGTGGGACCGTCTGCGCCCCGGACGGGGGCGCGTGCGCGCAGAGATTGCGGAGATGCAGCGCTCAGCATTGTGCCTGCATCTGCTCGATCTGCCCCGTCTATCGGCGCTTGTGGATGCGTGGCCCACGGTCGAGCGGCTGCAGCAGGCCGAAACCATCGACTACCGTTCGCGACTGCTGCGCGCAATCGCCATGGGCCGTTTTCTTCGCATGGTGGAGCGTGGACGGCCCGTAATCCTATAGTCTGCACACCTCAGTTGCAGGCCAGGACACAGATGCTGCAGGAGGCGTGCAGCTTGCGCGCCTCGGCAAATCCATCCAGCGCAACGATCCCATCCAGCGGAGTTTGCTTGATATCCGCGTATTCGGTGCCGAACATGCAACTGCGCAGACGTCCTTCCGTATTGAAGAAAAGGAAGTTTCCTGCGTGACAGCGGCGTGCAATGCGATGCGGATCGCTGACCAGGTAGATCCAGTCGTCGATTGAACCACTCACTTGGATGCGAGAGTCCTCAGAGGCGCGTTTATAGAGCTGTAGACCCAGTTGGATCAAGGTGACGCGATTCCGTTTGCACCATTCCGGCATCTTCTGGTCCGCAATCGTATCCATGGTCACGTGTTTGTAATCGTGCCGTAAATACACGCCCACCTCGTCGAATCCCAGTCTGTTGAGCACGTGGTCGATTGTGGCAAGAACCGAGTTGAGGTTCTCCTCCTGGACCACAATTGTGGCGCGGGTCTTCACACGCGATCTCAGTTCTCGCCGCAGATGCAGCAGATGAGCACAATTGGCTTCAACTCCGGCCAGAAAGTCGCCTCCGCGGATGATCTGGAAAGCTGACGTCTGTAGTGAGTCGTAGGACACAGCGACGGAGTGCTCCTCACCATTCAGAACCTCGATAAGGCCCTGAAGCATAGCCGGCTTGATGTGCAGCAGGTTCGTGGCGAAGCGAACCGCGAATCCGCATGTCACGGCATCGCGCACGATGTCGAGGACATCGGGCCGTAGGGTGGGTTCCCCCCCGCCCAGTACAAGCGACGTCATGCCACGCCGTACCGCCGGCTCCAGAAGCAACGTGCGAATCTGTTCTCTGCTCAATTGCCTGCGCCTGCCTTCACGATACGGAAGCGTAACGCACATCGGGCAGCTCATATCGCACGCTGCCACCACCTCCAGGTAAAGAATGCTCGGATTGGCATTAACCATGGCTGGCCTCTACCGGCTGCGTCAATTCGACCAACGAATGTAGTAGAGCGGGGGCCTGATCGAAGAGCCGCTCCACCCCGTCCGGCAATGTTAGCCGGAAAACCGGAACCGAGCTTGCGATCTGCAGGGCAGCCCGGTACGAGACCGCCCGATATTGCGCTGGAAGTTGTGCGCTCCAGTACCCGTGCTGACCGGCAGCGTGTATCGCATTGGGAATGGCGAGGCGGGTTGCGCTCCATGTGCGCTGCTGCGGCTCGCGAGGTTCCAGCACTAAAAGAGCTTGGATCGGTGCAGGCGGCCGTGGCGAAGCTGACTGTTCCGTATGCCAACGCCAGCGCACCTTCTCCTCGCCTGCATGCTCCCTCTCCCACTCCGGAAGTATCTCTCGCTCTACCATCCGTGCGGCTAGAGACCGGCTCAGGGCTAGATGGGGCAAACCGGGCAGGACAGACCAAGTTCCTTTTGTAGACTCGCGCAGCACCAGCGTCTCTTCCGCAACCAGACCTGCACCTGCACACAGCAGAGCGGCAGTGGTCGTCGACTTACCCCTGCCGCTCGCGCCAACGATGGCAAAACCGACATCATTGTGCTCAAACATCGCTCCATGAAGCACCGCGGAGCCGCGCAGGAGTACAAGCGCCGGCAACCCTTGATAAACAATCAGGCGGCTTAAATCCCCTTCGAGATATCCTCCACGGCAAAACCAACGGAGGAAACCCGCTGCATCAATCTCCAGTAAAGCCTCGCGTCCGGATGCTTCGTCGTAACAGCGCAACAACCATCGCTCGGAACTAAGGATGGAAAATTCGAGATAGTTTGACATCCGGAAATCGAATCCTGTCCAAGGCCTTTCACCGAGTGTCTTATCCTCCCGGATCGCCAGCATCGGCCGCTTACGCACTCCCGCGGATTGCTGAGCAGGTAAAGCAAGGTCCGATTGGATGTCGAAGTCAAAAGCCGTATAACAAAACAACATGGACTCGCTCCGATAAAATACGGCTCGCTTGCGGGGTTCTCGTTTGCCTCAACTGTAGCTCCCTGGGCTGTCCCGCCGTGGTGGTCTTATATTAACGAAATCCGGCTGCTGATATAGAATTCCCCAAACACCCTGCTGAGGAGCCAAGCCATCTTGTACAGCAATACAAAAGTACAACGAGCGAACCACACCATCAGCGCGGAGTATCATGACTCCCTCATCATGTTGGATCCCCTGCGAGGCAAATACCTTGAGTTAAACCCGGTAGCGAAACGCATCTGGGAGTTGATTGAAGAGCCTGTCACCGTCGATGATCTCGCCTCGATCTTGCTTAAGGAATACGACGTTCCATTCCAAAGGTGCTTTGAAGAGACAAGGGAGATCTTGGAAAAGATGATGACTCTGGAGTTGCTGCAGACCGACCTTCAGCAGACGGCGTAGTAGAACTATCGGGTCTGGCGGCTGAACCTTGACCCTGGAAACGGTTCACTATCTTCTCTGTGCTTTTGCGTTAATTCAGATCTCGCCAGTAACTCACTCACAACGAAGTGCCTGCAGGCTCAACTGGGGCTGCGCGCCGCGCGGGGATGGAAACCTCAGATCTTAGATCAGCCGACGACCAATTGATCGGGTTCTCGGTGGGGAAGAGGAGTCAGCCGCGTCGCGTAGTCAACGGCGAATATTGCCGTTTGTCGATGCAAAGATCGTATACATCGCCTTCGAATCCTGGAACTCTCCCATCCATATCGCCTTCGGGGACCCCTTCAGTGCATTGAGCACATTGGCCAACATGATCCCAATTGCCTTCCGGGCGCACCAGTTCGTTCTTCTTGTTCTTAGTCGTGAATTTGAACGAGACGGGAATTGGAACCACAGGGAGCCGATCTCGTTCAGGCAGTACTTCCAGGAAGCCGCAGGTTGCCGATGCCGTGTCGCGCTGGGCTAGTCCCGTACAACTGGTCGAGATGCTCTTCATGCTCTGGCTGCTGATTGTGGGAGCTGTACCAAAGGTGTCCACGGAGGAAACTACGCTATGCATTCCATCGAGAGTCTAGCCGACGATTTCCGCACGCTGAAAATCAGGCACGGGGACACCGCCATGCCCCCAAGGTTCCATTATCTTGTGATCTTGTCGTACACCCTGTCCGTTGGGATCTGTGTCCGGACGTCTCCACCGATCCTCATGCCCGCGCCTGGCTCACTCGCTGATCGTTCTGACTACAAATTTTGAATTTCTGATCGGATTCGGTAAGAGATTGCTGCGCCGGCGCGCATCTGCGGGCACCGCATCCGCCATACGCTTACGAATCCGTTCGAACCTGCCTTCAAAATTCAGTGGGCGTCCCTTTAAAGATTCGGACCTATCGGTTTGCGTCAGGCGAATCCCGCAAAAGAAAGTCTTTTGAGCCAAAGGATAGCGGATTAGGAGAGGCACCGTTCATTTTCCGCTTGACAGAGTCATCGCCTCATCCGAGAATCATTCGAACGAAAGCAAACGAAAGTAAATGATCTAAAAGCGGAAGCCAAAGAGCTGCATCCCGCAATGTATTTGTCCGCGAATTGGGAATATTCGCTTTCGTCCACTCTCAGGGAGGTTATATGTACCGACGTATCAGATGTCTTCTGAATCTGTGTTTTATCGTTTTCGCACTTTCCGGGATGATATCGGCTCGTGCGGATATTAAAGGATCCATCTCAGGAATCGTGACTGACCCGAGTGGCGCGGCTGTGGCGAAGGTAACCGTCCTGGCAACGAACGTCGCAACCGGCCTCCAGAGCACGGCCGTGACGGATGAAAAAGGTTTTTACAACTTTCCGACACTGAATATCGGCACATATACCGTCGAGATCAAACAGCCTGGATATAGCGCCTTCCAGGAGACTGGCATCACGATCAACGCCAACTCGGCGGTCCGCGTGGACGTGACGTTTCAGCTCGTTGCTGTTACCGATACGGTCAGCGTAAAAAGCAACTCGATCATGGTCGAGACTCAAAACACGCAGATGGGCGAAGTGATCGAATCGGAAAAGATTCAGGCAGTGCCACTTAACGGGCGCTCGTTCATCGATCTGCTGGCCTTGCAGCCTGGGGTCTCTCCGTATACCGTCACAGCGTTCAACACCGGTACGGGTATCGGGGGCAAGACGATCTCGGGTGGTCTCAGCAATGGAAACCAGAGCGTAAATGGTGGCCGTACGGGTTCCAACGCCTACCTGATTAACGGTGCGTTTGCCGAGGAAGGCGCGCACCAGGCCGCTGCGATGGTTCCGAATCTTGATTCGATCGCCGAGTTCCGCATCATCACCAACAACTACAACGCGGAGTACGGCAACTACAGCGGCGGCCAGATCAACGTTGTAACAAAATCCGGTACAAACAAGTTCCACGGAAGCGCATTTGAATTCGCCAGAAACACGGACTTCAATGCCAAGAACTACTTCTCTAAAACCCGCGGCCAGTTCAAGCGTCATCAGTTCGGCGGAACCTTTGGCGGCCCGATCCTGAAAAACAAAGCGTTCGGCTTTATCGACTACGAAGGCACGCGGCAGATTGTCGGTTCGGGCGCGAGCTATCCAGTTGCTTCGGTTGCGCAGCGCAGCGGAGATTTTTCAACGACTACCTCTTTGTTTGGCACTAAAGTGGTGGGCGGTTCCGGCGCCGGGCAGACCGCTTGGGCGAAGCAGCTCTCCAATCGGCTCGGATACACAGTTACGCAAGGCGAGCGCTACTACACTCCGGGCTGCACGTTGACCACACAGTGCGTCTTCCCCAATGGCAAAATTCCGGCTGCGATCATGGATCCCGTGGGCAAGAAGCTCAGTGCGTTTGTTCCGCAACCAACCGATGTGGGTGGCACTATCTTCGCCACAACGGCCTATAGCGCAACGAACGCAGATGATAAGGGAGCGGCTCGCGTCGACTTCAACCCTCATTTCGGAAATCTGTTCATCTATTACTTCCGCGACCACTTCAACGGTCAGACCCCCTTCTTCCGTCACACGAATGTCCCCGGCTTCGCCAGTGCAAACAATGGTTTTACACAGATGGTGAACCTAGGCCTTACCAGTACGATCAACCCGACACTCGTCAACGATATTCGTGTCGCCTATCTGCGGGTTTCGGGAACGCTTGGCCAACCTCTGGGGGGAACCGGTGCCGGCACGATTGCCAGCCTCGGATTTACCACGCCATTTGGTGCTGCAGGCGGTCTCGCGCCGATTGTCCCATCCTATGAAGGTGTGCCGGTTGTCGCCCTGAAGAGGGCCAACTTCGGCGCAACGAACAGCACCATCCGTCAGGCGAACAACACGATCCAGTTCATCGACAACGTAACCAAGACGTACGGCACGCACAGCTTTCAGTTCGGCGTCGATTACCACTATGACCAGATCAACGAGCGCAACACGAGCTGCCCGAACGGCTGCTTTACCTTCAATGGTAAAGAGACTGGCTCGGACTTCGCAGATCTTTTGATCGGCGCTCCTTCGGCGTTCTCGCAAGCCGGTCTAACCCAGTTGAACTCGCGCAGCAACTATCTTGGCATCTATGCACAGGATGGCTGGCGCGCGCTTCCTACGCTCACGATCAACTATGGACTGCGCTGGGATGTAAGCCAGCCGTGGTATGACACCAAAAACATGCTTTCTACCTTCGTCCCCGGCCAGCAGTCCCAGGTATTTCCGAATGCGCCGAAGGGGATGGTATTCCCCGGCGACCCGGGCATCCCGAACACGATTGCCCAGACGCGCTACAACAACTTCGCTCCGCGGATTGGTATTGCGTATGCGCCGGCTTCCGGCAAGTACAGCGTACGCGCAGGTTTCGGTATCTTCTATTCCTCCATACAGCAGGTCAGCGGCATGAATACCGCCGGTGGTCCTCCGTTCAATGTCTATTATGGAAGTCCCGTACCGCCTTCGCTGGCGACGCCATATATCGATCGCTTCAGCGGCAACTCTGAGGGCGTAAAGTTTCCTGCGCCTTTGCCTCCGTCGAACGTGTCGGCATCGAATCCGGACTACATCGACTTCGGTCCGTTCGAACAGATTTCGGGATCGTACGGGATCTATCCAGGCAATGGCCTGCCCTCGCTTGAAAACTACGAACTATCCCTTCAGCGTTCGTTCGGTAGCAGCACCGTTGCTTCGTTGAGCTATGTAGGAACGTCGGGTCGGCACCTGATGACCTCGATTGAATCGAATCCCGGAAACCAGGCTCTGTGCGTCTTCCTCAGCGATCCCAACAACGTCGCACCGGGCACGGCCACGTGCAGCCAGAACGGTGAAGATCAGCAGTACATCAAGAAGGATGGGACCGTCGTCAATGGAACCCGAACTGTCTTCGGTAGCCTGGACCTGGGGAGCAATCCACTGATGAAGGCTGCGGCCGGCTCGAGCTACAATTCGCTCCAGGCCAGCCTGAATCATCGCGATAAGTATGGAAACTTCCTGCTGAGCTACACGTGGTCGAAGTCGATCGACAACAGCTCGGACGTCTTCGATAGCACCAATCCGTACAACCCCGCGCAGAGCCGCGCACTCTCGTATCACGATGTTCCTCATAACTTCGTGGCGAGCTATACGGTTCAACTGCCGTTCGATAAGCTCGCCAGTGGAAAGTTCGCCAAGCCGTTCTCGGCGGGCTGGTCGATCTCTGGTATTACCTCCTTGACCTCGGGTGAAGTCGTCCAGATCCAGGAGAGTTATGACGACAACGCACTGACCGGCGCCTATAACGCACCGGTGGATACCCCCAGCTATGCAAACAACGGAAGCCGCCTGTTCCAGGGCGGCATAACCAACAACAACCCGCGGTTGGCAAAGCCCTTTTTCAATCCGGATTTCTATGTCGCCGAGCCCTTCGGACAGATCGGAAACGCGATGCGCCGTTCGTTCCATGGTCCTGGTGTGAACAATACGAATCTGACCTTCCAGAAGAATACGGACATCACAGAAGCAGTGAAGGCGCAGTTCCGCGTCGAGGCCTTCAACGTTTTCAATCACACCCAATTCAATGGAGTAGATGGCGAGATCGGCGACACTCCGGGATGCGATACGCTCGGCGTCGCGACGACCTGCAGTGGTTTCGGATACTCCACCAGCGCTCGCGACCCTCGTATTATGCAATTGGCTTTGAAGGTCCTCTTCTAGAACGTCTTCGATGTGGGTATTTCGATGGGAGATGCAAAATGCATCTCCCATCTTTTTTGCGTAGCAGTATTGTCGGGTAGTTAGCGAATGTGAGCGGTATTCTTGATCCCATTGAGTATTGCTAGATCCACTCGCGCCGTTTCCGACGGCTCACATATTCGGGATTTTCGTAAAGGGCAGGGCCAAGCACGCAGGAACGGTTCTTCCGATAACGCGGCACGTAGGTGTCGTGTCCATCTCGGCACTTGCGTCAATGAACTGACGTTCGTGGTAGCTCTCGTTGCAGCTATCGATATACCCGTCTTCACGGCTTTTTTCAATACAGCCGGGGGATCGGTCTTCGACTGGTGTGTGTCGCACTCCTGCGACTTGCCGTTCTGTACAGAAACCGTGTTTCGGCGGATCGGACCTTCTTTTGTAGCTCTTCTCCAGGGCTCGGCCTCGATCAATGTCCCATCCACAGTGCCTGTTTCCGGGCCAGGGACTTTCGGCATCCGGACGTTCCATATCGAAAAAAATGCGGGACCTCGCAGCCCTGAGATACGGTTTCCTTTGCCGGCCGAGAAGCCAACAGGACTCATCAGACACGGCCTCAATTTCAGGTGGCGCGTGTCCGAGAGTCGGGACGTGCGCCACTACGGAATGTTGGGGATGCAATTCCAGATATCGACTTTTTCAGATCCTGCCGGCATTACTCGGAATCTGCTGGAAGATCGAAGCTCACCAGGCCACCGCGGAAGCCCTTCGTCTTGATGGCGGCATACAGCGTACCAGCAACCATCCAGACAGTGCCCAAAACGAGGGCGGTGCGGCTAAGGTTGAGCCATATAAAGCCGCAGATTAGGAAGCCGAGTGAAGGTAGCACAAAGTTGTGCACCTTCTTCACCTCGGCGCGCAGCCAATAGCGGATGAAGGCCGCTGCATTCACACCCATAAACGCGATGAAGGCGCCAAAGTTAACTGCTTGAGCCCCAACTTCATAAGCGCCTCCACCCAACTGCCGGGAGAAATATTCGAGAGCCCCAGCACCAATCAATGCAAAGCCTCCCACCGCAAGGACATTATTGCGGGGAATGCGACTCTTCGGATCAATGGTTCCAAAGAAAGACTTAGGCAGGGCATTGCCACGCCCCATACCGTAGAGCAGTCTTCCGGCCGCCAACTGCGCGGCCAGGGCGGACCCTGCATTCGCAATCAACAATGTGAAGTTGATGATCTGGAACAGTGCAGCTCCGCCAGCCCGTCGGGAGATGATGGCAAAGGCAGATTCAACCTGATCGCTGGGGAAGGCCTGCGAGCCCCAGACCAACTGTGCCGCATACGCTTCAAGGCCTGAGAGAACGCCAGTAACAAGGCAAACCAGGACCGTTGCAAGCAGGATGTTACGGCGAGGATTTTCAACCTCTTCCGACAGCGTCGAAATGCCGTCGAAGCCGATGTATGTGAGAACCGCTACCGATGTGCCCGCAAAGATCCTCGAAGAGTTGAAGGTAGTGGGGTTATAGAAGGGTTGGGAAAAGTATCCGGGGCCATAGCTGTGGAGTTGCCAGACGAAACGTACAACGGCTGCAAGGAAGAGGGCGACAATGATCGTCATGCCGATGCAAAGAGTTTCGTTGATCCGCGCGGATGTCTGGATGCCGCGCAGGTTTACCCACGTGAGCAAGCTTACGAAGATGATGATCCAGACATAGTAGGAAAGGCCGGGAAAGACGTTTATAGCGGCCTTGGCGCAGAAGGCGACGCAGATCAGCGGATTGAGTACGTAATCCATCACCATGCTCCACCCTGTGATGTATCCCAGTGCCGGGTGCGTCTCCTGTCCCACATAGGTGTACGCGGATCCCGCGCTGGGATAAGCAGCGGCCATCTTGCCATAGCTGATTGCCGTAAGCAGCATCGCAACCATGGCCAGGAGAATGGTTGTCACGACATGGCCGCCGGCCTTGTTATTGATGACGCCGTAGATTCCCATCGGTGCGGTCGGTTGGACGATGACCATTCCAATAAGGACTAGGCTCCATAAGCTCAAGGTTCGATTGAGTTTTGGAGTCTCACCGGAGGCTGCATTAACGGTCACATCCCGAGCTACTTCTGCCATCGAATCCTCGCGTACAAACTGAAAAAGGGGCGATTCGCTACACTGACTCAAAGCTTATATGGACTTCCATCTTCGAGTAGGCAGAAGGTTATGCGGCCGCGTTATTCTTCGTCCTCATCGTAGATCTTCACGCCACGGACAACTCGATTGATTACTCCATCGAGGCTTGGATTATCGGGATCCAAGCCGTTACGCAGACTCAAATGATATCCCAGCAGTTGCGGTCCGACGATCTCGAACGGAGTGCGTAGATTGTCCGCCCCACTTGTGACGATCGCAGGGATGTGTTCATCGAACAAGGACGCTTCATTATCGGCTGCGCCAATGGCAACGAGATATCCCAGGCCCTTTGTCTTCAGTTCATTCACAAGATCGAGCTCATAGCGGCGTCGAATGGGACTGTTGGAAAGCAGGCATAGGACGACAGTATTAGACGCGAGGAAACTCATCGGTCCATGACGAAGACCAAGGTAGGTCTCGGGCAGGACAGCATACTTTCCTCCGGTCATCTCCAGGCACTTGAGCACGCCCTCCTGTGCCCATGGGAAGGATGGCGAAGAGCAGAGCAGCACGATGCGATCTCTAACAGCAGCGGCCACGCGCTCCACGACTTTGTTAATCCGTTCAAATTGAGCCGATCCATGCACGCATGCCTGAGGGAGCACGTCATCAACCTTAGCCTGGTTCGCAAGGCAGTAGCCGGCCAGAACGAGGTTCGAGAAGGAGCTCGTCATCACCAGACTTTTATCGTCGGTGCGGGGATCGAGAAGAATAGTCTGCAACAAGCTCGATTGCGCAAGGAAGCCTTCGGGATTGCAGGTGATCGCAAGCTGCAGGATGTCTGGCCGGAGCTTGTGGATGCGCTCTACGGTGGCATAGCTCTCGGGGCTATTACCGGAACGGCCGATGGAGATAACAACCGTGATATCGGAAAGAAAGCGTTCCGTGTCGACGAGGAGATCGGTGGAGGCAACGGCGATTGCACGGGGCCAGTTGGCCGCGATCGCGGATGCTGCATAGGATGAAGTGCCCGCGCCTGTAAGCAAAACGCGTGCTCCCATAAGCTTCGACTCCAAACCGTACCGCTTCACCGCGGTTGCAACTCTCTCAGGAGTCATGGGCCACAGTGCGGGCTGCTGAACAATCTCTGACCAGGTATGGTCTGTATGCTTGATGGCGCTTTCAGAACCGAATCTCATCTACTGCTTCCTCGATTGCGACACCCGAGGGCTCGAATACCGCTGGTGCTGGTTGATCCGGCTTGCAACTGCCGGTAGACCCCATGTTCTCAGCAATGCGAACAATAAGCAAGCAATATCGGCTATAAACGTGCTATATTCGCAAGAAATAGAAAGCAATCGAAAGTCTCTCCGGTATAGAGTCCCTCTCGATTGCGAAAGTGCGGCCACTAGAGAAGGCGGCTTCACCTGTGGTCAGGAGGCGATGAGAGAGTCGATGCGATTTACCGGTAGGCCCTTGCTTTGTTCTCTGCTGTGTATGCTGCTGTTCGGTGGGACACAGGTTGCGTTTGCGACGGAGGTCGCTGGCCGCACGGAGTTGGTAGGCGGGTGGAAACTGATCTCCGCCGACAAAAAGCCGGGCACCGGCGCCGCTATCTCTCAATCGAACTTCGACACGAATGGCTGGTTTCCTATTAAGCAGATGCCGGCGACCGTGCTTGAAGTCCTTCAGGAAGATGGTGTCTATCCGAACCTGTACGTAGGAATGAACCTGGTGAATGAGGTGCCCCAGGATCTCTATAAACAGGACTGGTGGTATCGGACGAGCTTTTATGCTCCTGCAGGCCACAAGGCCTATTGGTTGGACCTGCCAGGTGTGAACTATCGTGCCGAGATCTGGCTCAACGGAACGCTGCTCGCCGACAGCCGTCAGGTAGTAGGGATGTATGTCGGGCATTCATTCAATGTGACGGATCTAATACGTGCAGGGCAGTCGAATACCCTCGCCATCAGGGTCACGCCGGAGCAGGCGATTCCCGATGTGAGTGGGGTGGAGCTCGCGGACAGTTGGCATGATTGGCTGGATTGGAAATATCTCGGCTCGAAGGCTCCGCGCTCGGATCACTACAAGGAAGGCTGGACCGCGGACCGTAACGCGGGTGTGTGGAAGCCGGTCTATCTTCACGTCACGGGTGCGGTGAAGGTTTCCGATGTACTGGTCAATACCGACCTTCCGCTGCCCGCCACAGATTCTTCAGCGCTCACAGTCTATGCGACACTTTCGAACGCGACCCATGACCCCGTCAATGGTGTGTTGACTGCGGAGATCACACGGGTGGGCAAATCTCCGATCCAGGTGGAACAGCCGGTCGTGCTCAGAGCCGGCGAGGCACGAGAGATTAGTTTCACTCCAAAGACGTTTCCGCAGTTGGCAGTGGATCATCCGGATCTGTGGTGGCCATACACGATGGGGGATCCCAATCTTTACGATCTGCACATTACATTCAAGGTTGGAGATGAGGTCTCCGACGCGAGTTCCTTGCAGTTTGGAATCAGGAAGGTGACGCAGCATCGCGATGCGGACCTTCGTTTTAGCAAGACCTCCGAGGGCAACTTCTATCTGCAGGTGAATGGCAAGAACTTTCTTGTGAGAGGCGCCGACTATACGCCGGATCTGCTGTTTCGGCAGGATCGCCAACGCAACGCCGACCACATCCGATACGTGAAGGATCTTGGGCTCAACATGCTGCGTTGGGAATCTAAGATTGCCGACGAAAACATGTTCGAGCTGGCAGATCGAGCCGGAATTCCAGTCATGGTCGGCTGGATGTGCTGCTCTAAATGGGAGCAATGGGAGCAATGGAGCGAGGAGGATCAAGCAGTTGCCAGGCAAAGCCTGCGCTCACAGATTCTCATGCTGCGCTCTCATAGCTCTGCCTTCCTTTGGTCGAGTGGAAGCGATGGGCTTCCACCCGAGCCCTTGCGAGAAGACTATCGGCGGATACTGCATGAACTCCATTGGCAAAACCCAATCGTCGATACAGACGCGAATGGGAACAAGGACGCGAACGGGAAGCAAGTGTGGGATGGCATTGGAATGTCGGGTGTCGATCGCTGGCATCCACCTTCGTATTGGTTCGATCCAAAGTATTCTGCTTCGAGTGGATCCAGCGCTGAGTATGGCGATAACGAGGTGATTCCCCCCTTTGAAAGCCTGAAGAAGTTCATTCCGACGGACAAATTGTGGCCACCCAATGAATTCTGGTTCTTGCACGCGGGTGCCCATGAAGGTGCGAACCAGTTGACCACGATCCGCAAGGTAATTGAGCGCCGATATGGCAAGTCAGACAGTGCGGAGGAGTTCGCGAATAAGGCGCAGCTCGCCCACTATGAGACTACTCGTGCTCAGTTCGAGGCGTGGTCGTCCGATGGCTGGGCCACGCACAAGATGGAGATGTACTGGATGCTCAATAACCACTGGCCTTCCTTCTTCGGACATCTATACGACTACTACATGGAACCTGGCGGCGGGTACTTTGGCGCGAAGAAAGCGCTCAGGCCGCTGAGCGTTGTCTTTGACTACTATGCAGGTAAGCCGCATGGGGCCGCTAAGATACGCATCACCAACCAGACGATGTCCTTGCAAACAGGGCTCCGGGTTCGAGTTCGTATCTATGATCTGCAGGGTAAGGTCAGATATGCCAAGGAGGCAACGCATCAATCAGTGGCGGCTCAGGGCGTCACAGTAGCGTTGACATTGCCACGGCCCACGCATCTGGCTTCGACATACTTTGTGCGTTGCGAGTTGTTCGGCGCCGATGGACGACGCCTGGTTGACAACGTCTACTGGCAGTCGAAGACCCTGGATGACTTCGGCGATCCGCTCCATGACGATGACGACTATCCCTATACGCAAACGAGTTGGTCGACATTTCTCGATCTGAACTCAATGCCGAAAATAAAGCTGGATGTCGCCGGCACCGTGACGACCGCGGATGACAGAAGCCGCTTCTCCATCACATTGCATAACGGTAGCTCAAACGTGGCCTTCTTCGAGCGTGTAACCATCATTGGCAATCGCGATGGGGAAGACGTGCTGCCCATTGAGTATGACGACAACTATGTGACGATCTTCCCCGGCGAGACCAAGTCGATTCAGGGGAGCTTCGATCCCAGGGTCCTTGGCGATCGAAAGGCGTGGGTGCGCGTCGCCGGATATACGACACTGCCGGATGCGGTGGAGCTGAAAGGCACGTCGGAATAGTGGCCGTTAAAGATTGTTGCCGGAAGGGTCACGATAGTCTGGAGGAAAATACGATGTCTACAAATCGCAGAACCTTTGTTAAGGCTTCTGGAATGGCATTCCTGAGCGCTGGAATGAATGCTCGCTCGTATGCCCGCATTCTGGGAGCGAATGATCGCATTCAATTGGGCATCGTGGGCTGTGGCTCTCGCAGCGAAGACCTTATAGAGATGGCGCGGATCGGCAGAAAACAAACGCCGCTTGAGGTCACGGCTGTCTGCGACCTCTGGAACAAGGCTCGTGACCGCCGTGCTGTACAGGTGAAGGACGCAATGGGTGTTGAGCCACGCAAATATCAATATCTCGAGCAGATGCTTGCTCAGAAAGATATCGATGGTGTCATGATCGCGACAGGGGACTTCCAGCACGCGAAGTTGTGCATTGAGGTCGTGAACTCCGGGAAAGACTGTTATGTCGAAAAGCCTTTTGCGAATGTGCTGACGGAAGCAAAGCGGGCACGTGACGTCGTCAAGGCTTCGAAGCAGATTGTGCAGGTTGGGACACAGCATCGAGGACAGCCCTACAATATCGCCGTTCGCGATCTGATTCGTTCTGGGAGAGTCGGCAAGATCGTGAATATCGAGCAGGAGTGGCATGTCAATGAAGAACGGTGGCGTTTTGTGGACGTCGATACCGGTATCTCGCCAGAGATGCTAAAGGATAAAGACATGGAGTGGAAGAAGTGGCTCTATGAACGCCATTCCACGCTTCGGGAAGAAGACACTGACTGGAAGCGATGGCTAATGGATAAGCCGTATCGGCCCTTTGATCCGCATGTGTATCTGGAGTTTCGCTTATACAAGGAGTTCTCGAGCGGGCTATTCGATCAGTGGTTAAGCCACGGATGTGATCTGGTGCACCTATGGACTGATGAGGCATATCCGGTGAGTGTTGTTGCCAACGGTGGCATTTTTGCGTGGCCCGATGGCCGGGAAAATCCGGACACATGTGTTGCTGCGGTAACGTATCCCAAAGGTTTTCTTTACACATATAAGACCACTTTCGGTAATAGCTATCGCAGCTTCTCGCGGATTCAAGGGCGGGACGGGACAATTGAAAATCATGGTGGAGAGGGTGCCTCTCTCTTCGTCGTGACGAAGGAAGGCGGCCGCGAAGAATATGACGGGCATAATCCGCGCTATAAAAACGTCCCGCTTGTCGCCCCGTTTGAAGACCGCGAAGAGGTGGTGCGGGTGCCGGGAGCGCCGCCGCCCGACACGGATGGCCCGGATGATGTCGATGCACCGCACTTGCTCGACTGGATCGCGGCGATGCGGAATCGCAGCCAGCCTGTCTCTACGGTGGACCACGGTTTCTCGCATTCTGTCGTCTGCATCATGGCAGCGCAGTCTTACTGGAGTGGTAAGAAGCTCTATTGGGATCCAGTGAAGGAAGAGATTGGCGATGAGCCAGTTTAGGAGCTTGTAGCAAGAATGAGTGCAATCTATACGACGAGGTCTCGATGAGAACGAACTGGCTGCCCGCATGTTTTTGCATTTTGTCCATCGGTTGCTACGCGGGCGCGCAGCAATCGAGCCACTCAGGCACCCGGTCTGTTAAGGGCCTTTTCACACCGGAGGAGCTGAAGCAGTTCGTGGCGCTGGACCCAATCGATACGCATGCCCATATCTTTCATCCATCGCCTGTGTTCAATGCGTTACTGAAGCGCTTGAACCTCCACCTGGTCGATATCGTTGTAGTAGATGACCATGGGAAACATCCGGCAACACTTGTGAAGCAACGCGCTGGCGCGCTCGGCGTGATCGCCCAGAATGAAGACCGCACGAAGCTATGCACGTCGTTCGATCCCTATAAGTTCAACGACCCTTCCTTTGCCGCAAATGCAGTAGCGGAGATGAATAATGACTTCGATCATGGCGCGATCGCGGTAAAGATCTGGAAAAACGTGGGTATGGAAGTTAAGGACTCGGCAGGGAAGTACATTCTTCCGGACGACCCACGCCTTGCACCGATCTACCGTGATATTGCCGCTCACGATAAAACCTTGATTGCACACGTTGCCGATCCAAATACACTGTGGGCCCCACCCGATCCGAAGGCTGATGACTACTCGTATTACATGGAAGAGGAGCCATGGTGGTACATGTACAACAAGCCCGGGGTGAACTCGAAGGAGACAATCCTCGCTGCCCGCGACCATATGCTTGAACAAAACCCCACGCTCCGCGTGGTCGGCGCACATGTAGGCAGCCTTGAAGCTAACTTCCCCGACCTCGGTGCGCATTTCGAACGCTATCCAAACTTTGCAGTCGACATCGCCGGACGCGTTCCCTACTTCAAGATGATGCCACGGGAACAGGCGATTGCTTTCATCACGAAGTATCAGGATCGCCTTATCTACGCGACCGACAATGACCATGAATTCTATCCGGGCTGGAAAACAAAGCAGGCCGCGAAGTTCTGGGAAGAGGCCTATGCGGATCAATGGCGGTACTTCGCGACCAACGATACAGTCGAATACCAGGGGAAGCCGGTGCAAGGTTTAGCGTTGTCGCCGGAGATTCTTCGCAAGCTGTATCACGATAACGCAATCAAGTGGTTTCCTGGCGTAATCGATCGCGTGAAATAGACTCATAGCACAACAGTGGGGCGACAACTCACTGTTGTGCCATAGAATAAATTTCCGAGCCCGCAAGAAGAAAGGCGCCAACGCCATAGACGTAACTGGATGTTGGCTTCAAGTGTCCGGGCGCATCCGCAACCTTCTGTACAGAGCCAAGCCTGCCATCAACGAAGATGTGTGAGACGAGACCTCGCCACGCGAGCGCAACATGCGGCTCATACTCTTCTTTGCTCAGAATGCCACTGTTGATTCCATACGCCAGTCCGAATGTGATGAGGCCGGTTCCCGATGTCTCGTCTGCCGGATAGCTGGTTGGATCAAGCAGGCCCGCGGTCCACAACCCGTTGGGGCGTTGCAGCTTGGCGAGCGAAGCGGCCATCTCTTGAAACTGCGCCACGTACTTCGGTCTGGATGGATAGTCTTTCGGCATGTTCTGAAGAACCTTAGCGAGGCCGGCAAGGACCCAGCCGTTTCCCCGCGACCAGAACACCGGTTCGCCGTTGGCTTCCTTTCTGGTTAGGAACCGCGCGTCGCGGAAGAAGAGACGGTGACGCGTCTCGTAGAGATGAGAAGAAGTGACGCTCCATTGCGTATCCATGTAATCGAGATAGCGTTGATCACCTGTGATGCGAGATATCTCTGCAAAAGCGGCAGGGGCCATGAAGAGTGCGTCACACCACCACCATAAGGGGCGTTCTTGACTCTCTGTTTGTCTCATGGTGAACGCAGCGCGATCTTTGACGGACTGCATCATCGCTGGATCTTTGTAAGATTCATAGAGCGCGAGATAGGTCTGGCCAATGGTCATGTCGTTAGCATCGAGCAGGTCGGGACCCATTTGCCAATGGAGTGTTTGCCCCATGGATCTCATGGCTTCGATATATCTCTTGCCGGCGACCGATTCCGGGATTGCCATAAAGCCGGTATAGAGCACTCCGAATGTCCAGTCGTCGTCGAAGTGAGGCGCCGAACGCTGCAGTTGCCAGTCTGCTACTTTCATCAGTGCTGCAGACACATCTTTGCGAGTGATAGCTGAGGACAGGGCCTTATCGTACGGCCGCGCATGCTTTGGCGCATCTCCGACATAACGGGAGAACTCGCCCTGATCTTTGGTGCGCTGTGCATAACCTGAACGGCTTGAAAGCATGGCCAGAAGGCCGATGGTTTGCAGGATCAGGATTATCGCAGTCTGCGACTGATATCGATCGCGAAATTGTAATGTCATGCGGGTCTTTCTATATCGAGCCAATTACTTGTCGTTGAAGCGTGTCTTTGTTGCAGGCACAAACGCGGAGGGTATCTCTCCTTCAGCGGTCACGTCGAAGGCGCTGATCTGTGTGGATGTTGTCGCACCTATCGCAATCAGTCGTACGCGGTACGTTCCTGGCTGGGTGTAGGTGTGGGTTACGGCGCAGTCTTGCGCGCTGACACCATCTCCGAACGTCCAGCGGTACTCAGCGGGTGGAAAAGCTACGTCTTCCGAGCAAACGGAAAAAGAAGCGCTTTCACCGGTCTTGACATGGGTGGGATGCTTGACGTCGATATGCTGCCGCTGCGCCGGGATAGATAGGTTGATAATTTGATAGATGCGCACCGAATGAGCGGGTTGGGTTACCGTGAGGACGTGCGCGGCCCGCCTCGTCGATGAGTCTCTATCGAAGATCTCTCGAATGAAATAACGAGAGTTCACGTCAAGACCAACGGAGCCTAGGGGTATGCGATGGGTACGGGCTTCGTCGGTCCAGTTGAAGATTGTGAGAACACTATGCCCGCCATCTTCCTTCAGAAAAAAGATGCTGGGTTGCTTATCTTCCGGGGCATAGCTCATCAAGTCCATTGGCTTCGACGCTTTGCCTGGCTTGACCATGTTGAGCAGATCGCGGTTCCTTACCAGAGCGAGCCTCTCCGGCTTGCTGCCGAGTGAAGGAAGGTCATCACCGATCTCAAACATGCCACCTGAGATCGCGCTGAGGGCGATGGAAGCCTTAGCCTCTTCCAGCGTGAGTGGGATTTTGCCGCCGTTCCACGCATGATCTTTAATGATCTGAGTAGATACGGTGAAGGCGTCTGGATCATTCACGAAGAAGTTACGATTCATGTAGTAGCGAGCAGCGACCGCGGGCGCGGCCTCTTTCGTTGCGGTGAAGGTATGTCCGGTGTCCTGTGCGATGCGGCCGTAGTCGACATAGCCTACTGGATTCAACATAGCGCTGCCGTCTTTATCCAGCATGATGTCGTCGCCTACTGTCTCGCGAATAGTCGCAAGACCAATCCGCTGAGCCTCCATTGCGGTGGTGTTCGGCCGATAGCGGATTCCTTCAACAGCGCTGTCGTCCATGAAGTCAAGCTTGATGTACCGGATGCCCCACTGCTTCACCAGTGCGGCATAGGTCGAGCGAAGATACTCCTGCGCTCCAGGATGAGTAGTATCAAGGGCGTATAGGCGGTCAAGGTGATTATTAGCCCAGCCCAGGTGAATGGGCTGACCGCCGGCATTGTGCACAAGCCAGTCTTTATGGTCCGTGAAGATGGAGGCTCGCTCAGAGACCTCGAAGGGCGCGGTCCATATTCCCGACGTGAGGCCCAGCGCGTGCACATGGTTTTCGAGCGCAATCATTCCATGAGGGAACTGGTTTGCATCCGCTGTAATGTACTCTCCGCGAGCGTATTGATAGCCCTCATCGAGATGGAAGTAGTTGTAGCCAAGCTCACTCAGATTCTGCGCCAGCCATTGAGCGTTCGTGAGTGCGACTCCCTCGGTGAGGCCGTAGTAGTAAGCCGTCCAGCTCCACCAGCCCATCGCAGTAGAAGCCTTGGTGCGGGCGTGATGCAGGTCTCGAATGAGAACGCCATAGGCCTCGAGCTGACGGTGATAGTCGTTGTCGATGCTGAAGAAGAGGCGCTCCGAGCGGAGCTCTGTACCCGATGCGAGTTCAAGCGATAACGGCACAGCATCTTCACTGGGGGATTCAAGAAGGGAGTTTTCTCGCATGATTTCAGTAGTGCCGGTAGACTCGGCAATGTAGCTCTCGATCCCAGTATCCTTGCCCAGAGTCAGCCGTAGGAGTGTGATGAAACGATCCGACGTGCCGGTACCCGCGAAGAAGCTCCATTTGCTGTCGCGGTTATAGATCAGTTGGCTGCCTACACCACGATGTACGCGGTTTGGGGCATCTTTCAGGTCCATGATCTTGATGGCCGGCGTGTCTTCGCTGAAGCTGTCGGAGAGAATGCGGTCATGCTCGACGGGGCCTCCGAGATTGAGAAGAGGGCCGCCTACCGTATCCATCATACGAATCGCATTGACGTGGATGGGCCCTCCAGTGGTATTGCGAACAGTTGCCTGCACCTCTCCAAAGGAACGCCCCTCAGGAGTGTGAAGTCGATAATGTAGCTCCGGCTCATTCGCCAGCCCACTAAAAGTGACATCCCATCCTCCGGCAACGGCATCGATGCGGTGATTTGGATAGCTGCTCGACCGAACCCATCTTCCATCGATCAGGGCGGAGATGCCGGCCCGAAGTACGGGGAAGGGAAGGCCGTCCGCGGAAAGCGTAAAGCTCGCATCCTCCGGGTCTATGGCAACATGCATGGGCTGCACATCGGCGCTTTGAGCAACGGCGGTGAAAGACAACAAAACGATGCAGATTGCACCGGCTGAAGCATGTCGCGTTCGATGTGCGCGGGACGTCATGGAACCTCTTATCGTGTGAGGAGCGTTGTTGCTGGAATCTCGAGCTCTTGTGGCGTTGGAAGGTGACCTGTTTTCTCATAGTCGTCTCCCGCGGCGCGAATGACTACTCCTCGCTGGATCCAGAGCTGCATATTCAGGTCGTACTGCGCAGTAACATTGTCAAGCCAATAAGGTCGGCTCTCTTTGAGCCATGCTGCCCGGAAGAGATCACGAATAAGCCCATAACCATCACGCAAGTCCTGGCATTGCCCATTGTTGCCGCTCAGGGTAAACGACATGTCTGAGACGGCCTCCTTCTTCGGCACGTCTGCCTGGTGAGCATACATTTCCGAATATTCCTGGCGCATCTCCTCGGCCTGCAGAAACTTCTGTCCGATGAAGTCCATCTTGCGCGCGCCTATCTCCATCGCGTCCAGCGCATCAATATTGCGTATTTCTGGCTGCTTCTTCGCTTCTTCAAGAAGGATGATGGCATCCTCCGCCGCCATGCGAAGGTCATGGGCGACGGGTAGAATCTTCAACGTATCCTGCTGTCCGTTTTTGCTCCAAGGGTCTTCCCAGAACAAGACATTCTTTGCCTGCAAATCTGCTTTGGCCAGAATGAGGTGCGCATTCATCAGCGCGATCTCAGCCTGATTTACTTTTCCGGACGAATCGTTGTGAAAGACGCGGCCGTAGTCTTGTTCGAACTGCTCAATGTCGGCTTTGCCGCTTTGCCAACTGGACGAAGCTCCGTAGAGAACGCCATACCAGTTCTGCTCGAAGATGCCTTCTCCACCATCGTTCCAGACTGTATTCAGCATGCCTGTTGACCCCAGCCGCTGACCATCGGTGACGAAGGCCTGAATCGTCTTGAGATTGTTATCGTTGTCGGGGAAGATACGGTTGCCCCGATTAGCGCTCGGCGCTACCCATGTCTCAATGCCGGAATCGCGAAAAGGAGCGATCCACTTATCGAAACCGTGCTCCTGCATCGAGTACTGCCATGGAACCGCGATCATGTCCTTGGGAAGATTCTTGACGGATTCCGGTGAGTTCATCGCGACGTCCCCCCAGAATAGGAGCCGCTTATGCAAAGGCCGCAAAGCCTCATGGACCTGGGTGATGAAGTCGATGTAGACCGGCACCAGGCCTCGGCTGGCGACGGCGCCCTTGGTTTGACCCAAGCCCAAATCGTCCGTCTCATCGGCCCCAATATGCAGGAACGGACCAGGAAACATCTGCGCGACTTGTGCGAACCACTTGCTTGTTAGTTGTAGAGATCCGGGCTGTTCTGGAGCAAGTACCGTGCCATGCGGTGTTTCAGACAGATGGTTGTAGCGCTCATGCATCAGGACGTGATGAAGATGTCCGAAGGCCTCCTGTTGCGGAACGATGCTAACGTGATACTGCTGCGCGAATCGTACGAGCTCTTCCACCTCGGTACGGCTCATAGAGCCGCCGGGAGGCGCTATCAGCGGATCGGAAGCGTACTGCAGATTGTTCTCGAAGTACGGCGAATAGATATTGATCTTGAAGGCCGCCAGTGTGCGAATCTGCTTTTTCTGATAGTCGAGTGTCGGAAATGGGCCACGCGAAAGATCGTCATCCTGCCCGCGGTATTTCATCGCTGGCCAGTCGCGAATCTTAGCCGTTTGAAGCACGGCCTGTTGAGCATGACCCGTGACGAGTTGCTTGATCGTCTGGACGCCATAGAAGATGCCCGTGGACGTCGCAGCGATGTCATAGAACGTTCTTCGGTCGTATAGCAGGGCATAGCCTTCGTCGCGCATCGTGTCGGTGAAGACGAGGTGGTGTGCAGCGAGGAGCGAAGCAGCCTTTGGAGTGTCGAGCCGCAACAACTCGATACTTACGCCAGTGGTCTTTGCACTCACCGGGATATCTCGCAGATGTAGCTCGTTGACCAGATCCTTAGCCGCAAAGAGGTCTTCGTTATCGAGGGAGGAGCGAACAGTGACAGATCCGGTGAGCGGCAGCACAGCTTTCTCATCGAGTTCGCGGGGCGCAGGTATCAGCGGGACCTTTGTCACCTCGGTCTGGCCCATGCTCAACGCGCTGATGAGGGTGCAAAGGATTGCCCCTGTCCAGAGTCTGAGAGAACGCCTGCTTGCTCCAGCTGTCATCGTGAACACTACACGCTCGTTTGGGGATTTGCCATTCTAATCTGGAAAAAGAAAGATTAAGAAAACTGTATCATTGCATTTGGTATCTATTCGAAAGAAATATTCGCTATAAACGAAAGCGCTGGCCGGGCTTTTGCGTCTGCATTTTGGCTAAGATCTTTTTCGTGTCTGACGGGGCAAAGGTGCGGAAAGCGCGTCAATCGTAGCCGCAACAACGAAATCGAGACGGGCGACACGGATGCGATACACTGGCTTTTGTTCTGTGTGCCGGCCAACAAAATCTCACAAGCAATCGCAAGTGATGACAGAGATAGAAGCCGTAGTTGTATTGTCGTTTTGCAAGCAATCAGTAATCAGTATCGGGAGTGGCATCACATTGTCTGACAGCGTGAAGGAAGCAACTGGCGGAATCATGGCTGACGAGCGCCGCGCGTTGATTATGCAGATCATCGACACTTCTGGAAGAGTGCGAGTACAGGACCTTGCGCAACGGTTTAGCACCACTTCAGTGACCATCCGCAACGATCTGAATGAGTTGCAAAAGCGTGGGCTGCTGCAACGGTCGCATGGCGGCGCGTTGAAGCCGGATTCGAGACTGTATGAGTCTCCGTTTCAGGATCGTATTCAGTCGCATATCGAAGAAAAACGCCGCATCGGTATTCTTGCCGCGAGCCTGATCCAGGATGGCGAAATTGTGATTCTGGACTCGGGAACGACGACCGGCGAGATCGCCAAGCAGATCAAGAATCGTCCGAGGCTGCAGGTCATTACAAATGGTGTCAATATCGCCAATGAGCTGTTGGGAGCGCGTGGGGTTCACACGACGATCCTCGGCGGCACGCTGCGAAGCGACTCGGCCTCGATCGTCGGCCGGTCCGCAGAAGATATGCTGAGCCAACTCTCTGCGGACAAGCTCTTCATGGGAGGCGCCGGCTGTGACCCAGACTTTGGCGCGAGCGGCGCGGATCTCGAAGAGGCGATGGTGAACAGGGCGATGCTTCGAATTGCGCGCGAGACCATTCTTGTGGCCGATTCAAGCAAGTTCGACAAGCGCAGCATGTCGCGTATCGCAACGTTCTCGGAGATCCACACCGTGATCAGTGACACCAACATGCCCGTCGCCATTCAAGAAAAGATCCGTTCGCACGGATGCAATCTGCTGCTCGCGTAGGAGCAGCGGATTCCCTAGGCGGCGCGGCCACTGTCAGGTTTGCACGCCGCGCTATACTTCCTGATCTCCGTGCGAATGTGCTCGATCACGAGATGACGAGCAGATATCTCCTTACGCCCACGTACAGCCTCGTAACCTCCAGGTAGATACTGGCTCAGCAAGGTCTTGGGCACCGAGAGAGCCTCGAAGTTTCTAAGCAGTGTTTCGATGCTCGTCTGAACCTCCCGTGCCGACCAATAGTAGCGGATGCGATCGCTATAGCTGAACGAGCGCAGAATTTTTTGTTCCTGTTCCGTGCCGGGATAGTACTGCTGCCAGTATCTGGGATTGTCGAACATGGTCTGCTCGAGAACGCCGCGCAGATGAGATCGCTGGGCCTGCGGCAGAAGCTCGTCTTCGATATGGGCCAGTGCAAAGAGAGCCTCACGGAGTGCAAAGGTAAGCCCGGGGCCGACCTTCAGGATGGCGAATCCGTCGCGTACAAGCTGCTGAAACGCTAATGGCTTTTGATAGTCGGTGGAATGGGCCTCGAAGACAATGCTGGGATGGCGATCGAGGAAACTCTGCAGCTTCTGTGCTGCCGCTGGAACATAGTCGAAGACATGATCGTGATCGAATTCGACGCCCGGCTGGACAACGATGCCCAGAACACGTTTCCAGGCTTCAGTGAGGCCAGCGTCATGGAAGGCTGCTTGATGAATCTGGAGCGTACGCTCCACGGCGGCGGCTCCAGTGACTTCAATGTGGTTGAGCGCATGCGAAGCTCCTCCCGGAGGAGGAACCTCCGTGCCAATGATGTAAATCGGCGCCACCCCGTTGGTCTCCATGACAGCCGTTTCCACCGCTGCGCAGAGCGTCGCGGCGCGTTCAGCCACGATCTCATCGCTCAGAACTTCAGGATCTCCCAGACAAGGCATGCTGGCGTCGAGATGAATCTTGGTGAACCCCGCGCGCGCGTACTGATCGACCATTCGGCACGCCCGTTTCATGGCTTCGACCGCATTGAGCGAACTCCAGGGATTTGGCCCCAAGTGATCTCCGCCAAAGTACAGCCGCTCGACAGGGACGCCGACGCCTTCTGCGATCTCTCCGACAAAGCTTCGAAAATCCGAGGGCTGCATGCCGGTGTAGCCACCATCCTGATTGACTTGGTTGGAGGTAGCCTCGACCAGCAGGGAAGTCCCGTCCTCAAGAGCCTGCAAAGCCGCAGCTTCAATCACCCATGGATGGGCGGAGCAGACAGCGTAGATGCCAGCATGTCTTCGCTCGGCAAGCAGTTGCTTTTGCAGCACAACACTCATAGGGCGCCCCCGGGCGTATCTGAGATAAAAGGCCGTAGGAGATGCTTTGTCATATTTGGTCGCATGTTTGTCTTGTTCGCAATTCGAAAGAATTCGAAATAAAAAGTAAACTATATTAACTATAAACGCAAGTGGGAGAGTCATGAATCACAGCTTTGATGTCGGTATCGCAGGGGAACTCAATCTGGACCTAATTCTGTACGGTCTGCCACAGACGATGCAGACCGAGCGCGAGTTGCTGGCGAGCGACTTCAGCATGACTCTGGGAAGCTCATCGGCGATCGTTGCGCATAACCTTGCGGCCCTGGGAATGCAAGTCAGTTTTCAAAGCGTGATCGGCGATGACGACCTCGGCACTGCCGCGGAAAGATATCTCGCTGATCGTGGTGTGGATGTCACCGGCGTGAAGAAGCTGCCAGGACGCAAGACCGGTGTGACGGTGCTTCTGCCCCACGACGGAGAACGCCATATCCTCACCTACCTGGGTACGATCGCGGATCTTGCACTGGCAGATGTCGATGTGTCTCACCTCTGTTCGGCACGTCACTTTCACCTGTCGTCGCTGTATCTGCAGAGCAAGCTTCATGCAGGCTTACCCGCGTTCCTGGCCGGCTTGAAACGTAACGGGATGACGATCTCGCTCGATCCAAACGATGATCCCGCCGATGTCTGGGGATCGCCATTGATGGAAGTGCTCCCCTTCGTTGACATCTTTATGCCGAATGCGTCGGAGCTGTGCCGCATGACGAAGTCCGAGGATGTCACGGGCGCTTTGGAGCAGATACAACCCCATGTTGCAACCATCGTATTGAAGCGTGGATCGCTTGGAGCTCTGGTTGTGACCGAGGGCACGTCGTACGAGTCAGCGCCGGTAAAACTCGCGAAGATTGTGGACACGGTGGGGGCAGGAGACAGCTTCAACGCAGGTTTTCTGGCGGCGTTCCTCTCTGGTCGTGATGTGGCCACGGCGGCGCGTTGCGGAAACCTCTCCGGTGCATTGTCTACACAAGGACGCGGGGGAATTGAGGCCTTTGTCCGCGCTGAGATTCGCGATCCGTTTTTGCAGGCCTACGACCCCGAAGGGCTGTTGAATTTCGCCCGTTAATTTTCGTTTGACGCCTAGGCTAGTTTTATATATACCTAAAACGAAATAAAACGAAATAAATTGTGCTATCGTATCCGACTCGATACGAGGTCAAGCGGGAGCGTCTCCAATATGGGTGTGATTGAGCTGGACAAGTTTTTAAACGTGTTCACGGCACTGGAGACGGGCGATCTGCCCATGAACGCGCTGAAGCTTCTGTTGTCCGGTGCCAGGTGAACTCCCCCGCTGGGTTCGCAGCCCCCGCACGACAATCGATTCGTTGGTACATCTGCCTCCTCCTCTTCGCCTCGACGGTCATCAACTATCTCGATCGGCAGACACTGTCTCTGCTCGCTCCCTTTCTGAAAGAGACGTATCGCTGGCGCAACAGCGACTATGCCAATCTCGTGATCGGCTTTCGCGTCGCCTATGGCATCGGCCAACTGCTCTGCGGACGATGGATCGATCGCTTCGGTACACGGCGGTCGATCACCTTCAGCGTCAGCTTTTATTCCATCGTGTCGATTGTGACTCCACTTGCGAGCAGCCTGCTTGGGTTCCTGGGCTTCCGCTTCATGCTGGGCTTGGGGGAGTCGGCCAACTGGCCTGCTGCGACGAAAGCTGTGTCCGAATGGTTCCCAGCGAGCGAGCGTGGCCTGGCGACAGCCTTCTTTGACAGCGGGTCGTCAGTTGGTGGAGCGATCACGCCGTTTCTGGTCTTCTTCATCTATACACACTGGGGGTGGCGGCCGGCGTTTATCGTCCCTGGTGTGCTCGGACTGTTGTGGCTGATCTTATGGAGACGGTTTTACTACCCTCCCCAGGAGCATCCATCGATTTCCAAGCACGAGTTGGAGATGCTGCGTGCGGACAAAGCGATCTCGGGCTCGTCGAACACAGCAAAGCCCACGACCGTGTGGGAATTGCTCAAGTTCCCGCAGACCTGGGGCACGATTGCGGCACGAGCCCTGACCGATCCCGTATGGTTCTTCGTCGCGGACTGGTTCCCGATTTATCTTGTGGCAAAAGGCATCGATCTGCGTAACGGCCTGCTTTCAGTGTGGGTGCCATTCATCGCGGCAGATGCGGGCAACTTCACAGGAGGCGCCGTCTCTGGATGGCTGATTCGCCGGGGCTGGCGTGTTGGTGCGGCGCGCAGAGCCATCGCCTTGGCTGGCGGCCTCGGCACTATGCTGCTCATCCCTACCGTACTCACAACAAACCTGTTTCTGCTCACGGTCCTGTTCGCCGGCGCGACCTTTTCCTATGCCTGCTTCAGCACGATTGCGAACGTGCTTCCATCAGACCTGAACCAGCCCAGCTCGGTGGCTACCGTCAGCGGGATGAGCGGAGCCGTAGCGGCGCTGCTCACAGTGATAGCGATGAAGGCCGTCGGCTATTTCTCCGACTCCAGAAAAGGAATGGGCACGCATGCCTTCGATCCGATCATGATCGCAAGTGGATGCATACCCGTGCTGGGGATGATTTTGGTGATGATCCTCGTCCGCAACACGCGTGCTACGGACGAGGGAAAGGTATTACGCATCTGAACCTTTGCCTTAACGGCTGAAAGTTTCGATGGCTTCCGTGGAGAGCTTCGCCGCAGACTCGGGCTCAAGATACAGCGTAGCGTTGGCGTGTTCGCGAAGGATCGATGCTGGATGCAGCGGGCTCACGTCGCCTTCCAGGCAGTCTTTCACAGCCTGTGCTTTGCGCGCATCGGGAACGACGGCGATGATGTTGGTCGAAGCCATGATCTGCCGCACGGTCATCGAGATCGCACGATGCGGCACATCATCCAGCGTTGGGAACCAGCCTTCACCGAACTGCTGCTGACGGCACGGTTCATCAAGCGTTACAACCACGTACGCGTCCGTGTTGATGAAGTCTGCGGGGGGATCATTGAACGCGATGTGACCGTTTTCTCCGATCCCGACAAACGCTATGTCGATAGGAGCGCTCTGGATGGCTGCACCAACCTCAGCCATTACCTCGTCGGTGGGACGGGTTCCGTCGATCAGATGATATTTGTGGATACCAGCTTTCTCGATTAAACGGGCGCGCAAGTAACGTCGAAAGCTCGCGGGATGTTTTTCGCTTATGCCGATGTATTCATCCAGATGGAATAGCTCCACCTTGTCCCAGTCGATGCCGGGCAGGCTCGTCAGCTGTTCCAGAAACTCCAGTTGCGAGGCTCCCGTCGCCGCGATGAGGCGCACGTGCCCCTTTTCGCGAATCGTCGTCGTCAGCAGTCCCTTGGCGTGTTGGGCGGCAGCCTCTGCGAGTGCCGCTTTCGATGAATACACCGCAAGTTTCATTTATGTTTCCTCTTTTGTTACTATAAAACGAAAACAAAGCAAAGCAATACGAAAGATAAAGAAGGATAAAGGTCGGCAGCTTATGGCGAAACGACAGGGGATTCTTCTCACATTGGCGACGCTTTTGCTTCTGCCGGGATACTCCTGGGGACAAACCGCCCCAGCGAAGGATCACTCCAGCGATCCCGACTGGTTGGCGCAGCACAATAGCCTGGTGAAGGAGGCACAGGATCACCCTGAAACGCAGCTCCTGCTGATCGGTGACTCCATCACGGAGAACTATCACGTGGCCAGAAAGCCCGATGAGGACTTCTTGCCCATTTGGGAGAAGTTCTATGCCCCCAGGAGGGCGCTGAACCTGGGTGTGAGTGGCGACACGACGGCCGATGTCACGTGGAGACTGGACCACGACGAGGTCAAAGGCTTGCATCCGAAGGTTGCGCTGGTGCTTATCGGCACGAATAACACGCTTCATGGACAGACTGCCGCCCAGACCGAAACAGGCATTGATACGATGATCGGGACCCTCGAAGAGCATCTGCCTGAGACAAAGATTCTGTTGCTCGGCATCCTACCCAGCGACCGTTCCGAAAGTAAATCGAGAGCCGACGCAGAGGTAAACGCGTATCTCGCGCGCTGCTACGGCGATAATCCTCGCGTTGCATATCTTGATATCGGGTCGATCTTCTATAAGAACGGCCTGCTGAATACGGCGCTCTTTTATGATCCCCGAACATCCGAGGACCGGCCCGCGCTTCATCCGGATACGGTCGGACAGCGCATGATGGCCAAAGCCATTGAGCCCACGCTGGCGAAGCTGATGGGCGATACGCCCCGCATGGATTTAGATGCAATGACGGAGATAAACACGGCGAAAATCCCTGTGCCGCGTCTCGAGCAGGACGGCTATGACTGGTATGCAAGACACCATGCGGAGTTGGAAACGCACAAGTCCATCAAGCCGGAGGTGGTCATGATAGGCGACTCCATCACGCACTTCTGGGGCGGCATGCCTGCGGGCAACATCACCAGCGGCCCCACGGCGTGGAAGAGCCTTTTTGGAGATGTGCCGGTCATCAACATGGGCTTCGGTTGGGACCGTACACAGAATGTGCTCTGGCGTATCCGGCAGGGCGAATTCGACGGTCTTACACCGAAGTGGGTGGTGCTGAATATAGGCACCAATAACCTGACCGGATCAAAGAACGCACGTGCCAACAGGCCCGAAGAGGTGGTAGAAGGCATCACATCGATCGTCAAGGAGCTCCATGAACGGTCACCTGCCAGCCACATCGTAGTGATGGCGATCTTTCCTCGAAGCTCGAAACGCGACGCCGATCTGAGCAAAAACATTATGGAGACGAACAAGCTTTCGCGGCAGAGGTTCGGTACAGATGCGTCCGTAATCTATCTCGATATCGGCGAACAATTCTTAGCACCGGACGGCTCCCTTCCAAAGTCGATCATGCCGGATGGCACGCATCCCAGCGACGCGGGTTATCAGATCTGGGCGAATGCGTTGATTAAGCTCGGCGTCGGGCGATAAATAGTGGCCGACGACCTGGTGTCGATCTCTATACAGAAAGCCCATGCCATCGGCGAACCGAAAGCGTAGCGGTTACAGGGGCAGGCACGGTCACCGATGTCATTGTTCGATCGCCTCTAACGCATGGTTGCGTCCTTGCGTGCCATGTAGCCGTAGGAAGGGTCCGATCCATGGCGTTACTCGATATCCATGACGCAACGGAAGCCGACGCTTCCGGAGCGGTCCTCGCTCGGAGCCATCAGAAGAAACTTTCCATGTAGTTCGTTCTGATACGCCTGCGGAAAGTACCACTCCGAACCCTGCGGCTGGAAGTAGCTGCCACCGCGAAGCACAGCGGCACGCGTATGTTCGTCCTGGTATTCGTCAGTCCACTGCCACACATTCCCGGTCATGTCCTCGACACCGAATGGGCTCGCGCCCTGCGGATGGGCGCCCACCCGATCGGGTTCGGTGAGAGTTCTTCCCTTGACCGGCGTTGGGACAGCCGCATCGTGCCAGGTTTCACCCCATGGATAGCGGCGTCCGTCCAAGCCCTGCGCAGCGTACTGCCACTCCCACTCATGCGGAAGCCGTTTGCCGGCCCAAGTGGCATAAGCACGCGCATCTTCCAGCGAGACCCATGTCACAGGCCTGTCCGCCCAACCATCCGGGTACTTTTTCTGTTTCCAATCGCGCAGGAAGTTCGTCGTATCCGAGGGTTGGTAGCTTGTGGCATCGAGAAAGGTTTTGAACTGAGCGTTTGTAACCGGATAAGTGTCCATCCAGAACGACTTCATCTGCATAAAGTGATCATGATGACGGCGCGGCGATTCTTCCCACGGATATTGAAAATCAACGCCGACATCATCGTTGCCTTCAATCTCCACGCCACTGACGCGAAACCGGTACAACCCCGCCGGGATCTTCTTCATGCCTTCTGGAAAAGCCATCGGAGCCAACGCAGGTGCTGTGTCTATGAGTTTCTGTGGCAAAAACGTCCACTCCGGACTAAAGCTTTCGAGCGGTCTTTGGGTCATCTCCCGCATAGTCGCGAGTAGCGTCTGCTCTTTCGCCGTCAGCGCTCTTGTCACCTGCAGCACCGCACCATAACCATGCGGCTCGATTTCTAGACTCAGCAGCGCATCTTTGCCATGCATGCGCGGCGTCAACTCGGTGCCGTGATAGACATCGTAAAACTTCGCTCCGGCGGGCGCGTTCGTTACGTTTAACACGTTTTCGCGCATAGCATAGCCGCTCCGGTTGACGAGCGTCCACAGTGCATCGTCGTTGAGAGGCCAGAAGCTAGCGAAGAGACCCCGCGTCTCAGTGGGGTAGTAAGGCTGCCAGCCCTGGCTAACGAGGAACGGCGCAAGCGCACGCTCCATCGTCGCAAGGCGCCGAACCGTCTCTGCATCGCGTGGCGTAAGACCGTTCCAGATCCCCCAGACGTTCTCCCAGCTCTCAAACCCCACACCGTTGAAGAAAGCGGCCTGCAGGTTATCGGTCTTTTTGCGGCTCCAGCGTACGCTCACGTTAACCATCGTGCGCGGCTCGAGCCACTTGTACCGGCTGACCTCCGGAGCGTACGGATAGCGCCAGTACCCCCAAGACATCGTGTTCCAAGTCAGCATGTCGTCGGCCGTGAGCATGTTCTCCGGCTCAAGCGCGAGGGGATGGCCGATCTTCATCGTGGCATCGTGGAAGGCCCTCGGCATCCCCTCCAACGTGTCGCCGTTCACTCCATCTGCGCCAACCGCCTTCAATAACTCAGCTGTGGCCGTCCAGTTAGGCTTACCCTCATCTCTCGTGCCCTGATCCCAGACCATAACAGGGAAAAAAACCTTCACACTGCGCTGATGGAACTCATCCACCATCTTCTTCACGCCTGTGATGCCCCCTGGCATATCGCGAAGCATGTCGTACTGGTTGCGGTCATCAATGCCGATGTTGGGATAGCTCTGCCAGATAAGCACCGCGTCGACGCCGCCGTAACGCTTGACCAGATCATCGAGGTAGCGATCGACAGTGTATTTACCGCTCTGGATGTCAAAGAAATAGCGGTCTTCGATCATCATTTGCGGCTGAATAAAACTGGACTGTGTCCACTTCAAGGCTGGCAACTCATAAAGGCTACTGTCATACCCCATGCGGATATGCCGGTCAGCACGCCAGGCCTTCAGGTCGGCGAGCCAGACTCGATAATCTGCAGCGGTACAGGCTTCCTTGGTCTCATCTGTGCATGCAGGCGCGGTGATGCCTTCGTTAGTCAGATGGAAATGGTCTTGCGCAGGAACCCCGGCTGCGAAACAGAATGCCCCGATTGCCATTGCTCTCCGCGTTGCTCGCCCCAATGTTCCTCCATTCATCACACGCAACCTCCGCCAATATTACAGAAGCTCGGGACCGGCCGCGTCCTAACCAGCCCGGATCGCGGGTCACTGCGTCAGTACGTCACAGCGCGAGATGCTCGGCTGCTTCTTACGAGGAAGAGCCAGCCAAACACCAAACGTCGAAGCAAGTCCGAAAGACTCACTCTTGCGATGGAGCCTCCGCCATCCATGCCTCGGCATCGGCGCCAGCGGCGACGCGAAGCGGTGAAGACGGGTCAGTGGCAACCTTCCGGATCGCTTCACATACATCGCTTGAGTATGTCACTTGGCCGGACGTGTCTCGCAGGCCGGCGATGACCTTCTCGATCATCGGCGCATAGTCGGGGTTGTCGAGGCCGCGCAGATGCGGGAAGGCGTTGGCGCCGAACTTCGTCTCCGGAGCGCGTCCCGGCAGCACCAGGTGTACGCGCACTCCGAAGGGCTTCATCTCGAGCGCCAGGGTCTCGGTAAAGGCATTCACCGCGGCCTTGCTGGCGCGATACAGGCCAATAAGCGGAAGGGGCCTGAGCGTTACCGACGAGGTGACGTTGATGATGACGCCCGACCGACGTTCGCGGAAGGAAGGCAGAATGGCCTGCATCATCGCGAGCGTGCCCAGCGTGTTGGTCTCAAACAGGGTACGCACCGTGTCGAGGTCCACCAACTCGACTGGCGAAGGGACGCCGAAGGCGGGCATGGCGCATGGCACTCGCAAAGCGGCTCTTACGCGGAAGTGATCTCGCTATAGAGCAGGTTGCAGAGAACGTGGGTTATAGCTCGGCCAGTACCTTCACCGTCGCTTTTGTTCGCCACATCGGCATGCCTCCGGCGCGCTACGCACCCAAAGAGAAGAACGCAACCGCTCCGCTGAAATCGCTGAGGACGTCCTTCCGTAGCGTAGACGCTCCACGACCAACGAAAGCCGTTCACCGGCCAAGGGTAGAAGAGCGTTTCTGCAAGGATGAACTGGAACGGGCTCATGATCGAGAAGGCACTTTCTAAGCACCTTCCCACCCGTCAGTGAGATTTAGGAGCGCCTGCATGTAGTTAATTCGCATGTGGCTGCTACAAACGCTTAACTAGCCCTTTGTTGAATGCTGCCGCAGACGAGAAACCTTCTTCGGAGAGTGGGGACCGCGCACCTGTGATGCCTGAATCTCGTGTGCACGGATGATTGACGTAATCAAACCAGGAAATCGTCCGTCTACTTCCTTACATCTGGAATAGTTGATGATTTCCGTTCCTCTCCGCTCGCTTCGAATCAATCCTGACTCTCGCAGAACCTTGAAGTGATGTGAAAGAGTCGATTTGGGAATCTGCTTCTCGCCTACGGTCAGGAAGGTAGAGCAATTTTCCGGAGAATGCGCCTTCTCGATGTCGGCGAAAATTTCCACCCGCACGGGATCGCTCAAAGCGTGCAAAACCGATTCGAGCGGCACATCACTAATCTCAGGGTGCACAAGTGGGCGCATGGTTGAAACTCAATCTTAATCTCTCTTTTAGTTCCGATGTTCCGAACTATTGAATCTTTCCCGTCGTGACGCCCATCGAAGTGTTGCGAGGGCGGAGAACCGCCGCTTGCAAAGGAGTTGAAAATGGGCAAACTTGATGGCAAGGTCGCTGTGATCACCGCGGGCAGTTCAGGCATGGCGCTGGCCACCGCAAAGCTGTATGTGAAAGAAGGCGCGTATGTCTTTATCACGGGCCGTAACCAGGAGCGGCTCGATGCAGCAGTGAAGGAGATCGGCCGTAACGTCACCGGCATCCAGGCCGATTCATCGAAGCTGGCTGACCTGGACAAGCTCTTCGAGATCGTGAAGAAAGAAAAGGGCAAGATCGACGTCTTGTTCGCCAGCGCTGGCGTGGGAGAGTTCAAGACGCTTGAAGAGGTGGACGAAGCACACTACGACTGGACATTCAACACCAACGTACGCGGCACGCTCTTCACTGTACAAAAGGCAGTTCCGCTGCTCACCGATGGTGCCTCTGTCCTTCTGAACGGATCGATCGCGAACGTCAAGGCTATACCGAGGTTCAGCGTCTACGCGGGCAGCAAGGCAGCTATTCGGGCGTTCGTCCGCACCTGGTTAATGGAGTACAAGGAGCGTCGCATTCGCTTCAATGTACTAAGTCCCGGTTCTATCGACACCCCTGCTCTCACACCTCTCGGAGACGCCAACTTCATCAAGGGACTAGCGGCGATGATCCCTCGCGGAACGCTGGGGACTCCGGAGGAGATCGCAACTGCTGCGCTCTTTCTCGGTTCCGACGATTCATCCTTTGTGAATGGAGTTGAACTTTTCGTCGACGGTGGTACTGTCGCCATCTGATGGGTAGATCGCGAGGCGACAGCTGCGGCTTTGGCCCCTGTCGCCTCTCTTTCGCCTCCGCCCCTGCCCGACGATCTGCGACTGCATCGGTCCCAAGCCGCTGGCTAGTCGCTTGAGCGCTATCGGTGACGAAGACGGCGTTTGTTGGGATTGGAGTAATCTCCTGAGGGTGTAGAACGAGAAAAACGGCATTGGATGAAATCACCCGCTTCACGGCATCTGGATATTGCACTGAAGTCCGTCCCTTGCTCACTCTTCATCAAAGCGCACAACTGTTCGTGAATTTCGGGGTTGAGTGGTAAGCGTGTTCACCATCTCAGACAGTCCGGAGACTCCCGTTGTCACTTCGTCGCAGCGCGCCGCTCAGCTGCTCCGTTATTCGGTCGGGCGCCTGAGACGGCGGTCCTACGGCTCCTCAATCGTTGAAGTTCAAAGGTAGCCTCCTATGTCTTTCCCGCGTCTTTTCGAATTCATCCGTCTGTTCGCCCTGCTCTGTCTCACGTCCATCGTTGCGGCAGCCCAGAACAACGTTGCTCCATCGCCTCCCGGCGCACCAACGATTCCATGCGATCCCTCTGGCGCTCCCGACTTCGCCAGCCTGCGCGTCTTCAACGGCACTGCCCCGGTCCCTAGGGTGTATGACTGCGGCAGCCACGGCAACTCAGCCGGGGTCTGCTTCACCCAGCTCCTCGACCTCGCCAGACCTGAGGATTACCAGGGCGATCTGATCGCTCCCGGCGCGACACAAGGCGCCTGGACCTGCGCGATGGTGGGCGGCTGGTCCGGCTGGATTCCAACCAATCGCCTGGCTCCCGTTCCCGCAACTCCCGCCATCACTACGCAACAGTGGCTCGGCACTTGGATCAACACCCATGTCGGTACGAGCCGTGACCGACTGGTTCTCACTCGCAGCGCGGCCGGCCAGGGCAGGATCCACGTCGCGGGTAAGGCGTACTTTACCAACGCCGCCCACAATGTGAATTTCGGAGGCGTCAGTGGAGAAGCTCTCGCCATGGGGCCTTTCCTGCACATCCTCGATCACGGCGAGAACGACGCTTGCGTACTTGATCTGAAGTACAACGTCTCGAGCGATACTTTTCGTGCCGTCGACAATCAACAGTGTGGCGGATTTAACGTCAGCTTCAATGGAGTCTGGCGCCGCGCTTCCAATCGAAGCCGCCAAAGCAAATCTCTTGATACCGTGAAGCGATGATTGTGTGTCGTGTCGTTTTCTTGAGAAGAAACTACCATGACATCGAGAGTCGCTCTACACCTTCAAGAGATTTGCTCCTATCTGCTGTTCAAGCGCATGATGCGCCTGGTTCTTGAAAGCCATTTTCAAAACGAAGACGTAATCGAAGTTCCTCTAGATGCCAGACACCGCGAGCACATTCGTCCTCATATGTCGGCGGGACTGATCGTGGCCTTCTAATCCACGTTTGAGGTATTCCCCAGGATTAGCTCCAACTACTCGCTTAAACGCCTTACTGAACGCAGCATCAGATTCGTAGCCGACCGACCGAGCTACGTCTATGAGCTTCTTGTCACGCTGTTCGAGTAAGTGCATCGCCTTCTGCATCCGCCACTCGGTTACATATTCCAGAGGTGTTTGCCCCAGCAGGTCTTTGAAGCGCACTGCGAACGCGGAGCGAGACACACCCGCTGCTTCGGACAGAGATTCGACTGTCCATGGCGCACCCACACGATTGTGAAAGGCAGTCAGGGCAGCGCCGATTTGAGGGTCGAAGACAGCACGAAGCCATCCCTGGTTGCGTTCCGGTTCCGACGCGATATATGCCCGGAGTACCTGGATAAATAGAACCTCGGCCAGGCGCGTCGCGACGATTTCAGACCCCGGCACCTGGTCTGCCATCTCTGACGCCAGCGCCTGCATGGTGTTGTGAAGAGCAAACGTGCGTGCCTGATCGGCCCTGATCAGAATGAAGCTAGGCAATAACTGAGTGATCGGTTTCAAACTGGCGCGGTCGAAACTAAGAGACCCACAGACGATGGTCGTCGGTGCGCCGCCCCCTCCACAATGAGCGACGTTGCTTTTAGCCTTGGCCGCGATCTCACGGAAACTCGATTTTGGAGATGTTCGAGGGTTATCGCGCATGACGATCGAAGTGTCACGGTCCAGCAACATGCAATCACCACCGGTGAGGGGAATCGCCTCCGCAATGCCTTCGACGTTGAGCCAGCAATTGCCGCGCGACAGCATGGCGAAGTGCGCCAAATCTGTCGGTGAACTCTTCTTGCCGGCATTCGGCGCTTTGTCTTCGGTCTCCGCCCCTCCCCCTCTAAGGCCCCACGGAGCGGTGGCTTCGAGCCTGTGCTGACCGAAGGCGGTTACGTGCAATGTTCGGAAAACATCTGTTATGGGGTCCAATTCAGCCTCCCTGTTTGGACGAATAGACAAAAGCTTTGGACTCCTGAGCAGTTCTCGTCCACCACAAGAGGAATCTACTCCTGTGTATCGGATGTTACACGGCACGCAAAGGAGCAAGTATGGGAAAGCTTGAAGGAAAAGTTGCAGTTATCACGGGTGGATCGAGCGGTCTGGCGCTGGAGAGCGCCAAGCGCTTCGTTGAGGAGGGTGCTTACGTTTTCATCACGGGCCGCAGGCAGGAGGCGCTGGATGAGGCCGTCAAGCTGATTGGGCGCAACGTGACCGGCGTGCAGGGTGATGCGGCGAATCTCGACGATCTCGACCGCCTATTCCATACGGTCCAGAAGCAAAAGGGCAAAATCGACATCCTGTTCGCGAGCGCCGGCAAGGGCGAGGCCGCCGTCCTGGGCGAGATTACCGAGCAGCATTTCGACGGAGAGTTCGGCCTGATTGTGCGAGGAACTTTGTTTACGGCGCAAAAAGCGTTGCCGCTGATCAACGACGGCGGATCGATCATCTTGACTGGATCGGTTGCGTCGGTGAAAGGATTTCCTGGTTTCGGCGTGTACGCGGCGAGCAAGGCGGCCTTGCGCTCCTTTGCACGCACGTGGCTGAACGAATTGAAGGGCAGAAAGATTCGGGTCAACGTGCTGAGCCCGGGGCAGGTCGACACACCGGACTCCCGGCGGCTCGACAAGGCAACGAGGGAGATGTTCGAGTCCCTGATTCCCCGCGGAAAGATGGGTCGTCCTGAGGAGATTGCGGCGGCAGCGCTCTTTCTTGCTTCAGACGATTCGAGCTACGTGAATGGAATGGATTTCGCAGTCGACGGCGGCTTCTCGGCTATCTGAAATCGCGCTGGACCGCTAAAGGTGGCCGATCTGCCAGACTGCCGCCAAAGAACCTTATCGCACTGAATAACACACATCTATCAAAGGAAAAATCATGGGAAAGCTCGAAGGAAAAGTTGCAGTCATCACGGGGGGATCGAGCGGTATGGCGCTGGCGAGCGCCAAGCGGTTCGTTGAAGAAGGTGCTTATGTTTTCATCACCGGCCGCAGGCAAGAGCAGCTCGATGAGGCCGTCAAGGCGATAGGCCGGAACGTAACCGGCGTGCGCGGTGACGCAGCCAATCTGGACGATCTGGACCGCCTCTTCGATACGGTCAAACGCGAGAAGGGCAAGATCGACATCCTGTTCGCGAGTGCCGGCAAGGGGGAGCCATTGCCACTGGGCCAGATCACCGAAGAGCACTTCGATGCGGCCTTCGACCTGAATGTGCGCGGCACACTGTTCACGGTTCAGAAGGCGTTGCCGCTGTTCAGCGATGGCGGATCGATCATCATGACCGGGTCCAATGCTTCGGCAAAAGGTTTCCCCGGTTTCGGTGTGTATGCCGCGAGCAAGTTGGCGTTGCGCTCCTTCGCACGCACGTGGCTCAACGAACTGAAGGGCAGACATATCCGGGTAAACCTTTTGGTTCCGGGAGCTGTCACCTCACCGATGCAGGAAGAAGTTCTCACCAAAGAGGCGCGGGAGTTTTTCGAGTCGCTGATTCCGCGGGGAACGATGGGGCAGCCCGACGAGATTGCGACGGTTGCGTTGTTCCTTGCTTCAGACGACTCCAGTTACGTGAACGGGGTGGAATTGTTCGTCGATGGCGGCATGACGGCCGTTTGAGATCGGCGAGGCCCGATGAGTGGATGGTCGCTAACGCACTCACCGGGATTCGATCAGCGGGAAAGCAACATCAACAGGTACCGGAGAAAATTTATGAGCTACGCAATTATCGGGTTCGGCAAGATAGGCCAGGCCCTCGCTCACGCTTTTGCGCGTAACAACATCGACGTGACCGTCGCGAGCCGTCGCCCGCCCGAGGAGTTGGCACCGCGGGCTCGGGCGATTGGACCAACGGTCGTCGCCAAATCGCTCCAGGAAGCTCTCAAGGCGGACACCATCTTCCTGGCTGTCCTGTTCGATCAACATCTCGACGTCGCGAAGGCCCTTCCGAGCTGGAGAGGCAAGACGATCATCGACGTGACGAACGCGTCTGGAGTTCCGCCGGAAGACTTGGATGGTCTCCCGTCCTCCGCCTTCGTAGCGAAGTCTTTCCCAGGAGCGAAGGTCGTGAAAGGGTTCAATCACCTGATTGCAGCCACCCTGGCGGCCGATCCGGTGGTCGAGGGAGGTCATCGGGTCGTCTTTCTGTCGAGCGACGATGAAGACGCGGTCGCTCCCGCGGCGGACCTGGCCAAACAACTCGGGTTCGCGCCCGTCAAGCTGGGAAAGCTGAACGAGGGGGGATGGCTGGTGCACGCACGGGGCCGCACTTGGGGTCAGCTCATATTCCAAGATGTGTTCAAGAAGCAGCAGTAATCGGTTTGCCACCGTGTGATTTGGTCCGAGAAGGATGATTCCGAAACCTCCCACTCGATCGGACGCGCTTGATGAAGGAAAGGAGAGAACCGATGAGCATCGAAGAGAATGTACAGGTTGTAAAAGATTTCTTTGCAGCGATGGGCAGCGGCGATAAGCAACGTTTGCTGGCGTTGGTGGCGGAAGACATTGAGTGGATCATTCCAGGCGAGGACTGGCCGCTGGCCGGTACGCACCGCGGGCTCGCGGGATTGGCGGCTACGCTTCGGAAGGCATCCGAAGAGGTGGAAATGACTTACCCAAAGCCTCCCGAATTCGTGGCGCAAGGAGATCGGGTTCTGGCCATCGGCGTCGCGGTGGGGAAGATCAAAGCCACGGATAAGCCGTTCGAGGACCACTGGGTCTTCGACATTACCCTTCGGAATGGCAAACTGAAGAGCGTCCGGGAGTATATCGACACGCAAGCACTGGCGCGGGCTTCCGCGACAGACGCAAACCCCAGACACTAACCCTCTGGATTAACCGGTCTCGGTGAGTGCATCTTGGCTAACGCACTCATCGGGACACGATCACTACCGAGAAAGTCGATCTCGTTCCAAGCTAGCTTCAGAAGACCTGCTGCTCAATTTCTGATTGCAGCGGCATATGAGATGATTGGCTTTCCAAGATGCGGTGTGCTCGACGAACTGCGATCTTGCCGCTGGAAAATACACCCCAAAAGGACCTGCATCATGTGGACTCATGAAGAGAGCATTGAAGTTGTCGCGACTCCAGAGCGGATATGGAAGCTTTTTTCAGATGTGGCGGGGTGGAAGATCTGGAACGCGGGAATAGAGCATATTGAGGTCCATGGACCCTTTGCTGAGGGAACAACATTCACGATGCAACCGCCGGGAAGTGAAGCGTTCGAGAGCAGATTGACATCTGTGCGTGAGAACGAAGCCTTCACCGATGAGACCGTAATCGACGGCACGCGGGTCGAGGTCCACCATGGGATTGTGCCCCTTGACGAGGGCCGCAGCCGCATCATCTACAGCACGACAATTTCCGGGCCAGCTGCAGCCGAAATCGGTCCATTTGTGACAGAGGACTTCAGGAGCGTTCTGCTTTCACTCAAGCGTCTCGCAGAGGCGTAAGCATTGTCGGTCAAGAGCTGTCTCGCTGGTTGAGCGCTCATTGAGCTCGCCTCATTCCATCGGTCAACCTTGTTCCATGAGCGCGTTGCCTTGGAGTCAACAATTGGCACATCTACGCTCTGGATCTCCCTCGCCCGCTGTCTGCTTGCATCCGGCATAGCTTTAGAGTTTGCGGGCGGGCGCCTCTCACTATAAATCCGGCGCTGAGAAAACGAGGGTTTGCCGCAGTTAACGACTTGCTCGTCGATATTGTTGAGGTGTGAGTTGAGTGTGCTGGCGGAACGTCGTTGAGAAGTGGCCCTGGCTTGCGAAACCGAGTTTGTATGCTATTTCTGCCAAAGGCAGAGACGTATCTTTGAGGAAGTGCTTCGCTCGATCGATGCGCAGGTCAAGGAAATATTGGTACGGACTTCGTCCGGTAGACTTCCTGAAGAGCTGTGAAAAACGGTGAACACCCATATCACAATGTTTAGCGAGCGACTCAATACTCACGCCCGTACGTATCTTCGCCTCGATCATTTCGAGAGCGCGTTGCAGAGCGTTGGATGACAGTCCGCCACGAATCGAACGTGATCCCGAGTTTCGGAAAGAACGGACTAAATAACCGGATAGCGTTGTACGCAGACCTTCGAGAAACATCGGATCGTTTGTCCCGGTCAAGAACTCCCGGCGCAACACACTCGCGACGGATTGGATAAGAATGTCCGATCCCCAGATTTCATCGTGAATCACAACGTTCGATCGGCGCAGCAATTCGTCGCATGCGATTTCCAATTGTCGAGTATCGAGCAGAAAGACGATGACTTCACTGCCCTCGTTCCATGATCCGACGTGCGGCTTTTTCGAGGGGATTAGCCGAAAGGTTTCGGGCAAGACGGGAGAGCTTTGTCGTGTAGTGGAAACTGGGCTGAAATGCGCTTCAATCTGAATTTCCTTGTGCTCATGCTCGGCAAGGCGCATCGCCTTGGGACCACCGTGCATGACCACGAAATCATCCACAGCCATTCTCGTGTGTGCCGATGGCTTCCAGATTGGAGTTTTCTCGCTCGCCACGTTTATGTCGCTTTCCTGTAAATCTGCACCCGGAATTCGGAATACCGATGATCTGACTTCACGTAGAGTCAAACTGCGGGCGCCTGTACGATTCAGTATATGGCGGTCATCGGAACATGGTTCACCTGCTGTAAAGAGTTGTTGGTGTGCAGGGAGAGTTAGCAACAACTACGAAGGAGACGCGAATGGTTGCAGCAGAGGATATTGCGCTGGATCGGCAAGAACAGGTTGCAATACTCACATTCCGGCGTGCACACTGCGTTGACATAGCGGGCAAGCAGGCGTTAGCCGCAATCTTTCATGACCTCCGTTCAGATATCGGCTCCATCCGTGCTGTGATTCTCTGCGCTACACATGCTGCCTCCTGGTTGGTGAATGTCGAAGAGCTCGCCAATATGCCTTCGGCTGAAGCGCGCATCTTCAGCCACCATGGCCACCAACTGGCGCGGGCGATTGCCGACCTGCCGGTGCCAGTGATCGCGGCAGTTGATGCTCCCGCTTTAGGCGGTGGCTGTGAGTTGGTGCTTGCTTGCGACCTGGCCCTTGCCGGAGATCAAGCCAAATTCGGGCAGATCGAAGCCATGGGCGGCGTGATGCCCGCCTTTGGCGGCACGTGGCGTCTGGAAGAACGGGTCGGCTACCAGCGCGCGCTGGCAATGATGTTCACTGGCGAAGTGGTCGATGCGGAGACGGCAATGCGGTACGGCATGGTACTTCAGGTTCATCGATCAGCCGATCTTCTTGAGGCGGCCAGGCAGATGACTCACCGTATTGCCGCTTGCAGTGCGCAATCAGTGGCCGCAATCAAGAGAATGACGCGTGCCGGACGTGGCATTCCGGCCACAGTCCGCGACCAGCTTGAAGAGGAAGCATTCCCAGCTCTGTTCGGGGCCGAGCAACAGGCGCGAATGCACGCATTTCTTCAACAACAAAAGGACAAGAGGGGACTGTAGACATGTCAGAAACCAGGTTCTTCAATGTTTGGCGCACTAGCTCGAAAGAGAACCAGGAGAGGTTGATCGATGCGATGCGCGAGGAGACTTCGATCCTCCAGTCGAAGCCAGGCTTTTTTGAGCTGGTTCTGTGGCAAGGTGAGGTGGACGATCATCGTGTTCTCGCCGATGGACGCTGGGCTAGCCTCGCGGCCTTCGAGGCTGCTGTAGCGAACAATCCGGCGGCGCTTGAGGGCCGTGAAAGGATGGCGCAATTTGGTACTCCGGAGGCAGGGCTCTTTCGCGAGGCGCTTCGCGTTCAACCCGCGCCACACAGCGATGCGGGATCTGGCCGAGAGTTGCCAAATGACATAGCGGAGCACGACCTGAAGGTCAATGGACAGACCATTCACTATCTACGAGCGGGTGCTGGTCCTTTGATGCTGCTTGTCCATGGTTATCCAGAATCGTCTCGCACCTGGCTGAAAGTGATGCCGGAGCTGGCAAAACATTTCACAGTCATCGCACCCGACACGCGCGGCACGGGAGACTCGTCCCTGGCCCGCGACTTCGCCATTAAGGATGTTGCCGACGACCTGTACGAGCTGGTGAAAGCGCTGGGCTTCCGTGAGTTGATCCTGGTCGGGCAGGATTTCGGCGTGCAGGCCGTCGGGGCCTACGCTGCGTTGCATCGTGAAGATGTCCGCGCGTTCGTAGCCATTGAGTCGCCTCTCTCGGGCTTTGGGCTCGAAGACCTTTTTGGCGCGTTCTGGCACTTCGGATTCCTTCGCTCTCCGTTTGCAGAAATGCTGATTCAAGGGCGGGAAGAAGAGTTCTTTCGAGCCTTCGCCTTCGGTGATTTCGTGTACCAGAAGAGTGCTCTTACGGAAAGCGATATCGATGAATACGTCAAAAACCAGATGCGCGCCGGCAGGCTTGCCGCTGGCTTCGATTATTACCGGGCGCTTCGCAATTCGAAAGAGTTCTTCGAGAGGACCGTTGCGCCGCCATGGAGTTTCCCGGTCTTAGCAATGGACGGCGATCACAGCATGTCTGGGCTCACGGCCAAATCATTTGCGCGCATCCAGCCTGGGCTCAAGTCAATGCTTGCACCCAATTCGGGTCACTTTGTCCAGGAAGAGCAGCCTGACTTCCTCGTCAGAACGCTCCTCGATTTCACCTCTGAGTTAAGGCAGGGGTAAAGCCGGCTTATGAGCTGAAAGGCCCAAGTAGTGTCGGAATCGATCGGTCTATTGGCAGTCCGACCGCTCAATTCTTCGACGTCGCCAGGCCCGTGACTAAGACATCCGTGTTGTGCGCGAAACGAAGACCGTAATAGCCGTCAGTCGATTTCAGTTTGCCGGCGCCTGTGAGGGCAGCTTTGTCGTAGCTGGCGACCACCGATCCATTGACAGCGCACGTCACCGTATTTCCTTTGACCGAAACGGAGATGTCCTGAGTTACGGGCTGGCCTCGCCCTGGCGCTTTGTGGACGGCACTGTTGCTTTCACCCAGCAGCCCATTCATTCTGAACGGCGTTGGTCCGAAGCCGCGTACGATAAACTTTCCGTTTCCAAAGGCTGCACAGTAAAGCTCGCTTTGGTCGGAAGTCCCCATATCGTTGCCTCCGATGAAGACGCCATAAGGATGTGCATGGGAGTTAAGATTCATGTACTTGGGCTCGTTGAATGTTGCTTTGACGGTGAAATCTCCAGAGGCCGTCGCATTCGACATCCAATACGTGGTTGCAGGACCCGTCGTGACATGAAAAGCATCGCCCTCTTGAATGAGCCTTGCATCATTGAGTGTCATGCCCGCTTTTTCCTCGGCGGCATCAACTTTTCCATTCCATCCCGGAACTTTGACCCCGCCATCTGTAACGGCGCGTGAACCTTCTACGGTCGGGCTGCCTGCGCCGCCCACAAACTGTTTCCTGGCAAGGAAGAGTGCGGTAAATAGGACGACCGCACAACCGATGATGATCTTGTACCTTCTCTTCATTGTTCGACCTCGTATTGGAATAGTGTTCTTGTGGACATCGCAGAGTCGCAGAACTAGCTCGATTTCGTTTTGATCCGTTCGCTAATCATTGAAACCGCTCTACGTGCGCTAAGGGCTGCGCCCTCCTGYCAGCCGGGGATGTGACTGACCGTATCGCCCGCGAAGTAAAAGGGGCCGTCATTCTTGATGACGGTGTTGTATCCGTCACTTCCGCCAAACGTGCGAATCCAAGATCCTTCGTTCCATTTCACGCGGCGCCATCCGCAGAAGACAGGCTTTGCGAGTTCCTTCCCGTGGCCCGGATGGAACTTCTCCACCACCGCCCGCGAATACGCGAACTTTTCTTCCAGACTCATATTCCAGAGCGGTGAGCCTACTTCCTCGCCGTATCCGCTAAGCAAAATACCGGTTTTGCTCATCAGGCTCGCACTCGGGTACCAAACGATGCCCGGCCCTTGCAGGGTGTACGACAAACCGCCGTAGATGTTGTAGTCCCTCTCCCAGAATCTTCGGCTCTCCCAAACCGTCTTGTAAAAGCCGAAAGGGACACTGCCCTCCACGACTGTTTTCACCTCCGGTGACAGATCGTTCGGAATCTTCTTCAGCATCTCGAACGGTAGAGCGATGACGCAATATGCGGCTTCGGCCTGCTTTTTTACACCCGCCTGGAGATATTGCACTGCCACGCCCTTGTCTGTTCTGCGAATGGCCTGCACCTCCGCTCTGTAATGCACGACAGGACCGAGCGATTTCGCGAAGGCATATGGAATTCGATCCATGCCTCCCACGGGCTGCATCATCGTGGCCTGCCAGTCCCAGGTCTCTTCCGTCAGCATGAACTGCCAGAAATTTGCATCGAGAAGCGTGTGCATATCGACCGGCTCTTCGACGACTCCATCGTCCGTTCCTGCCCCCGGAGCCGCCTTATATCCTGCACGGGGTGAGCCTCGATAGGCTCCCTTGGGATCGAGCGGACCATAGACTTTGAGAAACGCCATCATGCGTTCGCGGTCCTCCTTAGTTAGCTCCGCATCCAGGGCCCCGCCGCTGATGCTTTTAGCCAGCAATTCTGAGACATGACCACGCGTGTCGTTGATCGCCTTGCGTTGAAGCATCGGCGTGCCGCCGTTTGCTTTGTCGTTTTGTAAAAGCGTCGAGCGGGACGTATTGATCTCGACTTCCATGGGCACGCCGAGTTCGTGTGCATACTCAAGCATGGTCCAGTGAGTGCTGGGCAATCTCGCTGGGCCAAAATTCTGATAGTTGCCAGCCTCCCAATTCACCGTTTGCGTTGTGCCATCAACGAATTCGATCTTCGTGCCGGCCCGTGCAGTCCAGTTGCGACCGCCTGGACGGTCTCGGACCTCAAGAAGAATCACGTCATAACCCAACTTCTTCATTTCGTAAGCAGTCACTAGCCCGCCAATGCCGCCACCCAGGACTATGACCTTCACACCTTTGCCAATGCCGGCCGAAGCCTGGACTGGTTGCACCTGTTCGCCCTTGGCTGCCATAAGACCAAGAGACTGCATCGTTGCGAACGCTGCGCTGTATCCGCCAGCCTGCCCAACCCTCATTAGGAAGTCACGCCGAGTAATCCCCATCGATTGCCCCTTTTCGTCGCCGTCATGCGGCGCTGATAGCTCCATCGCAACGCTGTTGCAAAGCCACGCGAATCAATTGAAATGCTTGAATGGGCTAATAATAGTGGCGACCGTTATCATTGTCAATGCTAGCGCTCGCTATTAAAAATCACGGCCACGCGTTAACCTCTATTTGCTCACGTCGTTATCGAGCTTCCAGCTTGCCTGCAGCTTCCTTACATAAAAGATTTGGCCCGTGTGGTACGCGTTGTGGGTGCTGATGTGCTCAATCGTTGGAGCGATTTCTAAGAGGGTTTGATCGTCTGAACGTTCGACCAGGTCTTCGAGAGAGACCATCACTGTGTGGAGATCCCGAACGATCTTGCTCCACTTTGAGGGATCGAAGTCATTGAACGTCTCATCATTCGTTTGCGGATTCCTGACAGGGTCACCCTTGAGCTGCGCGAGCGCATTCGAATTCCAGAACAAGAGATGATTTGCGATCATTCCAACGGAGTGGTTCGCATTTGGATTGACCTTACCAGAGGCGTTGGTAGGTACCCATTTGGCCTGTTCCGCCGTAAGGCCCGAAATCGCCGTGTTGAGGGGAAGGAACCATTCGGGTTGAGTATGGGTGGAGCGAAGTTGCGAGAGCAGCAGAGCACGAAGCTCCGCGACATTCGATTGTGCGTGCGGCGGGTTCTTCGATTGCGCGAAGGCAGTACCGGATAGAGCCAACGCCAAGAAGATGGACAGCAATCTGGCTGCGGACGTATGAGAGTTCTTGTGCATCTCGTCTCCTAGCGGTGTTTGAATTCAAGGAACAGATTCTTGAAGGGGAGCGTGTCGTACACATTTGCACTCGTCCGCAGTGCGTTGTTGGTGTTGTAGCGAGCTGGATACCACGCTTTGACCGCGATCTCCGAAGCAAGGAACGATGAGACGATTGCAGGGATGGAAGGCACCAGAGACGCAAGATGGAACCTGGGGCGAATCAATGCGGAAATATTCTCCATTTGAGGGACACTTCCTACTGAACAAATCAGTTGTTTGGGCTGAGGAGGGAGTAAATTGCCTACAGCGCAGAGTGTTCTTCGGCGACCGGGGTAGGCAGTCCCGGCTGATCGTTCAGCCGGTGATAGGTAAAGTAAGAGATGGAAACGACCGTGATTGGAATCACGAGCCTCACCCCTTGGCCGAAACCTTGAACGGCAAAATGGCACCATGCCGCTCCGACGAAGTCGAAGATGAAACCTGCATAAGCCCACTCCTTGAGCCTTGGATACCTGGGTACCAAGAGGGTGATAGCGCCGGCTATTTTCAGAACTCCGATCAAGTTCATGATGTAAAGGGGAAAACCTATCTCGCGGAATTTCGTAACCATAGTCTGCGTGTGCAGCAGATACGAGGTCCCGGTGAAGAGGAACACGCAGCAAAATAAGCCTGTGCTTGCCCAATACGCGATCGTCAAAGTCTTCAGAGTTTTCATTAGCTGCTCCTGAGCACTGTTTCTATGTAAGGGAGAATCGTGTCCGTCCACCATTCAAATCGGCGGGGACCTAATGCGTCGCTTTCGCTTCCGCGTACAGGGCCGATACAAAGCGATCGACACTATTGCCTAATCCAGCGGGCAATGGATCTGTCCCACCCGGAACCTTGGCGTCATATGGAGCGGTGAGGTTGGCTGCAATGACCTGCGGAAGCGAGCTTCCGTTCGCCACCATCGTCTGAACCTTGGCTCGAATATCGAGGATCATGTCGCGGTAGGCCTGGACGTCTGTGAGTGTGGGCAACGACCCATGCCCAGGCACGAGCTTTGTATTTGCATCAGCAGTGCGCAGCAACAGGTCAATGGCTTCGAGGGTCCCCTTGAATGAGGCACCGTGAGTCGCATCGACAAATGGATAGCCGTAGTTCCGATAGAAGTCGCCGATCATGATGACGTTGGCCGTCTCAAAGCGAATCATCGTGTCGCCGTTGGTGTGACCCGATGGAAGCGGGATGAGGTCAACCGTCTCGCCATCGAAATGGATCTTTACGGGAGCGCCAGCGCCGTAGGTCACAATGGGAAGACGTTCGGGATCTTTCCATGAGGCTGCGTCCCCGACTGCCGCGAGCACTGCTGGAGGAGGTGGCGTGACGAGTGCTTGCCTCACCTCTTCGCGGGCGAAGATGAGAGCACCCATCTTCGCAAAGTTCGGGTTCCCGCCAGTGTGGTCAGGATGATAATGGGTGTCGATCAGAAACCGGATCGGGCCGGGATTGATCTGTTTGATCGCGATAGCAAGCTTGTCGGAAAGAGGTGCGTAGGCCGCATCGACCATCAACACGCCCTCCGGCCCCGCCAGGATACCGATACGACCGCCTGCTGCCTCGGGATGGCCAGCGTCCGCGCCGGGCGAGCCGGTAAGGATGTAAACATTCGGCGCGAGTTGCTGGGGAATGAACTGGGCTTTAGCGTAGTTAATGCTGGGACCCTGGGCGACAACCAGTGCAGTCATCATTACCGCAGCAAAGGCAAAGAACACGTTCCTCAAAATGGTTTTCATGCTTTATTCGCTCCTTAGATCGAGCGCTGGAGCGCAATCGATCTGGACTTGATTACAGCTCCCTTTGAGGACCTGTTTCGTAAGCTTGTGTGAAGTTAGGTAAAGCAAAGGAGCTCTCAAGGCTTACTGCTGTTGCACTCTGAAGTTCGTCACAAGTACGTCTGTATTGTGTGCGAACCGAAGCCCGCATCGTTGGGAAGGCGCTGCATCACGAGGCGCAGTCCGCGTTCCCCAATGCACATTACAAGGGGAACGCACGCACGCTGACGTAAGGGTCTGTAAAGGTTTGTAAGGGGGATTGCCATTCGAGGTAAACGGTAGGAGCGGCGTCTCAGCCTTCCGCCAGCGAAGAATTACAGACCACGTTCATCAGGACAGATATGTACGAGTTCAAGAGAGAGCAACAACCACTCGTCCTGTGCCTCACCAACCCACCGGTTGCAGAGGAGGCACATGGACTCAATGCCGTTCGCCGTCAGACGATGCTTGAACCGACGGGGTTGCAATTCGCCTTCTGCATCATCCCGGCAAAGGACTTGATGAGAAGAGGCTGAACGGGGGGCCTTCATTGAGCCGCCTCAAGTTGATCTCGCAACATTCGCCGCGCACGGACCAGGCGGCTTTTTACTGTGGGTTCCGTCAACCTCAGAGTTCCTCGGACCTCGGCGATGGAGAGTTCGTCAAGGTAGTAGAGTTTGATGATCTCCCTATACATCTTCGGTAAGCGCGTGATGCATCGCTCAACGAGAGCCTTCGATTCTCCCACAGATAAGGAAGCATCGGGCGTTGGTCGAGAATCGCGCAACTCAGATTGGGGCCTGTCGTCATCGCCCGCCAGGTATTCATCGAGGGAGACCGAGCGGTCACGCTTGCGCTGTCGGAGGCAGATCAAAGCCTGATTAATGGCAATGCGAGTCAGCCAGGTTGAGAATTGCGACTGTCCCCGAAACTGATGAGCTTTCGTCGCGACGCGGTAAAGCGTCTCCTGTACAGCATCTTCGGCATCTTCGCGATTTCCGGTGATACGGTATGCAAGTCGGAACAGCCGAGACCGATAGTTGTCGAAAAGCGAGTCGATGGATGCGACCCCCGGTATGGTTCCCGGAAGCGTGAGAGAGGCGGCGTTGGCTAGGACATTCATCGCTGTGTGTCGATTACATCGCCCACGGCAGCTTCACAATGTAAAGAGATGTTTGGATCGGTAAAGTTCAGCAGATGGGTTGAGCTAAGGGCAGGCGAATGGTCACAAGGAGACCGCGCCCTGATGGTGCATTTGAGGCTTGAATCGTTCCGCCATGAAGTCGGATAACCCGATCCGTGATTGAGAGACCCAGACCGACACCATCGTCGTCGGCGGCTCTATCAGAATCGATGACGCGATAGAACGGCTCGAAGATGTTGTTCAGCTCTTTTTCGGGCACGCCCTCTCCGTAGTCCCGCACCGTGATTGTCACGTTCGCGGAGTCAACCCTGTTCGAGCCGATGAGATGGATATCCACGGATGTGTTCGGAGCCGTATGCCTTACGGCGTTTCGCACTACATTCTCGATCGCACTCCGCAGAAGGCTGTAGTCACCCTGCATGGAGATGTCGGACTCGCTTGTGACAAGTACATGGCTCCCTGCTTTCTGTGCTTCAAAATCGGCATCCGAAGCAATGCTCCTCACCAGATCGCTCAGCGCAAGACCGGTGGGATTCAAAAGTGTAGACGTGTTCTCCAGCTTCGTGACCGTCAGTAGACGACTAATCAGTTCGTTCAGGCGGACTGTATCGGTCTGAATCCTCACCAGAGCGGCGTCCTCGCCGACTCTCCCGCGCAAGAGGTCAATCGCGACATTCATGCGCGTTAGCGGTGACCGCAGCTCGTGCGAGATGTCATAGAGCAACTGTCGCTGGCGTGAGATCACCCTCTGGTTGGTGTCGGCCATGCAGTTGAAGTCCTGGACAAGATCTCCGAGTTCATCACGTCTCTTCGTAAGCCGTTCGTCCGCTCGAACATCAAGCTGCCCGGCCGTAATCCGCTGCGCGGCCAGCCGCAAATTCAGGACCGGACGTGTCAAGAATTGCGCCAGCGCGTAACAAATCCACCCCGAAACAAGGATGGCAAATCCTCCACGGAAGAGAAGCGAGGGGATATTGCTTTGAAGCATTGCACGCGGCGCTACGGGGAGTTCAGACGCAAAGAAGACCGGCTCTCGATTTTCCTCCGCAATGCGTACAGCGATGCGGACGGTTCCATTAGGCATCGAGAACTCGGAACCCGCACCGCGTTGGATACCTCGAATCATTGGACCGAATGTGTCACATCGCGTTCCGGCCATTGTCTGCCCTGCGGTATCGAAAAGACACGCGTGAATTCTCACATCACGCGAGAGGTTTGTCAGATACGTAGTCCCGGCAGCGTGCCCCTGGTCTTCGGTGATGTGTGCGGCGGCGGTCCCAAAATAGCGCACCGTCTCGATTAGACCTTCATGATCCTGTGGACGTATCTGGCGATTCTGAAACATCACAATCGCTACGAGAGTGATCCCGGTTAGCAGGACCGTCGCCCAAAACCACAAGAAGATTTTGAGGAAGAGCCTTGTCATAGATTATTTCCGCTTGACATCGGAGTCAGGATGTAGCCGGTGCCACGCACGGTTTTGATCCGTTCGACTCCACGATTCGTGCTCAGCTTTTTCCGAAGATTACTGATATGCACATCGACGGTGCGGTCTGCGAAGCCGAGGCTACGTCCCATCGCTGCATCGGTTAGAAAATCCCGCGAGAGCACCCGCCCTACATTTCGAACGAGCACTTCGAGAATCGCAAACTCGGCGGTTGTGAGGACGAGGGGTTTTCCCTGAAAGCGTGCCTCGCGTCGCTCTGCATCGATTGCGATATCGTCCGCGTCGACGCGACTTGAGGTCTGGCGTCGCTCTTCGACACGCCGTAGGATGGCTCGAATGCGGGCGATCAGTTCTCTAGGATTGAAGGGCTTCGGAAGGTAGTCATCCGCTCCAAGTTCCAGGCCAAGGATACGGTCGATGTCATCTCCTTTGGCCGTCAACATCAACACGGGTACTGCGGATTTCGGCCTTAGCAGCTTTAGAACTTCCATGCCGCCCAAGCGTGGCATCATGATGTCCAAAATCACCAGGGAATAGTTCCCGGTGGTTGCCAGTTCAAGCCCCTTCCGACCATCATGGGCTGCATCAAGCTGAAACCCTTCCGACTCCATGCGCTCGGCCAAGAGCACAAAGAGCTCCCGATCATCGTCAATTATCAACAGCCGGCTCATGCGTTCACATTCAATCTCCAGGTCCATCCTAAGGGCGGAAGCCGTGCCGAGATACTGCCTTTACATACATTTACATTGGGCATCTCAGCACGGCTTCTCATGTCTCATTGCTACTGCACCGGCTTCATCGGAGCGGTAGCGAGGAGGCTTTCAAGAGGAAGCCAGGGTGGTCAGGGGAATAAGATCGTATGCCCCAAGCTTCGCCTTATCCAGCGGAAGCTCTTCGAGTATCTTCTGAGCGTCGTCCACAGATTGAATGGATGATCGTGAAAGGTGAACCGGCCTGCGAGAAAAAGGGCTAGTACCAAAGAGCGAGCAGGGTGCTGACAATCAGACTCCCCAGCATCGCGCCAACCTGGGCCGATGAAAGATAGTTCATGTCAAATCCTTGAGCAGTTTTGAACGGGTTGCTGAAAGTATGTGTTCCGAAAATTCCTTGTCGTCCACGGCGCGAGCCAGAATCATCGCTCCGACCATGGACGCAACCGTGGCGAGCATCTCGTCCTGGCGCTCCAGAGATGTTCCTCTTCTTTCCGGAAGCTTCTCTCCTAAACGAGTTGCGGCGCCTTTAACAATGCGGGTGAACGATCTGCGAACCGTCGCTCCCTGCCTCGGCATGTCCCCGCCCAGTGCCGCCATGAAACAACCCGAGCCGGGATTGTCCCGATGACCAGGCGTTAGATAGCGAGAGATTGCTTCTTCGAGACTAGGGTTGAGGCGAGCAACCATCGCACCTGCACGCTCGAATCCGAAGTCGAGCGCTTCCGCCAAAAGCTTCTCTTTCGAACCGAACTGGCTGTAAAGACTTCCGTGGGTCATCCCCGCAGCCTGACCGAGAGCGTCGACACCAACACCTGCCACCCCACGTTCCCGAAATAACTTCGCTGCGCTTGCCAGAATCAACTCGCGGTTCTCGGCGGCTTTCTTCTTGGAAATCTTCATTACGGACCTCATCCTTTTTGGTAGCGGCCGCTACCATTGTGCAATGATAGCTCGCGCCATGATTAGTTTGCTACCGCAATCTTTACAAACCTTTACAAACACTTACTCCACACAGGTGAGGGCAGATCGGACTTCAAAGGGAATGCAGACTCTCCTCATTCAGTTCGTGAGGAGTTCCTTATAGATCGGATGAAGGCTAATGAGCGAGACCGGAGCCAACGGAGGTGGGCCTTGGGAGAGTGTCCACGTCTGCCCTAATTGTGGATACGTCATCAATCTTGCGCTCAGGGATGACGACGTCAAATCTGGATGGTCCCGATCCAGACTTACGACAACTCCCGCGAAGCTGCGTGACGCGCATAGCGAATTCCCGTCGGATGTTCCACGGCTTCGGGAACAAGAACTGGGCTGGCGATGAATAGAAAACTATATTCCTGCCCGGAAATTCTTGTGTCGAGGACGGGCTCAAGGAGCTGACCTGCTGCGATTCCATATTTTCCCGCAACGAAATCTCAAGGATCGAGGCGCTCTGACGCACGCGAATAAGGAGGCCTCGCTAGGGTGAGTGTACCGGGACTGCCGCGAAGCTTTCCGACGAGATTCTTGAGAGCGTGCTTCAAAAGCTGAGTTCATATCTAACCCAATTGGCTAACCTGTGCGCTTCGTTTTGAATTCGATATGGAATCGCGTTTCGAGGCGTGGAACTATTCCTCCTTTTCAGAATTGGCGCTGGATGTCTGATCTCGTAGGAGATTCTGAAGCCGGACCTTCGTGGCTGGCCAGTCACGCATCGTGAAGGAATAATTCACGGTATCGCGAACGAAGCCATCCCGCATTACCATGTGACAGCGTAATACACCGTCGCGCTTGGCGCCGAGTCGTTCAATGGCACGCTGGGATCGCAGATTTCTTGCGTCCGTATTCAATTCAACTCTGTTTGCCGTGAGTACCTCGAAAGCATGATTGAGTAGCAAGTACTTCGCTGCCGTATTGATATGCGTCCTTCGGTATGACGCTCCGAGCCAGGTTTTTCCCACTTCGAGCCTCTTGTGCTCTGGCACCACCCGGTAAAGGCTCGTTGTTCCAACCGCCGACCGACTGGTTTCGTTAATGATCGCGAAGTTTAACTCTGTGCCGCGTTCATTGGCATCCATTGCAGCGCCAATCCAAGCCTCTAATTCGTTCTTCGACGCCAGATGTGCAAAGGTCATGTAGCGCCAGATATCCTCCTCCGGCGACCAAAGATAAAGGTCATCGAGATGAGAGTAGTCAATAGGCGAAAGGCGCACGGAATAGCCCTGCAAAACTACCTTTTGCAACGGCCATTGAAAGTGCAGATCGGAAGGATGCTGTGCCGGCATGTCGACAACCTGTCAGGTTTTTATCACAGGGAAGAGGCCGTCCGTATTCCCGCCCGGCTGGGCAGGAAGTTTTTATTGCCAGGACGTGCCAAGCGATGTTGCCGGGAGTTGAGATAGGAACCCGGGGATCGCTAAGCATCGGCTGTAGTCAGGGCGTTCAATAGGCTAGTAGGGGAAATCCAGCAACACCTTCTCCTGCCCCGTACTTCCTCTAGCGCTTTAGAAATTCAGACATCACAAGTATCGCCTATTGCAGGCCCATAGAGGTCGCGCGAATTATTTCTGTGGCAGTCCCACTGTTTTCCGCAACTCTCCTTGCGCAAGCGAAAGGCCAAGACTGGCTTCCATGGCGCTCGCAGTGGAGGCGCTGAGTTGCGCTTCGGCAGTGACCTGCTGTGAGGGAAGTGCTGCGTGCAACTCTACCTGTTTGCTCTTTACGCGCGCAGCTTCGGAGCGAACTTGGCGAACCTCCTCGGCAAGATGAGCGAGGCTCTGCATACGTTCGACTTTGTCATATGCCGCGTTGGCCTCGGCTTCAATGTGTAAGGCCACATCGGCAAGCTTTACCTCGGCCTGGCGAAGTTGAATGCGTGCCTTGCCAAGTTCCGCCTCTCGTTTACCACCGTCAAAGAGCTCGTAACGGAAGTTCACCCCGAAGACACCGAAGTTATGCACGAGAAAGGGAACACCGCTCTGGTAGTTGTAGCGCGCGATAGCGGTGAGGTCCGGGATGTAAGCATCGCGTGCTGCTGCGACACCGGCGCGAGCCTTTTCGACGGTGGCCTTTGCGGCGCGTACCTCGGGACTTTCGGTTAACGCCATGCGGATACCCTCGGCACGCGGCGGCAGGTCGACAGCCATATTGGCAGGGGCTTCGTCGAGCTCGAAGATCGTATTCACTGGCATGCCGAGCAGGTAGGCGAGCGTCATGCTGGTATCCGTGATGGAGAGCTGTTGTGTGAGTAGGTCCTGCTTGGCCTGTAGAACCCCGGCTCGGCTTTCAAGCTCGGAAACGTCGAGCGCCTCGCCGCGCTGCACTTGGTAGCGTGTCTCCTGCTCACTGGATTCGGAGGCCTTCAATTGCTGCTCGGCCGCGCGTTTCTTCCATTGTGCGATCAACACGCCGTAGTACACCTGGCGAACTTTCAGCGCGATGGTGTCACGTGCGTCTTCGAGTTCGATTTCGGCTACCTTCACTCCGGCGGCCGCGGCTTTGTTGCCATCATGTACTTTGAAGAGCTGAGTCATCGGTTGGCCCAGCGTGGTCAGGCTGAGGTAACTGGTGCTGCTCCCCTGACCGACGGTGACGGTCTCAATCGGAGTGCCGTTGCCTAGCGCGCCCTTGGGCAGCGTGACACCCTGCAGTTCAGTAATATGGGAAACCTGGCTCTCATTGCTGAGTTGCGGAAAGTAATGCGAGCGCGCCTCGTCCTTTTCATGTTGTTTGCCGACAACCTCGAGCCGTGCCAGCTCTACGGAGCGGTTCTGCCGCAGAGCCTGGTCGATCGCGTCGTTCAGCGTAAGGTGCACGGGAGTCTGCTGTGCGCAGGCAGGAACGGTGACCATCAGGGCAAAGAGATATCGTTTCAAAGTTGTTTCTCCTTACGACGGGTTGGCGGCTTTTGCTTCGCGGAATCCGATCTTCATTACTCCGACGCAGGCCAGGACGCAGAGCGAGGCGACCGCTGCCCATGCAATCGTGAGAAAGCAATCTGCAATACTGAGCGTGAAAGCCTGCTGGCGCACTTGTAACGAGAGCAGCGCACCGGCGCGAGCCGCAGCTTCAGAGGCGCCAGTCGAATGCGGTGTCATCCCGCCTTGTAGTAAGCGCAGACGATGTTGCGTTGCAGGATCGGCCAATTGCACATGCAGACCGAGCAGGTTGGAATGCGTCTGCTCACGCACCGAGATCCAGTGCTGCATGAAGGCGACGCCTATCTCTCCTCCCAGCAGGCGTACGGTCTGGAAGAAGCCGGAGAAGGTGAGCGCATTGATGGGCTGCTGGACAGCGCCGGAATTGACGACTTCGAGGATAATGCTGCCGACCAGACCGTTGAGCGCCAGCCCTTGTCCCAACGCGAGCACAAGCTGTGAGGGCCAGAAGCTGGAACCGGCCCATTGCGGATCAAGCTTTGCATTGAGAAAGCAGCCAACGGCAATCACAGCAAAACCGGTGCCCAGCACCAGCCGCGAGTCGATGCGTCCGAGCAGCCAGATGGCAACGATGCCTGCGAGCACCTGGGGGAGTGCGATCCAGAGAAGCACGGGGCCGGTCTCTTCCGGGCGATATCCATGTACGCTGGCGAGGAAACTGGGAAGCAGAACAACGGTGCTCAGCAGAAGAAAGCGGAAGGCAGCAAGGAGGATCGCAAGAGAGACGACATTGCGCCGCGCCAGGAAGCTGAGATTGACAAGCGGATTCGGTTGCAGCAAACGGCGCGTCAGCGATGCCAGGCAAAGGAAGGCGCCGGAAGCAATCAATGCGATGAAGGTGCGCGAGTTCCACCAGTCCACTCTCTGGCCCTGGTCGAGCGCCGCATAGATTAGCGCGGCACCCAGGCTGAAATAGAGAAAACCGCGCCAGCTCGGCCGGGGCTGTCCAGGCTTGGGCTGCGGCAACGGTTGTGGCGCAATGCCGAAGTGGACGCAGAGCAGCATTACCGGTGTGGCTACGGCGCCCATCCAGAAGATCCAGCGCCATGAGAGGTGGTCTACCAGAAGAGCTTCCGTCGAGTGCGCGACGTGAGTGGTGAAGACGACATCCAGACAATAGACCATGATGCCGAAGACCACATAGCGCATCGGCAGGTTGCGAAGGATGAATGAGAGCGTGAGTGGATAGAAGGTCCCTGCGGTAAGCCCGGCGAGCGCCAGCAGCACCAGCATGAGGGAAAGGCCGCCGGAGAGCGGTAGAAGGAACGCGATCAGAGTGTAGGCAAAGCCGCAGGCCATCAAGACACGGCGCGGACCCAGCAGACCGCCGAGATAGACAGAAAAGGGACCGATGAACATGGTCGCCGCGTTATAGACAGTGCCCAGCCACGAAGCTTCGTCTGCGCCGAGGCCGGTGGCTCCACGCAAGTCAGGTAGTCCGACGGAGATCAGACGTCCCTGTGCCGTGGCGATCATGGCGCCCAGCAGAACGGCTACGATGCCGATCATCGGATGTGTTGCGTGGACAGGTTCTCCGCTGGCGGATTGTGCGGTTTCCTCGGGCATCACTTCACCTTGACAGTTACGGTTGCCGAGAAGCCGGGCCGCAGACGTTCGATCTGGTCTGACGGATCAAGCTGGATTTTGACCGGAACGCGCTGCACGACACGGGTGAAGTTGCCGGTGGCGTTGTCCGGCGGCAGCAGGGCGAACTGCGATCCACTGGCGGGAGCAACCTGTGCGACACGGCCTTTTAGCACTACATCAGGCAGAGCATCAACGTGGACTTCGACCGGATTACCGGCTTTCATGTGAGCGAGCTGGGTCTCTTTGAAGTTGGCCTGAATCCAGGGATTGCTTTGCACCAGCGAGATCAACTCCGCGCCGGCCGCGACAAGCTGGCCGGGATGTGTCTTGCGTTCGCCCACGGTACCCGCGAGAGGCGCGCGGATCGTGGTGTAGTTGAGATTCACCTCGGCGACCTGAATGGCCGCCTTCCTGGCCGCGATGTCGGCGCGCAGCACGTCATCCTTGGTATGGAGTGAGGCCAGCACGCGCTGCTGTCCGGCGAGTGCGGCTTCGGCGCTTTTCTCGGCAGCGTCAGCGCGAGCGCGATCCGCCTGGCGGCTGGCAAGAAGCGCCTGTGCCTTCTCTGCATCGGCGACTACAGACTCCACACGCTGGCGGGTAGACGCACGAGCGGCCAGAAGGGCTTCCTGGCGTGCACGTTCACTGTTGGCATGTTCTACATCGGGTTTGGCGGCGGCGATTCCGGCATCGGCTGCGGAGATTGCCGCCTGGGCAGCAGTGATCTGTGTCGCCGCCCCGCGAATCTGTTCTTCCTGCACGCGCTTGGCATCCTCGTTGGCGGTCAACGATGCCTCGGATGCTGCAAGTGCGGCTTGAGCCTGCGCCAGGGCAGCGCGGTAGTCCTCGTCCTGCAGTTGCACCAGCACCTGGCCCGGCGTGACTGTGGCATAGTCCTCGACCATGACGGATTTCACCGTTCCGCTGACGCGCGTGCTTAGGGGGGTGACATCGGTGCGTACGTAGGCATCGTCGGTCGACTGTTCAGAGCGGTTTGCACCCCAGGCGCTCCAGCACCCCTGGATCATTAGGGCCAATGCAGCTGCGATGGCGAGAACAAGAGCTGGTACACCAAATTTCCGAAGCACGAGAACCTCCTGGAAACAAGAATCAGCTTTGCGGTATGGCAGCGTGTCCGCATGTCTCTGAAAGGGAGGAACGGACGCGATCAAAATGTACCGCAATGATATGGCAGGAGGAACCAATAGAACCATCACCCCAAAAGGGTGAGTTTCTTCCTGCATTCAGGAAATCCTAGCCCTGTCGTTCCTGAGTAGATTCTTTCGCCTTCCAAAGATAACGGGAAGCTTACCATCCTCCGCTGTGTTTCTGATAAATGCCACCCTTGCTCCGAAGGCGGGGACGTCCGTAGACCTTGATTTACTTGGGATATCGGCAAAACGGGCGAGCTTGATTGGGGAACTTGCCAAAGAGCTTGGGGTAAAGCAGGAGCAGATCTCCCGCTCAGAGAGCCGCGCCGATATTCACCTTTCGACCTTGAAGCGTTACGTTGAAGCCATGGTCGGAGGCTGACGCTCGTTGCGGAATTCCCAACAGTATTGGCACCACAAAGGGATCCGCGCTCGCAATCCACGGCTTCCCGACTACCAATGCATCCATAGCGGAAGAGGACAGTGTTATGAACATTGAGCACATGAATACTGCGAAATAGTTGGCTATTATGTTGGTGCAACCGGAAACCTGGTGGTGATCAATGAAGATCCATGTGCTTTCGTACATATTGTTCGCGGCAACCGCGGTTGGTGCCAGGGTTGCCCATGCTATGCCCACGGAGTTTGCGACGCGGGAGATCGGCGCAGCAGCGAAGGCCGCAGCCGTTGCCGAGCCTCGCGTGACTTTCAAGACCGACCGCTCGCTCGGGGCGCAGGCCTACCGGTTCAGCAGGGTTTCAGATGGCACGGTCGTCGTAACGTCGGGCGATGCGTCGGGCGCCATGTATGGTGGCCTGGATATCGCCGAGGCGTTGCGCCTGGGCACGCTGAAAGAACTCGTCTCCGACCATCGTCTTCACACACCGCATGTTCTCGACCGCGGCATCAAGTTCAACCTGCCCCTGGACTGGAGGACCCCCACCTACTCCGACAGAACCACGGCATCGCAGAGCAATATCCCCGAGATGTGGTCGATGGACTTTTGGCACGACTTTATCGATGAGATGGCCCGCGACCGCTACAACCTGCTCTCGCTGTGGAGCGAACATCCGTTTCCATCGATGGTCAAGGTGCCGGAGTTTCCCGACGTCGCGCTCGATGACGTGTGGCAGGGAAAGACCGACGCAAACGGAGCGTATACCGATCATGCCGTCGTGAAGAAGATGACGATGGATCAGAAGATTGCCTTCTGGCGGGAAGTGATGGAGTACGCGCACGATCGAGGTATCGCAGTCTACATCTTCACGTGGAATGTCTTCACCCACGGAGCAACCGGAAAATACAACATCACGGATGCGATGTCCAATGCCACAACCGTCGCCTATACGCGCGACTCGGTCCGCGAGCTCATTAAGACCTATCCGCTGCTGGACGGCATGGGGATCACCTCGGGTGAAAACATGCCCGGAGCCACGGATGACGCGAAGGAAGACTGGGTCTGGGCCACCTACGGCGAGGGAGCGCGGAATGCGCTGCGCCAGGAGCCACATCGCAAGTTCCACATCATCCATCGCTTTCATCAGACCAGCCTCAGTCAGATCATGCAGCGCTGGAAGGACTTTTCCGGTCCCGTCGACTTCAGCTACAAATACTCCGTCGCGCACATGTATTCGATCGCCAACCCGCCCATGATCCAGGAGGCGCTGGACGTTCTTCCTCCTGGGAAAAAGATGTGGCTGGAGGTCCGCAACGATGACATCTATTCGTTCCGCTTCGGCGATCCGGACTACCTGCGGGACTATGTGGACAATATGCCGCCCGCCGAGGTCTCCGGCGGCTACATGATGGGCGCGGACGGATACTGTCTGGGGCGCGAGTTCCTGGACCGTGATCCCGGTCCGGGTCCGCATGAACTGGTCATTCAGAAGCAGTGGTACAGCTTCATGCTGATGGGCAGATTGAGCTACGACCCCACGATCCCGGACACGCACTTTCAGGAGGTGCTGGCGGCCCGTTTTCCCGGTGTGAGCGCGTTTGGGCTCTATCGCGCGCTCCAGTCTGCGTCGCAGACCATGCCGCTGATCACCCGATTCTTCTGGGGCGACATCGATATCAAGTGGTTCCCTGAGTCTTCGTCGAAGAGGCCCGCGGACAAGAACTACTACACCGTCCTCGACTTTGCCGAGGGTGAGTCGATGCCGGGCGCGAACGTGCTGAACATCCGCCAGTGGCGCACGAATGTGCTCGAGAAGCGGCCAATGACGAAGACTACCCCGTTGCAGATAGCGGATGCCCTTGAGGAGGAGTCGCGAGCCACCCTGCAGTCGGTCGCGGCGTTGCGGATGCAGACTCCGGGTGCCAATGCCGTGGAGTTTCGCAAGACCCTCGTAGACTGCGAATCGTTGGCATGGCTGGCACACTATTACGCAGAAAAGATTCACGCGGCAAGCGACCTTGGGCTATATGACCTGACCAGTGATGCCAGCCAGCAGGCCTCCGCGATCCGCCACCTCGACAGCGCGCTTGATGCCTGGAAGCACTATGCAACTGTGCGCGATGGGCAGTATGTGCCCGCGTTATACGGACGCGCGGGATACGTGAACATTACCGCAATGACTGCCAAAGTGGCTCAGGATCTGACTATTGCTCGCGGCTGGAGACCTGGCAGCATCCGCGCGACGGTACCGGGCCAGACCACCGAGCCGGGTGTCAAACCCTAACGCCAGAAATTTGGCGATGCGTTTTGAGGAACTAAGTGCTGGCGGTAAGAGTCGAAGCAGGATTTATGCTCGTTCGCCAGCAAGCCCTTCCGGTCTACAACATTTAGGCTGCCGTCGAACACTGAGAACCCGTTAACCGTAGCCCATGCGGTAGTGCTTGATGCCTCCGATATCAAAGCTAATTGGGAAATTACGCTCCACTTCGAAGAGTCAAGGAGAAAAAATCTGCTTTAAAACTCCGGGCATGTCGATTTTGGAAGAATCCGTTCGACGCATATATAGAGCGGGATTTTGGTTTGTCCATTGATCTCTTTCCCCTCATAAGCCACAACCGGAGAGAACCTCATGCAGTCAGCAATCGAATCCGCGCAATCGAGCGCCCCAGCCCCCCATTTCTCAAGGAAAAGGCTCTGGGCCGGACGCGTTATCACCGTCATCGCCATCCTGTTTTTGCTATTCGACGCCGCAGGCAAACTGTTGAAAATTTCTCCCGTCCTGGAGGCTTTCGCTCGGCTCGGGTATTCCGCGAGCCTCGCTCCCGGTATCGCCATCCTTTTGTTGGTCTGCACCGTGATTTACGCCATCCCCCGTACCTCAATTTTTGGAGCGGTACTATTGACCGCGTACCTCGGAGGCGCCGTCTCGGCGAATGTGCGCGTAAACGATCCGCTCTTTGAAACACTATTCCCCGCGATCTTTGGGGTTCTGATGTGGTCAGGACTTCTTTTGCGAGATGACCGCCTGCTGAAGCTCTTTCCTCTGAGGAGCTAGCCAGCAAATGAACAACTGACAACCGAGAGATGGGGCACAGTCGCGTCGATCTGGTCAGGCAGACTCTTTGACGTTTATGGAAGCTTGGTCGCCTGGTCGGGCTGAGATTGCCCTGCAACCAAACCGCGAGCGAATGGATAAGGAGCTTTAACAATGCGAATCATTTTGATCCACAAAGCAGACGAGAAATCAGAAGCTGGCATCCCACCCACCCTTGAACTGATAGGCAACATGGGCAAGCTGATGGAGGAGATGGGTAGATCCGGTGCGTTGCTTGCTGCCGAAGGACTTCAGCCGAGTTCGATGGGCGTGCGCCTCGCATTTTCTGAAGGGAAGCCCACTTTGACTCGCGGACCTTTTCCCGGTGGGAATGGTTTTATCGCCGGCTTCGCTATCGTCCGGCTCGAATCCATGGAGCAGGCGATCCAATGGGCCTCGCGCCTGGCTGGAACGGTTGATGAAGTTGATATCGGCTTAGTCAAGGAGCCATGGGACCTGGGTCTCTGCCCAAAACCGGAGGGACAAATGACACGGTTCATGATGATGTACAAGCTGGACAAAGCTCACGAGAGCGATCCTGACTTTGGTTCCGAGACGATCAGGAAATGGACTCAAGACATGATAGAAGCGGGGATACTTATGTTGGCCGAATCAATTCGGCCAAGTTCGAAGGGTGCACGCCTGCAATTCAGAGAAGGCAAAATTAGCGTGTCGGATGGACCTTACACAGAGTCCAAGGAAATCGTCGGCGGGTTCTGTATGCTTCAGGTCCGCTCACGAGAGGAAGCAATCGAATGGGGTTCTCGCTTCGTCAAGGTCCTGCGCGATGGAAAGGTCGAAGGGAATCTCGGCCTCGACATTTGTCCCCTCTCGGAAGTCTCGAGCCTGCTTTGAGGCAATCTCAAAACGGCTGGTTCATCAAACCATTCGAAGGCCATAACACCGCCGAGTTTGTCTTCGAGACCAAAGGCCGGTCGACTGAGGCCGTCGCTGAAAAGCAGGCTGCACGCGCGGGGTGATAGTGTCATCGGTAGTCGAAATGACCACCCATACACATCGAACGGTCGACGCGATCTGGCGAATTGAGTCAGCCAGGATTATCGCGGGCATCACGCGGATCGTGAGTGATGTTGGTCTGGCTGAGGAACTCGCACAGGATGCTCTTGTCAGTGCTCTCCAACAGTGGCCGGATTCCGGTATCCCCGATAATCCTGGAGCGTGGCTCATGGCGGCGGCAAAGTATCGGGCGATCGACCTCCTGCGGAGAAATAAACGCTTAGGCGAAAGGCAAGCCGAACTCGGTCGCGAACTGGAGGAAAGGGAGTTGCTGGTGCCGGACTACGACACGGCGCTAGATGACGATATCGGTGACGACCTTTTGCGCCTGGTGTTCATCTCCTGCCACCCTGTTCTCACCACGGAGGCCCGTGTCGCATTGACTCTTCGTTTACTTGGGGGTTTGACCACCACAGAAATTGCCAGGGCATTTCTGGTTTCAGAAGCCACTGTCGCTCAGCGAATCGTCCGCGCCAAAAGAACGCTCGCCGACGCCCACGTTCCATTTGAAGTTCCGCGCGGAGCAGAACTTTGTTTCCGCCTCTCTTCGGTGCTCGATGTGGTCTACTTCATCTTCAACGAAGGCTATTCGGCAACCGCTGGTGACGACTGGTTGCGACCGGCGCTCTGCGAGGAAGCCCTCCGTCTCGGCCGTATCCTTGCCGAGATCATCCCGATGGAAGCCGAGGTGCATGGCTTGGTCGCTCTTATGGAGATCCAAGCATCAAGGTCGAGTGCCCGAACAGGGGTATCAGGCGAACCGATTCTACTTTTCGATCAGAATCGAGCCTTGTGGGACCAGCTTCTGATCCATCGCGGCCTTGCCGCACTTGATCGCTCTGAAGCTCTCAGCGCCGAGCAAGGACCATATGCTTTGCAGGCGGCGATCGCTGCCTGCCACATCCGAGCCCGTACACCGGAAGAGACTGATTGGATGCGCATCGTCACTCTGTATGGTGCGTTGTCCCGAACCGCGCCATCACCCGTGGTGGACTTGAATCGTGCTGTCGCACTTGGAATGGCCTTTGGTCCAGAGGTTGGTCTCGGCCTGGTCAATGCGCTTGCCGGTGAGCCTTCTCTGAGTAGATATCATCTTTTTTCGAGTGTTCGGGGAGATCTTCTGAGCAGATTGGGCCGCCACAAAGAGGCCTGCGTGGAATTCGAGTCCGCTGCGACTCTCACCCGCAACACTCGCGAGCGGGAACTACTCTTGGAGCGGGCTCGCATATGCGCACAAAAACTCCAATTCGGCAATGACGCGGTAACGAAATAAAGGCATTCTCCGCTCCTAGAGAGCTAGTTTCAATCAAAAATCCGAGGCTGTCGATTTCGCCGTCCTTCATTCGAGGCTTCGTTATGCCAATGCTGCTAAGGCGCTTTCAATTGCTTCTTCCAGTTCGTTATTCTCTTTCGGGGTTTTGACCGCTGCGCGGAAGTGCCCCTCGGGTAAGCCTTCGTAGTCGGCGCAGGAGCGTAGTACGACTCCGTGTTCGGTAATCATGTGCTGCCAAAATCTAAGAGGGTCGATCCCAGGCGGAACTCGAAAGAGGAGGAAGTTTGCTGCCGCTGGGTAAATGGTAAGTGGCAGAAGCCTCAGGTTGCGTTCGAGCGCTGTCCTTCTTGCCAGATTGTTCGATCGAGTACGTAGTGCATAAGGTTGGTCGCCAAGGGCTGTGACGACCGCTCGAGAAGCGAGCGTTGTGACCGGCCAGGGTGGGAGAGCCGCGCTAATTACCGCCGCTAGCGATGGGGTTGCGATTGAATAAGCCACGCGCAGCCCGGGAATTCCGTAGAACTTTGTCACCGAGCGGAAGACGATGAGATTCGCCGATTGTTGAGCCGTTGTCGAAAGGGAGAGCTCGGGTACATAGTCGATGAACGCCTCGTCGAGCAGGATATAAATGTTTTTCTTGGCGGCTGCCTCGATGAGCTTTGGGAGAAATTTGGGGTGCTGGCAAATACCTGATGGGTTTTGAGGATTCGCCATGAGGATGGCGTCGCAGCTTTGATCGAGCATATTGTCTATGTCGTATTCGAAAGACGTCTCAGCGCCCGCAACTTCTATTGCAATCTCGACGCCCGCACGTTCGAGCGTTTTCCTGTATTCCACAAACGCAGGTACAACAAGCAAGCAACGATGGATTGGAAGGGCGCGCAGAACGGCTTCCAGAAGTGGTACGAAGCCATTCGCTACGATGATGTTATGGGGTGAAACTTGCGAATATTTCGCGATGGCATTCTTGAGCTCAATCGAGTCCAAGTCTGGATATGCCGTGATGGTCTCGATCTCTTCGAGGCTCGCTCGTAAAGCGGATAAGACTGCTACTGGCGGGCCGTCTGGATTGATATTTGCGCTGAAGTCGACAAGGCGAGATACGGGGATGCCAAACTTGTTCGAAATAAACCTGAGCTGACCTCCATGACGAGGGTAACTCTCTGAATTAGACATTTGACTTGTCTCTCCCAGGCGTTCGAAGTGCAGTGATGAATATCCCCAAGCCAAGGCCGATGACAGTTGCAACTGATATGAGCCGCATGGCCTGTGCTGCTTTTTGTGAATCAGGAGAGGAGAACTCACCACCAATGCGTTGCCCCCGAATCACTTCGCCCGAATAAGTGTTATCGCCGCCGAGTGCGACATGTAGTGCTCCGGCCATGGCGCTTTCAGGTTGGCCCGCATTTGGACTCTTGTGTTTTGCCCCATCGCGTTGCCAGATGCTCCATGCTGAGAGCGCATCCGAACCTTTCACGAAAGGCGTCGCGCCAACAATGCTAAGGGCGCAGAATCTTGAGGGGAGGAAGTTTGCAACGTCGTCGAATCGCGCCGCAAACTTACCGAAGAAGAAGTAGCGGTCATCGGAATGACCGATCATTGAGTCGAGCGTGTTGATGGCTTTGTAGGCCATAGCCAGCGGCACACCTCCGACGGCCATGTAAAACAGCGGTGCAATAATCCCATCCGATGCGCTCTCTGCAACCGTTTCAATGACGGCGCGGCTGATCTCCTCCGCGCTCAGATGTTCGGTGTCGCGGCCGACGATTCTGGATAGCCGCATGCGTGCGAGTGGGAGGTCGTCTGCATCGAGCGCTCGCGTTACTGCTTTCGCCTCTTGCTCGAGATTGCGCGCGGCAAGGCAGGTCCAGCCCAGAAGTAATTCCACAGCGTTGCCCAGTCGTCTTGAACGTCGACGGGCTATGCGAGGAAGGGCGGCGGCAATCCAGTAAGTCGATCCAACGACGGCCAAAGTAAGCGCCGCACCGGTGACAAGCTTGGAACCTGCTGATTGCTTGGGATAGCGCAGCTTTGCCTCTCCGTAGGAGATAGAAGAGCCGATTATCCTGACGGGATGTGGCAACCACTCGGGGTCTCCGGCAAGCTGGTCAGCCAGATAAGTTAGGGCGAGGAGGATCGGGCGATTCAACGATCCTCCTTTGCCTGCAGCTCTTCGTTGCAGGTGATGCCGGCAAACGCAAAGATTGTCTTCAAATCAACAGCACTTCGCACTGTGGTTGCCAGACGATCAAGGGATTGCTCACGCCGCTGCCTCCAGTCTTCGAGCCTTTCCGGCGCAGCGAGGTGACAGAACTGCCGGGCCGCGATGAGAAATGAATGGCGGAAGCTATCGGTGTCAAAGATACCGTGGAGATAGGTTCCAAATGCATTCCCTCCGTCTGCGATGCAGCCATCTAGAAAAGTGCCGTTCCACCCGTCGGCCGATATACGAGCAAATGGAGAAGCCCCTTCGAGATATTCCGTTTCGCCGAGATGAACCTCATAACCGCGCACATCCGTGGAAGAGAGCGGTTGGCCAAAAAGAGAGGGGGCAAGCAGATGACCGCAGCTGATACGAGTCATTTTGTCAGGCCGCATACTGGTGCGAATTGCGAGGAGCCCGAGGCCGTTGACCGTCGACGAGCTTTCCATCTTGTGAGGATCAGTGATTTCTGTGCCGAGAATCTGCATGCCACCGCATATTCCGACCACCAAGCCAGTCTTAGCGTGGCTCAATATGGATTTATCAAGATGGTGGGAACGCATCCAGTAAAGGTCGTCGGCGGTCTGCTTACTACCGGGAATGATGATGACGTCTGCGGCAGCGAGTTGGTCTGGCGTTCTGCAGAATTGCAGGGACACACACGGCTCTGCACGAAGTGCATCGAAGTCAGTGAAATTTGAGAATGACGGAAGAGCTACCACTGCGATTCGCAAGGGCCTTGACGGGGTGCCGGGCGATTGCCACGAAGTATCCGAGTGAGAATCAAGCGCGGGAAGGCCCAGGCTGTCTTCTTCGTCGAGCGAGAGGTCGGCGATATATGGCACGACGCCAAAGCACGGCTTGCCGAGGCGTTCTTCAATCAAGCGAATGCCGGGCTCCAGCAGCTTTATATCGCCGCGAAATTTATTGATGATGAACCCGGCGATTCGAGAGCGCTCATGAGGCTCAAGCAGTTCCACTGTGCCGAGGAGAGATGCAAAGACGCCGCCACGATCGATATCTCCGATCAGGATGCACGAGGCATCTGCAAACTCAGCCATGCGCATGTTTACGATGTCCTGCGACTTGAGATTGATCTCGGCGGGCGATCCCGCGCCTTCGAGAACGATGACATCGTTCTCGAAGGCGAGTGTCTGATAGCTCTCGCACGCAAGTGGAAACAGTTCGCTGACCCTTCGCAAGTGATAGTTCGCGGCGGATAGCGTGCCCCATATTTTGCCATGAACAATAACCTGAGAGGTCATATTGCCGGTTGGCTTGAGCAGAATGGGATTCATGTGGACCGACGGCAAGATGCAGGCGGCCTCAGCCTGGAGCGCCTGGGCTCGGCCTATCTCAAGTCCTTCGCGCGTCACCGCTGAGTTCAGCGACATGTTTTGCGACTTGAAGGGCGCTACGCGATACCCTTCCTGGGCAAAGATGCGACACAACGCCGCGGCAAGCAGTGACTTGCCGACATGCGAGCTGGTTCCCAGCACCATGATAGAACGCGCTCTCATGGTTGGGCCCCCGCATCATAGGCGTCGTAGAAGACGGTGGTCTCCATTGGGACACGTTTTTCCCATCCCGAGAGCTGTAATTCAGGCTGGCTTCCGAACTCATCGACATAGCCAATGCAGAGATAGGCGACGGGAAGGATGTGGTCGGGGATACGAAGCACGGCCCGCAGACGGACCGGGTCAAGAATACTGACCCAGCCCACACCTACGCCTTCAGCGCGAGCCGCGAGCCACAGGTTTTGCACCGCGCAAACGGTGGAGTACGCGGCGGTCTCAGGCATGCTGAGACGGCCGAGGCCGTGACCGCGTTGGCTCTGCGTGTCGCAGACGATGCAGATATTCAGCGGGGCTTCGAGAATGCCCTCCAGCTTCAGGGAATCATATTGTTTCTTCCGGTCGCCGTCGTAGCGTTCGCGTGCCTCCGCGTTTGCATCTTTGAATATGTCGTATACCGTCTGGCGTATTGCGCGATTTCGGATCACGATGAAGCGCGACGGCTGCATAAATCCAACCGATGGCGCATGGTGAGCTGCCGCAAGCAATCGGTCGAGTAGTTTCTCAGGCAGGGGATCGTTGAGGAATCCCCGCCGGACATCTCTGCGCAGAGCGATGGCTCGATAGACCGCTGATCGGTCGGCGTCGCTGAAAGATAGATCTTCCGGCATCACCAGGCTCTCGACCATTTGGGGCCGCTCTTTGATTCGGGGCGGAGCCGTGATTCAACACCGGCAAGCACTTCGATCCTCCGGCCGAAGAGCCATATCACATCAGACAAGCGGTTGAGGTACGGGAGGATGGTCGGTTGTATGACACCACCGTTCTCGACGAATCGAACGGCAGCACGTTCCGCCCGACGGCAAACCGTGCGGGCAATTTCGTAGGCTGCAGATTCTGTATGTGCGCCAGGGAGCGACCAGTCTGAAAGAATGCCCTCAGTTGCTTCAATTTGGTTGACCAAGGCAGTGAGCATATCGACGTCTTCCTGGCTGATGACTGGTGGTTGCTTTTTGCTGTCGGGTGGCGTCGCCAGCGCTGAGCCTACGCGGAAGAGCGTCCGCTGAATCGTTTCGGTCCAGTCGACGATCTCCTTTTGTTGACAGATGCTACGAGCGAACCCTAGAGCGCAGTTCAACTCGTCGACCGAGCCATAGGCCTCGACACGAAGGTCTGCTTTAGAGACGCGGATGCCACCGGCCAGGCCGGTCTGTCCTCCGTCACCACGTTTGGTTGCGATGCTCATGCTTGTTCTCCTGTTGCTGACTCTGGAGCCAGTGTGTCTTCGATGGTTAGGCGCAACGTTCTAATGAGTCGAGGACGATCGTATTCGCTGACCAGGTCGTCTTCAAGAAAGTCGGCCACAAGGGGAGGGGCTTGGGAGAAGAGGGTCTTCTCCGGGAAAAACCATGGTTGATTGGCACCCAGCTGTTCGATGGTCTCAGCTTTGACGATAACGGCGGGCACACGGTCGATGCCGGCCTTCAGAAGGGAAAACGCCCGGTGATAACCATCGCGCAGGAACCAGCGGCCGGCGTAGCTGGCGACCTCGAAAAAAGGGCTTCCTGTATGGACAGTGACCGGAAAGTTTGCGTCGTTTGTTATTCGGATATGTGTATTTGGATTCTCGGAACGAAGGACCAGGGTATTTCCTGCGCTATCGTGTGTCTTATCAAACTTGGGCGGCTTTGCCGTTCCGAACGAAAGGGCTACGAGAGCAGGCCAGTCACCGAGAGCGGGAAGAAGGGGATAGGAGATTCCTTGTGGGAAATACAACCTGCGTTGAAATGCGATGAGCGATCTCAGGTCGACGATACCTAGGGTCCAAGAGAGCCCGGACATCTCGTCAAGGAGGTCGGTACGGGAGGCATGGGGCTCAAGAAGATCCTTCAGTTGCTCCGACTCTGAGGCGCACACGGCATCGAGCTGTACAAAGGCGAAACGCTTTGCCACGCGCGATCGAGCTCGAAGGAGCTTATCGTCACTGACATGTGGGCGGTATTCATAGTCATCCAGATCCCAGCCGGAGAGCTCGCGAATGTTCACACGTCTTGTGGTCATCGTGTCACCTCGCTTGTTGTTGCAGCAGCTTGGAGCTCAAATGAGCAGCAATATGTCCCAGTGATATCGTGCGCCTCCTGCTGGGTGTGGCCAAGAAATCTGCAGAGCACGACACGCATAACGCCGGCATGAGTAACGACGGCGTTTCTTCCTGATGCTTCGTTTCGAATACGTTCGACGGTTCGCACAACCCGGTCCTCGAAGTTGGCAAACGATTCGCCATTAGGCGCAGGCAAAGAAGGGAAGAGCTTTATCCAGCTCTGGGCATAGATCGGGTCGCGTTCTTCAATCTCTCTCCATGCCAAACCTTCCCAGTCACCGAAGTGAATCTCCCGCAGACCGGAGTTCTTGTGGATCGGCCGGAGGAAGGCCGTAGCGATGGAAGCAGCAGTATCTACGGCTCGTTGAAGATCGCTGCTGTAGATGGCATTGAATTCCAGCCCGTGGCCCAGCCGCGCGATGAGAGCCGCAACCTGGATCTGGCCTCTTTGATTGATGGAAGGGTCCGTGTGTCCGCAGAACCTTCCTGCCATGTCGGTCTCTGCGTGGCGAATAAAGATGAGTTCGCTCATAGAGTCCACGCTCCGCAGAGATAAACGCCAATCTCGGTGATCTGAATGGTGGCGCCAAAACAGTCGCCGGTAACGCCGCCGATACGCAGCTTGTAATACGTAGCCGTAAGCGAGCTGATCGCTATGCTTATCAGTAAAGGCGCTATTGCTCGCCTTTTTAGCAACAAAACAATAACAGCAGTACTGACTATAGTTCCCGCGATCAATGAGCTGATTGTTGTGAGTCGTGCGACGCGCGCTCCCTGGCCGGCGGAGGCCGGTTCTTCGTTGCGTGCTGCTGGAAGGAAGAAGCTTAGCGGGAGGGGTGTCCACCGGCTCAGCACACTCGCCGCAATCAGATAGCTGGAGACATCCTGCAGTTGCAGAGTGGCGATCAATAGCGTACGACCAACGAGGCTCACAATGAGTGCGATTCCTCCGTAGCTGCCAATGCGACTATCGCGGAGGATAGCGAGGATCTTCTCCCGGTTTGTGCCGCCGCCAAATGCGTCCGCAACATCAGCGAATCCGTCCTCGTGCAGGCCTCCGGTCACACACACGAGAAAGACAACGGTGATGAGAGCAGCTACCATCCGCGGAAGATGTGGCGCAACGAGATAATGCGAAAGTGCGCCGCTTGCACCGACGATGATCCCTACAACGGGGAAGAACTTGACCGATCGCGCGAGCAAATCAGCTTCATAGGGCTGCGTGGGGACGGGCAGACGTGTTAGAAACTGCAGGGCCGCAAGGAACTCGGAGACGGCCCGGCGAGGTTGAAGAATTTTGCTCATGATGCCCCACTCACGCCGGCGGATGAGAATGTCGCCATTCGCGTGTAGAGTGCGATTGCGGATTCGATGACAGGCATCGCAAGAACTGCGCCCGTCCCTTCTCCAAGACGCATGTCGAGGGACAGGACTGGCGCCAGCCGCAGGTGATTGAGTAGGAGCCGGTGGCCGGGTTCCTGTGATTGATGACCGGCTATGAGATAACCCGCGGCTGAGGGAGCTATCGCTACGGCGAGCGCGGCGGCGGCGGTTGAGATGAATCCATCGATGGCCACAATGAGCCGCGCCCGCGCGGCCTCAAGAATCATTCCAGTCATCGCCGCGATCTCAAGGCCTCCGACACGAGACAGAACACTTAGGGGCGTAATTGTTGTCTCATCGGCGAAATGCTTTTGCAGAACCGCACGGATGACCGCCACTTTATGAAGATGTGCATCGGTGGAGATGCCAGTTCCACGGCCAGTGGCCTCTTCTGGTGTCGTTCCAGTTAAAGCGCAAGTGATGGCGCTTGCAGAAGTGGTATTGCCGATTCCCATCTCGCCAATAGCTATCATTGCAACTCCCGCAGCGGCTGCGTCTGAGGCGAGTTGGATCCCGACTGAGAGCGCCTGCTCGGCCTCCTGTTGTGTCATGGCTGGCTCGTGAAGTATGTTGCGGGTACCCCGACTCACCTTGCGGTGCAGGAGCCCGGAAATATTCCCAAAGTCTGCATCGACTCCAACATCGACGACGGAGAGATCGGCATGGTGAAGCGCCGCCAGGACATTAATGGCAGCGCCCTCATGGAGGAAGTTCAGGACCATCTGATAGGTGACTTCCCGTGGGTAGGCGCTGATCCCTTCGGCGGTAATCCCATGATCAGCGGCGAAGACGAAGGCTGCTTTGCTCATCGGCAGCGCAATATCACGCTGGCGAATCGCGATGGCCTGCGCAGCAAGATCTTCGAGGCGACCGAGGCTGCCCAGGGGCTTCGTGAGGGTATCGAGATGTGCCAGCGCCTTCTGCCGCCACGACTCACTTGGCGATTCAATCGTTTGTGCGAGATTGCGCAGGGCGGGTGCTTCGAAGCTCATAAGGTTTCCACGGGATCAGATTGATGAAATGGTAGCGGGTGACGTCCGGAGACAAAGTTGAATGCCTTTTGAAGATTTTGTGCAGTAAGAATGTCGCTGGGGGTGCCGCTTATAAACGAGCTTCCGGGGCCGAGGAGATGTACTTCGGAGAAGTTCCCCGGAACCAGATGCAGATCGTGTATCGACGCGACGACGGCGAGTCCCTTACCTCGAAGACGATGGAGCAATTCCATCAGCTCAACCTGACGCCCTATGTCAAGATTCTGTGCTGGCTCGTCAAGCAGAAGAAGTTGCGCATCCTGGGCCAATCCCAGGGCAATTTTCACGCGCTGACGTTCGCCTCCGCTAAGCTCGTTGAAGATTCGTTTTCTGAGTCTGGCGGTGTCTGTCCATGCAAGTGCACGTTCGACGGCGGAGCGATCTTCAGCCAGCAGTCCTCGAAGCAGGCCGAGATACGGGGTCCTGCCTTGTGTGACGATCTGTTCAACGGTGAAATCAAACGGCACATCGAGTTCCTGAGGTACCAGCGCGACGAGGCGTGACCGATCGCGATGGGACAATACATTAACCTTATGTCCGTTCAGAAGTATCGCGCCTGATGTCGCAGCGAGCAGACCGGAGCTGAGCCGTAGTAGCGTTGTCTTGCCGGCTCCATTTGCGCCGATCAATGCAGTGCAGGTTCCGCTTTTTACCGAGAAAGAGATATCTTCGAGCACTTGTCGCCCGGGATATCGAAAGCTTACGTTCTCGAAACGCAGCAGTGAAGTCACAGTGCGTACTCCTTTTTCCTCTTCCGTAGAAGGTAGAGGAAGAAGGGTCCTCCGAGGAAGACCATGAGTATGCCTACCGGCAGTTCGGAAGGGGCAAGGATCGATCGGGCGAGGGTATCGGCAATAACCAGAAAGATGGCGCCGCTGATGACGGTTACGGGCAGCAGGCGCACATTGTCTGGCCCGAGAAGGAGGCGGGTGACATGAGGAATGATGAGTCCGGCGAAGCTGATGAGGCCTCCCAGAGATACCGCAAGTGCTGTCAGCAATGAGCCAGTGAAGATGATGGCGATCCGAGTGGCTTCGACTCTTACGCCCAGTTGGTGCGCATACTCATCTCCAAGTGCGAGCGTATTGAGCCGTCGCATGAGGGGATAACAGGCGATGAGAGCGACCGAGAACAGCATGGAGATGATTGCCAGCTGCCTCCATTCCGGAACACCGATGGTACCGTGAAGCCATGCGGAGACAATTCTGGCGCCCGACGATGAGTTGGGATCGATGAGTTCCAGCAGGTATGTGGAGTTGGTCAGCATGGTGCCGACGGCAAAGCCGGCCAGCAGTAGGGTCACACTATTGGTGCGCCCACGTGCTCGCGCCAGAGAGTAGACGATCGTCATCGTGAGTACGGCGCCAACGAATGCCAACAGGGCGGTGGAACTGAATCCGAAGAAGGTGAGTTGCGACAGAAATACAATGCCGATACACGCTCCGACGGCGGCGCCTCCGGATGCACCGATGATATAAGGGTCGGCCATAGGGTTGCGAAACAACCCCTGGAACATAAGTCCCGAAGCCGCGAGTGCGCCACCGACGATTGCCGAGGCCAGGATGCGCGGAAGGCGAATACTCAGAAGTATGGTTCTCTGTGTCTCCGTCAACCCGCGGCCTCGAAATATTGCAAGGACTAGATCGTGCGTTGGGATGTGAACGGCGCCAATCGAAGCAGAGGTAAGCAGAGCCAGCTGCAATACAAGGAGCAGCAAGCCCACAACCCCGAGGTAACCGAGGTTGCCCATTGAAGCGAACAGCCCACGCACTCGCAGAGCCACTTGCTCCTGTCCGGTCGCAACGATGCCAGCAGTGGGCACTCCCATCTTGTCTACCTTAGCTTCCAGGATTCGCCTCCGAACGTGATGTGTATTCCAGAGCGAAAGTTGAACGGGAGGGCAGGATATCCAAACGCCTCGTTGTAGTGTTCATTGAGAAGGTTCTGTACCTCGGCGTAGGCGGTCACATGATGGGCGACCCTGTACTCGGCAGTCATCTCCAGCCGCTGGTATGCACCGAGGAGGTTCTGGTTGGGCAGCAGCATGGGGCCCGAGAGGAAGTCGCTATCATCCCTCAGTCCAACCATAGTTCCGCTTAACTGGGCGTTCCAACGTGAACGAGTGTATTGCAGACCGAAGTAGCCTGTATTTCTCGCGCGACGGAACGGACGGTTGTTCTTGAGCGGCCCAGAGCTGCCGATGAGGATTCCCGGAAAGAGCGGGTTAATCGTGGGCTTGAGTGCGGATGAGGCAAATGAGTTCTGAACCTTTGCGTCGAGCAACGTGTAACCGCCGCGGGCGAAGAGGGATTTGCTGAGTTTTACCTCAAGTTCGATTTCCAGTCCCTGTGCCCGATAAGCAAGACTGTTCACATAAGCGCCGCCGGAGAAAGCCTGATCTGACGCTCCTGAGAAACCATTGGCCACGAGGTTTGCCTGGGAGACGAACTCAAGACCGTTGTTATATTCGTTATGAAAATAGGTTAGGCCGAGGCGGGCGTGTCCGCTTCCAAGCTCCTGCTCGACTCCGCCGTCATAACTGCGTGACTGCTCTGGACCTATTTGCGAGATCCCATACCGTGGGATCAATGCGGCGTTGCTGGCGGCGAGCAGTCCGTATAGGGAATGATTCTGGATATAGATGCTAGGTCCCTTGATGCCTTTGGAGAAGCTGGTGTGCAGCTTGGTGCCACCGAGCGATCCCTGATGAGAAGGGCGCACGAGGTAATATGCCGCCGAGGCCCGTGGTGTTGCCGCAAAGCCGTAGACGGCATTATTCTCCAGTCCGGTACCAACGGTATAGAAGAGGCGGCCTGCCGCGTCGCCCTGCACCTCAAGCATCGTTGAATAGTTGTCGCGGTTCGCGATGCCGAGAGGGCTACCTGTCGAAGCGCTGGTTCCGCGCTCATTCTCATATTTGAATCCGGCGAATAATAGGGTGTGCGTCGAGCGGCCGAAGATCGAATCCAGGCGGTAGTCCGATTGTGCGTAAACGAAGTCGCGTTGGCTGAGATTGTTCGTGATACTCGGATAGGTTCCGGGAAAGTTCAGCGTTGCCTGACCCGAGACGACATAGCCGTTCGCTCCGCGAATTGTTACGGGATTTCCAAGATAACTGGTGATTACACCGCTCGCATTCTTTACCGGATTGCCGGCGGGGTATGGTTTGTTGTACAGGTAGTTCAGGCGAAGGCCTCCGTACCGAACCAGGTTGTGCCAGCGTTCCGTCGTTCGATTTTCGAGTGTGCCGCCGAGAAATAGATCGTGCTCTGTCGAATACGCTGAGTCGGGAAGACCATAGAGAGCCAGTGCGTTTGGCTTGCCTCCGCCGGCGGAAACGTGGCGGAGCGTGAAGCGGAGGTCCGTGGTGGAGTTTGCCTGGAAGCCTAGATTCTCGGCGAAGGTAACATTGTGAAACGCGCTGGCTGCGACGCTGTTACCCGTATCGAAGCGCGCGAAGCTGGAGAGGTAGTCGAAGCGGTGGGCGGCCCCGGAGAGTATGGCCTCCTGTCGCCAGGTGTTGAAGTTTCCGCCATCGATTGAATATTCAAGTTGGGGAAGCGGAGTGGATCCACGGCGTGTCGTAAGAGAGACGACCCCAGCAAGCGCTTCCGATCCATAGAGCGCGCTATTTGGTTCACGAAGCACTTCGATGCGATCAATGCCTGTGCTGGCGATGTTTGCGAATTCAATCGAGCCACCGAGGTCATTCGCAGGGATGCCATCGATCAGCACTTTATTGGCGTTTGTATTGCCTCCGCGGATATAGAGCCCGCTGGTGCCACCCGCTTGTCCGGTTTGTGTGATCTGCGCTCCGGGCAGATAGCGTAATGGTTCCTGAATGTCGCGTGTGTGCTTGAACCATTCGCTGTCCAGAACTGCCACCGAGGCGGCGACCTGAGCGAGGGGTGTTGGCGCTCCTGAAGCTGTAACAGAGATCTGCTGCGTATCGGTGGGAGTCGCAACAATCAGATCCACCATAACGGAAACATTGGTGCTGAAAAATGTTGTTGCCGTGGTTGCAGCGCTGAATGTGGCAGCCGAAGTGCGCAGTTGGAAGCGTCCATTAGACAGAACCCGAACGCTATAGATACCGTGAGCATCAGCGATGTCTGTCGAGACTACTGATGAGTCGGAAAGAAGCTCGACCAGAGCGCCAGGAACAACTGCGCCGAGCGGGTCGCGAACAGTTCCGTACACAAGGCCACGGTCGCGCGTTGCATCGTGTAGGGGCTGGCCTGCGGAGGCTGGACTGGTAGCGATTTGAGAGAGGCCCGCAGACGCGATGAGCGAAAGACACAAGGAAGCTGCAACACGTTTTACGGAAGGCGCTCCTTTTCGAGACTTGCAGCATTTTGTACGGCATTCCAACATCTGTTTCATCAAACCTTTCAGTGAGGTATTCGTCGTGTTGTCCGCGGTATCTTGCGTGTTGTGCAACCTGACGGCAAGTGATCCTAAGGATGAAGTTGTTTTGTCAGATCCTCCAGGGCATCGATGGCGACGGGGCTGGGAAAGTCTACTCTCCTATCCACGTAGTAGACCCGACGGTTTTTGACGGCAGGCAGGGTGTTCCATCCGGGGCGAGTCTGCAGCGAGTCGAGCGTGACGGTGCCGCCCCGCATCATGAGAAGCGCTTCCGGAGCGCGGGCGATGACGGTCTCCATGCTGATGTGTGGCCATTCCTGGTTGATGTCGGAGGTGATGGAGCGGCCACCAGCTGCTTCGATAATCTCAGTAATAAACGCGCCCTTGCCGATAGTGATGACGGGGTCATAGGAGACGGGCATGTAGACATCAATGACCGGGAGCCCCCTCACCCTCATGCGGACGGCCTCGATGCGTTGCCTGAGTCTCTGGGATACGGCCAAAGCCTGAGCCTCATGTGCCGTCGCTTGTCCGAGGCTTTCGACTGAGCGAAGAATCCCCTGAAGGCCGTGCGGATCGACGATGTAGAGAGGCACGCCGAATCGCTGTAGCTGATTGAGGATCGCAGGTTGATTCTGACGGGGCATACCCAGGACAAGGTCTGGGTGGAAAGAGAGGATAGCCTCTACCGATGGGTTGCTGATAGATCCCACGCTCGGCTTCTTCGTGGCTTCCTCGGGATACTTCACATAATCACTGATTGCCACGACATCATTGCCCGCGCCAATGGCAAAAACGGCATCGGTGATGCTTGGGACAAGGCAGATAATGCGATGTGGATGGTCGGGCACTGTAACCACACGACCCGTCTCGTCTGTAACGGTACGAGATGCCACACAAGGAAGAGTCGCGATCAACAGGGCGAGAATAGCGAATGTTCGTCTCATAGAGTGATCCCATCTTGGTCTCTCGCGGAGCAGGCTGCTTCGACGAAGTACTTCGCCACGTGTGACGACGTGCGGAAGTGGAGATGAATATAGCTGGCGAGAACATTTCCGACGAGGTAGCCTTCTGCTTCCTCTCGCTTCGAGAGAGAATATTGAACCTGGTAACAGGTATCGGCGGCAGAGGTTTCGAGAATTCGTGAATAGTGAAAACTGTGACCCCGCAGTGTTGTGCCGGTCCGCCCAAGAAGGCAGTCCCGCGTGAGCTCTACGGAGACATACCCGAATTGAACGAGTTTGCCTGTCATTTCGAAGGTGAAGGGAAGAACACCGGCAAACGTAGCGACTGTCCCATCCACCTTTGCAATGGAGCGGGACAGGTAGATCATGCCTCCGCACTCGGCATAGACCGGCTTGCCGGAGGATGCGAAATTGCGTATCGATTGCAGCATCGTTTGATTAGCGCTCAATGCTTCTGCATAGAGCTCCGGGTACCCCCCGCCGAGATACAAACCGTCGAGATCTTCCGGGACAGCCGCATCGTGAAGGGGACTAAAGGGAACAATTTCTGCACCGCTGGCTCGTAGAAGATCGAGGTTGTCTTCGTAGTAGAAGCTGAACGCTTTGTCTCTGGCTACGCCAATACGCACGCTAGCGATCGGTGTGGTTTCGGCGGCAGAAGTGCGTTGTTTAAAGTCGAAGCCGCACTCGAGTGAGAGCAGCGCTTCCAGGTCGAGGTGTTGTTCGGCAATAGAAGCTAATCGTTCGAGCTGCTTTTCGGCAGAGTCGTCGCTGTAGTGTTCTTCGGATGTTCTGAGGCCGAGATGTCTCTCCGGGATAGCGATGGTGCGTTCTTGCGGCAGCCATCCCAGTACCGCCGTCCGGCACGACGAAGCGATGGACGACCGCAGCATCTCGAAGTGGCGCTGACTGGCGACGCGATTGAGGATCACACCAGCCAGACGAAGGTCAGGATCAAAGAGCTCAAAACCAAGCACCGTCGCGGCAATGCTGTGTGACGTTTTGGCTGCATCGAGCACGAGGACCACAGGAAGCCCGAAGAGCTTTGCGATCTCGGCGCTGCTACCGCGTTGTGTCCCATCTTTGCCATCAAACAACCCCATCATGCCTTCAACAACGAGGGCCTGAGCGCCTATTGCGGCTTCGCGAAGGACGTCCTGATTCGCGTCGATAGAGAGCATCCAGGTATCGATATTTCTGGCAGCCCGTCCGGCAATACGGGTGTGATGGCCGGCATCGAGAAAGTCCGGCCCGGCCTTGAATGGCTGAACCGTCATCTCCCGTCGCCGCATGATCGACAGAAGTGCAAGCGTGACCGTCGTTTTGCCTACACCGCTGGCGGTGCCGGCGATCAGGAAGCCCTTCATGCGCCGGCCTCGCGTGGGATGCTGCCTTTGAGAGCAAGTGGGAGGCCCGCGACCATGAACAACACCGTGTCGGCTACCGAGGCGACTCGTTGATTAATCTCGCCGACAAGGTCCCGAAATTGCCGCCCCAGCTCATAAGCAGGCACAACACCGCTGCCTACTTCGTTTGAAACCAGGATGACGGAGCAGGGAGCATTGTGCAGCGCCGAACAAAGCTGATCGATATAAATTTGTTGCTTGGAGCGATCTCCAGCGCAAAATTCCATCAGGTTTGAAGCGAAAAGAGTCAGGCAGTCGATGATGACGATCTCATGGTCCCTGCCCGATTGTTGAATCGCCTCTGCAAGCTGGAGTGGCTCCTCAATTGTCATCCAGTGCGAGGGCCGATCTGCGCGGTGGCGCTCGATCTTGGCTGTCATCTCCGGGTCATCACGGCGCTCGGCCGTAGCGACAAACGCGACGCGCTCCCTGTGTTCCGCGAGCTGTTGGGCATACCGGCTCTTCCCACTGCGTACGCCGCCGAGCACGAGAATCACGGAAGCAGCTTCTGAGTTCTGCATACATCGCTCCTGGCACCTGCAAATAAATCTGCAAGAACACCGAGCGGGATTGGTAATAGGCAGCTGCCACGGCAATTAGATCGCGCGTGGATAAGCTCTTCAACTCTCCCAGCGAAGTTGAATCAGCCCGATAATATCTGGCCGGTCTCCTGACTTGCGCTTCGCTGGACTAAGGCGGCCTTCCCCGGTTTTACCCGAGTGACCTTCAAGTGCCCGTCCTCAACGCTTACAGTTACGGGGTAGTGGCGGATTCACACCGCCTTCCCGAACACCAGATAGACGATTTATATCTTCGTTTCTAACTGCGGTCAATCGGGCAAATTACGAGCCAGAAGTGAGCGCTAGGCCGTATCATGCCGAGACCACCACCTTTTCTGGATCGAAGACTGGGCAATCCCGGGAGCTAGCCGAAGCCCTTGGGACGGAATTTTGGGCGCCAGGGCCGCGGCAGTAATTCCGCATAAAAAGCCACGTCGGCTCAACAGGGCATGACGGGCGTCGTCGCTGGTGATGCAGAATATCGGGCGCAAGGTTCTGTTCTCCGCAGAAATTGCAGCTTGAACCTCGGCAGGTCTCCTGGCTCAAAGACGATACTTCGTATCCGCTGCCATCCTTCCCCGATGAATCTCGAGTGGTCGTTTCGGCAGCTCATCTTTGTTACAGTGGCGGGACCGCGCCGGTCTTTCACCGGACTTCCCTTTTAAGCCCTAGATGGGCACCGTGGATCACTTTCAACAGTACCATGCAGGCTGGTTTCTGAGCGGAATCGAGCGAGTTGCTGCATGGTCATTTCCTGGGCAACCAGCTCATTGACTCGCTGGGGGAGAAGACGTTCCCTTGACTCCCGAATTCTGGCAGGAGTTGAAAGCTGATGTCGCTCAGATCTTGACGAAGCATAGAAAAGGAAAAGAAGAGGGAGCGAGAAAGTAAACCTCGAGCGCGAATGGATCGATGGGGTTGAAAGAAACGGATCGTAGGTTGTGCATCTTCGATGGTTCTTACTGTGCCTGGCTTCTGGTCGCGGCATACCAACGCCAGGTGGAGGGTGCGCCCCACAAGAGGAAGCAGATGCCGATGATGCCGTCGAGCCATAGCGCTGTTCTGGAGTTGGCGAGGAAGCCGGAGGTTATCAGCAGAATGCCCAGGCTCAGCGTCGACAGGCCGATCGCAATGTCGGAGGGGCTATTGTGATCGTCGGCACGACCGGTGTTGAACACTGGGATCGGTGTCTGTAGGAGGTGGAAGAAACGGTCGGTTCTTACCTCTTCGTCAGGATCGGCAGGACGCAGCCTGCTGCCGAAATACATGCCGGCGCAGGTGATGAAGACGTTGATCAGAATGGAGTAGCCGGTAAGCCGGAGATCGAGTTCCTGCGATGCATGTTGTCCCAGGTAGGCGGACTTTCCAAGGTAGGTTGCAATGCCAGAAACAAGACCGGTTGAAAAACCAGCGATCACGCCGGAGGAGGAGAGTTTACGAAAGAGCAGGACGGAGAGTAGGGGCAACAGCGTTGGGGCCAGCAGGACTCCAAATGCGGATACCATGGTCTGAAAGAGCGATTCCCGTCTTGTCTGTCCAATCCATATGGCAAGACCAACGATGCATGTCCCCAGAAAGAGAGTCGTCAGACGGCCGATGGTGACGAGGCGGTCTTCGGAGGCTGCAGGGCGAAGGAGGCGCTGATAAACATCTTTCGTAAGCACGCCGGCCATGGCGTTCAAGTCGGCGCTGACCGTTGCCATGGTGGCCGAGAAGAGTGCCGCAACGATGATGCCGATCATGCCCGCGGGAAGCAGGCCGAAGACAAGATGGACATAGACATCCTGCGGCGGATTTGGTGCGGCGAACTGCGGAAGCACCTTTCGCGCGATCATGGCAGGGAGCAGCATGATGGGCGTTCCGATGAAGTTGAGCAGAGCGGAGAGATACGCCGCCCGTTTGCCGGAGGTCTCGTCGGGAACGGAGTAGAACTTCTGAGCAAAGGCCCAATTGCCGTTGTAGCTGATGCATACGATGACGAGATAGCTAATCAGGTAAACCCAGCCATACGGACCATTGGTGGGGTGCAACAGGTTCGCTGGAATAGCGTAGAGTGTCGGGAGTACACCGCCCAGCTTCCATATTGCGAGCGGTAAGAGCAGAAGGATCGCCATCGCCTTCATCAGGAACTGAAGGTAGTCCGTCACCACCAGGGCAAGCAGACCACCGAGAAGCGTATAGAGCACGACGATCGCTCCGCACAACTGGACCGCTGTGCCGATGCCGATACCCATACCTGCCGAAAGGAACAGGGCAGTCGTGAAGATCTTCAAGGAGTCTTCAAAGACTTTGGCAGGAATCGCCGACCAGGCAAAGAGCTGGCGGACCTTGAGATTACAGCGTTGTTCCAGGAACTCCACCGGCGTGATAATCCGCGCCCGCCGCCACCGTGCCGCGAACAACCAGCCACCGAGGATGCAGGCCGGGACGCTGGTCCAGAAGAGAAGAATGGCAACGAGACCATAGCGAAATGCGATCTCTGAGTAGACAACAAAGGTGAACGCGCTAAAGCCCGACATGTAGTGCGAGATTCCCGCCAGCCACCATGGGATCTGGTGATTGCCTGCGAAGTAATCTTCGGCGGAGCGTTGTTGCCGGCGGAACCAGAGCCCGATGAGGATTACCAGCAGGAAGTAACCCATGATCACGATGTTGTCAGACAGCGAGAGTCGGATCACCGGCATGGGACTCAGCGCACCTCATCCTGTCGGCCTAGAAGCGCTTCCTGGATGCCGTTGCGTACGATCCAGACGTTACGGCGATAGATCTCTTCCCAAGCTTGAGCCTGCGCTTCGGTGTAGTGAAAGAAGCCCTCGCCGCCACGAATGCCGGTCGCATTTTGGTCACGAAGGCTGGCGAGTGGTGTGGGAACGTCACTTGCATTCGAAAGGGTGGGAAGCACGGGTTCCATCGCACGGGCATAGAGTGTAGGGCCGCCGGTGAGGTCGATCCAACGGAAAGGGCCGCAGACGCTTGCCCAGAGGCCGAAGGAGTTCCGGAAGGAGCGGTCGATGGTCTCGGCATCGGCGACGCCGGTTTCGAGCAGATAGCATGCCTCGCGATAGACGGCATACCCGAGGCGGTTGGCGATGAAGCCGGGAAGATCTCGCTGCACGATACACGGATCTTTGCCGAGGTGTCGGGCCAACGACGAAGCCGCATCAAGAGTTGCCTGGTGGGTGTGCTCTCCGCGGATCAGCTCTAGAAAGCGCGTGGCATGGGCCGGTTCCGCCCAGTGCATTCCAACGAATCGTTCAGGATGTTTGCGGTGCTGCTGCAACAGCGAGATAGGGATGGCGCTGGTGTTGCTGGCGATCGGAGTCGATGGCGCTGCGACTGTTTCCAGCGCGTCATAGAGCGCGGCCTTCGCTTCCGGAGATTCAATGATGCTTTCGATGATGAAATCTGCCTCCCCCAGTTGCAGGGGAGAATCGACAACTGTGAATAGAGCCGGCCATGTATCGCTTAGGTGTGATGGAAAGCCTGCCAGTGCAATGAGTTCGTCGATGGCTTTTGCGATGGCCTTGCGCGCAATCTCGACTTCTTCAGCGACGGGTGTGTAGGCGATGACGGGAATCTCATGCGCCAGCAAACATGCGGCAATTCCACGGCCAAGCAGACCAAGGCCTGCGACCGCAACACGGTTTGGTTTCATAGCGACCCCAGGAAGACGAGTGATTTACTGCACGCATCCGCGTGCGACGACGGTCCATATCTGCTCGACCATCTCTCCGCGGATGCCGTAAATGGTGTTGTGCATGTTGATGGTGGTGCAGACGTGATTGGGTACGATACGCAACCGCTCTCCAATGGAATATTGGCGCTTGCTGGCCGAAATGTCGAGATGCCCGTGCTCCTCGGACATGGCGTAGAAGACAGCGTCCTTGTCGGCATACACGATGCCAAACCCGACATGGTTTCCAGTGAGTAGCCGGTCTGACGAGAAGGTCTTCGATCCACCGTCGAGAATCACCCGGTCGTGCACGGCTTTGCTGACAACGGTTGTCAGTACGGTCAGCGCGCAGTCATCCAGCGTCGCGAAGCCGCCTGTCACCAGGTTGCGATCGTTCAGGAGGTACATGCCGGGGCGCAGCTCTGTGAGGTGAGAGAACTCGTGCGAACGGTACGCCATAGGGGTGGATCCACCGCTGACGACGGGAATCTCAAAGCCCGCTTTAGACAGCGCGTCATAGGCGCTCTCGACGCGGACATTGACCTTCGGCAGTAACTCATTCTGTTGTTCCAGGGGTACCATCATGTGACCCGGGTAGAACATCAGACCGCCAAAGTGCGCGCCGGATAGCCTCTCGATCTCGTGAGCGAGTTGGACCAGAGACGCATCATCTTGCAAGCCACATCGTCCGAAGCCGACATCGATCTCTACCAGGATGGGGAGGTCATAGCCACGATCTTTGGAAGCTGATGCCAGTACATGGGCGGCCTCCAGAGAGTCGACAGAGACGGAGAGGCGGGCGCGATCCGAGAGCGAGAGCAGCGTATCCGCCTTCTTACGCGAGACGATGGGATAGGCGACGAAGATGTCATGCACGCCCCCTTCGGCCATGACGACCGCCTCTCCGGGCTTTGCCGCTGTTACGCCAATGGCTCCTTTGGCGATTTCTCCGAGGGCAATGGCGGGTATCTTATGTGTCTTGATGTGTGGCCGGAGTGCCAGGCCTTTGGAGTGTACATAATCACTCATGCGCTGCGAGTTGCGCTCGAGGATATCGAGATCAACCAGTACCGAGGGCGTGTCAAGCTCGCTTATATGCATCCTGCTCCTTCAGGTAGCCGAGGGCGTAGGAGATATTGAGAGCACAGGCTTTGATCTGTGTCTCGAGCCGATTGATATTCTGCGTGTTGATACGGTGCACACTGCCGGAGATACTGACGGCGGCGACAGCCGAGCCGGTCTCATCGAAGATAGGTGCACCGATGCAACGCCATCCAAGCTCCTCTTCTTCATCATCGATGGCGCACATCTTTTGACGAATGCTCGCGAATTCGTCTTTCAGCTTGCGAAGAGATGTAATGGTGTTCTCGTTGTGCCGGGGGAACTTACGGAACTTGAAGAGGGTTTCCAGCTCTTCTTCGGAGAGATAAGCTCCGAGAGCTTTGCCGACGCCGGTACAGTGAAGCTCCATTCGCTTACCGCGCCAGGTGGCGAGTGATTCGCCTCCCGGCGGATTGTACTTTGCAACAAGAACGGCTTCGTGCTGTTCCAGTACTCCCATGTGTACCGTGAACTTGGTCTGTGTCATGAGTTGGACGAGGAACGGAGCGGCCTGCTCGCGGACCTGAAGACCTGCGAGCGATGCGTTTGCCAGACCGAAGAGCTTCAGCCCGAAGAGATAGCGACCTGTCTGCGGGCTGCGAGTTAGATATCCAAGGCGTTCCAGCGTGAGCAGCAGGCAGTGAAGGGAACTCTTGGGATGTCCGGACATCTCCACCATCTGTGACAGTGTGAGGCCGTTCTTGGAATGAGCGAGAATCTCAAGCAGGTGTAGCGCGCGCTCAACGGAGGGAACCGAGGGGGTTCGATTAGCACCACTCATAGACGCTCTCTCTCGAAGGAAATGTTGCTGGCGTTTGCCAAACTTTAGCATGGTCCAGCGTGATAGCCTGGCCAATTTTACCTCCCTTGTCCATTAGGCTGGACAGAGGGATGCGCATAAATTGTCCTTTGAAAATCAGGGAAATTCCATGCGGAGTACGGGACGGATGCTCATAGCTGGCTGTGGTGCCGATCTCTGCGGGATCAAAGACGACTAGGTCGGAGAAGTTGCCGGGTACGACCGCCCCACGCCCTCTGAGGCCTAAGCGCTCTGCGGGAGCATGGGTGATCTTTCGGACAGCTTCAGACAGCGATAACCACTGTTTCTCACGGACATAGTCGCCAAGGAAGAGCGGGAAGGCTCCAGCCAGGCGGGGATGCGGCTTGCCGGAGACGTAGAAGCCGTCGGTAATGATGGAACTGAGTGGATGTGTCAGCATCTCCCGGAGATTCTGTTCACTCTGATTGAATGCCAGAATGTTGACCCGGCACTCCTCTTCCAGCAGCACGTTCAGGAGTGCCACCGGAGCCGGGATATCGCGCTCATTCGCAATGTCGGCCAGGCTTTGACCGACCAATCGCTGGTTATCGGTGCTATGCAGTGAGGAGATGTAGATGTCGCTCCACGCCTGCGCGGTCTCGTCTTCGAGATAGGCAATCAGCTCCCTGCGGGATGAGTCAGAAGCCAGGAGCGCGAGGAGCGCCGGTGTTCCCTGGGCAACGACAGACTGGGGAAGGAGCTGCGTCATCACCGTGCTTCCAGCGAGATAGGGATAGCAGTCGAAGGCAACATCAATGCCCTCGGCGCGAGCAGCTTCAATCAGTTGCAGCGCTATTGTCTGCTTGTGCCAGTTCGCCCGTCCGACCGCCTGTAGATGCGAGAGTTGCAGCCGGCAGCCGGTGCGGCGGGCCAGTTCCAGTTGCTCTTCAATTGCCTCCAGCAGCGTCCATGAATAGCTGCGCATATGGCTGGTGTAAAGCTTGCCGTGATGCGCAACGATGCGGCATAGCGCTTCGAGTTCCTCAAATGGAGCCTCAGATCCGGGGGAATACATCAACCCACTGGATAGTCCGACAGCACCTTGATGGAGTGCCTCATCAAGCAGGCGCTCCATCTGGGAAAGTCGGTTGAGGGAGGGCTTACCGGCGTCTGCGCCGTATACAGCTGTCCGCAGCGCCCCATGGCCGACGAGTGACTCGATGTGTACCAGAGGCGAGTGTGCGCGAGTCTCCTGAAGATAGCTGGCAGCGTGCGGCCAGCTCTTCCGGCCATAGAGAATCCCGGCATTCTGCTCGACCAGGAGATCGCAGTTCGGACCGCAGGGGTAGGGAGAAAAACCACAGTTGCCAACGACCTCGGCCGTCACACCCTGATCCATCTTTTCGCGTGGGCTCTGCTGCACCATGAGATCGGAATGGCTGTGCAGGTCGATGAAGCCAGGTGCTACTGCCAGCCCGTGCAGGTCGATAAAAGGAATGCCGGAGGGTTGCGATGGACAGATCTGTTCGATCCGTCCATCGCGCAGCAGCAGGCCGCCCGAATAGGGGTCGGCCCCGGTGCCGTCCACGATAGTGGCATTGGCTAGAAATAGCATGATTGTCAGTGCTTGAGGCCAGAGTATAGCAACGCCGAGAGAGCGATGTATCTAGCATGTGGGTCTGTCGTCCATGGATATGGACGGCTGATTGATATGGCATTTCGACAGAAACGGTGAACCGATAGGCTGAAGAGCGACGAGGGGGGAGGTCTGTCATGGTGGTTGACTGTCATACGCATCTGTGGAACGCCGAAGACTGGAGCGAGGAGATGGTGCGCGAGGCATCCATCGCACGGGGCGCGCCGGTCCAGATTGAAATCAGTGAAGAAGAGCACTGGGAGGCGATGAGGCCGGTTGACCGCGCTATCGTCTTCGGGTTCCATTCCCGTCATCTCGGCCTTGTTGTTCCAAATGACCGCATTCGTGCCTACGTCGAAAAGTATCCGGAGAAGCTGATTGGCTTTGCGTGTCTGGACCCACATGAGCCCGACTATCTGGAAGAGATGGAGAAGGTATTCCAACAGGATGGATTTGCAGGGTTGAAGCTGGCGCCCATCTACCAGAACTTTCATCCGATGGATGAGCGGATGCAACCCGTATACGCGTTTTGCGAGAAACACGGTATTCCTGTCCTGGTGCACCAGGGCACGACCTTTCCCCGACGTGCTCCACTGAAATATGCGTTGCCCATCCAACTAGAGGATGTCGCGTTGCAGTATCCAGACCTGAAGATGGTGATCGCGCATATGGGGCATCCTTGGGTTGAGGATGCGGTGGTGCTGATTCGTAAGCAGCCAAACGTCTATGCGGACATCTCGGCGCTGTATTACCGCCCCTGGCAGTACTACAACGCTCTGATGCTGGCTCAGGAGTATGGAACGGGGCATAAGTTGCTTCTGGGATCTGACTATCCCTTTACGACTCCAGCCGATACCATCGCTGCTCTGCGTAACGTGAACCACATCACAGGGAATTCCGGCCTGCCGCGCATCAAGGAAGAATTGATTGAGGGGCTGATCGAGCGTGATGTCCTGAAGTGCCTGGGAATCGGTTAGTCATTGGAATTGGAGCTGCCTTCTGTTCAGCCTATTGAACAGAGGGCAGCTCCGTTGCATGAACCAATAGGCAAGTCGGGTGGCTTCCGGTAGAGTGCCTGCATGTCCACTTCTTTCACGCGACGACAGCTTCTTAAGACCCTGCCTGCAGCCGCGGTAGCCGCCTCTCCTCTTGTCTCACCGGGGCAACAGGCGAACAACGGGAAACCGAATCCCCAGGATCCCAATCTCGTAAAGCATCTGCAGATCCCGAAGGCCGAGAGACCGACGAAGGAGATTCGTGCGATCTGGATCCATCCGGAGACGACATTTGCCGCGGACGAGAAGACAGGACGGCAGCAGGTTCAGGAGACAGTGCAGCGCTATGCACGCGCCGGCTTCAATCTGATTCTCCCATGGACGGTGAGCGGTTACCTGACTGCCCTCGACCATCCGGCTTACCAGAAGACGCACCCGACCGCAGCCTGGAACTCGCTTGGTCTGCTGATTGAAGAGTCGTCGAAGGAAGGGATCGATGTCGACATGTGGTACAGCTTTACCGACTACCGCCAAGTAGACTCTCCGGAGTTTGATCCGGCCGTTGGTGGGAACCTGACATGGGCTGCGAAAAGAATCGAGGAGGTCGTTCCCAATCCGGCCACCGGTAAAGTCGAGAATCCCAGCGTCGACAACGTCTGTCCTCAGCACTACGAGGCGCGGGCGTGGATGTTACACCAGGTGGAGAGCGTATTGCAGCGTTATCCAAAGCTGCATGGCCTGCATATCGAGGAGCCGGGATATCGCCAGCGTGGCTACTGTCTATGCGACCTTTGTCAGTCTCTCTTCCAGCAGATGCAGGGCAAAAAGCTAACGGAGAATCTCGATACTGCTCCAGCGGAAGATCTCAGGACGATTGGCACCAGCGCCTTCATGGCAGAACTGCGGGAGGGGCTGAAAAAGAATCACCCGAAGCTGGTTCTATCGGTCAACGGCGGACCGGACTGGCGGCATGACCGCTTGCGTGGACGTGACTGGGGACGCTGGGCTCAGGCCGGCTGGCTGCGGTACTACGCGTCGCAGGTGTACGTCTCCGACACGGCAAGCTTCCGGGAGCAGCTCGGCGTGACGATGAACGATATCTCCCGGGAGTGCCAGGTGGTTGCGGGCATATCGATCAACTGGAGCGAAGGAAAAAACACGCTGCAGGAGGTGATCCGTCAGATCGAGGCATCGCGTGAACTTGGCGCCGCCGGTGTGGCGCTCTTCCATGGCAAGGCGTTCAGCGACGAAGATCTGCGCGCAATCAAAGCAGGCCCGTTCCAGCGTCCCGCCTAACAGATCGATGCCGATCCGTAGCTCGGAAGCCCTCGTTTAACGCTTGGAGAGAACGTCTTCGAGCGTGGGACGAGGGCCGCCTTCTTTGAAGTTGCGGCGAAGTGTCCAGAGGGACGCCTGAAGATGCCGCCAGAATTCCAACTCCGCATCCCAGCGGGCCTCTGCCGTGGCCAGCCGATAGGGTTTGTATTGTTGCAGCCACAACTCCCGGTAGCGCAGTTTGAGGTCACCGCACTCGTCCATCAGATCGCCAATACGGCTGTGGTTGCGCGCGGCGGTCTCGCGCGACAGCAGGAACTGGATGTCCTCTGTGGATGGGTGCTCGGGGAGGGCCTGGAAGTTCTTCTCAATCTCGATCGCATAAAGGAACTTCATACTTACGAAGTCGAGGACGCGACTGGCGAAGAGCAGCTCGCTCAACTCACCACCCTGTTCGAGTACTGGCGTATCTCCAATTGCCGCCTGTAGCGTTTCCCGTGCGGTTTCAGCGGCGAGACGGCTCTCTTCCAGTTCTTTGGCGTGTGTCTTAATATCCGCCAGAGTATGAGGCTCAAAAGGATCGTCCCAGAGGCGGAAGCTGGTTTCACGGCCAATGGCACTTCGAAGGAGGGTTTGTGCCTTCGCCAGATTTTGCAATGCTTTGGAGACCGGCATCGCAAGTTTCTCACCATAACGGACGTGGGCGTACTCATCGAAGAAGTGATCGCGTGCTATCGGTTGGGCCTGCCATGCAGCGGCGGCACCGTAGGCGACGCCGGCTTCCGCTTGCCGGTGCAGCGCCTGTGCCGAGTCAGACCATTGCGTATTGACCATGCCGAAGGCTCGCGCGCCACGGGCAGCGGCGAGGAAGCCGTCAATGTTCGTAAAGGTGCTGTCGAAGTCAGGCGTTACTGTATCCCAATCTGAGATGCCGGTTGCAACCAGAATGGGCACATGGTTTTGCGCGAAGAGTGTGAGGAGGCCGTCGTAGCTCGGCCGTGCGTCATAGAACCACGGAACGGCGATGGCGGTCTTAGGAAGGTTTGCTGCGAGTCCAGGATACTTGTTGAAGATATATGCGCCTTCGTCGATGTCGGCCCAGAAGAGCGGACGCTTGTGTTGCTGTACGGAGAGCTCTGCCATCCGTTGCAGCAGATGAAGCCACAGCTCATCCGGAGATTGGCTGGAGGCACGAGTGCCGGCGCGGCCAAGCTCGAAGGGTTCATCGAAACCGATATGGATCCATGGGCTGGGGAAGAGCTCAGCGTATTGATGAAGCCAATCTTCGAGGATGCGAAGCACTTTCGCCTCGGCAGGGTTGGCTTCGCCACCATGAGGAAGTGCCGCGAGGGAGGAGTACTTTTCCTCCCGAAAGAGATCGTGAAGGTGACCGTAGAGCTCGACACATGGGACGACGTCGATATGCCGCTCACGTGCGTAGGCGACGATATCCTGGATATTCGTTCGAGTGTAGTTCGACTCCCGATGGAGCAGAGGGTAGCCGTTGAGATCAATATTGGTCTCAACGTAGAGGTAGTACTGATTCACCTTCCACTGCGCAAGCAGGTCTAGCTGGCGTTTGATCTCCGCTACCGTTGGCGCGCCTCCGTGCGCGGTGTCATACATGAAGCCCCGATAGGGAAGTGCCGGCTCGTCGGTTACGTCGACAAAGGGCAATGTGCGATGGGACGAAGCTCCCTCGAAGAGTTGCGAGAAGGTTTGCGCCGCGTAATAGAGCCCGACAGATGAGTTGCCGTGCAGTTTGACGCCTGCGCGATCGACGACAATGCGATAGCCTTCGCGGGCGGTGTGCGTTTGCTCATCGCTGGGCCCCGGAAGGGAATTCTGTGCAGCGTCATCCTCCAAAACGACGGGGATGGATGCCGTGCCTGGTCCCTGGCATTGCTGCCTGAGGGTGGTCTCAAGTGTCTTGAGGGTGAAGACGTCTTCACGGGAGTAATTCGCCGAGCGGAGCTTCAGACTGCATGCGGCGTATGAACCTTTGGCATAACTCACCTTTTGGGGACGTGGGAGCAGCGGGGAATGAGTCGGCTGAGCCAGGCAGGAGGATGCCAGCAGCGGTAGGGAAAGACAAAGGCTCCAGTGGGTTCGCCGAATTGCCATGAAAACAATCCTTTAGAGATCAGAAGATGCTTTGAAGCATATTACGGATCTCTGTTCGATACTGGTGGGCCGTCGGGGGATTACCGGCCATGCCAAGCGGGCTGTCCATGCGGTTGGACGAACGGGCTTGATGGCGCCACTTTTGCTTTTGCATTGACGACGGAATGCGCGAGATTGGCTTATCGATTCTGCTCCAGCATTACATGTCCCCGATAGCCGATCTCTGCCAGATAGCAGCGAAGCTCCATGGGGCACGGCCTTACGTCTCGCTTTACCAAATAAAAGAGGGGATGTCTTATGAAACGTGTTTTGCTTGCCAGCTTACTAGTCTGTTTGCCCGTCGTGGGAACTTCGTTCTGTAGCCGAGATGCGCTCGCGCAGACGGTAACCGGGACGCTCGTGGGAACGGTGACCGATAGTTCGGGAGCCGCCGTTGCCGGCGCAAAAGTAATCGCCTTCGATACGAAAACGAATCAGAGTGTGACTGCCATGACGGCGAGTGATGGCAGCTATCGCATTCCCAACCTGGATCCAGACGACTACCGCGTCGACGTAAGCGCGGCGGGCTTTCAGCAGATCTCTATCGCACATACCCAGCTTCTTCTGAACGCGACGCTTCGCAACGACATTCAACTCAAAGTGGGCGATACCTCAGAGAAGGTGGAGGTTGAGGCTACCGCGGGAGTGATCTCGACCGAAAGCTCCTCGATCTCATCCATCATCGACGTTAAGGCCGCGGAACGGCTTCCTTTGAATGGAAGAACGATCGATCGTCTGATTATCTTTACGGCCGGCATGACCTCCGACAGCGCTTCCTCTCCGAATCTTTCGGGTAGCCTGCGCTGGGGTGGCTCCTACTACACGGTGGACGGCGGCAACTTCAACGATCTGGGGAACGGCGCCGGGGCATATTCCTACGCAACGAACCTGTCTTCCATGCCTTCCACGGAGGTTGTTCAGGAGATGAAGATCGAGAGCAACCTGGCGAAGGCCGAGTTCGAGGGGTCGTCCAGTATCTCGATTATGACGAAGTCTGGCACCAATGCATTTCACGGAGAGCTGTACGAGCTGAACCGTAACCGCGCTTATGCAGCCCGCGACTATTTTGCCCGCGCAGGTACCACGGTGAAGCCGCAATTGAACCGCAATGAGTTCGGCGGAACCATCGGTGGACCTATCTGGAAAGACAAGACGTTCTTCTTCGGCAGTGCAGAGTATCTGATTCAGCGTAGCGGAAGAGCGTACACCTATTCGGTTGCTACCGACGCGATGCGTAGCGGCGATTTCAGCGCCGTGGGCACGATCAAGGATCCCACGACCGGTCTTCCTTTCGCCGGCAATAAGATCTCGTCGATCGATCCTCGCGCGCAAGCTCTGTTGACATACTACCCCCGTGCAAATCAGGCAGGCACGGGAACAGGTGGAGTCGGTAATAATCGTGTCGACTCAGTGGGAACCCGTTATAACGTACAGCGCTACACGTTGAAGCTGGATCATCGGTTGAATGCGGTCCATACCTTGACGGCCGGAGGAACCTACTCCGTGGGAGATCCGTACTTCGTTGCCCTGGGTACACCGCCAGGATATGGCAACTTCAACAACGCCGGTTACACCACGCAGTCTGCGTTTGTGCGCGATAACATGACGCTGACCAACAACATGTTCAACGAACTGCGGTATGGATATTTGAGTCACCGTAGCGTGCGCGTCGGCCAGAACACCAGCTTTGATCCTCGTGCACTGTTCCCTACGCTTTACGGTCCGATTACCGTCGGTGGTTTGCCGACGATCAATATGACCGGTTTCACCGCATTAGGGGACTACGGTGGTAGCGGACATTCGCCTGAGACGACACAGCAGTTGACCGACAATTTCACATGGGTTCACGGCCGCCATACCTTCAAGACGGGCGCGAACGTAAACCTGAACGCTATCGCAATCAAGAGCGGTACCAATTCCAATGTTCTGGGTACCTTCAACTTCGACGGGCGCTATACCGGAAATGCCTTTGCGGACTTTCTCCTGGGTGATACCTACAACACCGTACGTTCAGCACCACAGATCCCGATCTACGCGAAGTACCAGCAGTACGGTTTCTATGGTCAGGACGACTGGAACATTACGCGTAACCTGGTGCTCAATTTCGGTCTTCGCTATAGCATGCAGTCCACGCCCACCGAAGCTCATGGAGACTTCACAAACTTCGACTTCACCAACGGTAAGTTCGTGATTCGTACGGTTGGCGGCAAATACCCGGTAGATACCAACCAGACCACTCTGTCCCTGTATCCCGGAAGCTATGCAAGCTCAGAGGATAACGGATGGGGAAGCAGCGTTCTTACTACCGATAAGAAGAACTTCGGTCCTCGGTTCGGATTCGCCTATCGTCCCTTCAGCGGCGACAAGACTGTGATCCGTGGCGGTTATGGTATCTACTACAACTTCATCCCGTTCTACATCGGAATCCGGCAGCTCGCACAGTTGAACTTCCCATTCACGCTGACGCAGTCGTACACCGCGAGCAGTTCCAGCACGCCGACCCTGACCTTAGCGAATCCATTCCCAGGAAGTGGAACGGTTACGGCAAATCCCTCTATTTACTCGGTCGATCGTGATGCGAAGAGCACACGGGCGCAGCAGTGGTCGCTGACGGTCGAACAGCAGCTGCCGGGTATGGTCGGGTTCCGTATCTCGTATGTCGGCAACAAAGCAACGCAGGCACCGTGGTACCTGTATAACAAGAACCTGCCTGCCGTTCAGCGCGCGGCCACGACACTGCAGTCGATCCGTCCGTACCAGCCCTGGAGCGATATTCTCGGTCTAGTGACAAAGGGCGGAGCCTTCACAAACCAGATGCAGATCGAGGTGACCAAGCGTACCGGTCACGGACTATTCGTGCAGAGCAGCTACACCTGGAATAAGTCGCTCGACAATGTGCCGATTGTCGGTAGCCCGCAGAACCCGTACAACCCTGCAGGAGATAAAGGCCTGGCTGACGGCATTCGCGCACATAACTTCTTCCTCAACGCGACCTACGATCTGCCATTCAAGGCACAGGGATTTGCAGGTGGCCTCATCTCGGGATGGTCTCTGGCCGGTACATCCGAGTTCCGCTCCGGAGCCCCGTTCACGCCGACCTTCACTTCGACCACGGTCGGCTGGTATGCGACACGTGCGGATGTTGTGCCGGGTGCCGATCCTTATGCTGGAGGCCATACGCTGGGTCGCTGGTTCAATCCATCAGCCTTCAAGGTGCCTTCCAGCTTCACCTTCGGCAACGCACGGCGTAACAGTTTGATCGGACCCAAGGAGAACACGGTCGACTTCAGCGTGCGGAAGCAGACTCATCTGGAGGGACGGTTCAACCTCAGCCTGCAGATGGATGCGTTCAATGTCTTCAACCATCCGATTTTCGGCACACCGGCAAGCAATATCTCGGTCGCTTCCACCGTGGGTACGATTACCGGCACCAACGGCAACCTGACCAGCCGTCAGGTTCAGATCGGCGCAAAGATTACCTACTAACGCTCACATTTGCGGCGCCCGGAAAACGGGCCATTTCACCTGCTCTGGGCGCCCAAAATTTTCAGTCGACCAACCTGGTCGACGCAGGAACCCAACGATGGCATATTCGAAGTCGGAAGAGATTCTGAAAAAGAACTCCCGGTATATTCCGGGTGGTGTTGTTTCCACCAATCGCGCAGTCAATCCTCCAATCGTCTTCCAGCGCGCGGAAGGCGCATATCTCTGGGATGTCGATGGCAATCGGTATCTGGATTACCATGCAGCCTTTGGACCATACATTCTTGGACATGGCGATGAGTATGTGCATGATGCGGTTCGCCGTGTCATGGACGAGAAGAAGAGTCTCTTCGGCTCAGGCACGACGGAACTCGAAGGGCAGCTGGCAGAGCTGATCTGTACCGCAGTTCCTTTTCTGGAGCGGATACAGGTCCTGAATACGGGAAGCGAAGCGACCTACCAGGCAATCCGCCTGGCACGCGCCGCTACAGGCAGATCGCATGTCATCAAACCCCAGGGCGGCTATCACGGCTGGCACAATGATGTTGCTTATAACCTCATGACGCCGTTGAACCAGGTAGGGGAACGGCGGGATGGCGATGAGTACCCAGTGATTCCGATCAGTGCAGGTATCCCGGAAGAGCACCGTTCCTTGGTCCACGCTGTGAACTTCAACGATCTGGCGGCAGTGGAAACGCTCTGCCAGCGTTATCCCATTGCCGCGGTGATCGTTGAGCCGATTCTGCAGAATATCGGAGTCGTTCATCCGAAGCCCGGCTATCTGGAAGGGCTGCGCTCGCTGGCAGACCGCTATGGTTTTGTCTTGATCTTTGACGAGGTGAAGACAGGCTTCCGTCATGCGATCGGCGGCTACTCCTCCATCAGTGGCGTCATTCCGGACCTGGTCGTCTACGGTAAGGCGATTGCAAACGGTTTCCCGATTGCCGTCGTGGGCGGAAAGCGTGAGCTGATGGATCTGTTTATCGACAGCGATCCCGCACGGCGCGTGCTCTTGGCTGGAACGTACAACGGACATCCAGTACCGACTGCTGCAGCGATTGCGACCATCGAGCGCCTCATGCAGGATGACGGGGCTGGATATCGTCATCTGGAAGCCATGGGAAGCAGGATGCAGGAGGGCCTGCATCGCATCTTCGCGAAGGCAGGTGGAACGACGGTTGTGACTCGTCAGGGATCCGCGTTCTGCCACTACTTCATGGATCACGCCCCAGGGGATTGGCACGACCTTGCGGCGAATCATGATTTCGATCTGGATGCGCGACTGAGGAGAGAGCTGCTTGGCCATGGTGTCTACTTCTTCCAGCTTCCGGTCAAGCAGTGCTCGTTGTCATTGGCGCACACTGTGGCGGATGTGGATGAGACACTGGGCGCGATGGAGAAAGCCATGGCCGCCGTTCACTGTGTGGTATAGGTAGGCCTAACGCACCAATGGATGACTCTACCCTGATTCTGCGTAATGGCCTTTTGTTGGACGGCAGCGGCGGGCCGGCACGGAAGGCTGATCTTGCAATGGTCTCCGGTCGCATCTCTACGATTGGAGACCATCTTATTTTCCCCGGCGCCCGGGAGCTTGATTGTTCCGGATATGTCATTGCTCCCGGATTTATTGACGGGCACAGCCACTCTGATCTGCAGATACTGGAGAGCCGCAGAGAAAAACTGCTGCAGGGAGTGACCGCTGAGGTCGTCGGGAACTGTGGTTTCTCCGCGTACCCACAGGGCAGCCATGCGCGGCAGCTACGTTCTTTCGCGAACGGAATCTTCTGTGGTGAAGGTGAGTGGGGATGGGATTCCGCGCGTGATTATCTGGATGTCGCGCATCGCCTCGCGAGGAACGCGACGGTAGGCTCGTTGGTAGGGCATGGCAGTCTGCGGATCGCGGTAGCGGGAGCCCGCATGGACGCGCTGCCCGAAGCTCATATTCAGGAGATGGAGGTCCGTCTGCGGAATGCTTTGCAGCAAGGCGCGATCGGCTTCTCTACCGGGCTGATGTATGCTCCCGGTTCGAGTGCTCCATCAGACGAACTGGTTCGCCTGTGTGAGGTCGTTGCCCAGGAAGGCAAGATCTACTGCACCCACATGCGGGATTACGGCTTCCATCTCCTGGAGGCGATCGAAGAACAACTGGAGCTGGCGCGTCGAAGCGGTTGCCGGCTGCAGATTTCGCATCTACAGGCCGTGGGTGTAGCAAACCGCGGTCTGAATGCCCGTGCGCTGGAGATGCTGGAGGAGGCGCATGTACAGGGTGTCGATGTCGCCTTCGACTGTTATCCCTACATCGCGGGAAGCACGGTGATGACGCAGTTGCTGCCGCAATGGGCGCTGGATGGCGGGCTTGATGCACTACTCGCGCGGTTGTCGCATGCGGCGACGAGAAGCCGCATTGCGGAGGAGACGATCCGCGGGATGGCGAACACATGGAGTGAGCTGTTGGTGAGCGCCGTGGGCTCGGACCAGAACGCTTCGGCTGTGGGGCGCACGCTCGAGGAGCTGGCCAGGCTGCGGAATCAGTCGGAGATTAACGCCGTCTTCGATCTGTTGCTGGAAGAACGAGGCCAGGTGAATGTGCTGGAGTTCAATCAGAGCGAAGAGAACCTGCGTGTGAATCTGAAGCATCCGCTGGCGATCATCATCAGTGACGGATTTTATGTGAAGGGACGGCCGCATCCGCGCTTGCACGGGACCTTCCCGGAACTGCTCGGGAATCTTTGCCGAGAGCGTCAATGGATGGAACTGCCGGAAGCGATTCGAAAGATTACCAGCGCACCGGCAGACCGTTTCGGGTTTACCGGTCGTGGGAGGCTCCAGCCGGGAGCCGTCGCTGACGTGACGGTCTTCGATCCCGCCACTATCCGCAGCCGCGCCACTTATACAGACCCCGAGCGTCCGCCCGCCGGGATCCGTTATGTGATCAGGGGATCGGAACTTCTTCTCGGACCGGACGGTCAAGCAGCGTAATCAGGATGGTGCTGAGCAGCACCAGAGCGCCACCGGCAATCGCGCCCGGATTGAGCTTTTCATGCAGCGAGATTGCCGCGATCGGCACGCCGAAAAAGGCGATCAGATAATTCGAGAGTGCTGCCTGGATGGCATCAATGGACTTCAGCGCCTTCAGGAACAGAATCATCGAGAGCGTCGTGTGGAACAGCATCAGCAGAGTAAGGCCGAGCCATGTGGACGCGGAAAAGTGCGGAACCGCCCGCAGGCTGCTGCGCTCGCTGATGAGGACGAACGGTGACATCAGGATTGCGAGAACAATGTAGGTCCAGAAGAGCATCTCGAGCGGAGCATGCCATTCCAGCGCACGCTTGCCGTATGAGTTGTAAAACGAGCTTCCAAGAATCGCGCCGAAGATCAGCAGATTCCCGGTGAGCTGATGGCGGTCCAGTTGCGCGCCATGTAGATCGACTCCGGAACAGAGCAAAACCCCGGCAATGGCAAGAAGAAAGCTGAGCCAGCGTGCGCGGTTCATGCGTTCCTTGAGGAAGAGAACAGCGAAGATTGCGGTGGTGATGGGAAGTGTAAGTGTGATGAGCGCGGCGTTGCTTGCTAGCGAGAGCCGCGTTCCCCAGGTCATGAAGATCTGCGCGGGTACCACACCGCAGATTCCCAATAGCAGGTAGATCAGGACGAGGTTGGGTCGTTTGCCGGATCTGTCCGTGGCGGGAGAGACGTTCTGTCGGCGTTCGAGGCGGACGAACGGATAAAGCACCAGCAGCGAGCAGATGGTTGGGAACCACACGGTGAAGAGCGGGCCTACCTGATCCTGAACCAGTTTGATGCAGGTAAACTGCAGCGACCACATCAGGTTGCAGATGAACAGCAGAATCCACGAGACAAGCTTTGGCTGGGAAGAGGCGGTCGTCATGGTCGTCACTTTGTCGGGGTGTACTTGTCTGCCAGCTTGCGCATCTCGTAGGTAAAGTTGACCCAGTCTTTTTCCCACCTGGCGGCGGTCGCCTTGTTGTATTTGTAGAAGCCCTTCTGGTTTGCGACGCCGAGCGCTTTGTCACGCAGCATCTTCTGCATGAGCGGCGGAACTGTCGACTGATTGCAGAGCTCCGGAAGCAGACCTTCCATCACGGCGGCGTAAGCGGGGATACCAGTGAGATCCATCCAGCGGAAGGGGCCGGCCAGGAGCGCCCACCAGCCAATGTCATTCCGGAAGGACTGATCGATGGTTTCGACATCGGCGACGCCCATCTCTACCAGATGAAAGGCCTCTCGTAGCATGGCGTACATCAGACGGTTGGAGAGAAAGCCGCGAATGTCCTGCTTCAGTAGCGTGGGTTCCTTCCCGCAGGATGCGCCGAAGCGTGTGGCGAAACGTGTGGTGGCGGTTGTTGTCTGCCGGCCTGGAATGATCTCGAGATAGCGCATGATCTGCGTAGGCTCTCCCCAGTGAAGACCGATGAAGCGGCCTGGCTCGCGGAGGCCGTGCTGTAGCAGCGAGATAGGAAAGCTGGAAGTGTTTGACGCAAGTATGCACTCACTGGAAACGTAGCTCTCGAGCTCGCCGAGTACCTTGCGCTTCAGGTCGAGGTTTTCACGGATGCACTCGAGAATGATTCGGCAGTCTTTCAGTTCCTTCATTGAGACCGCGAATGAAAGGCGTTTCAAAGCGTCTTTGGGCGCTTCGATCGCGGGAAGACCTTCGGCGGCAAGCTGTTCCAGCGACTTCTGGACGTGCTTGACGATGACCGAGTTCCTGCTGCGGTCGATGTCGTAGCACATCACGTTGTAGCCATTGGCGAGCAGGCAGGTGACCAGTCCCTGTCCCATAAGGCCGAGTCCCAATACTCCAACCGGAGCCGCGAACAAGGCCTGTCCCTGTTTGCGCGATACCTGCTTCTTTGGAGAGATCGCTTTGTTTTTCATGGATACTGAGATTCTTCGGCGTTAGCCGGAGGGCGTCAAGCAACGAAGGGACTTCAGAGCAGCTGAGTCCATCTAAATGGACAGCATTGGGCGCATGCTAAACATAAGTGCAGCAAGCAGGTTGGTTCACCAACTATGGTGAAACTGCACCGCGAAGACAAGGAGAGAAAATGGCATTGACACGGGTATCAAATCCGAACAGGCAGGCCAGCACCGGCGCTTATTCCGACGGGATCATCGTAGATGGATGGCTCTACGTCAGCGGGCAGGGTCCCATGGATCTGGAGACCGGGAACGCAATATCCGGCACCATAGAGGAAGAGGTTCGCCTGACGCTTCGCCATCTCGGTGAGGTTCTGGAAGCTGGCGGATGCACCTACGCGGACGTGGTTCGTTGTACCGTGCACTTGGCGGACATCAATGATTTCGACCGCTACAACGTGGTCTACCAGGAGTTCTTCAAGGGCGTACTGCCCACCAGAACAACCGTGCAGTCTGTTCTTGGTCTTGGCATCAAGGTGGAGATCGACGCTATCGCCCGTATTCCTGGAGCAAAATAAATGCCGAAACAGGGACAGTGGCTCATCGGCTTTGCGAAGCGGCGGATTACACCTCCGCTTGGCAGTCAGATGGCCGGGTTTGATGCCCGCGTCGGGATATCCAATGCTGTGCACGATGACTTGTACGTCCGCGCATTAGTGCTCAGCGATGGCGCGATCAAAGCGGCTCTGGTCAGCGTGGAGGTCATTGCAATCTCGGCGAAGATGTCTCTCGCGATCCGTAGGCAGGTCGAGCATGCAACGGGCATTCCGCTGAGCCAGATCTTTCTCTGTGCGACCCACACACACTGTGGGCCCGTCACCCTGCACCACTTCTTCAATCAAGGCCAGCCACTGGATGAGGCCTATCTCGAAAGGCTGACTTCGACCGTCGTGGACACGATCCGCCAGGCTGCCGATGCTCTGAAACCGCGAGTCTTGAAGACCGCAATGGTGCCGTGCGGGGGTATCGCAGTGAATCGCCGGACCGCCGATGGACTTCCGGTCGATCCATTCGCTGGCGTGCTCCTCGTGGAGGAGATGACCGGCGAGAGGGTGGCAATTGGCGTCTTCTATGCCTGCCATACAACGGTTTTGGGGCCGAATACGTTGAGTATCACTCAGGATTTCCCCTTCTATACGTTGGAAGCGTTGAGGCGAGAGCTCGGTCCCGAGGTCGAACCCTTCTACATCAATGGCGCGGAGGGCGACCTGAGCATTGGCCATAAGAGCGACCTGAGCGCGGTGGGAGTGATCGACAGCTTCCGTACGTTTGAAACGGCGCAGCGCCTTGGAGAAAAGCTGGCCCAGGCTGTTCTGACAGGCATGACGCATCTGGTCGAAGAGCAGCCCCTGCTTGACGTACGGAGCGCTTATGCTCCGCTGCCTCTGAAATCGTATGATCCGTTGCCCGAGATGGCGGAGCGCAGAAGGCTGGCGATCGCAGCGTTGGCAGATTCGAAAACAACTCTCGCGGCAAAGCAGACGGCGCTCTTTGCGCGGATTGAGGAATACTATGCGCGCCTCTACGAGGAGTCTCAGACTCCAGAGCCGAAGTATCTGCCGGCCGAGATCGGTATTCTTCGTCTGGGAGGAACTGCCTTCGTATCGCTTCCGGGCGAGATCTTCGTTTGTGTCGCCCTTGCGATCCGGGAACGGTCACCTTTTCCCAGGACGCTCTTTCTAGGTCTGGCCAATGACTACATCGGTTATCTGCCGGACGAGTTTGCCTCCACAACCTCGGGTTATGAGGTCGTAGCCTCGCGTGTTCCGGCTGAAGCGGGAAGGGTTTTGCAGCAGCACGCCTTACAGTTGTTGGAGCAGGCACGCGAAGTTGTCTGCGCAGAAGGAGAGATATAGGCGTGAACAATCCTATCCGCATCGGCGTGATCGGCGCCGGCATCATGGGGCAGCAGTATGTGCGTATCTACCAGAACAACCCGTATGCCCGGGTGGGTGCCGTATGCGCGCGCCGGCTGGAGAAGGCCAGAGAGGTCGCCGCAGAGTATGATGTGCCGGTCGCGGTCGATGACTGGAAGCAGATTACCGAGTCTCCGGAGATTGAGGCCGTCTGCATTGCGCTCCCCGATGATGACCACTTCGCTGCGGCCTCCAGCGCGTTGAAGCATGGAAAGCACATCCTGATTGAGAAGCCGATGACGACCGATCTGGACCAGGCAGATGCGCTGGTGCGTCTCGCCGAGGCAAGCGGGCTCAAAGCGCAGGTGGCCTTCAATCATCGCTGGTTGGCGCCGTATCACCACGGAAAACAGGCCATTCTTAACGGAGAGATTGGGCGGCCGGTCTGTGCTTATGGACGCAAGAACGACACCATCTTTGTTCCCACGAAGTACATCAACTGGGCGCACCAGACCACCCCGGCATGGTTTCTTAGCTGTCACGATATCGATCTGGTGAACTGGTACTTCGCGTCTGAACCCGTGGAGGCCAGGGCATGGGGAGTAAAGCAGGTGTTGGTGGCGCAGGGCATCGATACCTATGACATGATCCAGGCGCAGGTCCGCTATGCCGACGGCGCGGTGGCTACCTTCGAGTCCGGCTGGATCTATCCGGACCCGTTTCCCACGATGGTGGACTCGTTTATTGGGCTTGTCGGGGAACACGGCCACCTGCACTTCGACCGCAAGCGGGAAAGCATCGAGATCAGCTCACGAGAGCGGTTCTCGTATCCGAAGAACTTCCTTTCCAGTGATGTCTTCGGGACCCTGCGCGGCGCATTTCCGGCATGCCTGGAAGACTTCGTGAACTGCATTCGGAAGGATCTGCCGCCGTCGGTCGGCGTCCGGGATGGACGCAAGGTAACGGCGGTTCTGACGGCAATCCACGAATCACTTAAGACTGGCGGCAATGTCGCTGTCCCGGTCTTGCGAGACTAAGCGCGGCACCCCATCAGGAGCGAAGTTGAATGAGTCAGCGGTATGCACGGTCCATTGCGAATCTTGAGCGTTCCCGGAAGACCCTGGCCGGCGGCGTAAGCAGCAACGTCCGGATGGGCGATAAGCCGTATCCTCTCTTCTTTGAGTACGGCAAGGGATCGCATCTATGGGACGTCGACGGGAATGAGTACATCGATTATGTACTCGGCCGCGGCCCGCTGATTCTGGGGCATACGCATCCGGAGGTGATTGAGGCTACCTGTAAACAGCTCTGGAGGGGGCAGATCTACGCCGCCCAGCATGAACTTGAGTTCGAGCTGGCGGAGCGCGTCCATCGCATTGTGCCTTGCGCAGAGCGCGTGCGCTTTGGCATCTCCGGATCGGAGGCTGTCCACGGTGCGCTTCGCCTGGCGCGCGCCGCAATCGGGCGGCAGACGGTGATTAAGTTTGAAGGGCAATATCATGGCTGGCTGGACAATATCCTGTATAGCCTGGCTCCTGATCCTGCGGCTGCTGGCGACGCCCTCCACCCGGCGACGGTTGCGGAATCGAAGGGGCAGTTCAGCGGGGAAGACAGCCATCTGGTCGTTCTTCCCTGGAACAATCTCAAGGCAGTGGAAGAGTATCTTTCTGCCCACGCGAATGAAGTCGCCGCGATTATTACCGAACCTGTGATGTGCAATACCGCCGTGATTCCGCCGCTGCCGGGCTACCTGGAAGGATTGCGGGAGCTGGCAACACGGCACGATGTCGTGTTGATCTTTGATGAGGTGATTACAGGCTTCCGTGCATCGCTTGCCGGAGCCCAGGGACGTTTCAATGTCGTCCCCGATCTGACCATCTTCGGTAAGGCAATTGCCAACGGCATGCCAATCAGTTGTCTTGCCGGAAAGGCCAGGTACATGGACCTGATTGCGGCCGGTAAGGTCGGGCACGGCGGCACGTATAACAGTATTCCCCCCGCTGTTGCCGGCGCGATCGCCACCCTTGACGTTCTAGAGCGGAATGGTGGAGCGGTCTATCAGGCAATCGAGCAGGCCGGAACAACGCTGATGCAGGGGATTCGTGAAGCTGCGGATCGGGCCGGGATCCCCGTCGTCGTACAGGGATATGGCTGCATTTTCTACCTCGGCTTCCCGGCTGGCGAGATACCCGAACGGGAGGGGCAGGTTGTCTACGATTACCGCTCCTCTCTTGGAGTTCGACAGGACCTTTATAACGACTTTGTCTGCGGCATGGTCGATCGCGGAGTCCGTATTATCCCCCGCGGCAACTGGTTCCTCTCCTCAACGCACACCGCCGAGGATGTTCAGGCAACGCTTGCTGCCGTTCACGAGGTCTTTGAGACAATTGTGGCGCCGAAGTTCGGGAAGTTGGTGTCGGCATGAAGCTCGGCGTTGTACGTCAGAACGGTTCGACGCGCCTTGCGGTTGTTTACAACGGAAAGATCGTCGATGCCACGGAAGCCGCCGGCACGACTGATCTAAAGTCCGTCGTGACCGAATGGGAGACGCTCTACCCTCGGATTGCCGCGTCGCTCGAGCACGGAACACTCTTGACCGGGGACATCCTCTGGCAGGCCCCACTGCCTGCTCCTCCGAAGTTTCTTTTGCTCGCGGGCAACTTCCGTGCCCACGTCATCGAATCCGGCTTTGCGCCTGCTCCGGAAGAAAACCTGACTCCGCAGTTCTTTATGAAGCCCTCGACAGCTATTATTGGGCCGTCGGAAGAGATACCTATTACGGATGCCAATCACGCTCTTGACTATGAGGCGGAGCTTGCCGTGGTGATCGGCCGGCGGACGCACCGGGCGTCACTCCAGGACGCGATGCAGGCGGTTTGGGGTTATACCGTCGTGAATGACATCTCCGAGCGCAAGCTGAATGACGGAATGGTCGACCGTAAGAAACGTTCGAACGACGACTTCTACGACTGGCTGGTAGGGAAGTGGTTTGACGGCTCGGCCCCCATGGGGCCCTGGCTGGTGACCGCGGACGACCTGCCTACGGATGCACGCGTGCAGGCATGGCTGAACGGAGATCAGGTTCAGGATGCGCCGCTTTCGGCCATGATTCATACCATCGCGGAGGCGATTGTCTATATTTCAAATGTCCTGACGCTTGAGCCTGGCGATGTTATCTCTATGGGAACACCCGCCGGCGTCGGTTTGGCCAGAGGACGGTTGCTGCAGGATGGTGATCTTATTGAGTGCGAGGTGAGTGGCATAGGGCGCATTCGCAACTACGTTCGAAAGGCTTTATGACATTGGACTCCTGCGCGTGGCGCTTGTTGTCTGCTTGCTGCCCGGTGGTGGGGACAGCGGTCGCGCAGCAGGAAGCCGCGGTCCTCTAAACCTCGCTCTCTGGCCACTCATACGGTGCTCTCGCATCGAATAATGACATACGCCCTTTCTATCCCTTGACAAAGTCTTCCTCCTTATCGAGGGGCACCTGGTGCATGGGCGAACCCACGTCGAAGCGACCTGGGTGACCGTGGCCGCTTTTTTGCCGGGAGAAAACGTTTCGGTTTCTCCCGGACCCTTGTGTTGGGAACGATAACAAGAATTCCTGTCGTGATTGTTTACCGCGTTTTTCATTGACAACACTGCTCCATGTTGCCTAGAGTCAGCTTCCATAAAGATAACGATCATCATTTTTAGATACAAAAGTGATCGAATTTGAGGCTGTCAGGAGCGGGCCATTGGGTGCGATGGAGTCTTGCCGCCCGGAAAGAGACGCGATATGGACAACAAAAATGCAAATTCAAAGTTACGTGCTGGGCGAGTGAGGTTAACAAACTCCTTCCATAGATTCTTCTTCGGAGCGGTGGTATTGCTGGCGGCCACCGCGGTTACGTTCGGACAATCGTCCTCCGGCATGCGCGGTAGGGTCGTTGATTCATCGGGTGCGGTAGTTCCTCATGTACAGGTCATAGTGCGCAATCTGGACACCGGTGTTGACAAGCAGACGGAGACGACAGGAGCCGGCGAATATTCGGTGCCGTTTCTTCCCGTAGGCAGGTATGAGGTCCGCGTAAATGCAGTTGGATTCCAAGTATCGCAACAGACCAACCTAACGCTCACCACCAATCAAATTCTTGATGTGAGCTTCCGCCTGCAGCCAGGCGCAGTCACAGAAACCATCAATGTTGATTCCTCGGCTCAGGTCCTGGACTATGACAAAGCCGACCGTGGTGACCTGATTGAAGCAAAGCGCATTGCCGAACTTCCGGTCAATACCGGCAACACGTTCAATCTCGCCACCCTTAGCGCCGGCGTGACATCCACCACGACGGGACAGCGTTACGACAATCAGAGCGCGCAGTCTTTGGCGATCCATGGCGCTTCTGTCGAGTTCAATATCGATGGAGTCACCAACTACAGTCTCACAGGCGGCCAAAACTATGCCTTCCCGCCGCCTACCGCAACTGTTCAAGAATTCAAAATTACAACAAATGCGTTTGACGCTGCTTCTGGCCGGGCTCCTGGCGGGTCAATCGATATGACCCTCAAGTCAGGCACGCAAAAGCTCCATGGCACAGTCTACGAAATCCTTCAACGGGTCTTCATGAACGCCAATACCTCGACAAATGGCGCTTTCATTCAGCAGGCGACGGCCGCGGGGAATCCGATCGCGCAGTACAACAAGCCTGCCTCGTCACAAGATCAGTACGGCTTTGAGGTCGATGGTCCCGTCATCATTCCTAAGCTTTGGGGACCGGAGAAGAAGACCTTCTTCACCATTTCGTATGAGAGGTTTTACCTCAGGGGAGTTGGGAATGCGGCTGCTTCTGTTCCTCTACCTGCCATGATCAATGGTGATTTCAGTTCGTTGCTGACCGCAAATGGTGCCACCTATAACCAGCCCATCTATGACCCCACGTCCGAGGCATCGTGCACGGCGAACAACACCGATAATGGCACTTATTCGAACGGGAAGCCTCATACGTGCCGCTACCAGTTTGGATATGGGCCTGGAGGCGCTCCAGGGCCGCAGGGGAACCCAGTCCTTACCGGGCGTGCGAATGTCATTTCTGCAGGCCGCCTGAACCCGGTAGGCCAGGCGATTCTTTCCTGGTTTCCAGCGCCTAATATTTCTCCTACGCCGACCACAGCTAACAATTTCTCTAACAACTATCTTGGCACGACTCCTGGTACTGCTCTTCAGCGCCTGTATCTGATCAAGGTCGACCAGAACATCGGTGACAAAGATACTGCCAACGTCACGCTCAAGCTCTGGACGGACAACAATACGGCGAATGGCGCATTCCCTCGCAATGATGTAAATGCTGCTCATCCCGGACTGAACTACGCCGCAAGCATTGCCCACTATCTCAGCCGCTATAAGAACCCGTCGGGCACTGTGGCCTGGACCCACACCTTTAGTCCTCATCTCGTCAACAACGTCAAAGTTTCTATTCTTGTGACCAATCAGACTGACAGTACAGGACCAGGGAATGGCTTCAACCCGACCAGTCTTGGACTTCCGGCCAGCATCTCCGCCGCTAATCCAAACTATTTCAACCGTTTCCCGCTCGTGAACTTGACCGGATATAACGCGCTGGGTTCAATCGCTGGTCTCAATCGCGGTGACAACGAACTTCAATTTACAGATGTTGTGAACCTGGTGCGCGGTAACCATTCCATCCACTTTGGCGCGGATCTTCGTCCCATCCAATACAGCCAGCGGTCGTCTAATGCGGCGGGTAGCGGTCTTACATTCACTGTCGGGAAGGCTTGGACACAGCAGTGGGACACAGTTGTGACTGGAGGTGCGACCAATATTTCAACCGCGGCGGGTTATAGCGGCAACGCCCTCGCATCACTCCTGACGGGAACGTTGGATTCAGGTAGCGCGGGCTCTCAGCCCGACAACTATTTTTCCTCGCATTACTACGCTGGGTTCGTGCAGGATGACTGGAAGATTCGGCCGAATCTCACCTTGAACCTGGGCTTGCGTTGGGAGAGCCTCGGCGCCCCTGTTGATCGTCACAATCGCACCATATCCGCATTCGATACCACCTCTACCAACCCGATCAGCAGTCAAGTCAATTTCTCCGGATTGCCTATCTCGACGCTCCTTGGTGGGATCACATTTGCTGGCGTAAACGGACGTCCGCCGGCACCGTTTGAGGCCGCGCTCTCGCAGTTTGGTCCCCGGGCTGCGTTCGCTTACACCGCGCATCGCAACCTGGTGGTTCGTGGTGGCATCGGTGTGTACTATCAGCAGACCGGTTCCGGGAACCAGTATGCGGCCCCGCAGACTGGCTTCGCGACAACAACGAACTACGTGGGCTCGTTTGACGGCGGCGCTACACCGCTGCACAACCTTTCCAATCCGTTCCCTACGTTCCAAACCTCCGTCGGCAATTGTGGCGGCGATGCAAGTGCCTGCCTGACAACCAACGCGGGACAAGGGCTCTCTTTCATCAATCCGAATTACCGTCCGCCTCTGGTTCTGATGTCGGCATTTGGCGTCCAACAGCAGTTGACCAAGTGGGACACGCTGGAAATTTCTTACGCGGGAAACCGCACCTATGGGCTAACGTACTCTGACGATCTGAACCATATTGGTGCCGCCGCGCAAGCCGCCTGCGATCCGAAGCGCGGTGGCGTGGGCACCAATTGTACGAACGGCGCGAGCAATGGCACCGTGGGCTATATCAACAATCCCTTCAAAGGAATTCCTGCGTTTGCCGGCACGGCGTACTATACCGCCTCGACGATTCAGCGCATCAACTTTACGCGGCCATTTCCGCAATTCACCAATGTGACCGAGACACTTCTTAACGGAGGTGAGTACTACTACAACGCTTTGGAAGCGACATATAACCATCGGACATCGTTAGGGCTTACCCTGCATGCTACCTACACCTACTCGAAAGCCATCAGCGCCGCGGGATACACTGACACGATCAATCGAATTCCTTCGCGTACTATTTCAGGAACGGATATTCCTCACAGGATCACGATCTCCGGGGTTTATCAGCTTCCGATCGAGCGTGGGCACGGGATTTTTCCGAACCTGAACCAATATTTGGACTACATCATAGGTGGATGGCAGGTCAGTAGCATTATGACCTATCAGTCTGGTCTGCCTTTTAACATCACTGGATACGAGATCGACTCTACGGCGAACGGCGGCTACATCCTGCCAAGGCAGCGCTTCTTCCCCGGTCAACCGAATCCATACCACACTCAGGCGAACAGCAATTCCTATGTGCAGGCATTCAAGCCTTGTGTCGGAACCCGTGACCCCAATACGGGTGTTGTCACGCTGCAGGCATACTCCGTTACGGCTGGATGCACGGGCGCGAACTTCATTTCCATTGGTACTTATGGTGTCGTCCCCAACACCGTCTATACCGGAATCAGGCTGCAACAGTTCGTCAACATTGACGCAAACATCAGCAAGAACTTCCATATCTACGAACGTATCGCGGCACAACTTCGCCTGGACGCGTTCAATGCTGCCAACCACGTCACCCAGTTCTCCTCGGGCTATAACACCACTGCCGGAGATGCGAACTTCGGTACCTATCAGATGGGCACAGCAGCGGGTGGGAACATCAGCAATCGAATCCTTCAAATTACCGGAAGGATCAACTTCTAGTAGCATCTCGGCGGCAGCCAAGCCTGCCGCCGACCTCAAAACCTCATCGCTTGCCCGGAGATTTTGGTGGGATATCGCCCTCTGTTCATCATTCTCTGTTTTATATTTCTCTGCATACCTTCTCCTGGAGAGGTCCTGACCGCAGCGGTGCCTGCCGGTATGCCTCAAAACAAGAACTACGTTATCCATGTCGAGGCTTCGAAAAAACCATGGCGCCAAGTCGACTGCTATGAGCCAGAAGTTGATATGCGCTCCCCCGCTAGGGCGGCAATGGCAGCATTTGAGTTTGCGGGGAAAGTCCGCGTTTCCATTGATGTGGCGTACGAGGTTCACATCGTACGGGTGCGGCCTGCTTCTCTCGGCATAAAGCCTTCGGTGTGGAGAAGACGGATTGAGTTTGAATTGGATCGTCCGGCGAATTTATCCATTGAGTTGAACGGAGACACACACCACAATCTGCATCTGTTCGCCGGTTCACCCGATACCTCGGTGCCGGCAAAGACGACCGACGGCGTGCACTACTTCGGCCCCGGTTTGCACCGCCCGGGTGATGTCCTGCGCCTCCAGAGTGGCGAAAGTCTTTATCTCGCGCCAGGGGCAGTTGTGGTGACAAGCGTCGTCTGTGACCGCGTCAGCAACGTTCACATTTTTGGTAAAGGGATTTTTTGGCACGCTAAGGATGGTATCCGTATTGACGACTCGAAGCATGTGCTTGTGGAAGGTGTAACGGTCATGAATCCGGATCATTATTCGGTACTGATCGGCAATTCATCGGATGTGACTGTTCGCAATGTGAAGTCCTTCAGCAGCAAAGGCCGGGGAGATGGCATCGACATCTTCACAAGCAAGCACGTTCTTGTAGACGGCGTCTTCATGCGCAACTCCGATGACTCAATTGCTATCTACGGTCACCGGTGGAACTACTACGGTGATACCGATGACATTACTGTCTCTAATTCCACGCTGTGGCCGGACGTCGCGCACCCTATTCTGGTCGGGACACATGGCAATTCGGACAGTCCGGAACTCATTGAGCATCTGACGTTCCGGAACATCGATATCCTTCAGCAAAATGAGCCGCAGATCGACTACCAGGGTTGCCTCGCTCTGAACGCTTCCGATGGAAACCTGATCCGTCACGTATTCGTGGATGGGATGAGGGTCGAGAATATCGAGAACGGACAGCTCTTGAACGTGCGCGTCACGTTCAACCGAAAGTACGCGAAATCGCCGGGCCGGGCTGTTGAAGACGTATATATAAAAGACCTTAGCTATCCAGAGACGCGTCCTGGGCTTTCGATCATCAATGGGTATGACGAGAGCCATATGGTCCGCCGCATTAAGTTCGAAAATCTCCGCGTCGGAGGGAATGTGATCTCAGATCACATGGCTGGCAAGCCAGGGTACTTCAAGACCGGAGATATGGCCGAAATCTTTGTTGGCGATCATGTGGAAGACATCACTTTCATAACAACAGAAGAAGCAGCGAATTTGACGACTGTAACACGGCCGTGAGATTCGGCGCCGCCGAATCCATGACTCTCGGCGAGCCTGGCGGGGAACTATTGGGAAGGGCGGAAACGGCGACCGACCCTATTGGTTGGGCCGCTAACGATGTCCACCGACGCATTTCTATTCGACTCCACGGCTCGTTTAACGCGTCATAACGTGCGCGTAACGTTCAATTCGCCACTTTTAAGTGGTTGATAATAAAGGATCGCGGCTTAACGCCGGCGACTAAACTGTTCCGAACATTGACGGGACACCCTATCTCTCTGAGACTCCTTTCGAACACCAGAATAGGAGCCGAAATGAACCAACGAAGCTGGCAGAGGGACACGGTCTTGCTCACCATGACAACAGCAATGGATCGGATGCTTTTTGCCGATGACAGGATATCGGGCAACGCAAGCTTCGCGAGAGCAAGTCGAGTCGTTCCCAAACGATCGCACCGTGGTCAGAAAAAGGCGGTTATACCGGCTCGGCAGTCTTCTTGGAGCGCGGATGAACTCCGCAAGATTCGCGCACAATAAGGGTAGCCGGCAAGAGTATCTTCTCCGGTGAACGGCTAACGTCGCTCCCGGAAGTCTCAATCCGATCCAGCAGAAGCCGAAAGGCTCGCCGTGCCAGATCCACCGCAGACTGTCCGACCGTGGTAACTGGCGGCGCGATCAGGGGTGCCAGTTCGAAATCATCGAATCCTATGATTGCGACTTCGGAGGGGATCTTTACTTTTCGCTCCGAAAAAGCTCGTAGAAGATGGACTGTGGTTCGGTAATTGGTAGCGAACACCGCCGTGGGAGCGTCTTGTTTTAGACGGACGCTATCAACCCAGTTCATGGCTGCTTCTAAACAGTCGACCTTCATGGAGAGGTTCGGGCGAAGCCCGTGCGCCGACATTGCGCTTCGGTAGCCCTTCATGCGTTCCGCAACCGGATAGGCTTCGCTGTCGAAACCAACGCAGGCAATCCGTTTGTGGCCATGAGAGATCAAATGCTCCACTGCGTCTTCGGCCCCGGCCCGGTTCTCAATCAGCACAGCATCCGTTCCAAGTCCTTCTAGCGGTCGGTCGAAGGCTACGATTGGAAGCCCCCCCTCGATGACACGCTTCATGCGGTTGGCATCCAGGGTTCCAGAAGTGACTAAAAGCAAGCCTGATAGCTTTCGCCGGGCCATTAGTTCAGCCTGCTGGGTCTCCAACTCGACATCGTGCCCAGATGAAACGATCAAAGTCAGATAACCGCTTTCTCGCGCGAGCTTTTCAATCGTGTTCGCACAATGTGCGAAGAAGATGTCTGATAGATCGGGCACAATCAACCCGATCATCATTGCTCTTTGCCCCTTGAGTAGGCCGGCCGCCTCGTTCCGTTCATATCCCAGTTGCTGGATCGCGGTGAGGACTTTCTTCTTTGTTTTTGGCTTCACTGCTGGATGGTCATTGATGACGCGTGAGACTGTCATTACGCCAACCCCGGCTACTCTTGCAACTTCACGAATTGTCGGCGTCTGCCTCGGGGACTTTCCCACGCCCTTCTTTTGTGCCACTCAAAACTCCCTAACCGAGTGCCGACATCGCGACGCCTGCTTCGCCTGACTAAGCGAATGTTTTAGTTGGAACATGATATCGCAGTTTGATGATCAGCCAGTTCAGTTCAGGGAGGAGATCGCTTCTTAGGTCTCGAAAACAATCTCGCTGGTACCTCGTTTCCCGCGTGTCTTCGATCGTATATAGGAAGTCAAGTCTAGTCCGGTGGCTGCAGGGGAGAGCTAGCCTACTGATTTTCATAGATTCTAGGAGATGTCGGCTTCTCCTATTGACTGTCTATAAGAGCAGCGTTATTGTCTTATAGGCAGTCAATAGGAGACTCAATGCCCGCCACCCCTCAAACCGATCTCCTGCAAGGAACACTCGATCTCTTGATCCTGAAGGCCCTTGCGCTCCAGCAATTGCACGGCATGGGGATATCGCGCCGAATTTCACAGATTACGAACGGAGCTTTCGATGTCAAAGCAGGCTCTTTGTTTCCTGCCTTACATCGCATGGAGCAGGCGGGTTGGCTCACTTCCTTTTGGGGGGAATCGGAAACCAATCGGCGCGCGAAGTTCTATTCGTTAACGAAGGCCGGCAAGAAACAGCTTCAGACCGAGTCGGAGCGGTGGGAACGGATATCCCTCGCTATGGCAACTGCCTTGCGCACCACATAAGGAGGCTCTGTGATAAGTCGACTGCTTGCTCTTTGGAACAATATCTTCCGTAAAAGACAACTTGACCGTGAACTCGACGAGGAGATCCGGGCCTATGTCGAACTGGTGTCAGCCCAGAAGCTACAGGAAGGCATGACGCCTGAAGAGGCTTACCGTGATGCCCGCAGTGAGATGGGAGGAATCGATCAGGTCAAGCAGAGTGTTCGCGACGTCCGCATAGGAGTTTCGCTGGAGAGGCTCGCGCAGGATATCCGGTATGGTATTCGGGGCCTCATTAAGAATCCTGCTTTTTCTCTTGTCGCTGTAGCTACGCTAGCGCTCGGAATCGGCGCGAATACTGTGATCTACACGCTGATGGATTCGATTCTGCTGCGGCCGCTTCCTTATGCGCAACAGAACCGCCTGATGCGAATTTCAGGCACCACATCTCCGATGTATCCGAAAGGATGGATTCGCGCACTGGGCTCCAACTCCAAGGCGTTTACTTCCATCGCCGGCTTCGGCGCTGACGCTGAATACAATGTGTCGGTTTCGGGATTACCCGAGCGGGTCTTTGGCGCTAAGATCACCACGAATGCACTCGACACATTGGGGATTCACCCGGCGCGGGGCAACTTCTTCAGCGCCGAAGACGCCATCGCTGGCCAGGATAACGACGTGATCCTGAGCTATGGCTTCTGGCGCCAGCATTTTGGCGGTGCACCCGATGCGCTGGGGCGCACGATCCGTATTGAAGGTGTTTCGCGGCGCATCATCGGCGTGATGCCGGCGGGTGTTCACTTTCCTTATGCAGACACACAGTTCGTCATCCCGGTGTCGTTCCGCCGCGATGCCCCAACCGATCCATGGACCGACTTCGATCTGCAAGCGTTTGGCCGATTAGCCGACGGTATAACCCCTGCGCAGGCGCAGGCTGAGCTACGCAGACTGCACGGTCTCCTGTTGCCCACCTTTCCCTGGCGCATGCCGGACGTGTGGGCCTCGGACATGACAGTGTTATCGCTTCTTGAGGCCCAAACCGGGCAAATGCGTCCGCGTCTTCTGTTGCTGTTTGGCGCAGCCGGCCTCATCCTTCTGATCGCTTGCGCGAATGTAGCCAATCTAACGCTGGCACGCGCGACTGCGCGGGAGCGCGAAATTGCGATTCGAAGCGCCCTCGGCGCATCGGGGCGCCGACTCATCCAGCAGTTACTTTCAGAGAGCGTAGTGCTCGGTGTGACAGCTGGTTTTGTGGGACTCGCCGCAGCTCTTGCGAGCCTACGCATCTTTGTACGGTTGCTTCCCGCCGACACCCCGCGCATTGAAGATGTTTCGCTGCACACAAGCGACATCCTCTTTACTCTTGGAGCTTCCATCTTGACCGGAATACTCTTCGGGCTGATCCCATCCATCAAGATGGCATCCATGAATTTGCTCTCGACATTGCGAGTCGGGGGCCGCGGCATCGCCAGTCGGGTGGCCACCTTTGCCGTGTCGGTGGCGCTTGTGATTGCACAGATCGGCCTCTCGGTTGTGGTTATTGCCTCCGCCGCACTCATGCTCCACAGCCTCTACCAGCTTTCGCGGGTCGACCCCGGCTTCCGCACAAGTGGAACGGTGACCGCTGAGATCGCCCTGGACGCAGGAGCTTGCAAGGACAAAGGCCGATGCGGCTCCTTCTTCCAGACCCTGCTCGAAAATGCGCGGGGCATTGCCGGTGTTGAAAATGTGGGTATGGTCAATGCGCTACCCCTGAGCGGTCTCGACAACAACTATGTGTATGATGCGGAGAACCATCCGCGCGACCCTCGGCAGGGTGCGCTCCTGGCGAGTGGTCGAGTGGTTTCACCCGGTTACTTCGACGTTCTGGGGCTACACCTCGTACGCGGCCGTCTGTTGAATGCGGAAGACGCCTCCGGCGCCAGCCATGGAGCCGTCGTGAACGAACAAATGGCCCAGCGGCTCTGGCCCGACCAGGATCCCATAGGCAAACATCTGCTCGACGTAAACGACTCGCCCGCCCCAGCCGTTTGGGATGCCACTAAGGCGTCGGTGATCGTCGGCGTCGTGCGCAACACGCTCGAAGGCGGTCTCGCCGGCGGCTTCAACGACGAAGTGTACTTGCCAATGACGCCAGGACGCGTGCAACCAGACATGTACCTTTTGCTACGCACACATACACCGCCCGCCGCAACCGCATCGGATTTGCGACGGGTCGTGGCGAGCATCGACTCTCAGGTTCCGGTCACGCGGGTTCGGTCGCTCGATGAAGTGGTTGCGGGCTCGGTCGCCGCGCCTCGTGCCCTCGCCTTCCTGCTGCTCGGTTTCGGCAGCCTTGCGGTCGTTATCGGGGCGATCGGCGTCTACAGTCTCATCTCCTACGTCGTGAGCTGGCGCACGCGCGAGATCGGCCTGCGCCTCGCACTCGGAGCGCAGCGTTGGCAGGTTGAGATGGCGGTCGTGCGACAGGGCCTGCTTCTGGCCGGGGGAGGCTGCCTTGTCGGACTCCTCGGCACGTTTGCAATGAGCCGCCTTTTGCAGAGTTTTCTATTTGAAGTAAACGCTCTTGATCCGGTCACGTTCTGCACCGTACCGGCGCTGATGGGGATCGTTGCCGTGATGGCAGCATGGATTCCCGCGCGTCGCGCTGCCGCAGTTGACCCAATGGTTGCACTTCGTGGAGATTAGAGTCGACCTGCAATAGGCCTGACAGAAGCTGTACACGCAGCAGCCATTCAACCAATCCACCATGTTTGGCCCCCTCGCCACGAGCGTGGCTAACTCGCGGTGTGCACGGCAATTCTCGGCCAATTTCGGCTGCTTCGGTGAGCGCTCAAGCCATCGATCACGAAAATACGATCTTCCTCTATGGTGAACATGGGGAGCATCCGCCGGTACGGACTCATCGAGAGAGAATCGCTTCTAAAACCGAAACGCCCCTTTTTATCTCATTTGCATTACACCCTGCGAAGCCCAGAAACAACGCGGGCTTCTGCTCGTACCGGTTGACAAATGAGGAGATTGGACTCACTTCCAATCCGAGTTGTTCTGCCCGTCGTTTCAATGCCATTTCGGTGATACGCGTCTTGATCCAGGCCACGGTACACATCCCCGATTGCGCGTGTTCCACATCGAGCAGGCCAGAAAGACGCCGATTCGCTTCTTCCGCAAGCAGCTGCGAACGCTCCGAGTAGACCTGCCTCATCCTTCTAACGTGGCGGCCGAAGTGGCCTTCGTTGATGAATTCCGTCAGCACGGCCTGATCTAACGTCGGCGCATGGCGATCCATGAAGCTTCGTGCGACTCTAAACGCTTCAACTAACCGTTCCGGCACAACGATGAACCCAATGCGAAGAGCGTTGAAGAGCATCTTGGTAAAGGTTCCAACATAAATGACCGACCCAGATCGATCGAGATTGTGCAGTGACGCAATCGGCTTCCCGGAATAACGATATTCGGCGTCGTATTCATCTTCGATAATCCATGCCCCCGCACGCGAGGCCCAGGAGAGAAGTTCGACTCGTCTTTCTGCTGACATGACAATTCCAAGGGGAAATTGATTGGCTGGTGTTACATACACCAGACGGGCATTGGGAGATGACTTTATCGCTCTTCCAACATCGATACCGTCCCTATCAACTGGAATGGGAATCACGCTCGCGCCGGCGCTCTGAAAGGCTCGAGCGGCTCCAGGGTACCCGGGATCTTCCATCCACACCTCGTCGCCGGGATCGAGAAGCACCCGCGCCGAAAGGTCCAACGCCTGTTGCGCGCCCGATGTCACGATGACCTGTTCCGCAGAACAACGTACTCCGCGCGACTGGCCCACATATTCAGCGATGGCTCTTCGCAGCGGTGGATAACCACCTGCGTCACCTTGCCCGTACAAAGAACGCGGTGCTTTGCGATAAACGCGCGCCGCGATCCGCGCCCACTGTTCGACTGGAAACAGATCGATCGCCGGTTCGTAGCTCCGAAACGCCTTACCGATGGAATGCGAAGCAGGCTTGAGAGATGTGGTCTTAAGAAGACTCTGCGTGCGCTTTGCTATGGTCGCTCTGGAGATTGCCTGCCGGGACGGTTTTTGTTTCACCGGAGAGGTCATCTCCCACCCTGGCGCCGGTAGGACAAAGGTGCCAGCACTCACTTCCGACGAAATGTATCCCTCAGCCTGAAGTTGCTGGAATGCTGCCACGACTGTACCTCGGGCAAAGCTGTATTGTTCTGCCAGATTTCTCGTAGACGGCAACCGTGCTCCAGATTTCAGTCTGCCATCAATAATTGCGGAACGCAGCTCGGTATAGAGCCAGCGCCACATCTCCTGGCCGTCCTGCCTTGGTTCTAAGACCAGGTCTTGAAATGTCTCTCTCTTCGGCACTGTTCAGACACCTTGACTATGGACTAGTCATCCCCGCCGATTATGGACCTTCCGGCTATTCCATTCCAATATAGCCTGACTATGGGAGGAGAATACACCTTGAAGATGAGATTGGAGCCGGTGAAGGTTTCACCCCCTGCTTACCATGCGATGCTCGGATTAGAAAGCTTCGTAAGTAAGTCATCGAAGCTTGAAGGATCTCTCCTGGGACTGGTCAGGATGGGAGCGTCGCAAATCAATGGGTGTTCCTTCTCCATTGATATGTATTCCAAAGATGCGCGTGTGAATGGTGAGACCGAGCAGCGTCTCTATGTCTTGTCTGCGTGGCGAGAAACGACCTTCTTCACCAACCGCGAACGCGCGGCTCTCGCATGGACCGAAGCATTGACGCTTATCATGGAAGGCCACGCGCCGGATGAGGTCTATGCCGAAGTCCGGAAGGAATTTGGTGAAGAAGAACTGGTCAATCTCTCATTGGCGATCATTACGATCAACGGTTGGAATCGGCTTGCGATAGGTTTCCGCGCGATCCCAGGCGAGTATCAGCCAAACTAGAGCATCTTTCCTGTTGCTGGGTATCCCGGGAGGAGTGTTCAGCGGCGTTTTCATTGAGGAAAACGCCCATAGATGCAAAAGCCCTGCACTACACCTACAGGAAAAAGCTCCAACTTCGATTTACCAAGGGGCAGTTCCTATGAACAAACATGGCACGACTACCGGACAGGCAAGAACTCGACATGGGGAGGTAACCGATGAAAGCGATTGTAGCTACAGATCAGGCAGCGGGAATGGCTGGGGTAAAGCTCGTAGAGCGTCCCGAGCCGCAGGCGGCGATCAACGACGTCGTTGTTCAGGTTTATGCGTCGGGATTTACCGGGGATGAGCTGTCGTGGCCCTCTACCTGGACCGATCGTGTCGGCCGTGACCGGACGCCCTCAATTCCGGGACACGAACTGGCGGGAGTGGTCACTGCTATCGGCTATGGCACGACGGGGCTGTCGATTGGACAGCGAGTGTTCGGTCTCACAGACTGGTATCGCGACGGTACGCTGGCGGAGTATGTGGCGGTTGAGGCACGCAACCTCGCGCCGCTTCCGGGTGACGTTGACTTCACGGTGGGCGCAGCCCTCGTGATGCCGGGCTTGACCGCGTGGCAGGGGCTCTTCGAACACGGCCGTCTTCAGGCGGGACAGCGCGTCCTCGTACATGGTGCGGCCGGCGTAGTCGGTTCGATGGCGACGCAGCTCGCGCGTGATGCGGGCGCATATGTCATCGGCACCGGGCGCGCGGCCGGCCGTCAGACGGCCATCGAGTTCGGAGCGCAGGAGTTCGTCGACCTCGACAGTGACGCCCTGGAAGATATCGGTGAAGTTGACCTGGTGTTCGATGTCATTGGCGGCGAAATCGCGAAGCGGTCAGTGGGCGTGATTCGCGCCGGAGGAACGTTTGTGAGCATCACCGGTCCGGCAGAGGAACGGCCTGCTATTGGCCTGGCAGTGGATTTTGTTGTCGAATCCGATCGCTCCCAACTAAGTGGGATCGTCAGGCGCGTGCGCGACGGACGGCTGCGGACGAACATCGGCAGTGTCTCGACCCTGGACGAAGCCGTCGCTGTGTTCAATCGGACTGACCGACGCAAAGGGAAGACGATCATCTGCCCTCGCCCGTAAGGACTCGAGATTGCCTAAGCCCAGCATCTCATCGGCCCGCCTGTACATACGGTGAGCTCTTAACCCGATCCATTGATCTCACAGGAAAATTCCGAGCCATGGCACGAATCGAACTTCCCACGCGGGATCAAGCTCCCGCCGAAACCCGGGAAATTCTCGACGAGATGGAACAGCGTTTGGGATTTCTTTCAAACGGACTTCGGTTGCTCTCCATGAGTCCGCGTGTTTTGCAGGCGTATGTTGACCTCCAGACCACGATGTCGCATGTCCTCGACGCGAAGACGCGAGAAGCGGTCGCGCTGGCTGTTTCGATGGCCAACGGTTGCAAGTACTGCGTTGCCAACCACTGCTTCATCACGCATTCCAATTCTCAGACAGCGCGTGACGAGATCTCGCTCAATCTCGAAGGAAAGTCCAGCGATCCTAAGAGAGCGGCTGCTGCCGCATTCGCCAAACGAGTTATCGACACACATGGAAAGGTGAGTGATGTTGATCTCGCGGCCGTTCGGGCAGCCGGGTATGCCGATGCGCAGATTGTTGAACTCACCGCACTGACGGCCCGATACACTCTGACCAACTTTTTGAACAATATGGCTGACGTCGAGATCGATATTCCAGCCGTATCCAGCGTTTGATAGCCCGAAAATCGCGAAGCAGTTTCTGGACGTGATCCGCGCCCGGGGGAAATCCTCACCGGCATGACCGGGGCACGGCCCGGCGGTGAATTTGTTGTCGAGTCCGATCGCTCCCAGATGAGTGAGATCGTCCGGCGTGTGCGCGACGGCTGGTTGCGCACAAACATCGACGTGCGAAAGCACTCTTGTACTTCAACCTATCTCTTCAACCAATGGAGTCTCAACCATGACCAACGCCGTCATCGAATGTATCTTGAGTCGCAGGGCCACCAAGTACTACGACCCTGCCGCCACCCTGAGCGACGATCAAATCCGCGAGCTGGTGCGGATCGGCACGAGCGCGCCGACATCCTTCCATATGCAGAACTGGCGCTTCATCGCGGTTCGCACACGTGAAGCCAAGGCTCGGCTGAGTCCGCTGGCCTGGAATCAGCCACCGATCACTGATGCAGCCGTTACCTTCATCGTCTGCGGCCAGTTGGCCGATTCCAGCGTAATACCAGAGCGCCTGGCGCCCCTGGTGGAAGCGGGCATCATGCCGGAAACAACGGTGCCGGAGTGGGAGATCCCCGCACGTGATCTGTATATGAATTACCCACAGCGCCAGCGCGACGAGGCAGTACGAACCGGTGCCATCGGCGCGACGGCGATCATCTATGCGGCACGCTCGCTGGGCCTGGGTTCAACGCCGATGATCGGTTTCGATGCCGAAGCGGTGGCCCGGGAGTTCGCACTGGCCGAGAATGAAGTGCCGGTCCTGTTGTTGTCCATTGGGATCGAGCGTCCGGGAAATTGGCCGCAGAAGCCGCGCCGTCCCGTGGCCGATGTGTTGGATTTCGTATAACCCAGGTGCAAACCAATAGTGCAAACCAATAGAGTGCGGAGATTACATGCCAAGAGCTGAAGCTTTAAAGCCGGAACAGGTGCCGGCCGATTCGAAACCGACTCTCGATGCGTTCACCAGGAACATCGGGTTTACCCCAAATATGATGGCGACCTTCGCGCAGAGTCCGATCGCGTTCAACGCGTGGGCCGCGCTTTTCGGCTCCTTGAGCAAGGCGCTCGACTTGAAGACACGTGACAGCATCGGCCTCGCTGTCTCCGAAGTGAATGGCTGCAACTACTGCCTGACGGTTCACAGCTTTACGGCCGAGCATATGGCCAAGCTTCCGGCCGACGAAATCATTCTCGCTCGGAAGGGCCATGCAATTGACCCAAAGCGAGACGCTGCCATCCAGTTTGCTCACAAAGTCATCAAGACCGGCGGCAAGGTCAGTGACGCCGATCTGAAAGCTGTCCGCGACGCCGGCTACACAGATGCGAACATCATGGAGATCGTGGCGCTGGTGGCCATGTACTCCCTGACGAACTTTTTCAATAACGTATTCGATCCAGAGAAGGACTTTCCCGCCGTTACGTCAGCTGGCTCGGTTTGAACTCTAGAGCATTTTTCCTGTTGCTGGGCATCCCGGAAGGAGCGTGCAGTGGCGTTTTCATTGAGGAAAATGCCCATCGATGCACAAGCCCTGCACTACACCTACAGAAAAAAATACTCTATCCGGTTGCGTCAACCCTCTCCGAGGGCGCTCGGAAGCTTCATGTGATGCGAGCTTAACCCCAAAACCCAGATGCACCCACGAAAGATTCATGGGAGCGCATCTGGGTTTTGTATGTGCGACAAGGTGGAGCTGCTAGAACAAAAATCGTCCGGACACCTGGAGTGCTCTGGGATTGTTCAGCTGGGTTGTGATATTGCCGAAGAGAGTATTGCCAACCGATGTATTCGGATTGCCGAACTGCACGCGGTTGAAGATATTGAATGCCTCCACGCGGAAGTTGAATTTCACCTTCTCGCTGAGGGAGATGTCCTTGTAGACAGACATATCCCAGTTGGCCTGGCCCGGGCCGCGCAACGTGCTATCGGTACGCGACTCGTTGCCGTATTGGAAGCGATTGAAGACGTACGGGTTGCTGACACTCTGCTGCACGAAACAGGCCGTGTTGAAGTAGGTCGTCTTTGCTGAGTTTCCTCCCAGACGGTCATACGCCGATCCGCTGGTCGTCTTGGTCCCATTGCAACCGTTCGCACTGGAGACGTACATCGGACGCATCGATCCCAGAAACGCGTAGGTTGAGAGCGTATTGGTGGCATTTGAGAGAGCGAGCGGAAGGCCTTTCTGGAAGGTTGTAATGCCCTCCACGCCCCATCCGCCGAGCAGCCCGTTGCCGAATCCGGAGAGGTTAGACAGGAACCGTTGGCCTTTTCCGATTGGCAACGGATAGACATAGCTGACTACGAGACGCTGCCGGGCGTCGAAGCTCGATAGCGCGTACTCGCCCGGAAGGTTGTTGTAGTCCGAATACCCTGCCGATCCGGTTGCGTCGAGCCATGCGGTGAGGTACTCGGCGTTGGTCAGCAGCTTGGAGAAGGTGTACGACCCGAGCAGTTGTCCGCCACTGGCCATGCGCTTCTGCAGTTTCACCTCCAGCGAATGATAGTTACTGAGGCCGGCATAGTGACCGCTGTTGGAGATGCTGCCGTAATGCGGGAACGGGCGTAGCAACTGGTTCCTGGTTACGGTGGAATTCTTCAACGTTCCCTGGGTGATGGTGGGGTAGAAGGGATTAGCCACCTTCGCGTTCAGGAAGCAGTTATTGATATTGCCCGATGAACAGTCAGGATCGGCAGCTGCCTGCGCCACAACGCTGTCCGGCAATGGATTGATGGGGAGGCTGATCGGCAGATTCTCCCCACGCAGGCCGGCATACGCTGCAGTCAACGCCATACCAAGCGGGAACTGATGCTCGACAGAGAGGTTCCACTGATACGTGTAGCCGTTCGGCTCATTGGCATAGAGAGCCTGTGCATTGCCGCCCAGGAGCACCTGCTGATAGTTCGGGTTCCGGTGCGGTGGGCCCTGCAGCCCGCCCGGATATGGATTGTCCAGCGTGTCATACGGCGTCTGCTGGCCGTCAACTGTATTGACCATCAGGTTGTTCAGGAAGTTGACGCCTGCCTGCAGCGGGGCGCTGGGAAACTGCAAGTCCGCCGGTACAAAGAACTTGCCGAATGCTGCCCAGATGACGTTGCTGTCGTTGACGCGATAGGCAACGCCGATGCGCGGTGCCCAATCGGTCCAGTTCTCGTTATAGACGCCGGCCGCGGGATGCTGCGGCGAACTGACCAGGTCGTAGGCGCCCGGCACGTTCACCACGGGGTTGATCTCCTTGGGATTGAAGGTGTTGGCCCAACCGCGCCGTGAGCGGAAGGTGCCCGGCACTTCGTAGCGCAGCCCGAGGGTTGCGGTCAGCTTATTGGTTAACTGCCAGGTGTCCTGTGCAAAGTAGCCCTGGTAGTAGAGGGTCTGATAGGTAGGCGGCGCAACCTGCACTGTCTGTCCGGTATTGGTCGATACATATCCCAACTCAAAGGAGGCGAGGGGGTTTCCCGTCGCTCCCGGCGATCCTGTGCTCTGCGAGGTAAAGATGTTGTCGAAAGTAAAGATGCCACCCGGATTGTTGTTCTGGAAGTAGTTCATCTCCAGCCGGCGCAGATCAATGCCGAACTTGAACGTGTGCCGGTTCCATATCCGTTGGTAGGTCGATGCGATGGAATAGTTGTTGTTGATCGAGAAGATGTATCCCGCAGAGCCCTCATAATAGCTGATGGGTCCTCCAGTGCTTATCATCGGCACCGCGGTAGACTTCGGCAGATTATTCAGCGAGCCGAAATTCATATACGACGGCCAGCCGAAGGCCGTGGCTTCATTAAGGCCAATGTTGGTTGGAATACGGTTGTAGTTCCACCGCAGATAGCCGAGGCGCACATCGGCTACCGACTTGGGGCTGAAGACGTACGTGTCGCCGAAGACGATCTGTTTGGTGGTAAAGACCTCCGGCGCCAGAGCAATGTAATACAGGTTATTGTTGGGGAACGGCTGGGGGTCGATGTTCTTCGAACTCCATGCGGTGTAGCGCTCAAACATCGTCTGTTTAGCACTGAGGTTCTGATCGCCGCGGATCGTGTACTGATCATTGATACCGCCGGCGGTGGCCAGTCGCGAAAAGTTGTTCAATGGTCCTTGGGCGGACGGTGTTCCTGGCACGTTCGGCTCCCCGTAGATGGGAAATGCGATCAGGTTTTTGGAAACCCCGTTCATCCTGCTCGGTGGGATGACATTCGGTGTGCCGTTGTAGGAGAACTGTTGCCGCGTAGGAGCCGTCCCGGCGTTCTGGGCCGCTGTACAAGGTGGATTGACTGTGCCGTTCCTCAGCGTAGTTCCGCATGTCGTCAGCGGATCGTAGATTGGAGCACTGATGCCGGAGAAATCACCCCTCAACTCCGCCAGGGTAGGAACGGTGACGAGAACCAGTTGGCCGTTGGTCTGGCGGTAGCCCTGGTAATCACCGAAGAAGAAGAGCTTGTTCTTCATCAGCGGTCCGCCAAGATTGGCGCCGAACTGGTTCTGGTGCCATGCCTGTTTTCCGGAGTTATTTCTCTTCGCGAAAAAGCTGTTGGCGTTGAGCACCGTGTTTCGCAGGTACTCATACGCCGTTCCATGGAAGGCGTTGGTGCCGGATTTGGTGCTCATGTTGATCACGCCGCCGGTGTACTTGCCGAACTCCGCGGTGTTGTTGTGCGTCTGGACATTGAATTCCTGAATACTGTCCTGGTCCATCACCAGCTCGACGGCATTGCCATAGGACGTATTCACTGAGACGCCGTCCACCAGGACCGATCCCTGGTTGGAGTTGCCGCCGCCGATCTGGAAGTTGCCGGCCGCGAATACATTCTGTCCGCTCAGGTTCGTATTGGACGCACCCTGCGGCACAACGCCCGGCACCAGCGCCACCAGCGCCAGCACGTTACGGCCGTTGAGGGGCAGATCGCGTACAGCGGTGCCTCCAATCACCTGGCCGAGCGATGCGCTGTCGGTCTGCATGACGGGCGGCGCATCAGTCACCGTCACTGTCTGGTTCTGATCGCCGACGGACATGGCGACGTCGACGCGCGCCACCTGGTCCACAACCACGTCAATGGGGCTGCGCGAGAAATGTTTAAAGCCGGCGGCTTCGATGTCGACTGAGTATTCGCCGCGCTTCAGTGAGAGTACCTGGTAGTTGCCCTGGCCATCGCTGGTGATGCTGCGCTTGTCGCCGGTGGCAATGTTGGTGACAGTGATGGCCGCGTTCGGAAGTACGGCCCCCGACTGATCGCTTATCGTTCCGACGATCGAGCCGAAGATATTTTGAGCGTTTGCTGAAATTGCGGAAGCGCCTGCAAATACGAGGGCGAACGCAAGTATCCGCAATACTGCTTTTGAAATCCGCATGGTAGCCTCCAGTAATTCGTACAGTGCTATGTGCGACTGAGAATCGTTGCATAATACGCAAATTAAATAGCGCGTTACACAATAGTGGTGGCACTGTAGGCCGACCGTGGAGCGATTGTCAACGCTGAAGTAAACGTTTTTTCAAAACTTTTGACCAACGCGCCTTCCACTTGGAAAAGGCTCGCGCTCAAGTGGGCTGACCACTTTGGCGTCGACAGACGTCATTGACGTACCGCCACCACTACTCATCGTAAGAAAATCTTCAAGTAAACGTTTTTCGGAGATCTTTGACCAGCATGTGTTCCGCTTGGCAACGGTTCGCGTTCAAGTGGGCTGACCACCCCTTAGAGCATTTCTCCTGTTGCTGGGTATCCCGGCAGGAACGTGCAGCGGCGTTTTCATTGCGGAAAACGCTCCATAGATACATAAGCCCCGCACTGCACCTACAGGAGAAATGCTCTAGCTTCAATGGAAGTCACTGAGACGTACCATTGCTGCCACTCACGGTAGTTCGCATCTCCAGGCCAACATCTGACCATGGCGGCCCCTCGGTCCGCTTCGTCTGGCTCAGGTTCCACGCTGCTGGTTGTCGACCTGAACAAAGATGGCGTCGCGGATATCGTGACCGGAAACAAGCTGGGCGCTTTTATTTATCTTCCGGGGTAAACCACGGCCGGCAGCCGCAAAGCATAGAGACCCTGATAGTCTGCCGTGCATGAGCAGCACGTTGAGAGGACCCGACTCCGCGGGACCGGGCACAGAACGATCGCGATATCGGTGGTGGATTCTCGCCGCCGGATCGGTGGCTCTACTCGGGACCGGCGCCCTTTGGTACACGCGGAGCCGCATTCCTCCATCGCAGCCGTCAGGCCTGCGGAGGGCGGGCTATGTGGATTCCTCTGCCTGCAGCGAGTGTCATGCCAATGTTGCGAAGACCTACCGGCTCGCGGGGATGGCGCGCACCTTTCACAGGCCGAGCGAACAGACCGTAATCGAGGATTTCAAGCAGGCGAATCGTTTTGTCCACAAGGCCTCCGGACTGACCTACACGATGATCGATCGCGATGGAAAGTTCTACATGCGGCGCTCTGCAATCGGCTTCGACGGAAAGGAAGCTGATGTTCTGGAAGAGCAGATCGACTATGTTGTCGGTTCCGGAAACCATGCGCGCGCCTACCTGCACCGGACGGAGCAGGGAAGGCTGGTGGAATTGCCGATCAACTGGTATCTGGAGAAGACCGGATCCTGGAACATGAGTCCGGGGTTCGACCAGCCCGACCAGCCGGACATGCACGGCGCCGTGAGTTCAGAGTGCATCTTCTGCCACACGGCGTATCCGCTGGCAGATGATCGAAAGACAAAGGACGACGAAGAGGTGTTTCCGGCAACGCTGCCGGAGGGGATCGACTGTCAACGCTGCCATGGGCCGGGAGCGGCACATATCGCTGCGGCGCGTGCCAAAGCCAGCGATGATCGGATATCCGAGACCATTGTCAACCCGAACAAGCTCAGCCGTGAACGACAGCTTGAGGTCTGCATGGAGTGCCATCTGGAGACGAGTGCGCGCCATATACCAAACTCCATACGTAACTATGACCGCGATCTGAATTCCTATCGGCCGGGTAAGCCGCTGGCAGATTACAAAACTTATTTCGAACGCTCGAAGGACGTCAACGACTTTGGCTTCGAGACAGCTCATGCGTCCTACCAGCTTCCGCAGTCCGCGTGCTTTCAAAAGTCGCAGATGACCTGCTTGACCTGCCATGACCCGCACGATATTCCGCGCGGAGAGGCAGCCACGCGCTCCTATGTCGAGGTCTGCCAGAGCTGCCACGCTTCAACAATAGATCTGGCGAAGGACTCTGCTCACAAAGGCGTGGTGATAAGGACGGGCAGCAATTGCCTGACCTGCCACATGCCGAAGCGACGGCCAGAAGCTTCTGTCCATGTGTTGCTGACAGATCATTGGATCCAGCGCCGTCTTCCGCCGGGCGACCTGCAAGCGCCGATTGCGGAGAAGGCCTTCGTGCCGGACCGCACCAAGGTGGGAATTTACTATCCGAAGCCGGCGACGCGGAGTGACGCCGATCTCTATCTTGCGGTCGCGCAGGTAAATGATGCCGGGGTCGACGGAACTGGAAATTTACGTGCCATCTTAGACCGCGAACATCCCAAATGGCCTGAGCCGTATGCGACGCTGGGCAAGGCTTACGCTCATGCCGGCCAGACGGCTGCCGCGGTGAAGGCGTTTCAGCAGGCGCTTGACCGTCGCGCGGAGGACGCCGACGCACTCGAAGGAATGGCCAACGTCCTGCTCGCTGCCGATCGCAAAGACGAAGCGATCGCGATGCTCGAGCGCGGCGCGAGACGATACGTCAATGACGACCGTTTTCTACTGAAACTCGGCAACACATATTTCAGACAGGGCAAAATTTCGGAGGCGCAGGACGCTCTGCATAAGACTCTCGCAGTCAATCCTGAAAACGTGGAGGCTTACAACCTTCTGGGGCTTTGCGGCGTTCGGTCCGGCGACACGCGGGATGCCGAGCAGAACTTCCGCGAGGCGATTCGCCTCGAACCGCTTCTGCCGGGGCCGCACAACAACCTCGCAACCCTGCTGGTCGGTAGACAGGAGTTTCCTGAGGCTGAGTTCCAGTTCCGGCGTGCCCTTGCTCTCAATCCGCAATCTGCGGATGCACACCACGGGCTGGGGTTGCTTCTGATCTTGACGAAGCGCGGGGAGGCGGCGGGAACGGAGTTAGAGAGCGCAGCAGCGGAAGCACCAGGCAGCGCGCAGATTTGGGTCGACCTAGGCGATCTGCGCAGCGCCCAGAGGCGCAGCACTGATGCGGCTGCGGCGTATGAGCGGGCGCTCTCGATCAATCCTTCGCAGCAGGATGCCAATCTTTCACTGGGGCTCATCCTGCTGGAGCAAGGGAAACGCAAGGATGCTGTACTTCACCTGACCGTGGCAGCACAAGGAGCCGATCCGGATGTAGGGCGTCAGGCGCAGAGCATCCTCGTTCAGGTGGGGCGGTGAACCCCTCAACGGAGGGCCACGGGGTACCGCACACCGACTGAATGTTGTGAGAGCGGAGAGCCTGACGAAGTCAGCAATTCCTGCGAGTCACGGCAGCTGCCACACCCATAAAACAGAGGTCGGTTCAGGGCGCATATATTCCGCCGATGCTCGAACTGCGCTGCTGCCGATCAGCCCAGGATTGCCGGCGATCATGGCGATGTACTGCTTCCCATCGACCATATAGGTGATCGGGAAGGCGTTGGGCACGTCCTGGACGCGGGTCTCCCAAAGCACCTTTCCATCGCGGTCATCGAAGGCGCGGAAATAGCGGTCGGCAGAAGCAGAGAACAGCAGGCCGCCCGCGGTCGTGAGCTTCGCCGATGACTGCATCACGTGAGATTTGATGTCCATCGTAAATTCTTTACTTTTTAGATCGAAACCAACCATGCGATCCGGCGAATCTCCGCCCTTCCCGGTACAGACATCATTAATGGAGAGATAGTAGCGATTGGTGTTCGGATCGTAAGAGCCGGCCAGGTAGTTGCGGGCTCCATTGTTGCTCGGGCAGCGGCGTACTCCCTGGGGAAGCACTGGGGGAAGAAGCGTCTTGGCGCCGGTCTTCGGGTCGAAGGTGAAGATGTTCTGCGCGCCGGGATCGCGCCCGAAGAGCCATTGGCCGGTTGCGGCGTCCACTGCTTCAATCACGCCGGGCTTGCCGGCCGTGAGCACCGCCTTGCGCTGCTGCCCCTGCCACTCCACGGGAGCGATGATGCGCTCGAAGGCATAGTCCTGGTCATAGGTATCGTTGGGCAGGTACTGGTAATACCAGACGAGCTTTCCTGTGTCCGGATTGAGGGCCAGCGTGGACTCGACATAGAGCGAGTCGCCATGGGTGCCGCCGTCAGGATTGTAGGTGCCTCTGTCGATCGACGACCAGGGGAAGGGCGAGCCGACGCCCACATAGAGCAGGTTGAGGTCGCGGTCGTAGCTGGGTGGTATCCAGATCGATCCGCCCCATCGCTTATTGGCAGGCACGTTGTTCCATGTCTCGTCTCCTGGCTCGCCAGGCTGCGCAATGGTGTTGAAACGCCACAACTCCTTGCCGTTGTCGAGGCTGTACGCAGCGACAAAACAACTTGAGCCGCCGGGTGCGCAGCCACTGGCACCCATGATGACCTTGTTGTTGACGACCAAAGGACCGCCGTTATAAACGCGGTGGCTCTTGATGTAATCGTCAGTCGCTACGTCCCAGACCACCTTGCCCGTCTTTGTGTCCAGGGCAATGATGTGCATGTCCGTCGTGGGGAAGATGAGCTTGTCGCCGCCAATGGCGAGGGCCCGCTTGGTTCTGTAGAAGACATCGCGGTGGTACGAGGCAGGAATGTCGTGATGGAAACTCCAGAGGAGGTTCCCGTTGCGCGCATCGAGCGCCTGCACCGTCTCGCCGAAGTTCCAGACGTAGAGGATGCCGTCGTGTACCAGCGGCGTGAATTCGGTAAAGCCGGTGGAGTTCAGGCCCCAGGTCCATGCCACCTTCAAGTTCTTCACGTTGTCACGATTGATTTGGTTGAGCGGACTGTAGCCCCAGGCGTTGTAGGTGCGGCGCCACATCAGCCAGTCGGCGGGAGATGGATCGCGCAGCATCGCATCGGTGACGGGAGTGACCCCATCGAGCGGAGAGCTAAGCTGCTTCAGGTGCATCTGTGCAGCCGCATCGAGTCCGATTCCTGAGCGGTCCGTGATGTTCAGAATTTCGCGAGGGCCGTTGTTGCCATAGCGGCCACCAATCTGGTCCGGTACGCCCATCACTGCCGGTGCACTTGGGTTCGCCTGCCCGCTGAGGACCTCTCCGACAGGAGCCGGCGAGCCGGCGGTCAATGCCTGAGGCCGCCCTGGCGCCCCATTGCGCTGGAGGATGAACGCCAGTACGGCAAGGGCATCTTCACGGCTAAGCGATCCGGGACTCGTCAGGGGCATGGTCTCGGAGATCGTTCCGAATAGCTCAGCCACCGTCCTCGACTGCCACTGCGACTGGAAGGTATTGCCAGAGAGGGCCTGCGCGTTGAACGAGCCCTGTAGGTTCTCTCCATGGCAGGTGGCGCACTTCGCGCTATAGACGGCGGCTCCGTGTTCCGTCTGCGCTGTGCCTGCGCCGGAGGTGGCCTGCGCCGCCGCGGCGACCTGACCCATTGTGGCAGTTCCGTAAATCAAAAATCCCACTCCGCAGATCAACGCGGCAAGTGTCCGCATGCCAACCTCCTTCTCAAGCCATGTTTATCGCCAGAACTTTATGGCGCTCAATCCTAACAAGTAAACGCTTACTTGGGGTATATAGTGCTGTGGTCGAGTTCGGCTCCATCTTTTGCGAGGCGAGGCAGATGAAATGAAGATGAACATCATCGGCACTACTTCCCGCCGGCCAACCGCTGCTTTCCTCGTACTAGCAGCGCTATCCCTGGCAATCTCTCTTCCGGTAGTCGCCCAGCCGATTAACCTCGGGCGGCTGCAGACCGGCGCGGCTATAACATTTACCCGCACTGCATCCGGCGGATGGGGCATTGAGATCACCGGCGGCCTGGCTCCGCGCATCGCACAACCGAAGCCCGCGGCCATTGAGATCTACCGCGCTGACGACGACATCCGCGAACTCTCAGCCGGTTACAAGACCATTCGCCGTACCGCCACTGGAATCGATGCCACAGCCGACGTGCCCTCAGCCGATGGAGTCGTTTTCCATGTGCATGATGTCTGGGGCTTGAGCGGCGGTGTGCTCTCTGTTCGCCGTGAGGTTAGGGTGCAGGGCAATGCCTCGGGCGGCTTCAGCTCTGCCATCGACCTCTCGCTCGACCGCGCCGTCGGCTGGACTGACATCAACTTCATGGCGCCGGGTGCGATCTATGCCGATCCCACCTACGACGGCGATCGCTCTCCCGGCGGAACGCTGACCTACAACGCGCGGCGGCTGGTGATGCGCGAGGACATCCTCGCCGCACCGCTGTTCGCACTCTCTTTTCAAAACGGCGCCTCCATTGCAATGCTCGATCCCCACCCGCGTGGCGACTCGATCGAAGAGGAGACGAAGCTCACGAAGCTGGTGATGATCGACCCACGCATCCAGTTCGGCGCGATGGGCACGTGGCAGGCAGAAGATGGCGCAGTCCAGCTTGGCTTTCGCTACCCCTCCACCAGCACGGACTTCGGCGGTGGCCGGCCCGCCGGCGCCCGGCCTGTCACTTCGGAGACGCGCGCTTCTACCACTCCTGCGCCTCTGGCAACGTCCGGCACTCCGCCCGCCATGCGCTGGATACGCCGCTACCACCCCATCAGCGACCGCTTCACGCACACTTACGAGGTCCGCTTCCGCTTCGGTGAGAACGAGTCCTTCCGCGACGTGACGCGCGATGCCTGGCGCTGGGCGTGGAACACGCTAAATCCTCCCGTGCTGGACCTCGACGTTAATCTCGTTCGTCGCGTGCTGCTCGATCATCTGGAAGCAAATGCCATGACCATTGACGGCCGCACCGGCATGCCGTTCGTGCTCAATACGACGCAGGAGATGACGCAGTGGAACCGGACGATGATTGCCATGGGGTTTGTCGGCAAGAACCTTGAGTGCGCCGACCAGTTGCTGCAGGAGGGTGACCGCGACCACACCGAACGCGGCCGGAAGATGCGTGAGACCGGTCTCGCCATCATCGCGTCCAACATTACGGCGCTGCACTCCATTCCGCTTGAGGCAACGGGCTACGACCTCAGAACAGGCAAGCCGTGGGACCACATCTGGGTCGCGCCCTGGCTGCGCAACGCGACGGAAGATATGACCACACTGATGCACGCGTATCAACGTGAGCAGGCTCTAGGCCGCGAGCACCCGGAGTGGCTCGCGTGGGTCAAATCGTACTCCGACTGGCTCGTCGAGCAGCAGCGGCCCGACGGCTCGTACCCACGCCGTTGGAAGCCAGGCACGAATGAAGTCATGGAGCCGACCGGCACTAGCGGCTACAACGTCGTGCCGCTCTTCGTGCTGATGACGCAGATCACTGGCGACCCCAAATATCAGGCCACCGCCATTCGCGCGGCGGAGTATGTCTGGTCCACGTGGGGCACACGCGGGCTCTTCATCGGCGGCGCCAGCGACAACCCCAACATCACGGACAAAGAAGCGGGCATGTTGAGTCTAGAGGCCTACCTCGCACTCTACGATGCAACGAAAGACCCCAAATGGCTGGATCGTGCCAAAGCCGCCGGCAATTTCGCGGAAAGCTGGATCTGGATTTGGAACCTTCCCATGGCTGCCGATGCCGACGACGCGCAACTGCATTGGAAAAAGAGCGTGCCCACGGTTGGTCTGCAGGACATCACCGCGGCCAACACCGGCAGTACCGACGAATATCTCGACTGGGCCGTGCCGTCCTATGCCCGCCTCTACAAGGAGACTAGAGATCCGCACTATCTCGCTGTTGCGCGCGTGCTGCTGATGGACACTAAGTCCATGGTTGCGCTGCCGGGCCGGCAGTATGACATGAGAGGCCCTGGCTGGCAGCAGGAAAATTTCCGACTTGGCCCTGGTCCGAACGGCCGCGGCGTAGGCTCGCACCGGCACTGGCTGCCGTGGGTCTCCGCAAACCATCTGCACGGCATCGTCGGCCTGGACGACTACGATCCGGCCCTGTACAAACAACTCTCTGCAAGACCGGCCGCGAAGAGCACCGCGAAGGAGTAGTTGCGCCGGCTCGTATTGGCGCCAAGAGGAGTATCCATGATTCGTGACACACGCGCCCTCCTGCTAACGTTGTCTTTCATTCTGGCGGGTGCAGCGGCCACCCACGCCTCCGATCCGTCCATATCGTCGGCGCTGCCACCGGCCAATCCGCTCAAGGCCAGAATCACGAACGGCATCGTCACGGCGAAGCTCTATCTGCCCAGCGCAGACAAAGGCTACTACCGCTCGACGCGTTTCGACTGGTCGGGAGCCATCTACAGTCTCACTTATAAAGGGCACGAGTACTACGGTCCGTGGTACGACAAGATCGATCCGACGGTCATCAACTGGGTCCACCGCGATGGACTGGTCGTGTCCGGGCCGTGCAGCGCGCTCATGGGGCCGGCGAATGAATTCCAGAAGCCGCTTGGGTTCGACGATGCCAGGACCGGCGGCACCTTCATCAAGATCGGTGTCGGCGTGCTGCGCAAGGATGACGGCCCTTACAACAGCTATAAGCCATACCCTGTGCTCAACCCGGGAAAGTGGACCATCCGCAAGTCGCGCAATCAGATCGTCTTTACGCAGGAGCTCTCCGACCCCGACTCGGGCTACGGCTATATCTATCGCAAGACGGTGCGTCTGGAAAAAGGCAAGCCCGAGCTGACCATCGAGCATAGCCTCAAGAACACCGGCAAACTCGTCATTGACTCCAATGTCTACAATCATAATTTTGTCGTGCTCGACCATCGGCCTCCAGGCCCGGACTTCACCTTCCGCGTGCCGTTCTCGATCCACATTGCACCTCCGGCACCCGGTCGTCCTCCGCGCGTCAATAACTTCACAGTGGTGCGCGACAATCAGATCGTCTACCTCAAGCCGCTCTCCGGCGTAGACGAGGCGGTCGTCGCCATCCAGGGCTTCGGCGACTCCGCCAAGGACAATGAGGTCGTGATGGAGAACAAGAAGGTCGGCGCAGGCCTGAAAATCTCGAACGATCGCCCGCTCAGTCGCGAGCTCCTGTGGTCCATCCGTACAGTCCTCGCCGTTGAGCCGTACATTGCCATCAACGTACAGCCAGGCAATGAAATCACTTGGACAGACACGATCGACTACTACACAATGACAGGGGCTCGGTAGAGCTGGTTCATTCCAGACTCGGAGCTATTGCGTAATATGCAAATACAATAGCGCTTTACACAACAGTTACGGCACTGTAGGCTGACTGCTGTGCAAATTTGTCAACGTTGGAGTAAACGTTTTTTTTGAATACTTTTCACCAGCATGCGTTCCCGCTTGGCAAGGGATCGCGTTCAAGTGGGTTGACTACTTTGGCTTTTACAGATGGCACTGGCGTACCGCTACAACAACGGACCATAAGGAAATATTCAAGTAAACGTTTCTCCAGAAAAGCTATTCGACTTGCCTCTCTTCCGTGCGGGAGAAAAGCAGGTTCTGGATAGGTGACGAGGACGCCGAAGTGCCCCTGAGGAAGTTCGATATGTGGAAGTTGGTCGACTGTACAGCAGTCGTAACGATCTTTGGCATGGCCTTCTTAGCTCCTTCTGCGAAGGCAAACAGAAACTTCGTACCGGACTGGACCTTTCAGGGGTCATCGCTGGCGCAGTTCCACACGCTTGGCGACGTCGATTGGCATGCAGAGAACGGCGAGATTGTGGGTGTTCCGCGTAGTCCGGCAGGCGGCTGGCTCATCATGGATAGGCCACTTCAGGACACGCAGTTCGCTGCGACCTTTCGCTGCACCGGCGGTTGCAAGGCGGGGGTGCTGTTGCGCACGCAGACGACGACGGACGGAATTCATGGCGCATACGTGGCACTTCCGGATGGGCAAAACCCCGCAGGTAGCTTTGCCTTGAAGCTTGATGCGCAGGGTCGCGAGCTTTCACGGGAACCGCTCAAACCTGCAGGCGGCATGGTGCGTGTTATGACCCCGCCCACGGCGCCGCGCACTTCGCCTCCGGCGCGGCCGGGTGGCGGTCCAATGCGTTTTCCCGGCAACGGTCTTCCGCCAGGTTCGCCCTACACGCGGCCGGACTACTCCTACCATCCTGGCGAATGGACGCCACTGGAGATCATCCTCGATGCCAACATCATGCGCGTATGGCTGCACGATGGACCGGAGGGTGGGACAGCTAACGGTGAGGCCGATGACGATGTAGCGTCGTTTGGTCCGGTGGCGTTTTACGTTGGCGGCACTGGGGAGATACGTTTCAAAAACGTAGAGTTCAAGGACCTGGGACGGCGCGTTCTGCAAGGCGAGCAAATCTCCAGCCGATTCCGCATGCAGCACATCAACGACTTTTATTACGGGTGGTCGGCGACGGCCGCCGATGTCAACCACGACGGCGTTCTCGATATCATCTCCGGTCCGTTCTATTATCTTGGTCCGGACTACAAGATTTCCCGCGAGATCTTTCTTAGCAAGACGTCCGATGTGACCTCGCAGCTTACACCCAACATGGTGAACTTTGCGTATGACTACACCGGCGACGGTTGGCCGGACCTGCTGGTCTCAAAAGGCAGGGCCATGTCGCTCTATGTGAATCCGAAGGGTGAGCTTCGGCGATGGGACCGATATGATGTGCTGCCCACCGTATGGGGCGAGGTCGTCGCCTTCAAGGATGTCAACGGAGACGGTATACCGGATGCCGTCTACGTTGGCGGTGGTTACGTGTGTTGGGCTACTCCCGATCCCAAAAATCCAACGGAGCCTTGGATCGTGCACAAGGTATCTGAGGAAGGCTATAACGTCCCCGCGCAGCATGGCATCGGCGTGGGAGACATAAACAGCGATGGCCGTATGGACATCGTCTCTCCGCACGGCTGGTGGGAACAGCCGCCAACCGGAACGCCCGAGAGACCATGGCCCTACCATCCCGCGGAGTTGGGGCGCTGGCCACGCGCCGGGGGTAGTGTAGGCGGCGCGGAGATGGCTGTATATGACGTCAATGGAGACGGGCTCAACGACGTCGTCACCAGCCTGGAGGCTCATGGATGGGGGATCGCCTGGTTTGAACAAACGCATGACAAAAACGGCACGATCTCTTTTGTCAAGCACATGATCATAGACGACTACTCCACAAAGAACGTCGGCGACGTGACGTTCTCCGAGCCGCATGGAGCAACGATCGCCGATGTGGACGGTGATGGTATTCCCGATTTCATTGTGGGTAAGCGCGTTTTCTCGCACCAGGAGAGCTATACAGATCCAGACCCGTTTGGGCCGGCGGTGCTGTACTGGTTCCGCACGATGCGCAACCCGAATGCCCCCGGACGGGCCGAGTTTAAGCCTGAGCTGATTCACAACCGATCTGGCGCAGGGTCTACGATCCTGGCGACCGATCTGAATAACGATGGCGCTGTCGATATCGTCACGTCGACCAATCGAGGAACCTTTATCTTCTGGGGCAAACCGAAAGCAAGAACCAGGAGGTGATTTCAGGATGGGGAGAGAGAATATGTTGTGCTTTGGCTGCTTCGTCAAAGGATTAGCCGGGATCGTCATCATTGCAGCCGTTGGCGCAAATGCACAGCAGTCCGCAAGTGCACAGCAGTCTAAGACCGGCTGGACAGACTACCTGGGCGGTCCGGACAGCTCGCACTTTTCCCCTTTGAAGCAGATAACGCCAGCCAACATCAGCAAGCTCGAAATGGCATGGAACTTTCCGGCAGGCGACGGCAACTACACCTTCAGTCCATTAGTGGTGGATAACATCGCGTACGTTGCTGCACACCAGGGCGCGCTCGTTGCTTTGGATGCCACTACTGGCAAAGAGCTCTGGTCACACCCATTCGCCGGCACTGGTGGACGCGCCGGCATCGGTGGCCAGCGCGGCTTGAACTATTGGGAGAGCAAAGATCGCTCAGATCGTCGAATCTTCGTCACCACAAACGGCTTCCTTTATGCCATCGATGCGCTTAGCGGCAAGGATATCGACTCGTTCGCCGACCACGGGCGGCTGGACCTGAAAACAGGCATCGATCGCACGCCGGTCTCTCTGGGCTCCAGAACCCCGGGAAGGACATTCGGAAATTTGATCATCCTCGGCAGTTTCCCCGGGGAAGGATACCTCGCGCCTCCCGGGGATATTCGCGCATTCGATATTCAAACGGGCAAGCTGGCCTGGATCTTTCACACCATCCCACGTCCTGGCGAGAGGGGCTTCGAGACATGGCCGAAGGATGGGTACAAATACCTGGGTGGCGTAGACGTGTGGGGCGAGTTCACCATAGACGAGAAGCGCGGCATCGTCTATTTCCCGGTCTCATCGACGAAATACGAGTTATATGGCGGCGACCGGCATGGGAATAATTTATTCGCGGATAGCCTGCTGGCTCTCGACGCGCGTACCGGCAAGTATCTGTGGCACTTCCAGACGGTTCATCATGACGTGTGGGACTACGACCCCAACCAGGCGCCACAGTTAGTCACGGTCCGTCATAACGGCAAGATGGTCGACATCGTCGCTCTTGCTTCGAAGAACGGATTCCTCTATGTCTTTGACCGCGTCACGGGCAAGCCTCTCTGGCCAATCGTCGAGCGCCCAGTGCCCCAGTCTGACCTGCCCGGCGAGCGGACGTCGCCTACGCAGCCCTTTCCCACGGTGGTGCCGCCGTTTGCCCGCCAGAGTATGACTGTCAATGACCTATACACCGGCTTTATGACGCCCGAAGAGGCAGTCTGGTGGAAGGACAGAATCTCCAAGGCAAAGGGTGGCTTATTCACTCCGCCCAGCGATAAGTACGAGACCATTCAGATTCCCAGCGTCACCGGCGGAGCGGCGTTCTTCGGCAGCGGCGCAGATGCAGCTAAGGGCATGGTCTTTATCGAGACCAGAAACCTGCCTTCAATTCTCAAGATGGTGCCGGCTGGGGAGTCTACGTCTGCCAACAACGGTGGACTGATCCCGGGAAGGATTGCCTCGGCTGCGCCCCGGCCGACTTCAACCATCGCCGGGGGAGCGGCTATGCAGGCAAGGCTGGGCCGAACCATCTATGAGCAGACCTGCCTGGTCTGCCATGGTCCGGATCTGAAAGGAGACCGCGGTCCTGCGCTCGACACAGTCGTTAGCAGGCTCGGTCCGGAAGGAGTGAGCACGATCATCACCCATGGACGAGGCTCAATGCCGGCATTTTCTTCCATTCCAGCGCAGGGCGTCACCGATGTGGTCGCGTTCCTGCAACAGCCGGATCTGGCACCCCCGGGAACGGGAATCGGCGGGAATTCTTTCACGGAACGCATCGAACCCGATTATCCCTCTGACCTGAATCCGAAGCCACAACGGTACAAGACTGGGTACGGGCAGGAGGGATACATCATCACGCCGCCCTGGAGCACGATCACTGCCTACGATCTGAATACCGGCAATATCGCGTGGCAGACGCCCTATGGCGATATGCCACAGGCCGGTCCAAGTGATCGCCTACGCGGCAATATCTTTCCCAAGAGCGGATTTGTTGTACTCGCATCCGGACTGGTCGTCTTCGTGGATAACCAGGGAATGCTCTACGCCCTTGACCAGAAGACCGGCAAGGTCATCTTCAGCAAGAAGGTGCCCAATGGCGGAGTGGGTGTTCCGGCTGTGTATGAGGTGAATGGTCGCGAATACATTTTGTTCGCTCTCACTGCAGGCCCAGCATTCTCGCAGGGGGGCAGGATGGCTCCTGGCGGAGTCAATCCGCCCGCAGGACAGAAGAGCTACGTCGCCTTCGCCCTCTCTCAATAAGAAGGCGCCTTAGAGTCCCATTACGTATATAGGCGGCTTCTCGGGCGCGCCTCAATAAATCGATAGGAGCTTTCTCAATGAATCCGCTACGACTGTTATCTCAGGGGAAGGTATTGAAAAGAACTCCTGGTTCTGCGGTCTCATCCCTGCTTGCCCTACTCCTTCTCGCTGGAACATCCGCCGCTTTCGCCGATAACTCCCGTCTTCCGGACGGCACCGAGTTCCCGACATGGGAGAAGCCGCTCCACTTCACGAAGACCTACTACGTCGACGCAAATGCCAGGAATGCAACCGACAGTGGGCCGGGTACAAAGGAGCGTCCGTTCCGCACGATTGACCATGCAGCACAGGTGCTCCAGCCGGGTGAACATGTCATCATCGCCGGCGGAGTTTACCGCGAGGCGATCCGCCCGGCGCGGGGAGGCACGGGGCCCGACGCGATGATCAGTTACGAAGCGGCGCCCGGAGCGGATGTCGTTGTATCAGGCGCGACCGTGACGGAAGGATGGCAGCCCAGCGAGGGCTGGAACATCGGCCCGGACCGGGAGACGAATCAGCCTGTGAAGGCATACCAGCTTCACCTTGACCCCAAGCTGTTCCCGCTTGGGTATAACCCGTTCGCTCTCGACAATGTGACCGACGATCGGTACTGGATCAATTACGCCAAGGACAATATGTGGAACTACTTCCGGCGGCGGGGTCTGGTCTTTGTGGATGGCAAGCCGCTCGAGCAGGTGGAATCGCCATCGGCCCTCGCGGGGCTTTCGGCGCGCTCGCTGAGCTTCTTCAGCGACATCCGCTGGACACCGTTGTTCCAGGAGTTTTCGCCCTATGCCGGGAAAGTGTGGGTCGAGTCAGACGGACTGACATTGCATATCCGGCTGGCAAATGACGATGACCCGGCGAAGCACGTGATCGAGATCACGAACGAGGAGTCGGTGTTCTCTCCCGCGAAGCCGTACCAGTCGTATATCCGGGTGAAGGGCATCAAGTTTCGGTATGCCGGAAACAGTTACCCAAACCCGCAGCGAGGGCTGGTTTCGACCAATCACGGCAACCACTTCATCTTTGAAGACAATTCTTTCGAGTGGGCCAATAGTGTGGGGCTCGATATCGGTGACGTTGATTGGGCCGCGGCGCGGCCGCCGCAGCCAGTTGGTTTCGACGTTGTCCGCCACAACGTCTTCCGGTACTGCGGAATCGAAGGGCTCGGCGGAACGGGTGGTCCACAGAATGTGCTGGTGGAGAAGAACCTGTTTGAGTGGATCGGCTGGCAGGATGCCGCCCGACTGTCGGAGTCCGGCGGGACGAAGATGCATCGAACGCGGAATCTGCTGTTCCGAAATAACGTGGTGCGGCACATCCGGCATGCCAACGGCATCTGGCTCGATATCGGCAACACAAATGATCGGCTCACGGGGAACATCTTTGCCGACATCCCCGGCGACGTGAATCCACACGCAATTCAAATCGAGGGCAGCGATGCGCTGAACGAGATTGACAACAATATCTTCGACCACCTCACCGGCGGAGTTCTGATCCGCGACACAAACCACGTCATCATCGCGTACAACCTGTTCGTGGACTGCGTCAAGGTATGCATCGATACAGCGTCAGGCCTCGGCGCACCGCGGCCAATCAACGGCCACACCAATGACGCGCACGACCTGAGAGTCTTCGGAAATGTGTTCTCGGGCATCGGCCAGTCGGCCATCGAGTTTAACAACCCACGCAACACCGCGGATGGAAACGTCTACGGCTTCGCCCCGGGCCGGCGGGCGGGAATGCAGCCCTACCTGCGTGTGAAATTCCCCGATCCGCCGGAGTGGGACAACCTGGAGTCCTGGCGCGATCAGCACGATTGGGACAAGACGGGAGCTACGGCCGAGGTCGCAACGACGTTCAACCCTGACACTCTCCAGCTGAGCGTGGCGGTGAAGGGCGATGTGAAGGCTCTACCGGTGTACGGCGGAATCGATGTGGACTTCTACGGCCACCCAATCACTGAGACGAACCGGATGCCCGGGCCTTTCGCTGATCTAACAGCTACAGCAGGTTCACGAGTCATCGACCCACGCTAATCAGAGCCATTCGAAAGGGGGTATTCAGGAAACGTTTCCCCGTAAGTTTTTGCTCAAATGCCTTCCACGATCGGCAGAGCCAAGGAGATGAAAAAACAGAGTTTCTCTACTCAAACGGAATGATGTGGTTGACCGAATTGCGCTGACGTAGGTATTGTTTTGGCGCCGTAAATCTATACAAATCGCTGTTCGACCGCGTTCTCTGGAATGCTTACGGTCGCCACAGCAGATTTTTAGAGCTGAGAAGGATCGAACAATGGCAAATCTCTCCAGAAGATCAATGCTGAAGCACGGCGGCCTGGCCGCACTGGGTTCTCTGGGAACGTTTTCTCTGCCGGCGCTTTCACAGGCTATCCAGGCGAGCAGTTCTCCATTCAAACGTCCCAGGCTCAAGATCACCGATGTTCGAACGGCACAGGTCAATGTGCATGGTCCGCAGACGCATGTCCGCATTTACACCGATGCGGGACTGATAGGTCAGGGAGAAACGACTGACGCGGCCGTTGGGTCCGCTGCACTGATTCGGAGCTTCCGGCGCGGCCTGGTAGGGCAGGATCCGCTGAATGTCGAAGCACTTTGGGAGAGGATTCGTACCTCCGGAGTGTTCGCCGGCGCACAGGGTGGCCAATACACTACCGCTCTTACCGGAGTTGAGATCGCTCTGTGGGACCTGGCCGGCAAGGCGCTTGGTCTGCCGGTCTACCAGCTGCTCGGTGGGAAGTTCAGAGACAAGATCCGTATTTACTGTGACTCCGGACGGGACGATGTCCTCACCCCCGGATCGGAGAAGAAGATTGACTGGATCAAGTCACAGGGTTTCACCGCGATGAAGGTCGATCTGGACGACGCCGCCGACCCAAACCGTTTCGACCGCGTCAACTGGACAGCGAACAACGCCGAGATCGATCGCATGGTGAAGTGGGTCGAGCACGTCAAGGGCATGATTCCCGCAAGCATGGACTTCGCATGCGATATGCACGGGCGTTACGATGCGCCGACCGGAAAGAAGGTCGCGAAGGTATTGGAGCCCTTCCGTTTGCTCTGGCTGGAAGAGCCTGTTCCGCCTGAAGATATCGATGCTCTGGTGGATATTCGGCACTCGACAACCACGCCTATCTGCGTTGGCGAGAACATCTACATGCGCTGGGGATACAAAGCGATCTTTGAGAAGCGTGCGGCGGACATCATCATGCCCGACATCCAGAAGGCAGGCGGTCTGGCCGAGGCAAAAAAAATCGCCGACATGTCTCATGCCTACGAGATCCCGTTCGCTCCCCACTGTGTCGTTTCGCCCATCGGCCAGATGGCTTCGGCACACGTCTGCGCCTCTGTCCCCAACTTCCTTGTCTGTGAGTGGCACTGGATCGACAACCTGGACACCTGGAAGAGCTTCGTCCAGGAAGGCGAAATCATTCAGAAGGGATACATCACGGTCACTGACAAGCCAGGTCTGGGTGTGGAGATGAATGAGGAAGCAGCGAAGAAGGTACAGATCCCCAACACGCCATGGTTCGAAGCGGGCATGTAGCCCAAGGAGTAATGACTCGCATGTATGCAACAAAAAAGTTGATAAGCGGCGCATCTGTGGTGCTTTGCGTTCTAATCGCGGCAGCGCCTATCGTTAGAGGACAGGAGGGCTTCTTCACTCCGGAGGATGTCATCAAGTACACGCCGGAATGGAAAGGGGAGCGCTTTCCTGACGGACGGCCCAAGGTGCCCGACAGCATCTTGGACCGTATGAAGAACGTCACACTGGAAGAGGCCTGGGCAACGCTTCGCTCAGCCAATTTCAATCACGAGTACGAGGACGGTTGGTTTGTCATTCATCCCGACCAGGTGCTGGTAGGAAGAGCTTTGACTGCAGTGTGGATGCCCGGCCGGCCAGACATCCAGAAGGTGATCGAAGAGGACCAGAAGGGCAAGCGCAAGGGAGCCATGAACGCTTGGCCTGTCGATATGCTTCAACCGCGAGACGTCTATGTTGCCGATCACTTTGGGCTGAAAGCGGACGGGCCGTCAATCGGCGATAACGTCGGCAATGCCATCTATGCGCGCTCTGGCAACGGTATCGTCTACGACGGTGCCGTTCGCGATATCAATGGCCTGAACGAGCTCACTAACTTCAATTCGTTTGTCCGTTCGTATGATCCGTCTCATCATTTCGGGAGCCTTGCTACGGGCGCTCGCCTCAACTCCACCATGGTCAGCATCAACGGTCCGGTGCGCATTGGCCATGCGCTTGCCATGCCAGGTGACGTGGTTCTCGGCCGCAATGGTGGGGTGCTATTCATTCCCCCACAGTTGGCGGAGAGAGTCGTAAAGGATTCGGAACGTACACGCTTGCGGGACACTTTTGGACATCAACGCCTGAACGAAAAGAAATACACCGCCGGCCAGATCGATACTCGATGGACTCCTGAGATCGAGCAGGACTATCGTGGGTGGCTAAAACAAAACGAAGATCATCTGCCCGTGGCCAGACAGCAGATTGAGGAGATTCTGAAGGAGTCGCCCCCTCCCAACCAGTGAGGAGGCTATGGTATACGATGCCTCTTCTGGCGAAAGCTTGAGATTTTCCGTTGTAAGTGCTCTACGGCGTATGCTGATCTGAGCGACTCGACCTATAGAAGCGAATGATGCAATCAAAGCTCTCACGACGACAGATGCTTCAGCGAATCGGAGGCCTGGGACTCGCGGCCGCGACTCCGAACGTATTCGCCACGCAAGCGGCGGCGACTCAGAGGCAATCGCTCAATCCTGTTCCGTCGCCTGTGGCCCGGCAGGTGACATCATTCGCGCTGCATGATGTGGAGCTAATGCCTGGGCCATTCTTCCAGGCACGGCTTCGTAGCCAGCAGTATTTACTCACGCTTGAACCAGATCGCATGCTCCATACCTTCCGCGTGAACGCTGGTTTGCCGCCGAAGGCAGAGGTGTATGGCGGCTGGGAATCGAATTCAACATGGGCCGACATCCACTGCCAGGGCCATACGCTGGGCCATTACCTCTCCGGCTGTGCGCTTATGTTTGGCGCTACACAAGACGCTCGCTTCAAGCAGCGGACTGACTACATCGTCTCCGAGTTACGCGACTGTCAGACCGCCAGCAAGTCCGGTCTGATCACCGCGTTCCCTGAAGGCAACTCCCTGATGGATACCGTCCTCAGTGAAGGGAAGTACACTGGCGTTCCCTGGTACACCCTTCATAAGATCTACGCTGGCCTGCGCGATGCCTGCCTATATACGAACAACCCCACGGCAAGGGAAGTGCTGGTTCGATTCTGCGACTGGGCCGTCACCGCGACTTCTCCGCTCACTGACGCGCAGTTTCAGAAGATGCTCGAGAGTGAGCATGGCGGCATGAACGAGGTGCTTGCCGACGCCTACGCTATGACCGGTGATGCCCGGTATCTCTCACTTGCAAACCGCTTCTGCCACCAGAGCATCCTTATCCCTCTGGCCAAGAACCGTGACTATCTCGACGGTCTCCATGCCAATACACAAATCCCGAAGATCATCGGCTTCCGCAGGCTCTACCAGGAGACGGGGCAGAAGGACTATCAAGTCGCGTCCGAGTTCTTCTGGAAGACGGTCGTGAACACGCGTTCTTTCGTGAACGGAAACCACGGGGACGACGAGCACTTCTTTCCGCCGGCAAAGTTCAGCGAGCATGTTTTCTCAGCGAAAGCCTCCGAGACCTGCTGTGAATACAACATGCTCAAGCTGACGAAGATGTTGTTCGAAGATAGTCCCTCCGCGGCCTACGCGGACTTCTACGAGCGTGCTCTCTACAACGACATTCTTGCATCGCAAGACCCGGACACAGGAATGGTGACCTACTTCCAGGGGAACCGCCCGGGATACATGAAGCTCTACTGCACTCCCATTGATTCGTTCTGGTGCTGCACAGGTTCAGGCATGGAGAACCATGCGAAGTACAACGAGTCCATCTACTTCAAGAGCGAGGACGCGGTATACGTCAATCTCTTCATCCCTTCCACCGTTCGCCTGCGGCCAGGAGTATCGCTTGCACAGACGACGCAATTTCCCGAGCAGCCTGGCACGAAGCTGCAGTGGAAGACCGACGCACCGATCCACTTCAGGATGAAGATACGGCATCCCTACTGGTGTAAGAGAGCCACGGTCAAAATCAACGGCAAGGTGGTTCTCAAATCCAGCGATGCGAGCTCCTATATGGAGTTGGACCGCGAGTGGCACAACGGGGATTTAGTAGAGGTCGATCTTCCAATGCACATGCGAGCAGTCGCGCTACCCGGCGAGGAGCGGATCATTGCATTCGTATACGGCCCTGTCCTCCTGGCAGGAGCGCTGGGCCGCGAGGGCATCTCCACGGGCAGTGATCTGAATATCAATGAGAGGCTCTACGGCAGTGTCCTCAATACGCCGTTCACGCCGCCAACCTTTTCAGGCGACCCGCACGATCTTGTGAGACAAGCAAAACCCGCTGGGGAGGCCCTCCACTTCGACATCCCAGCGAGTGGATCTGATACGAAGATCCGTCTGAAGCCTTACTACAAGATCGCGCACGAGAGATACGCAACCTACTGGAAGGTCTCCCCGGAAACTTCGGCGGTATAGGCTACGTCTTCCAGCCGCACTCAGGCAAAATCGCGAGGGAGCAGCTTCTCCGAGATGAAAACGTCGCTCCACGACTCTTTCGGGATATCCAGTTACGGGAAAATTGCTCTATTCGTAGCAGGCGCGATCAGGAAGCAAGAAATAGGAGCATAATCGCAAAATGTTGTAACCTTTCGCGGTAGCATTCCTCCTAATGGCATCGCCAAGCAGGAGAGTTGTGCCGTGCGTCAACATTTCATAATCTCAAGTATCTTCCCCGCAGTTCGATCCAATCCATCGGCTAAGTCTGTCCTGTCGCTTCTTTTCGCCTTTCTCGTGAGTGGGGTGTCTTTCGCGCAAACCCCTGCGATCGGGACGAAGGCGCCCGACTTTACGCTCTCCACGCCTTCCGGAAAAGCCGTGACGATGTCATCCGAACGGGAAGGGAAAAGTCTTGTACTCGTGGTATTACGGGGATATCCGGGATATGACTGTCCTTTCTGTGTGCAGCAAGTCCATGATTTCATCCTTCATGGAGCTGATTTTGCAGCGAAGGGCACTCGAGTACTCCTCGTCTATCCTGGACCGCCGGCTGCCCTGGACCAACACGCGAAAGCATTTCTGGAGAAGCAGGCCAATCTTCCAGACAACGTCGTTCTAGTGGTCGACCCGGACTATAGGATGACCAATCTCTACGGTCTCAGGTGGGCTGCCCCCCATGAGACTGCGTACCCATCCACGTTCATCCTGGACATGAAGGGAATAGTCGTTTTCGAGAAGATCAGTCATGGGCATGGCGATCGGCTGTCGGCCCAGGAAACGCTGGAACATTTACCTAAGCAGTAGACATAGAATCCAGACATGCTCAACGAAGAGACACGATTGGCTCTATACGACACGGCTCGTTTCGTGTTGGAAATCGACAAATTGAAGGGCGTACTCCGAAAGGTTAAGCCTATCGGGCAAGATCGTTACGAGAACACGGCAGAGCATAGTTGGCAGATTGCGGCATTCGCTCTTTCGATGGCCAGGAGTTTGGCCTATCCGATTCAGGTTGATCGCGTATTGGCTATGCTGCTGGTCCATGACATCGGAGAGATCGATGCCGGGGACAAGTTCGTCTTCGCAGACGACGGTTGGGAAGAGCGCAAGCTGGCAGAACTCCGAGCGGTGGAGAGGATCTTTGGCCTGGCGCCGCCAAATGTTGCCACAACATTCCTCGATCTATGGAAGGAGTTCGAAGCCGGTGAAACGCCGGAGGCCAAATTCGCGAAGGCGATCGATCGGAGCATGCCCGTTTTGTTGAACCTATCCAACGGTGGCGGAAGCTGGGTGGAAAACGGCGTGAGCTACCAACGCGTTGTGAGTCGAATTCAACCTGAGATTGAAAATGGGTGTCCGGAGCTATGGACGTATCTGAAGGCTGAACTGGATAAAGCGCGAGGTAGCGGCTTCTTTGCAATTGGGAGCAAATAGAACATTTCCCTATTGGTGGGTACCTTCGAAGGGCGTGGAACGCGTCTTGGAGTCACATATGAGGCGAGGCTGAGAGCTTGGCTAGCCCTGACTCTGTACAACGCTGATGCGCCCCAATCTTTTGAGGCGCGTCAGCAGATGGCCTGACGAAAGAAGAAGCGGAGCGCCGTTAGCATCGCAGCAGTCCGGGATCCATTAAGAATGCACCGTTTCGTTTATAGCTTCTCAGCCAGGATGTCGATGGTTTTGATGTCTGGCGATGTGACGAAAAGTTCCTCGGCACGAGCAAAGAGCGCCTTCGCCACTTCTCCGCCAATATGTGCCGTACGCCCTTGCTCATCTTCGAACGTGTCGAAGATGCCGAAAGTGGCCGAGGCAATCTTGAACGCGTACCAGGCGGTTGTACCCGCTTCCGCCCGGACCAGCGGGACTGCCGATTTCAGGAAGGCTTCCACCTCCGCCTCTTTTCCCGGGCGCGCCTGTAATGTGGCCAGTAAGCCGAACTTGGTCATCATGGTTCTCCAATTATTAAGCAACAACTCGCCGCTGTCTCATGTGGCGCCCAGTACGGGCTTGCTTTGAACACCCATGAAGCAGCAACGGTTCGTTAGAGCCGCTAGATAGCCAAAGGTTACAAGGGAGATTGTGTGTCTCCTGGCCGTCCTTCGGTTTCCGGCTCAGATCATTACAGTCAGACACAATTCGAGCGTCCTATGCCTCCTTCCACTCTGGCGACTTGTGCCGGAGCCGCACGGCTTTCGGAGACTGATGGGATTCCATGTAGCGCCCGATGAGCGATCCTTTTCTTCGAGAAAAAAATAAAGATAAATACGTTTTTATAGGTTGACTAAGGATGGTGCCGTTCTTTAAGTTTTGGTCGCAAACTTTATCCGCTGCTTTGCGTGATTGAAAACGCGCTCTGGGAACAAACACGAGGTTCTCCCGCATCGGCAACAAGGTACGGTTGCTACGCACAGTGAGCTGAAGGGTAGCAAAGGAGAAGTCGTTTGGCGGAAAACAATCCAGTAAAGAGCAAGCAGCTTTCGATCGATCGTCGGCAGTTCCTGGAATGCGCTGTGGGTGCGACAGCCATGTTTGTCCTCGGCAGGTACGGGTTTGCGCAGAATCAGACTGCTGAAGGCGACGACCGCCTACCGGACGGCTCAGTGTACGTCTCGTGGGAGCAGCCTCTGAAGTTCTCGAAGACATACTACGTCGACAATGGTTCTGCTCATGCCAGTGACAACGGTCCTGGCACTGAGGCGAAACCTTTCCGCACCATCAACAAGGCCGCTCAGGTGCTGCAGCCTGGCGAGCGCGTGGTGATTGCCGCTGGAACATATCGCGAGTGCGTGAAGCCGGCGCGTGGGGGAACGAGCCCGGACAAGATGATCAGCTACGAGGCTGCTCCCGGAGCGAAGGTTTACATCAAGGGATCAGAGGTGGTGAAGGACGGATGGACGCAGGACCCGGCGGTCGCTTTTGGCCGGCCTGGCGCCACGCCTCCTCCTCCGCAGGCACCTACATGGGGATTCCAGCTAACGGGAGCGATGTTCCCGGATGCCTACAATCCGTTTGCGCTGGCCAGCGTTGCCGGCGACCGCGTCTGGTTGGACACCAAGGCCGTGGACATGGGGCCATACTTCCGCCGCCGTGGTCTGGTGTTTGCGGACGGCAAGCCATTGGAGCCGGTGGAGCTGCAGCGTGAGCTGGTGAGCCCGAACCTGCCTGGGCCGCCGCCGCCGGGAGCACCGCAGTCAATGGCCGGGACGCCGCCGCGTACACGCAACGGACCGATGATGCAGGAGCTTGGTGGAACCAAGGATGACAGGTTCTACACCGATGCGAATGGCCAATCGATCCACATCCGTTTGGCGAGCGGGACACCGGCTGATCACACGATCGAGATCACGACTCGCGAACAGGTGTTTGTCCCCGCGAACCGTGGGACCAGTTACATCCGTTTGAAGGGAATCACCTTCGCGCATGCCGGTAATGGGTTCCCTCTGCCGCAGCGTGGAGCCATGGTGGATACCAATGGTGGAGGACGCTGGGTATTCGAAGACAACACCTTTGAGTGGGCGAATGCTATTGGCCTGGAGATTGGTGGATTGGCCCCAGCAGGCTCGCAGCAGCCTAACAGCGCTCACATCATCCGCAATAACACCTTCCGCTACAACGGCATTGAAGGCGTAGCGGGCATTGGTTCGCGCGACGTGCTGATTGATAACAATTTGTTCGAGTGGAATTGCTGGGCCGATGCGGAACGTGAGTGGGAGTCTGCAGCGGCGAAGTTTCATCGGGCGCAGAACATGATGTTCCGTCGCAATGTGATTCGTCATACCCGCCACGGCAACGGGATCTGGTTGGACAGCGGTGACGTGAACTGCCGCATCACGAGTAATATCTTTGCCGACACGCTGACGGTAAGCGCGGCGATCCACATGGAGATGAACCCGCAGCATAACCAGATTGATAACAACATCATCTGGGACGTGCGCAATGCTGAGCCGGGAACTCCGGGGCAGCGTGGATGCGCGGGTTCGGGCATCTTCATTAACGCGAGCGACAAGATTGTTGTTGCACAGAACCTGATCGGCAAATGCGACAACTCGGGCATCTTTGCGATTGTTCGTCCGGACCGCGCAGGCAGCGGTCTTGCGTCAGAGAACAAGATCAGCAACAACATCTTCTCAACGTTGGGCAAGTCGGGAATCGTGTTTCTCACGGAGAAAAACGAGGCCGACGGCAACGTGTATGCATCGCTGCCGAACGACTTCCAAGGGTTCTTTGCGGGCGAACAGAAACAGTGGTTCAGCCTGGCGGACTGGCGAGCGAAGTATGGCTGGGACAAGAACTCAGTCGTGGCCGATGTGCAGGTGAGCTTCGACCCGGACAAGCTGGAGTTGTCGATCAATAGCCCGCAGCCGTTGCCGAAGGTCAGTGCGATAAATCAGATTGACCACGACATTTTTGGTAAGACGGCGGGGGCAACAAGAGTTGCCGGACCGCTGGCTGATCCGGGATCGAAGCGTGTCTGGAAGGTCGACCCACGCCGCACCCTTGCTTAGACAGAAGGCTTATGTCGGGCGAGATGCTTGTCGCTATAAGCAACGCAGAAGGTTCAACGGAAAGATGAGTGATGAGAACGAGGCCAATTGGCGGATCGATCGTAGGAGCGATTGTCGTGGTTTGTGCGGCAACAGCTTTGACTCAACGGAGCAGAGAAGCGGGAAATAGTCCGATCGATTCGGGGCATATTCGTTATTCTTCACTGACCCAAATCAACGCCGGCAATGTACAAGGTCTAAAGCCGGTCTGGATCTATGACACCGGTGTAAAGGGGCGGGGCTGGGAGGGTAGCCCCATTGTGGTCGATGGGGTCATGTACCTCTCCATACCTGGAGGCGCCTCCGCCTTGGATGCAGAATCCGGGAAAGAACTGTGGAAGTTTATTCCCAAAGATCTCTCCAGACCTGGACGGGATCGAGGTGTTGCCTATTGGCCTGGGGATGGTGCGCTCGGCGCGAGAATCATTTACGCTACCGCGGACCGGCTGTATGCGCTCGACGCAAAGACTGGCTCTCCTATTCCCGCTTTCGGTCAGGATGGGAAGGTGAATCTACGCGATGAGGTCGCGGATAAGTATCCGGATGCGCTCTACACGATCTCATCGCCCGCCGCGATCTACAAGAATCTCGCAATCATCTCACCCTCCACACAGGAGTTTGGCAGCAAAGGTCCTAGTGGTGATCCCCGAGCCTTCGATGTCCGGACCGGGAAGCAGGTCTGGCGCTTCCATACCGTCCCGCAACCAGGAGAGCCCGAAGACGGTTCATGGGGGCCGGAGGGCTGGAAAGAACGAGCGGGACCCAGCGCCTGGGGTGGTGCGACGGTGGATCCGGCAACCGGCCTCGTGTTCATCCCGATTGGAAATCCCGACGACAGTTACAACGGGATTGATCGCCCCGGAAATAACTACTATGCGAACTCAATCATTGCGCTCGACGCCAATACCGGAAAGTTGAAATGGTTTTACCAGATGACGCATCACGACATTACAGATGTCGATGCGGCTGCTGCGCCAAGCCTGATTGACATACACCGAAATGGACAAGTCATTCCCGCGTTGGTGGAGGTGCCGAAATCGGGAATCGCATTCATCCTTGATCGGCGTACCGGCAAGCCTGTGTTCGGAGAGGAGGAGCGTCCGATCCCTCAAAGCGATGTTCCCGGAGAACATAGTTCACCGACTCAGCCGTTTCCGCTCAAGCCGGAGCCTCTCGCGAGAATGCGAATAAGCCGGGATGACATCACCACCGTTACTCCTGAAGCTCATGATTACTGCGCCGCATCGTGGGATAAGCAGCAGATGCACAATGATGGTCCTTATACCCCGGTCAGCACGAAGGGCACCACGGTTTTCGCGCCGGGGACATCGGGCGGCGGGAATTGGGGTGGCGTCTCCACCGATCCTCATCTCGGCTACTTCTTCGTCAATGTGTCGAATATGCCTACCACCAGCCGGATGGTTCCTGATGGTGCAGGCGGCTATAAGCTGCAAGGGGCTTACGGACGCTTCAATGATACGAAGGGATGGCCGTGCGTTCGTCCTCCGTGGGGCGAAATCATTGCCGTGAATGCGAACACCGGAGACATCGCATGGCGCTCGCCCCTTGGCGTTTCGGATGATTTTGGTGCGGCAGGCAAGAGCACCGGTACCCCTAACCTGGGTGGATCGATAGCCACTGCAGGAGGGTTGGTCTTCATTGGAGCCACAGTGGATTCGCGCTTCCATGCTTTTGATTCACACACGGGGAAGGAAGTCTGGACGGCCACGTTGCCAGCTCCCGCAGTTTCAACTCCTCTCACTTTTCAAGGTAAGAGCGGTCGTCAATATGTGGTCGTTCCCGATGGCGGCCCCGGCACCATCGGTATGCCCGGCCGTTTTTTGAGCTATCACGCGATCCTGATAGCGTATGCGCTGCCAAAGGCTGGCGAGAGTGCGATCGATCTTGCTCAGTATGCGCCAGTACCTGCGCCTCGCCCACCAGGTGTTGGGAACCAGTTTGCTGCTGCTGGGCCGTCGTCACTCGGTACGGGAGCTGAGCCGATCTTGCCCGCTGGCGAGGGAAGAGAGGATGTGATCTCCATGTGCGGCCAGTGTCATGGCGTTAGCACCGCAGTGGCAAATCGTCGTTCGCCGGATGGATGGAGAGACCTCATTCAGGACATGCGGTCCCGCGGTGCGCAGGGGGATGATGCAAAAGCCGGCAGAGTCCGTGACTACCTCTCGCGCTATTTTGGGCTGCTGACGTCTCCTGCGGAACCGAAAACACCCGGCAGGTGAATGGAGAAGCAGGAGCGTTATGACTGTTGATTTGCTTCGTCGGGGCAGGTTCGGAGAAAGGGCAGCAGCCGGGAGTTTTAGCTTTGAACTGGGAGAGACGTATGAATAGAAGATCGTTGTTGAAGTTTTCAGCTTTACTCGGCATCGCGCGGCCGCTTATTTCCACAGGCATCGCGGTGGCCGAGCCCTCTAAACAGCAAGTTCAGAAGGCGATTGTTCTGTACTGCGATCTCGCGATCGATCCCGCGCGCGAACAGGAGATGTTGCATCAGTTTCATACCCAGTTCAAACCCGCGGCAGAAAAGTTCGAAGGATACATCGACGTCAAGATCGTGAAGCTCCGCAAGGTGGTTCAAGGGCGCCCAGCGCCCGCATCGAACATCAATTACCGCTTTCAGCTGACATACAGAAGCGAAGAGCTGCGGCAGCGCTGGATAGCTTCCGACGTGCACGCACGCGTATGGCCCCTCATCGAAAACACGGTGACTAATCGGGACTATCTTGTATTGCTAACGGATAATGCCTAGCGGCCTGGTTTGTGAAAGGACACAGGCGTCTGCCGAAGTTAAGGAAGTCATCAAAACGGAGAGCATAATGCATCTGAGTTTGAGATCGATTGTTGCTGGTGTTGCAAGCCTCGCCTTATCCGGGTTGATAGTGGGGCAAACTCCGCGGGATGCAGGCAAACGCCTTTCGGCTCCTGCGATTGCAAGCGGAGGGGAAATCATTCGGTTCGATCCTGGTTTGGATGCTCTGATCGCTCCGGGAACAAAAATCGAGAAGGTTGCCAGCGGCTTCACCTTTGCCGAAGGCCCAATGTGGCAGTCAGGGCGTTTGTTGTTCTCCGACGTTAAGGGAAACAAGATGTACGCACTTACGCCGGACGGAAATCCGACCCTCTTGATGGACCACTCGGGTGGTGTCGAAAATGTTCGCCCTGACGGGGGATTCAAAGGTTCGAACGGTATCGCGACCAACAAGGATGGCAGCGTGCTCATGACCCAGCACGGAGCTCGAAGGATCGTGCGCCTTGATGAGCACCTGAAGCCTTCCACGTTCCTCGACCGGTTCGAAGGGAAGAGATTCAACAGTCCGAACGACCTGGTCTTCGCACCGGATGGTGCGTTATGGTTCACCGATCCGCCCTACGGGCTTGATCGCCAGGACAGTGACCCTACTAAAGAGTTGAAGTTCAATGGCGTGTTTCGATATGCCAACGGCAAGCTCACGGCTCCCATAAGGGATTTAAGTCGACCGAACGGGATTGGCTTAACTAGGGACGGGAAGACCCTGTATGTTTCCAATTCAGGCCCTGAGATGTTTGTCGAGAAATACAAGGTTGCAGCAGATGGCAGCGTCTCAAATGGGACCAGATTTATTGAGTATCCCGGCAGCGCGCCTGATGTCCCCGACGGCTTGAAGCTTGATTCCGCGGATAACCTATGGACCTCAGGTCCGGGTGGCATCCGAGTGATATCGCCTTCGGGAAAAGTGCTTGGGCAAATTAAGCTGCCGGAAGTAGCCGCAAACCTGGCATGGGCTGACGATGGCAGGACGCTGTACATCACCGCTTCCACGAGCGTCTATCGCCTCCGGGTTAAGACGCCTGGGGCAATGCCGCTCTACAGAAGGTGATGAGCAAATAACGAGCCTATAAAGCTTTCACAAGTTGCGTCATCCCAGTGGACGGAAACGATGAGCATTAAACATAAAACGAAGGTTCGGTGGTCGCTGGCATCCTGGCTGTTTGTATTGAGCGCTATCGCTTACCTCGACCGTACCAACCTATCGATTGCTGGATTGCAGATAGGCCATGAGTTTGGCCTTGGCAACCAACGACTCGGCTGGATGGCGAGCGCATTTCTGATCGGCTATGCGGCGTTCCAAGTTCCAGCCGGATGGGTTTCCGCTCGATTTGGGGCTCGCCTTGTGCTTACAGTTGGTGTTCTTTGGTGGGGAATTGCGACCATCTTCACCGCACTGTTACCTTCGTCGACCACTCACGCTGTGCTCTTTCTGGTGGCGCTTCGGTTTGGCCTCGGTGTCGGAGAATCCATCATTTATCCGGCGGCCAATCATTTCGTAATGCGATGGTTTCCGTCCCATGAGCGGGGCATGGTCAACGGACTCATCTTCGCCGGGGTAGGAGCCGGCAGTGGCCTGACGCCACCTTTGCTCACCTGGTTTATCCTTCATCACGGCTGGCGTTCTGCCTTCTGGTTCAGCGCAGTAGTCGGAATTCTGGCAGGTGTTATCTGGTGGTGGATTGCGAGGGATCGCCCAGAGACGCATCCGTTGGTTGGAGAAACCGAACTTAGGCTAATCCGGGAAGTGTCACCGGGCGATTCGCCGGATCATACCGTCAGCGAGAATGGAAGACACCGTCAACCAGAATCGAACAAAATCTCTTGGAAGCTGATTTTGCATCGGTCTGATCTACTTGCGCTCATGGGGGCATACTTCGGGTTCCTGTATGTGGCGTGGGTCTACTTCAGTTGGTTCTTCATTTACATGGCCCAGGTTCGCGGCTTCGATTTGAAGGCCAGTGCCCGGTACACAATGCTTCCGTTTCTATCGATGACAATCTTCTGCCTGCTGGGCGGAAAGTTGACGGATGTGCTGACACATCGCTACGGCCTTCGTGTCGGAAGGTGTGGACTCGCAGCGAGTGCATCGTTGCTGACGGCAGTGTTTCTTGTGCTTGGATCTCAACTTCACAATCCACAGCTGGCAGGTCTGACACTCGCTGCCGGTGCGGGAGCGCTGTATCTTTCGCAGAGCGCCTACTGGTCCGCTGCAATCGATATTGCAGGCCCAAACTCAAGTGTTTTCGCAAGCATCATCAACATGGGCGGCCAGATCGGCGGCGCTGTTACCGCCTCATTGACTCCATGGATCGCGCAGCGATTCGGCTGGACGACTTCTTTTGCGACAGCGGCTGCTTTTGCGGTTCTCTCCGCGATCTTCTGGTCCACTGTCCATCCAGAACGCCCTCTGCACGTTGGACCCATCGGTCCAGGGCCTCTGCCGAACGATAACAGTAGCAAACTTGAAGCTCATAACGGAGTAATTGAGGAGGCACACCTGTGATTCTGATTTCACCACGGCAACTTCTTGGAGTAAGGCCCGCTAGAAGGGTTCAGGTTGTATTGTCGTTGCTCCTGTTTGCGTCTTCCGGCTATGCACAGACGAGCGCTCCTGCAATGCAGGGTTCGCAGCCGCTCGAGCAGCGTATCGGCCATACCGATCCAGCGAAGGCCAACCATCTCACTGCAGTACATGATGGCCCAGGTGCTTTGGATTACCGTCCATTGCTGGGCTTAACTTCTCTTGATACAAACCTGATCTTTTTCCATCGCGGCGTGATTCTGCCTAAGAGTGGCATCGGCCAGCATTTTCATAACAAGTGCGAAGAGATGTTCGTCATTCTGGACGGTGAGGCGGAGTTTACTATAGATGGCCACACGTCTCTGATCAAAGGGCCGGTTGGCGTACCGGATGTCATGGGCCATGCCCACGCTATTTACAATCCGACGGACAAGCCAATCCAGTGGCTGAATATCAATGTCGGTCTAAGCAAGACTTACGATGCCTTCAATCTGGGAGACCCCCGTCAGGATGCCAAACTCGATCCTATTCCTCAGTTCATGACCATGCATTTGGATCGGGCATTATTAAAAACGGTCGAGCACATGGGAGGGGGAACCGGCCCCGTCCAATATCGCAGAGCTCTTCCTCCGAGCGTGTTCTCGTCCGTGTGGTCGTACGTGGATCATTTAGTGATACCGGTGGGAAGTTCGGTGGGACCCGTGACCAAAGCCCAGATGAGCGAGGTCTATTATGTGATCTCGGGCAATGGCGAAGTGCGCATTGGCGCGGAAAAGGCCGCGATTCATGCGGGGGACGCTGTCCCGGTGCGGCTCAACGAGGAGCAGAGTTTCACCAGCAGCGGGAGCGAGCCACTCGAATTGATGATTGTCGGCGTCGCCAAAGACTTCCCGTCCAAGGATGCCCTCGTGAACGTTAGACGCTGATGGATGGTCTGCAGGAAAAGTGCCTGATGGCCTGAGGGACAGCCCTGCCGCTTTCACCGCGACGGGGCTTTTTGCAATCGCATATAAAACGTGCGCTATGGGAAACGAAGATGCGTGTTTGGATATGGGTGTGTGCGGCGGCAGTGCTGCTGGCGACGGCGGTCGGTGCAGAGGCCAGATCGGTCTACACCCTGCGGCCCGACGATCCGCATGCCGTCTACCTCGAGAAGGGCGCCTTTGGAGTCAAGGGTGACGGTGCCGCCGACGACTCTGACGCGTTGCAGGCAGCGATCGACAAGGTGCAGGAGACCACCGGTGCCGGCATTGTGTATCTTCCGCAAGGCCGCTACCGCCTGAACAAAACCATTTATGTCTGGGCCGGCATCCGTATCGTGGGTTACGGCGCTGAGCGTCCAGTTCTGTTTCTTGCTCCCAACACGCCGGGCTTTCAGGAAGGCCACGGCTTTCTCGGCACAGGCCGCTATATGGTGCAGTTTGCCTCCAATCGTCCTCAGCGGGGCAGCCCGATCGTCGATGCCAATGAATTCACCTTCTACAGCGGTATGAGCAACGTGGACTTCGAGATAGGCGATGGCAATGCGGCAGCGATCGCTATACGTTTCCACGTGGCGCAACACTCGTCTTTGAATCACATCGACTTTCACGTAGGACATGGTCGCGCCGCGTTGGAAGATGTTGGTAATCAGGGCAGCGACCTGAAGATCTACGACGGAGAATACGGCATTGTCTCGGTAAAGACCTCGCCGGCGTGGCAGTTCCTGCTGATGGACTCGGTCCTCGAAGGCCAGCGCAAGGCAGCTATTCATACGCAAGAGGTCGGCATGACGCTGGTGCGTAACCGGATTGCGAAGACCCCGGTTGCCGTCGAGATCAGCAAGGGCATGGCCGAGCAGCTCTATGGCCGCGATCTTGTCTTTGAAGACATCCGCCGTGCGGGTGTTGTCGTCGGCAATGTGGGGGCCGCGCACTCGCAGATCACGCTGGATGGTGTTGCCTGTAACAACGTGTCGAAGATGCTGGAGAATGGGGAAGGGGCGGCCGGTTACACGGAGATCAAAGCGCCGGGAAGGTTCTGGAGAGAAGAGAAGCTAACCCTGGGACTGGAGATTGGCAACGATGGCCGTGAGGCCGGCTATGCTCTTCGCCATCGTGAGATCTTGCTGCACTCCCTTCCGTTGCTGGCGAAGACGGATATCCCCGAGTTTCCGGCAATGAGCGAATGGGTTAACGTGCATACGCTTGGCGTGAAGGGTGACGGCGGGACGGATGACGCGCCCGCGCTGCAGAGGGCGATCGACACCTACCGCGTGCTCTACCTGCCCGAGGGCATGTACCGCCTAACGGGCACGCTGCACCTGAGGCCAGACACAGTGCTCATCGGTATGAACCCGACAACCACCATGCTGACACTGCTGGAGGAGGAGCCAGCGTTCTCAGGTACGGGTGCGGAAGTCCCATTGGTCGAGAGCGCGCGTGGCGGCAACGCCATGATGATGGGCCTTGGCGTCGGGACCGGATTTGCGAATCCGCGAGCCGGCGGCATAGTGTGGCGCGCCGGCGCAGCGTCGTTCCTTGATGACGTGAACTTCAGCGTGGGACGTGGGCGTGCAAACAGTTCATTGAGTCCTAATGCTCCGCCGGTCCCTCCGCGCACAGGTCCGCGTCGGGATACTTCTGAGAGCGAGCAGCCCAGCCTGTGGGTCGGCGAGGGGGGTGGCGGCCTGTTTCGTGGCATCTGGACGGCGAATACCACCGCGAATGCCGGCCTTGTCGTGGAGAACACGAGCACGCCCAGCATTATTTACCAGATGTCCTGCGAGCACCACATGCATTACGAGACGCGTTTTCGCCACGCGCAGAACTGGACTGTCTATGCGCTGCAAACCGAAGAGGAAAAGCCTGCGGGCGCCGAGGCTTTCGCGATCGAGTTGGTGAACTCGCAGCACATTCTGTTTACCAACTTGTTCATGTACCGGGTCTCGCGTAACACCATACCCAAGCTCAATGCGATCGAGTCAAAGGGTTCCAGCGATATCCGGCTTGAGAATGTGCACGTCTTCAGCATGACCCGCCTGGCCTATGACAACGCAGTGATGGACTTCAGCAGCGGGGTAAAAGTGCGCACTCACGACTTTACGACATTCCTCATTGGACCAGCGTTGGAGTCAGGCGCTCCGTTACCGATGCCGGCGGGCGTCTTTGCGGCAAACGCAAAGCTTGAAAAGCTGGCAGATGGTTTCAGCAACGCTTCCGGCCTGACGGTGGACGATAAGGGGACGCTCTATTTCACCGATGCCGCGATGCAGAAGATCTATCGCTGGGACAACACCGCGAAGAAGGCCGAGGTTGTCTCAGCGGACGTGCCTGATCCTCGCGTGGTGCAATGGGTGAAGCCCGGTCTTTTGCTCGCAATGGATTACTCCAAGTCTGTCTACGCTGTGCCTCTTGGCGACGGTAAAGCTCAGAAGATTGCGGAAGGAACGATCGAACTCACAAGTGGTGAGCTTGCGATTGCGACCGGTTTCCACAATGACATCGGCTCGTTGCAGAGGCAGATCAACCACAGCGGCTACATCTTTGCTCCGCGCAGCAACATGGCCGCCACAGGTTTTACGGTCGATGAACATCGTGGATACTTCACCGCGCCGCAGAGCGATGTGACCGTGGTTGCTGGTGGGACCTGGCTGCCCTACATGCAGGCCAGTCAGATGGAGACGCTTGCGGTCGGCGGAGAAACGGTAGTGGTCAGCGAAGACGACGACAAAACCTATCGCGTCAAACTCGACAACATGCGTACGCTGACTGCAGACGTCTTCGCACAGCGCGGAGGTACAGGCGTCGTACAGGATAGGCTGGGCAACGTCTTCATTGCCGCCGGACAGGTCTATGTCTACGACGCAACTGGCAAACAGATTGGAGTGGTGGAGATTCCTGAGCGCCCTTCCAGCCTCGCGATTGGTGGCGCAGACCGAAAGACACTCTTTATCGGAGCACGCGGAGGCTTATATAGCCTTCACCTGAAATAACGCGTACGAGACGGAGGAATCGCTATGGAGTGTGATCGCAGCAGACGCGGAGTTGACCTTAAAGTGATTTGGAGACGATGTTACGCTAGGCACGAAAATATCTCCCGATAGAACTCGGGATGCGATTGCCAGGTCTGTCCAGTGACCAGGCGGCCGTCACGAACGGCCTGCTGATCTATAAACGTACCTCCAGCTTGCTCCGCTTCGAAGCGAACGTGTTCATAGCAGGTAATGCGTTTTCCTCTCGTGAGGCCTGAGGCGGCGAGTATCTGGATGCCATGACAGATGGCAAAGATCCACTTCTGCTTCGCGTCGAATTCGTGGACAACATCGAGCAATCGCCGATCGTTGCGGAGGTACTCAGGCGCACGGCCTCCCAAAATGAGAATGGCATCGTAGTCATCCACACTAATTTGATCGAACGAGATCTCGGACTCCAAACCGTAGCCGGGACGCTCGATGTAGGTATCCCATCCTGGCTCGAAGTCGTGGATTACGAGATGGAGGCGACGAATCGACGGGGCTGCGACGGTGGTGCGCCAGTTTGCTTCACGAAACCGATGGACCGCATAAAGCGCTTCGTACGATTCGCCGGCATCTCCGGTGACAATCAAGATATGTGGCATGTCGGTGACCAATTTATCATTTTTTGGTTGGCTCAATGAATCACCAAAATGTGTAGATCAAGTTCACGGGCATGAACTTCCTCAATCATGCGTTGAAATCGTTTGACCAGAACAGCCCCAACAACCTCAATCTGAACTTCACAAGAGGCGTTCTTGCTACTCCAGGACACCGATTGGGTATACGGTGTTCCGAGTTCCGGCAGGTCTCGGCGAGCTGCACGGGAAGAAAGTCCCATTTCACCGGCGCCTCAGCCAAAGATGATTCTTTCGGTCAAAATAAAACATTGAATCGCATAGAGTACAGTAGTACTCTATGCGGGTGAGTGCAGGAAATTTTTTCATTTGAAAGGAGTGGAGATGTCGCCTTCATTGATCTTCAATTTGCATCTGGTGTTGGGTTACGTAGCCTGGTTACTCTGTACAGTCGCGTATATTCATCCAAAGCTCAAGGGGATGAATCCCGTCGATGCCCAGCGAGTCATTGCGACGCTCCACAGCTTCAGGTTTTTCGGCCTCGTGTTTATCCTGCCGGGCGTAGCAGGCCACAACTTGCCGCAAGGCTTCGCGCCTTTCGCTGCATATGGAGATTTCGCGACCGGATTGCTGGCGATCCTTGCCCTCCTTGCGATCAGGTTCCGTCTCATCTTCTGGTCGCTGGTGGTCGGCTTCAATGTAGTGGGCGCGATCGATATCCTCGTCGACTATTACCACGGGGTGAGGCTCAGTCTTCCACCGGGCGAGTTGGGATCGACCTATGCCATTGTGGTCATCTATGTGCCTTTGTTGATGATCACGCACGTCATTTCGCTTTCTCTGATGTTGCGTAGCCGGAAGACGGCTGGTGCAGTCGTTCGCAATGCAGTCGCCTCTTGAACTTGCGTCCTGAGATTCATACCTTACCAGCGGTTTGCTGCAGCCTCTCAGCGCGGAAAGTAATTTCTGAAAGGAAACCACATGTCGACTCCGATCATCTTCGCTGTTCAATCTGTCATGAGTTACCTTGCATGGCTGCTTTGCTTCAATACCTACATCCTACCGAAGCTCAAATTGATGGACCGCACCGTTGCACAACGCGCAATTGCTACGTTGCACAGCTTTCGCTTCATCGGGCTCGCTGTGATGATTCCCGGAGTCGTCGGCGCTAACCTGCCTCTGAGCTTGGCTTCGGTCGCCGGCTATTGGGATCTCGTTAGCGGAGTCTTAGCCATCCTTGTGTTGGTTACCGCAGGAATTCGTCCGCTCTTTTGGTTTTTCGTCGTCACCTTCAATCTGGTTGGAATACTTGACCTCATCCTCACCTACTACCACGCGGTCCGGGTCAATCTTCCTTCCATAGCAGGACAGATGGGGGCTGCGTACGCCATCCCAATTCTCTTCGTTCCCTTATTGACTATCACGCATGTCGCCGCACTTTATTTAATGCTGAGCCCACAACGTAAGATGGCTCTCTCAGACGACGGCCTTATGATCGCCTCATAGAGTCGGCTTCCTGCGGCCAGCGCGTTTAGGCGCAGATTTGACTTAATAGATTATGAGCGTACTCTATTGTTATGCGGTACTCCCAAGAACACAAAGCGAAGAACCACGAGAATATCCTTTCGGTAGCTGCCCGTTCCTTCCGTGAGCACGGTGCGGATATCAGCGGCATTGGTACCGTCATGAAAAAGGTTGGCCTTACGAAGGGAGGCTTCTATAGGCATTTTGAGAGCAAAGACGATCTGTTCGTAGAGGCGGTGGCACGGGCATTGCAGGAAATGGGAAATGGCATGGTGGAAGCTGCCGAGTCAGCGCCAGAAGGGCAAGCTCTACGGGCCATGATTGAACGTTATTTGAGTACACATCATGCGAATTCGCCGGGGACAGGTTGTGTCGTCTCCGCCTTAGGGCCCGAGCTCGCACGAAAGCCATTGGCCGTACGAAGAAGGGTCGAGGCATCGTTAGATGCCTATCGAGAACGGTTGTTACCGTTCGTCTCGGGTTCCACGCGAGAAGAAAGACTCGCGAAATGCAGAGTTTTGTTCTCCAGTATGGCCGGAGTGATGATGATGGTTCGAATCACTTCGGATCGTCAGGTGCGCGAGCAGAGATTGAACGAAGCCAGGGCTTTCTTTATAAGGAGCTTCGCCGAATAATTTTTTTTGCCGACATAGAGTACGATCGTCTTCTTTGTCGTTCTACATATCTCCACTGAATTGAAAGGTAAAACGGATGAAACGTATAGTCACTATTCTCACTATTCTTCTCGGAGTGCTGACGACAGCCTCCCTGGCGCAATCGCAGTCAATGACTCCTGCTAGTCTGCCGAGCATAGCCGTTCCTACCACTACCGCTATTCTCGTGATCGAGTCCCCCAAACAGGGCGTCACCTTCCAGCAGGTAATGGCTGTCCTGCCTTTAGAGGTCCGGGCGACCCTCAAACTTTATCTCGATGGGAAGATCCGGGAGTGGTATTCGCGTGGGGATGGCAAAGGAGTCGTCTTCCTGGTCGATGCGAAGAGCGCAGATGAGGCACGGGAAATTATGGAAACACTGCCATTTGCCAAACAAAAGCTTATGGATAGCGAGTACATTCCTGTCGGGCCCCTGATGCCACTGAGAGCTCTGATGAGTCCGAGCGCCCAGCAACAACCTCCTGCGGCCCAGTAGCAGTGCAACGGCAAACGATATAGGAGCTGATCATGATTGCATCAAACAGTTTTCTCCGCGGTGGTGATGGCCTGTTGCACAGCGGCGTCTCTGCCACGATTGCAGCCGCTATCAACTCCGTTCTCGCCGGAGCAGACAGAAGAGATCGTCTTAAAACACCAGGGAAGGGAAAGAGGCGTTACATGAAAGTGGTTGTGTTCGCAGCGCTATTTTTCTTCTCAATATGCACTCGGGCGGCATTTGCGGGCGAGATTAAGCCCTACAATGCCGCTGATTTCAACAAGCTTGCCGCCGAAGGTAAACCTATACTTCTCGATATTCGAGCTGATTGGTGTCCGACTTGCGCTGCACAGGCGCCTGTGATCCGGGACTTGATGGCGCAAAGCAGGTACAAGGACCTGACGATCTTCACGATTAACTTCGACACCGACACGGCGCTCCTGCTTGCCTACCATGTGGCGGTTCAGAGCACGTTGATCGTCTTGAAAGGAAAGCAGGAGGCCGGCCGGTCGGTCGGTGATACAAGCAGGCAAGGCATCGAGCGTCTGCTAAACACGGTGATTCATTGATACGAATTTAACCCGTGAACTTATTCGCTATGAAGCAAACAAAGACGTTCGTTCGACGAGTGTCACTTCTGGGCGCAGTTGTGATGCTTCTTATTCTCTATCTCCTCGTCATTTGTTATCCGCAGCCGTTTTTTCCATACTCTGTTGGCGAGGACAACATTCGCCTGTATTCAACTGTCCCGATACCGCCCAACGCGGGATTCCTTCTGAAAGAAGTGCAAACACGACTTGCAGCATCGCCTGCCTACGACCGCAGCGTTGAACAACGCATCTTTATCTGCGGAAGCGCGGCAGAATTTGCGTTCTTTACGAACTTTGCCGTCAAATCGAGCGGACTTACTTACGTTTACCTCAATCGCAACATCTTCCTGCGGCCGTCCGACATTAGCCAGAACCGCTTGACCAATTATTCAGGGCGCAAGGTGATGGATGATCGGACTCTGGTCTACTACATGTCTCATGAGGTCACACATAGCCTGACCATTTCCTATATCGGCGTTCGGAGCTATCACGGCCTTCCTAAATGGTTGAGGGAGGGCTATGCCGACTACGTCGGGAAAGGTCCCGACTCCCTTCTTAATCTCCAGACGAAATTTGAAGATTGTTCTTATCAAACCAACCGCGAATACCTTGGTTACGAGTTAACGACCGCATATCTGCTCGATATCAGGAACGTTAGCCTACGTGATCTTCTGGAACAAAACTACGCTTCCAACCTGGCGGCGGTGCAGAGGTATATGGATCCCCTGGAGAGATCATCGACGTGCTCCTCCGCAAGATCGCTGGGTGACAAGGTCACCCCCTAAGCCGCGCATTAGATGAACGGGTGGTTCACTGAAATGGTTTCGACCCTCACGTCCTACAGCTTCGCGTTTTTAGCAGGATTACTCTCGACGTTGTCGCCGTGCGTTTTACCTATCGTGCCGATTCTGCTGAGTTCTGCAATGAATGCACATCGCCGCGCGCCGATTGCTTTGGCAACGGGGTTAGCGGCTTCTTACGGGGCCATCGGAACGATGCTTGCGTGGGCGGGTTCGGCGCTCGGATTGAACTCAGAGCTTCTACGCCGACTGGGCGCGGCGTTTCTCGCGTTGTTTGCCCTGATCATCCTATCGAGCACACTCCAGGAGCGCTTTGCAGCTGTGACATCAGGTTTTGGTAACGCTGGGAACCGGCTACTCGCGCGCCTTCACCTAAACGGGCTCTATGGGCAGTTCGTTGTCGGACTTGTTCTTGGAGTGATCTGGAGTCCATGCGTCGGTCCCACTCTGGGGGCAGCCATCGTATTGGCGAGTCAAGGAAAGCATCTCGCAAGCTCTGCATTCCTCATGACCTTATTTAGCTTTGGCGCGGCATTGCCAATTGTGATCCTTGCATATGTCTCACGCTCGGCCATGCTGAGTGTCCGTGGAAAACTCCAATACGCCGGAAGAATCGGTAAGCTGGCGCTGGGTTCTGCGATGCTCCTCATTGCCATTGCCACTCTTTCCGGCAGAGACAGGCAGGCAGAGGGCTGGCTTGTTCAGCATTCACCGCCGTGGCTGACGACGCTTACCACACGTTTTTGAGGTCGCGTACTCCTTGGAGCTACATACTCGGTCATAACAACAATCGCCATAGCTCCTGAGATTGAATCGATGTTCTCTGCAAGAGTGGAAAGGAGTCACCTCAAATGAATCGACAGACTATCATCGGCCTGGGAAACTGGGTCTCGGTCCCGATCACAGTCCTTGCGCTTGCTTTTGGGTTTCTGGTTGAAGCGGAAGCGCAGCGTTCGCAACCTCAAGTTCAGGCATTCACCATCACCATCCTCTCCACAATGGTAGTCGGAGATACGAACGGTATAGGTGAATGGGGTTTTGCTGCTCTGATCGACGTGAATGGTCATAAGATCCTAGTCGACACCGGAGCTCATCCGGATACCGTCATCAAGAACGCTCATGACCTGCACGTCGATTTGTCGGGGGTGCAAGAGCTCATTCTGACGCACAATCACTGGGATCATGTCAGTGGCGTGCTAACGCTTCGTCGCGAGCTAATGAAAGAAAATCCGGACGCGCTCTCCGTGATCCACGTTTCAGATGGCATCTTTAGCCGTCGTCCCTCGGAAAGCGGAGACCGCAATCAGATGATCGCCCTTCGGAAGGAATACGAGGGCACGGGCGGCAGATTCGTYGTGCACTCGTCCAGTGCGGAATTGATTCCCGGAGTTTGGTTTACGGGACCGGTTCCTCGCATTTACCCCGAACACAACTGGACCAGTTCCGGGAAGGTTTTGACCGCTTCAGGATTGATGGAAGACAACATTCCGGAAGATTCGTCTATCGTACTCAATTCGTCCAAAGGCTTGGTGATCATTACCGGCTGCGGACACGCGGGAATCGTGAATATTGCAGCGTATGCCGAGAAGCATTTTGGCAATCGGCCTATCTATGGCATCGTCGGTGGCTTGCATCTGTTCGCCTCTACTGATGAAGTCGTAGATTGGACAGCGTCCAAGCTACGAGAGTTTCGAACTGCAAACCTATTAGCAGCTCATTGCACCGGTGTTGAAGCTACATTTCGGCTGCGGGAGGACTTGGGGCTCAGCCGCCAGACGGCGGTAATTGCCACCGTTGGATCATCCTTTTCCTTGGCCTCCGGTATTGAGGTTGGTCCACTTGCGAAATAATGAGTAGAACGTTTTCTAGGAAAGATAGTCGCACCCAACTTAGGCCGGTCCATCTGATTCGAGTGGATGGGGGCCGTATACACACACACGGCGGCGAGAGTTAGTTGTCGAAATTGGAGAAAGCAACTCAACTTATTTATCGGAGTACTCCCAGAATTTGCGCAGTCTCTTGATCTGCCGGATAAAACGCTTCCAGTGTCACCTCCGACAGCTCGATCTCGACGGGAGTTCCAAATATGGTCACAGTACTAAGGAACGAAAGCACTCCCTTCGGCGTTCTCAGCCGAAGAGGAATGGCAATTTCATGGGCCAGATTGTTGTCGGAATGATTCGACCATTCACTGGATTGGAACGGATAATCGGTCAACTCGCTCAGGAGAACTTGCAATGCGGGGTCGCGAGAGATCCGAAACTGGCGTCGAAGGCGAGCGAGCAAATGGTGCCGCCACTCACTAAGGTTGACAATATTCGGAGCGAGTCCGCGAGGGTGAAGGCTGATTCGTAGCGCGTTGGCAGGCGGCTCCAGCAGCTCCGGGGCAACCCCATCCAGCAACGGCGCAAGGGCTTGATTTGTACCGACAATGTTCCACTGCCGGTCCACTAGCAACGCGGGATATGGTTCATGGGCTCGTAAGAGGCTTTCGAGGGCGGCCATGGCGTGAGTCAAGGTGGGATCCTGCAACGAGCGATCGCCGTAGATGGGCGAATAGCCCGCGGCGAGGAGCATCACATTTCGTTCCCTCAATGGAACATCCAGGTGCTCCGCCAAATGCAAAATCATCTCCCGGGAGGGAGCTGAGCGTCCGCTTTCGATAAAGCTCAGATGCCTTTGAGAAATCTCAGCTTCAACAGCGAGTGCGAGTTGGCTGAATCGTCTGAGTTCGCGCCAGGACCGCATGATTTCGCCCACGGTTTGAGCTGCACTGGCCATCTGCCTCATCGTATGAATTCCCCCGCTCAGGTTCAATTACCTCATACGTAATTGCTTGGCTTCCCGTTTTATCGCACGATCGGATTTGTGGGAAAACTCACGACGGAGGAGCTGATCATATGCCCAAACTCGATCGCCGCCAAATCATCCGAAGTGCTGCGTGGAGCGCTGCGGCGCTCGTGCACGCGCCTTCCATTCTGTCACAATCCGGCCCCGGTCAAACGCGGGGTGCGGCCAATCCACACCCATTCGTACTCGCGCGTGATGGAACGAGGCTCTTTGTGCAGGATTGGGGATCGGGCCGCCCAATCATCTTCCTTAGCGCCTGGACCTTTCAATCAAATGTTTGGGGAAGCCACATGGCGGCTCTTACTGCGCATGGGTTCCGCTGTATTGCTCCAGATCGCCGAGGGCATGGCCGTTCGGACGCCCCAAACACCGGTTACGACCTGGATACGCTGGTCGATGATGTATCGAAGATCATCGATCAGCTCGACCTGCGAGACGCCGTGCTCGTGGCCCACTCCATGGGGTCCTTCGAAGCAGCCCGCTACCTCGCGACGGGGGGAGCACATCGCATCGCGCGACTTGTGCTGGCGGCGCCGTCAACTCCGTTTTCAGCCAGAACCGCCGATAATCCCGAGGGATGGCCCAAAGAAGGAATTGAAGCGCAAACCCAACTCATCACAAGAGACTTTCCACGATGGATTGGAGAAAATGAGGGACCCTTCTTCACGCCCGATACATCTCAGGAAACACGGACCTGGATCAAGAACATGATGATGAGCGTTTCATTGCCAGTTGCATTAGCTACTCGAGCGGCAACCTCAGCCACGGATGTTCGTCCAGATCTGGCAAAAATTTCCTGCCCCACGCTGATTGTCCATGGAGACAAAGATGTCAGTGCTCCTCTCGCGATGACCGGGGCTCGAACTGCGCGGCTCATCCTGAATTCCAAGTTGATCGTCTATCCCGGCGCTCCTCATGCGATTATTCTCACTCACCGGGAGCGATTCCTGTCCGATCTGCTGGAGTTCGTTGAAGCGTGATCTACGAGGCACCTTTGTTGATGAATAGATCATCATCGAATATCAAGCCAACCATCGTTCTTCGCGGGAATCCCATTCCACGAGTGCACCGCATTGATCTGTACTCGTTGATCAAGACAATCGACAGCCCGCTCTGTTGGGACGGCTGACTTTCATTGACAACGCAGTGAGTCTGTTGGATTCTGATGTCTCTCGATCGACTGAAGATCGAGGGTAGTTGCTCCTTAGATTGGCGTCGATGTTTTCGACGAAACCGTTTGCCGTTTTCCCTAACAAAAAAGTTCGGATGGTTGTTTACGGCAGGGAGATCCATGAAACAAAATATTGTGGTTGATCGTCCTGCGCAGAGTGTCAGCACCACCAGGATTGTTGTCGCTTGTCTCGGGTCGAGCAGCACCGCTGGCAGGGGACAAGCCTTCGATTTTATCGGTGAGCTCAAGCGAAGACCACGCAATTCCCGATTTGATTTCCGCAATTTCGGTATTGGCGGAGATCTCGCATATAACGCACTTCAACGTCTGCCGCAGGTCATCGCAAGCCGTCCTGAAAAAGTGGTGGTCTGGGTCGGGGCCAATGACGTCCTCGCGCAGGTTTCGGCGAAGGTCAAACGCTTCTTTCGTCTATCGAAGCATCTTCCCGCCGAGCCATCGCTCGAATGGTTCCGCGACAATATTTGCGCAATTGCCCATCGCCTGAAAATGGAAACAACGGCCTGCGTAGCGCTCTGCTCGCTGCCGCCGATTGGAGAAGATCCGACATCATCCGTGGCTTTCCAGAACACCCTCAACCGGTGCATAGCGGAATACAGCGAGATAATCAGGGATATCGCCATGAAAGAGAACATTGGCTATATTCCCTTACACGAGGCAATACTGGCGCAGATCCAGGAGTCACCGGGACGCGCGTTCACGTCTTTTCGATTCCTTCCGCTCTATCGCGACGCATTCCGCGTCATTGTCCTACGGAAGACTCCCGACGAAGTTGCGAAGCTGAACGGCTGGCGCTTTCACAGTGACGGCATTCATCTGAACAGCCGTGGTGGAATGATCGCGACCGATCTTATCCAGCAATTCATCGATTGACCTAGCCGACCCTATGGACACTTGGATAACCATCGGGCCGCTTGAATCTACGGATACGATGGTCATCCATACGCTTGTTCACCGAATGCTGCGTTACTGCGTAGCTGACTGGTTTCCCACCAGAAGGCGTAACGGCATCAGCGGTCCGATTGGAATGTACTCGTGATCGAGCAGGTTCTCTTTAGCAAGGGGCAAAGACTCCATGATGGAACCCGCCTCCGCAACATCCCGGGCGTTTAAGAGGAAAACCGCCCCCCTGCCATCTTCTCGCGAGTACCACTCGCGGATCTTCCCATCAAGGTAGAGTTGGACGGTCGCGCGTATCTCGGCAGGCATGATGGCCATCACCTGCTCGCGTGTTACACCGGGCTTTGCTTTTAGCAAAGCAAACACGCCGATAGTCGCTGAGGTAGGCGTTTGAGTTGAAGTGTGGGGTTGGTCAGCCATAAGCGAGTGCTCCTCTCAGGTTATTGTGAGTTGTGAAGGCAACTACCTCTTGCCCTGTGGATGCAATAACAAACGGAATACAACAACTTGCATGATCGTCGGCAAAGAAGACGCAAACAGATCGGAGCAGTACTGGCTCCAGACGGTGTGCGGGCGATACGTCGTCCAGAGCGTTTTTCTTGGTATAGGATGATCAGCATAATCCCATAGACTCATTTTTCCTTTGATCATTCCTCCATTAAGCGTGTTCGGGCTCTTCTGGCGGTGAGAGCGAAGCATTCTCACGGGATCGCGTTCAACCGATTCGGTGGTTGCTGGGCCGGTGGGGGGCACGTGCAGGATGATTATCCGACAAAAGAAAGAGCCTCCGACTACCGGAGGCTCTTCTCTTTTCGGACTTTGTTAATTGTGTTACCGGAACAGACGAGGCGCGAAGTCATAGAAGGACCGGCGCCACGTTAGCCATTCATGCGCGGTGCCAGGAGATTCGTAGTAGACGTTCTCTACGCCGACCTTTTTGAGCTCTTCGCTGAACTGCTTGACGCGAGGTCCTTCCACGGATCCGGTTGAGAGATAGAGCAGCTTGATCTTCTTGTTGAATTCCGCGGGCTTGTCAAACGCTCCGCTGCAGCTCGTCTTCGGATCGAAGTTTCCTCCACTGCCACAATTGCCGCTGAAGCCGGCCAAATAAGAGAAGTCGTCCAGGTGTGTCAACCCCGTGTTGAAGGTCTGAAATCCTCCCATAGAGAGCCCAGCCATTGCGCGGTTCTCACGACCTGGCGCGACTCGGTATTTCTTCTCCACCATTGGGATCAAGTCCGCGAACATCATTTCACTGAAGGTGGTGCTCATACGGGGCATGCCTCGCGGCGCTGGTGTAGCCCCTGGCGGCGGAGGAGGTACGGGGACAGCCTGGGTGAGGAYGGAGCGGGCGTTATAGATGGATGCATCCTCCCCCGGCTTGGCAGCGTTGAGATTGTCCATGACAATGATCATCGGCTTTGCTTTGTTGGCGGCTATCAGATTGTCCATGATTAACTCAACATGACCCTGCGCTGTCCAGCCAATCTCGTTCTCTCCCCACCCATGCATCAGATAGAGAACCGGGTAGCGAATCTTTGAGTTGGCATCATAGTCCGGTGGCGTGTAGATCATTGCGCGCCGCCACTGCTGCGTCACGGTCGAGAAGTAATCCTGTTCGCGGACCACACCATGCGGAACAGCCTTGCGAGCATAGAACTCGGCATCCGACGCCGGTACCTCGATAGCGCTGCTCCACTGGCCGCCACCGAAGTAGGTCCGTGTAGAAGGATCAGAGACCGAAGCTCCATCGACAGAGATCATGTAGTAGTGGAATCCCTCGACTAGCGGGGGCGTTGTGGCGTACCAGAGACCGTCTTCCTTCTTGCTCATCTCGACGCCGCCTGCGGTCTTTACCTGGACCTTCTGTGCGGAGGGTGCGGAAAAGCGAAACATAGCCGTACGATCCGGAAAGATGCAGGGATAGGGTGCTCCGGGAATATTCAGTGCGGAGGGTTTGCAGTCTGCTGGTGGTTGAGCGAAGGCTGCTCCCCCTACGAGCAGGGCCATCACGATGATCTGAAGCTTCATAATGCTCCTCTTTTAGCTGTACTGGTTTTAGGCTGATGCAGGTCGTCGCCTCGAAGGGCTACTTTTTCTGGCCCTCCGAGGCGACGAATATGCTGAGTCAACGTTGATCAGGCAAATGCTAGAAGCTGTATTTGGCGGCAAGTTGCAGCTGTCGCATATTGCCCGTTGAGCTTACACGACCAAACGTGGCCGAGTTGATATTCATGTTCGGCGCGCCTACGTTCATGTGATTCAGAACGTTGAACGCTTCGAACCGGATCGAGAGCTGATGCTTCTCGCTGTACGGCATCTTGAAATTCTTGTGCAGCGAAGCGTCCGTGTTGATCAGACCAGGAGCGCGATAGCTTCCTCTTGCAACGGATCCGAAGAAGCCCGGAGCGTTGTTCTTGAAGGCGGCCTTGTTTGCCCATACATTGAACGTACGAGCGGACGTTGAAAGATACGGGCTGACTCCCGTCGGGTCTGGGCGGTCAAAGGTGCCGTTCGAATTACCGATTGAAGAGTTATCTGTTCCTACGCTCGGAGTGATCGGCTGACCGGTTTGCTCCGTGAAGATTGTTCCGAGCTGCCAGCCGCCGATCAGGGCATCCATGAAGCCCTTCACGTTTACCAGCTTTCCAGGGCCTATCGGGAGGTCATAAAGAACAGACCCCGCCAGACGATGCGTCACGTCGAAAGCGGAAGGGCCGTACTCGCAACGCAAGCAATAGCTGTTCTGCGGGAAGAGTAGGTCGTTACCCTGGTTACGAATGCCTGAGCCGTTGTCCAACGACTTGGAATAGGTGTACGAAGCAATGATGTTCAGGCCGTTGCTGAAGCGTCGCGTAACCTTTGCTGCCGCGCCATGGTAGTTTGCGGACCCCTGGTCATGCACCATTTGGATTACGCCATAGTTCAAGAAGGGAAGCCGGGATGCGACCGAAGTCTGGGCTCCGTTTCCAATGTATCCGTAAGGCGTCGGCTGATTCAGATTCAGGAAACCGTACAGGTGACGGCTGACGCTGCCCAGGTAGCCGGCCTCCAGAACCCAGCTTTTGCCGAATTGCTGCTGCAGATTCAACAAGAACTGTTCGGTATAGCTGGTTTTGTGCGAGATGGCATTTGCATAGGCGTACAGGCCGGTCGTTCCCGGAATCGCCCCCACCGTGCCCCCTCCGTTCGGCAGAGCATTGTTCCAGAACAAGTCCGCGGTTCCCGCCGGAGTGCTCGTGTTCGCGTTTACCGTGACGCGGCCCGCAATATTGCGTGCCATATCGAAGTAAGCATTGCCTACGTCCTGGTTGTAGAAGATGCCGTAGCCGGCGCGGACAACCATGCCGTTGAGCGGGGCGTAGGACAATGATAGCCGGGGCGCCCAGTTCATCTTCGGGGTATTGACCAGAGCGTCCGGCAATAGACCGTTGCTGCAACGAGCTGCTGGATTGGCGCGTGTACCTATCTTGCCCGTGCTGTCGGTCCAGTAGATCGACAGACCCTGGTAAGGATCGTTGCAGTTGCCCTGGCGGACGAAGAACGGCCACTGAGCCTGAGGTTGCGTACCGGAACCGAAAGCCGGTGCGTTCGGCACATATACCGTGAACTGGTCATTTAGGGCGTCTAACCAGGGCGGTGTGAGTTCATACCGAAGTCCGAGTGAGAGGGTCAGTTTCGGGGTGAATTTGACTGTGTCGTCGATGTACGCAGCCCAGACGTTGCGGCGATACTGCGCGTTCGCGACTGCAACCGCAACGGAGGACTGCTGCAGATCACCTAGAAGGAACTCGGCAAAAGCGTCGCCGCCAGAGTAAACATTAGATCCCGTAGAGCTTGTGCTCACGAGGGTGGTTGCGTTCGGTGCGAAGTTGAATTGTCCGCGCGAAAACTGATTTCCCAATTGATTGAACTGCTGGCGACTGTACTCCACGCCCGTCCGCAGGGAATGTCTGCCCTTTGACCATGACACGTTGTCGACAATCTGCCAGGCGGGGTCGTCAACGACGTAGGGCCCATCCTGCGTATCCCCGAAGTTGCTCCAGAAATTCGTCGTGCCGCTGCGAATGGTTCCGAAGCTGATCAGTGGGATTCCCCAGGTTGAAGACGGACCACCGGAGAGTCCAGGAATCTGCACACCGCTCACGACGTCCGTTGTAAACGCCGAAAGTAGACCGAGGGAATTGTAGAAATGGCTGTATCCGAATCGTGCCTCATTGACAAGGTGTGGAGTGAATGTGAAGGTGTTTGATCCCATGTACTGGTAGTACTGTGTGATCGTCTTGCTGCCAGCACCCGACAAGCCGGTATTGATGATGTCTTCGTCGCCCTGGCTGAAGCGGAAAGCGAACTGGGAGCGAGGAGACACGTAGTAGTCGCCGCGCGCGGTGAATGACTGGCGGTTCTGAGGGCTGTTCGTGGCATAACGATAGTTCGGGTTTCCGGTGGAAGGTGTCGGACCAACAGCGTAGTACTTAAGCAGCCGCTTTGATACGTCGCTGATGCGGCTTGGGCAGATCATGTTCTGCACACCGTTGCAGGAGAACTGCTGCTTGTTCATGCCTGTCGATGTCCCCGTCGCGGGATCGTAGATCTTGGTCGCATACGTTGAGAAGTCGCCACCTTGTTGTGCGGCCGTGGGAACCGTGGCCGTGGCCGTTCCGTTCGACCGGATCCTTCTCCACTCGTCATCGACCATGAAAAAGAATTTATCCTTACCGTTGAACAGCTTCGGGATTCGCACAGGCCCGTCCACCACGAATCCGAAGTCGTTCCACTTGAAAGGGTTTACCGTCGGCGCGGTTGGGTTGTAGTTGAAATAGTAGGGCAGCGCGTCTACATAGTTGTTGCGGATGAACTCATATGCCGATCCGTGGAGAGCGTTGGTACCGCTCTTGCTCACGACGTTGATCTGCGATGCCTCATGTCCATATTCGGCGGAGTAGACACCAGTCTGCGTCTTGAACTCCTGGATGCCATCGATGGAAGGCAGGGCAATGTAGGTGTTGAAGTCAGGATCGGTGTTGAGAATGCCGTCGAGGGTGTAGTAGTCGAACATGATGCGCTGCCCACCGACAGCCAGGGCCTGCGCTGCGCGGTCACCGCCGAGGCGGCTGCCGGCCTGTCCTGAGGAGGGCGATAGCGTATTCACGTTGGAGGAGAGTGCTACAAGGCTGAGGTAGTTACGACCGTTCAGGGGGAGTTCGTTGATTGCCTTGTTTTCGATGACGGTGCCCACTGTCCCGTTATCAGCCTGCAGCAGCGTGCCTGTAGCTTCGACTTCGATAGTCTCCGTGACACTCCCGAGTTGAAGCATCACGTCGAGACGCAGTGTCTGCTGGACCTGCACCTGGAATTCCTCACTGGTAGAGGTTTTGAAGCCGGCGTGACTGACGTTGAGCGTGTAAGGCCCGACGGGTACTTCCGAGAAGGTGTAGTCTCCAGTGTTGGTCGTTGTTGTCTCTCGGCTCGTGCCGGTCGACGTGCTGCGCAAGACAACTTTGGTATCTGGTACGGCCGCGTTGGTACTGTCACTGACGTGACCCGAGACAACGCCAGCCGTTTGTCCGAACGCGTCAGAGGCTAACAAGAGAGTCAAGGCAATGAAAGAAGTTCGTAAAAAAGTCGATCCGAAACGGGTAAACGTTTTCCGCAATAAGCGGGTAGAAGTGTTCACGTCCTACAACTCCTAGAGAAGCAGGTTTAAAAACGACGAAATATACCCCGGATGAGGGAACAATAGTCAAGGTTTTTCTGCGTGTCTCTCAAGAAAACGTTTTTACTTCGTTCGGGAAAAAGTCCGGCCAGTGAATAAGCGATGCGTGCTTTAGAGATTGAAATAATCGCTGTAATCGGTCACGACGGGGGAGTCTTCGTGACCGCGGTCGCGGGGAGTGCCAGGTTGAATCCCTCCAGGCCAGTCAAAACGGATTTGTAAGCGTACGGCGGATGCGCTCGCTGTAAGTGCGCCCCGATTGCAGGCGTTGTCCAGATTTGAGTTCGATCGCATACTGACCGTGCGCGATCGACCACAGCCGCGCGATACACCGTAGGTTGACGATGTGCGATCGGTGGACACGCAGGAAGCGGTTGGAATCAAGCACGCTCTCGATGGTGTTCATGGGCACGTGCAACAGGTAAGATGTCGGACCGGCGTGGATCCGGACGTAGTTCTGGAAGGCCTCGATCCAATCGACGTCGTCGACGGGCACGAAGAGGGTGTGCTCACCGAATCGAACGGCGAATCGTTCGAGTTGCCGCGGTGGATTCGCGATGGCACCCAACATGGCCAGCACTTGTTTTGTGGCGTCCTCTTGCGGAGTGCCTTGAAGCCTGCCAATGGCCCTCTGGAACGCGAGCGCAAAGCGTTCCTCGGTTACGGGTTTGAGGAGATAATCGATGGCTGCGATTTCGAATGCCCGGATCGCATACTGGTCGTGTGCAGTCACGAAGATGACCGGTGGCATGCGTTCCGCTCCAACGGCGTGGACGACCGCAAAGCCGTCGGTGCGCGGCATCTGAACATCGAGGAAGACGAGGTCCGGGTTGTGTTCGCGAATGAGCGTAATGGCTTCGCGTCCGTTGCGCGCCTCTGAGACGGACTCGACCTGGGGTTGACGGCCGAGCAGCAGCTTGAGCCCTTCGCGCGCGAGGGGCTCATCGTCCACGACAAGGACGCTCAATCGCACGGCGAGCCCTCGGGCAGAGCTGTCCGGATGGGAAGTGTAATCGTGACCCGCACGCCTCGGCCGGCTGCCGGCTCGATGACCAAGTGCGCGCTCTCGCCATAGAGCCGCGCCAGCCGGTTTCTGGTATTCGTCAAACCGATTCCGGAGCGGCCAGGCTTGGGCGAGAGAAGCCCTGGGCCATCATCAGAGACGACGAGGTGCAGCGATCCATTGGAACTCGCCGCCACGACCTCGATCGTCACCACTTCCTCGCTTTGGCCAAGACCGTGGCGGACCGCGTTCTCAACGATTGGCTGCAGCACCATGTGCGGCACGAGAACGTCGGAAAGCTCGGTCGGAGCGATGCGCACGCGCAGGCGGTCCTCGAAGCGGACCTGCTCGATAGAGAGGTATAAACGCAGGAATTCGAGCTCGCGCCACAACGGGACCTCTTGGGCCTCCACGTCCTCAAGCGTAAGGCGGAGTAGATCCCCGAGCTTCTCAACCATCGCTTCGGCCTGCGCTGTCTTCTGCTGTTGAATCAGGACCATGATGGCGCCCAGCGTATTGAAGAGAAAATGCGGCTGCAACTGCATCTTCAGGGAACTCAACTGCGCGGTTGCGAGCTGCTGGGCAAGTTCAGATGCTTGAACCTTGAGCTCGAAGGCCTCCCGCTCGCGGTTCTTGGCATTCTTTTGCGATCGGTACACGGTATGCAACGCGATCACGGCCCAATAGCGGATGACGCCGCTCTGGATGCCGAATCCCAGCATAATCCTCACTCCGGCGGTGAGCGACGGAGGAGGAAGCGCGGGGAAGGCGCCGAGCAGCAGCAATATCGGGACTTCAAGCGTGGTGGACAAGATGGAGAAAACCACGCTAAAGCAGAGGTGCCATGTGGCGTCGGCGACTCGGCGCTCGATTGGCCACCGATTGCTTAGCCAAAGGACCGCCGGTGTGAGCGCCGCACAAACATACATGCCCGTCATCCAGCCGACGAAGACGTATTTCCAGGGCACGGCGCCGCCTCGATAGAGGCGCGGCACCGTGTCCTGGACGATGTAGAAAAGCCCGGCGATGGTCCAGCCGAACCAGACTCCTACAATCACCCGTATTCGTTGACGCATTGAGGGCGACATTCACCTCATTTTGTCACGGCCCGCCCGTCGGCTTCGCCAGGTTTTGATGGGGCGGCCTTCCGTCAACCTCGCTCGCAAGCTAGCCAATCCAGTTCGGCATTCGGGCGGAACAGTTGGTCAAAAACATGTGTCCGCATGCTTCGTAGCGCTCCTAGCATGGCGGCATAGCGAAGAAGTAGAACCAAATTGACGAGAGGAAGAGGCACGGATCATGAAGAATCAGTTGAGCGCGTGGATGTTGCTTGTGATGGTGGTGGCATTAGTGGGCGTAAGCGAGGCGCAAACCTCCGATAAGACGATGGGTGGGACCCCGGCGGTCCTTCCAAGCGGCCTTGGAGAGGCCGTTGATCGCGACCTCATGGCCATTCGGGACGCAACCGCCAGGTTCAAGTCGACCAAGGCCGCTGAAGCGGCCGGCTACAAGCAAGTCACCGGCTGCGTCGAACATCAGCCCGCCGGCGCTATGGGCTATCACTTTCAGAACAACGATCTCCTGGACACCACGCTCGATCTGGGGCACCCGGAGGTGCTGGTCTACGAGAAGATGCCCGACGGCAGCTTTCAATTGAATGGCGTGGAGTTCCTTGTGCCGATCTCGGCGTGGAAATCAAGCGAGCCGCCGCGCATTATGGGGCAGGCTCTCACGAAAGCGGACTCAATCGGCTTCTGGTTCCTTCACGTCTGGACCTGGAAACCGAGTCCAAGTGGTCTTTTTGCCCCCTGGAACCACGATGTCAAGTGCCTGGAGACGTCGTCGATGAGTCATTAGATTCCGCATTGTCATCGCGACACGACGCCAAGTTCTTTCGCACCTCAGAACTCACGCCACCCGAGCAACTCATGGGAGACCAACAGATGAAAGTCGGCATTTGGTTCAATGGCTTGGGTACCGCACTCGCCGGCGTTCTCAATATCGCGTGGCGCGCACTCGACGCCTCGCATCAGCCCATCAAATCTCTTGGAAACGCTCCCGGTCAAAATATACTGGGATGCATCGTGGGCGTATGGCTGGTTGCGGCGGGCCTTGCAATCCTGTGGCGGCGATAGCTCCCGCGGGCTGGAGATCAAGACGTGGCGCTTGGGCGTACGGCAACAGAGGCGACACAGAGGTTTGTGCTTGGTCAGTATCGCTTTGAGGTGCTGCGGGTGTGTTTCTATTGGCTACAGGACGAAGCACCGGAGATGATCGGGGAGCTCAAACGGCAAGACTGGCTCGATCTGATTGCCAGTAGAGGCCTTCATCGGAAGGCTCTACTGGCAGCCCAAGTGCCGCTGGGCGACTAGGGCAATGTTTAACTTGCATGTATGCCCGACTGCGCGTGATGATCGGCTCAGCCTTCGCGGGGAAAGATCTACCAATAGGTGAAGTGCAGATTGTCTACATAGGTCGTATTCGCCGCGAGTCTGTAGTTCCCGCCGATCTGGTAATTGATCGTCATACCCCACCACCCGACCGGAATCTTCTTCGAAGCCACTGTGATGTCCATCGGGTACACCACTCCATTGACGGTGACAGACTGATAGAGCAAATCGTTATTTGGCTTTCTCTGCACCTGAAGCGTGACGTGGTTCCAGCCCGTTTTCATCGTGCATGGGATGGAGGTGGGAACCCATTTGGCTTCAACATTATTCCAGTAGTCCCAGACATTCCCGTTGAGATGGTTGCACTCGGTCCCCCACTCCATTCCAATCCCGCCGGCGTACATGTTTACGTCGAACTCTTGCAGCTGGGTGATATCCCAGTTCGTGATGTAGACGTCGGCGTCATAGATGAAATTGTTGAGTGTCGGTAGAAGGGTGTGATTGTCGTCCGTAAGCCCCATTTTGTTTCCCTGTCCAAGAACAGGGTTGGAAAACAGGACTGCCGAATAGGGAACCGTCCCCCCGAGATTGAATTGGGTCGCATTGCCGCTCACCGACGGACTTTTTTGATTCTGCTTCATCGACCATGTGACTCCTGGGCATGGCGCATCGCAGATGTCATAAATTGGCGGAAGCTGTCCCCACTGGTGCCACCCTGGTGCCGCTTGAAGATTTTTGAGTGTGGTGCCGGTGACGGTTACTTTGACAGGCGTTTTTGCATATCCCCCACAGTTGTCCCACTCCTGCACCGTCGCGTTTTGCTGGCCCAGTCCAAGAGTGATGGGAGCGTTCAAGTTCGGTCCAGCCACGGTATAGAGCAACTTGTCATTGGCGTAGACGCCCATAGCTGCAATACCTTTAGGGCAACTGGTCGTTGCGCTCGCCACAAACATTGCCGGGGTTCCGACCGTACTGTTGTTGGCAGGGGAATTGATGGTGATGCCTGCGGTGGTGGGATAAGTCACACTCACGGAAGCCGTGCTCGACCCGCCGCAATAGTTCCATTCGGTCACGACGATGACGTGAGCGCCAGGTGTCACCGACACGTTCGTATCAAGCTTCGTCCCGACTACGGTGTAACGCAGCGCGTTATCGACGTAAATCCCCATGGATGCAACACCTTTTGCACAGGGAGTGACGGCGCTGGCGGCTACACGGACGGATGAGGCCACGGTTGCGTTATTGCTTGGGGAAGAAACGGCTACGGTGGCGGAAGCGGGTAAAGCACACACTACGGAGAGAAGCAAAGGCGCCAGGAGGGAAAATCTCATGGGATGCAGGTCTCGAACGGCTAACGTACAGCCATTATTTTCGGGAGGAGTGCCGAGGAGTTCTCGCCTTGGCAAATTCAGTATGCAGGCAACCTGCACGAGAATTTTTGAATCCAAGCGCACCTTTAAAGTTGGATTTCCATTTTGGGAACGCACCTGTCGCTGTGGAATCAGAATCCGTATGTATGACAAGTTCATTCCGTTAGCCGATATATGCGTTATAGTGTATATACATGAACGCGCAAGTAAAGATCTTCCACGCTCTGGCTGACCCGGTCCGTCTTCGCATCGTCGAGTCGATGAAGTCGGAGGTGCGCTCCGTCAGTGACATCGTCGAGCGTATGGACATTCACCAATCTGGCGTGTCACGGCACCTGCGCATTCTTGCGGAGGCAGGTCTAGTGCAGATGCGGCCGGACGGACAAAAGCGTCTCTACTCGTTGCGCAGGGAAGCCTTCGACCAGCTCGACGCCTGGACGGCGGGATATCGCCGCCACTGGGAGGCGCGGCTCGACCGGTTGGGTACCGCCGTGGAGCGCCGTCAATCTGCCGCCAAGACCCACCCTCGGGAGAAATCATGAACAAAACCACACCCACGAACCAGCGAGCGCATTTCACTATCGAGCGGACTTATGCAGCCTCTATCGATGTTGTCTGGGATCTTTGGACCACCAAGGACGGCATAGAGTCCTGGTGGGGACCGGAAGGGTTCGACGTGATGGTGATGTCGATCGACTTGAGGTCTGGCGGACAGCTCGTCTATTTGATGACGGCGGCGGCACCGGAGCAGGTAGCGTTCATGAAGCGGATGGGCATGCCGCTCTCCACCGAGTGCAAGGTTACTTACACTGAGGTCTCGCCGCCTCACCGTCTGGCCTATAAGACCTTCACCGACTTCGTGCCTGACGTGCCCCCTTACGAGGTGGCGACTGTCGTTGAGATGAAGTCCCTCACCGACGGCGTGAAGCTTACCATCACTTCTGAAGCGATGCATGACGATGTTTGGACGGAGCGTGCTCGCGCCGGCCATGAGAGCCAGTTGCGCAAACTGGATACACTGATGGCCGCTCAAGGCAAGACGGAGCGCCCATGAAGCCCTGGATCCGCAGCGTCGGAGCCGTTGTCGGCGGCTTCCTCGTCACGGCGATTGCATCGACCGCTACTGACGCAATCATGCATGTCGCAGGCGTATTCCCGGGTTCGCCTCGGAGCATGTCGGCATCGCTGTTTGGACTGGCCTCTGGCTATCGCGCGCTCTTCACCGTCGCCGGTGGTTTCGTCACGGCTCGCATGGCACCCGACCGTCCCATGCGCCACGCCTGGATCCTGGCGTGGATAGGTCTCGCTGCGGGACTGGCGGGTGTCGTCGCTTACTACGTCATCGGTGGAGCGCAACTCGGGCCGGCCTGGTATCCCGTCTCCATCGCCGTCGAATCCATTCCCTGCGTGTGGTTTGGTGGCCGGTTGGCGACCCGGGATCGCAGCCGATGAGAGAGCCGGGCGAACACATCGGGTATGTGCAGCACAATATTTCCTCTAACGGTTAAGGAGAAGAGATAGAGATATACAAATCGTGTCCGTATCCTCAGGCAGTCGAGCTGCGTATTAATGGTTATGGATATGACTACCGATCAGACTGATCCATTCGAAGTGCGGTATCTCGCGTTCCTGGAGACGATTACTGCGATTCGCCCACGCCTCCACCGTTATTGCTCGCGCATGACCGGGACCACGATGGATGGGGAGGACGTAGTTCAGGATGCTCTTTTCGAAGCATATCGGAAGCTGGATCAATTTGATGACGCACGCTCGCTGACACCGTGGCTGTTTCGCATAGCGCATAACCGCTGTATCGATTTTCTACGCCGGCGTGGAGTACGAGACCGGGCCGAGGCAAACCCGCCTGCAGAGATAGCAACGCCAGAGGCACCGTTGTCTGTGGAAGTTGGTCAGGCAGTTGAGCACCTTGTGACAACTCTGCCTCCCAAAGAACGTGCATGTGTTCTCCTCAAGGACGTTTTCGACTACAAGCTCGAAGAAATTGCCGAGTTGATTGGTTCAACCGTTGGCGGAGTAAAGTCAGCGCTTAGTCGCGGTCGTTCGAAATTGGAGACATCTCCTGCGCCATCACCGCCGGCTCAGCCTCACAATCCTGAATTAATGAAAGTCCTCCATCTCTACGTAGAGCGATTCAATCGTCAAGACTGGGATGGTATTCGCGAACTCATCCGATCCGATGCGCGTCTTCACGTGGCCGATAGGTTCGCCGGCCATATTGTGGATTCGCCGTACTTCACAAACTATCGGCAACGGGCAACTCAATTGAAGATGGCATTGAGCTTTGTAGATGGGGAGCCTGTGGTTGTCACAATGCGTTCCACCGATGATCGATGGAGCGCTGAGTCCGTGATTCGCATTGTCGTGGCTTCCGGATGTATCACCGACATCGTGGACTATACCCATTGCCCTTGGGTGACCGATAACATTCGATCTCTCACCGTCGAGTACTCCCAAGCGGCACAGTCATAAAACGCTGCCGGGTAGCGTATCCAAGACGGCACTGGCTTCGTATTAGGAGTGTATTGACGCTTCGAATCGAAAAGTCGACGTAACGGAAGACATATCCCAAGCCAGGATGAGAAATGACAATGTTCAGGTTTAGTTCAATTGCAGTGCTATTCAGTCTGAGTACCATCGGCATGATGGCCCAGGAGAAAAAGTATTCTCCTCTCAGCGAGTACCTGATGCCCCAGGAAGCCGAGGTGTCGCTTGCCAAGAGCGCCGCACCGGCGGGCATCTCAGACCATGCAACGATCAAGGTGTTTACTCCAGCAGGTTATCGCTTAGTTCATGAAGGCGATAACGGCTTTGTGTGTATCGTAATGCGCGGATTCACTGGAGCTCCGACCTACTCGCCTCTTCCGGTCCGCACCTATATTGCATACGACCCAAAGACACGGGCCCCTATCTGCTTCGATCCACAGGCTGCACACACTGTGCTGCCTTATTACGAATTCAGAAACAAACTCGGGCTCGAAGGCAAGACGCCTGAGCAAATAGCAGAAGCGGTTCAGACGGCATACATAAACGGCAAGCTTCCTCAACGGCAAGGAGTGAGCTTCGCCTATATGTGGTCCGCGGATCAGATCCTCGGACCGAGCGGTCATTGGCATCCTCATATGATGGTTTTCGCTCCCTACTATGTGAATTCAATGATCGGCGGTAATGAGGACTCTAGCCATCTTCCGGCTGTGGGCGATGATTCAGGGACGCCATTCGCAGTCATCACGATCCCAGTGGATGAAACCTTAGCCGTCAAGTCGAAGCCATAACGTCTCTACCAGCTGACAGTTGTGTTGGACGACAAGGCAATACGCGAACAGCGTTACCTCACCGCAATCGCATCGCCGATTGAAATCGATCCTCGCCAATATTGCTTCATGCAAGGTTTGGTGAGGATACGCCATACGAAGTTTCAACTTTAGATAGGAGACAGAGAAATGAACCACGAACTGCAAGCCTTCCTCCGGCAATGGGAGCATGAGACAAAGGGCACGCTCTCACTGCTGCGTGCTTTGCCACTCGATCGCTACGAGCTCCGACCCGATGAGGGTGGCCGTTCCATGGGCGAGCTAGCTTGGCATCTTGCCGAGGTCGACGCCTTTGTCTCACTCGGCATTGAGCAACGAGAATTCAGATTCGATGTTAAGCCGGCACACATTGAGAGGCCCCGAGCGGTAGAAGCCTTAGCGCCTGGATTCGAAATCGTCCACCGAGATGCTGTGGCTCGTGTGAAACGACTGGAAACCATCAGTTTGGAGGAACAGATTCGATATGCAGATGGGACCACCTGGACGATTAGTGATCTGCTCTGGCGAAAGCTGTTGTTGCACAGCATCCATCACCGCGGTCAACTCACATTGATGTGCCGGCTCGCGGGAGGCACCCCTCCGGCACTTTTTGGAAGAACACGGGAGCAGTCCAAACCTGTTTCGGTATAGATATTTTTTCGCCCCTTCATGCGGGGGCTTGAGTAAGCGGTTTTGACGGTTTTGCCTGCCCCTAGATCACAGGAAGCAAATGCTGCCGGACTGGCTTTCTCGGCGCCGACACCCGGCGAGCGTGGCAAGGCTCGCGAATAAAACGGTGAGAAGGACGATTCGTCTTTACATCGTTTCTCTCTCTGGTTCTACAGCTTCTCTAGCCCTCCAGCCCTGCCACAAATGCCGCCGTTCGTGGGCAGCAATTGCCAAGAAACCAGCCACCAACGGGATCCTCAGCTTCACGAAGGGCATCGGGAAACGATAGTTCAAATCGAGATCACGATTTGCCATCAAAAAATCTCTAACTGCAACCTGCGACGCTTTCAATGCCAGGAAAGAATTCATCAACGTAGTCTGCCGAGGGAGAACGCTCGGATCGGTCTTGAACTTGACACGCCTTACTGGTGGCCCAAGGAGTCCGATCAAAAGCTTGCTCACTATCCCCGAGGAGGCTGGGCCGCACCTCAGCCTCCGTTTGCTTCGTGCTCGCTCCGTCGCGGATTGCATAGCGCGAAGAATGATGAGATTGAAGATGGCAAGATGTTCAAGACACTCCGCCACGCTCCATGAGCCGAGTGCACCCGTCCTGCGACCTTGTTCTTCGGTGAGCCCAGCGACTAGCTTTTCAGCATCGTGTTCTGCCGCAACAAGCTCATCGACAACTCTCTGGATATCTGGCGGTTCTGGCAAACTGCACCTCCATATTTCACGCGACCTCGTGCTTGAGCATTTTCCCTGTTGCTGGGTATCCCGAGAGGAGCGTGCAGCGGCGTTTTCATTGAGGAAAACGACCATAGATGCACAAGCCCCGCACTATGCCTACAGGAAAATGCGCTAACGCAGTAAGCGGCGTGCGGCTCGGATATGACTTCACGAACCCGTCGGTTTCACAGGAGACAGATGGGATAAAGCTCGAGAGGGAAACGAGCACGAAGACACTTCCAATCGTGTGCGCATGATTACCTTCTGCGTAGCTCGCGCAGCGTCAACGCGCATCAGATTTGGCGTCGTTCTTGGATCATCTCGTCGGTCGGTGGCGCGGTCACTAGGAACTATGGTGGGCAGGATGCGACCAAGCCGATGCGTAGGGAATGCTGAGATTGACATAGCTATTTCCACTCCAGGAGGGAGACTGGAATCGAAGCTAGATTATGAATTATCTTTTTGTCAACTTGTAACTAATAGTTTTCTGAAGTTTGACTAGGCAGTGAGAGATCGAATCGCGACGTTGGCGACGGCAAGTGCCTCATCCTCTTCCTTTTTGCCGGCTTGATCTAAGAGTGTCGGGTGGTAGAACAGTTCCGTCATTCGTGCGATCGCCTTCGAGGTCTCTCCGAGAGGAGTCTTCCGCTCGAAGTCGCCGGACTCGCGTCCCTGGAGGATGATTTTGCGGACCAGTTGGATGATGCCCTCTTTGAAGCGGGCAACGGATTCCCAGCCTTCCTCAAAAGACGCTGAAACCATGTCGTATAGTTTTCGATGCTCGGTCCGTACTCGCCACCCGATGCTGTGTAATCCCGTGAAAACACAGCGTAATTTATCCACCGGGGAGCTCGCCGCGTCGACTGATTCCGCAATCTCCGAGAGAATGGCGCCGAGGCAATGTGTACAAATCGCCTCACCAATCGCCTGTTTGGAGTCAAAGAATTTGTAAATATAAGGCGTCGACAAATCCAGGGACTTTGCGATATCCGCAAGCGTCGTTTTCCGGTACCCGTAGAGCCGAAAATGCTCGTCGGCGGCCTGGAGAATCTGCTGACGGCGCTTGTGGTCAGCTGGCCCTCTCTGCCCGGAAACCCCGGCAGGATCAATCGTGATCTCTGGCTCCATAGATTAATAATATCTCGCGATTTAGCTTGACATCCGGTTACGAATTACTATATTCGTAAATTGTAATTATGGCTAGAGCTGCGACGACTACCGATGTCTTCAACGCAATTGCGGAACGGCGTCGGCGAGAGATGATCCGACTGATAGGCGATGGAAGGGAATGGACTGTCGGCGAAATAGCCGATCAGATGAGGATTGCTCAACCGGTTGTGTCCAAGCACATTCACGTGCTTAAAAAGGTCGGAATTGTGACCGTCATGAAACGTGGTCGATTTAGGTGCTATCGACTAAACCCGGCGAGCCTACAGCCCATATTGGAGTTGGCAGGATTCTGCAAAGTCAGGACCTGAGTGTGGGCCGATGTTGGACCGGTTCACGAGCGTGTGCGGATTCCGAGGAGTTTGAGACTTGGAGAACAAAACGATGAAGTTTGCATTTACTCCGGTTCCCGCCCTCGCGGCACTTGTCTTCGCGGGGTCACTGACATTCGCTCGCGCCTTGCATGCCCAGTTTCCTGGCATGCCCCAGCCCAAACTCTATCCATGGTCCGACAGGAGCCTATCTCCTGATCAACGCGCCGATCTCGTTATCAAAGAGATGACGCTGGACGAGAAGATCTCACTGCTCCACGGTCGGGGCGCGCATTTCTTTAGTCCGCCAGGATTGACGGGGGGAGTGGATGGAACAGACGCCATTCCTCGACTGGGGATCCCAGCTATCCAGATGGCCGACTCATCGTATGGCGTGACGAAGGGTGCGGCAATGGGGCGATATTCCACAGCGTTACCCAGCAACCTTGGGGCGGCCTCGTCATGGGATCCGGAAATGATCTTCGAATACGGCTCGCTCATTGGCCGAGAGCTGCGAGATCAGGGGTACAACATGTCGCTCGGCGGCGGTGTGAATTTGACGCGGGAACCGCGTGATGGGCGCACCTTCGAATATCAGGGTGAAGATCCGCTGCTGGCCGGCACCCTGGCAGGCAACTTCGTTCGAGGCATCCAATCCCAACACCTCATCGGAGATTTGAAGCACTTCGCCGTCAACGATCAGGAGAGTGGCCGCAACTCTTTGAACGTAAACATCAGCAAGAGGGCCATGCGCGAAACAGACCTTCGCGCATTCGAGATCGCCCTCAGGATCTCCGATGCCGGCGCCGTAATGTGCGCCTACAACCGTGTGAATAGCGACTTCGCCTGTGAGAACAGCTACCTGCTCACCGATGTCCTCAAGGGGGATTTCCGATTCAGAGGATTCATCCTCGCAGATTGGGGCGGCACCCACTCTACCGTCAAGGCTTCGCACGCGGGGCTCGATATGGAGCAGCCTCATAACATCTTCTTCGGGACTGCACTCAGGAAAGCCGCGGAAAGCGGCGAAGTTTCTCAAGACGAGATCAATGAACATGTGCATCGCGTTCTGCGTAGCCTCTTCGCGACAGGTACATTCGATGATCCGACGCGAGGTCAGGTGCCAGATGTGGAAGGTGGTTACCGGATAGCTCAGGAAATCGCTGAGAAGAGCATCGTTCTGCTGAAGAACAAGAATGACGTATTACCGCTCTCCACTGATACCAGCTCGGTAGTCCTGATTGGGGGACACGCTGACGTGGCTGTACCATCCGGAGGAGGTTCGGGACAGGTCGATCCGCCCGGAGGATCGCCTGTGCCGCCTCCACCGCCGCATGACTTTTTCTCAGCCGGCATCCGGCCTGCCTGGATGCCCAGTTCACCACTGCACGCCATCATGGCGAAGATGCCTTCGGCGAAGATTTCCTACGTCTCCGGCGACGACTTGACTGCGGCCGCTGCTGCAGCAAAATCCGCCGACGTGGCAATCGTCTTTGCATATCAATGGGAGTCAGAGGCTGTCGATCTACCGACCCTGGATCTTTCTCCAGATCAAAACAAGCTGATCGAAGCGGTTGCCGCCGCCAATCCAAAAACCATCGTTGTCCTTGAGACGGGCGGCCCCGCGACGATGCCCTGGATCGACAAAGTCGCTGGTGTGGTCGAAGCCTGGTATCCAGGAATTCGTGGATCTGAAGCCCTGGCGAACATCCTAACCGGAGCAGTGAATCCGACCGGGAAATTGGCCGTGACCTTCCCCAGGAGCGATGCCGACCTACCGCATCCGAATCTGGTATTGCCACCCCCTGGATCCCTCCCGGACTTCAACCATCTCGTCGCGGACAATTCGAACATCTTCAGTGTGTTGTTCCAGACTCTGCCTGCTTTTCAGATTAACTACGACGAAGGCTTAAAAGTTGGCTACAAGTGGTATGACGCAGAGCAGAAGCCCGTGCTGTTTCCTTTCGGCTTTGGCCTCTCGTACACGAGCTATGAATACTCCGGCTTGAAGGTGCAGGGTGGAGACACGATGACGGCGTCGTTCACCGTGAAGAACACAGGCGCGCGTATCGGAATAGAGATTGCTCAGGTATACGTGTCATTCCCCGAGGTCGCGGGTGAACCGCCGAAACGGCTTGTCGGCTGGGCACGTGTCAAACTCGCTGCGGGCGCGTCGAAGCTGGTCAGCATTGCAATCGAGCGGGATCGGCTCACGATCTTTGATGAATCGGCAGACACATGGAAGATGGTTCCTGGCAGGTACAACTTGCTTGTCGGTGGCTCTTCGCGCGATCTCCCGCTATCTGCCGCAGTCAATTTGCAGTGACGCTTCCTCTAATGCTCAGCTAGGGGCGACAAATCTTTCTTCTCGCGAAGAAACGTAATACCAAAGGAGAAGTCAATGAAAATCACGCTGTATGGCGCGTCCGGAATGATCGGGAGTCGAATTCTCAACGAGCTCATGTCACGCGGACACAACGTAATCGCGGTCGTCCGCTCCCCGTCGAAGATCAAGCGCACTGACATAGAGGTGCGCGCAGGCGACGTACTCGATTCGGCCGGCATTGTCGAGAACGCGAAGGGGGTAGATGCCGTAATCAGCGCTTACGCTCCGCCCGAAGACGCAACACAGCTGCTCGCGGATGCAACAAGGTCTCTGCTCTCAGCCCTGGAGCAAGCAGGAGTAGAGCGGTTTTTAATGGTCGGGGGGGCCGGTAATCTCGAAGTCGCTCCAGGGGTTCCAATAGTGGACACGCCAAACTTTCCGCCGGAGTGGAAATCACATGGATTGGCACATAAAGAGGCGCTCATCCTACTTCAACAGTCGAACCTCAACTGGACGAGTCTCAGTCCTGCGGCCCTTATCCAACCTGGCGAACGCACTGGTAAGTTCAGGCTTAGTGGACGTACCTTCATGACGGATCAGGACGGTCAGAGCCGCATTTCAGCTGAAGATTATGCCGTCGCACTGGTTGATGAGCTTGAGGAACCAGGTCATTTGCAACAGCTCTTTGGGGTGGTGTATTGAGTCGGACGTTTGTTATACGTGACCTCTGGGTGGGCGCAACTCCGCTAGAGCATTTTCCCCGTAGATGTAGAGTAGGGCTTCCGTATCTATGGGCGTTTTCCGCAATGAAAACGCCGCTGCACACCCTTTCCGGGCTACCCAGCAACAGGGAAAACGCCCTAGCCATGTAAGGCTCCAGCCGATGCGCTATCGCTCGGCTCTTTCCAGGTGCGATGGCACACTGACTGTCCGGCCGACCCGCGATGAGGTGTCTCCGCCGAGCGCATCGGGAGCTCAGCATTCAGGCGCTACCTCTGATAGCTGATCAATCGGACAAATCTGCGGAAAGGCCATTGGGCTGGACGGACGTGCACTCTCAAGTGCCCGAACCCAATCGCGAATTTCCGCACAGAGTGGCGTTACGGCGATCCCTCCAAAACAGCGAGGACAGCGTTCAAGTCGTCGTAGCGCCCTTTTCAACAGAGAGGTTGCACCAGCATCGTTTCCGACCCGAAGGTGGTGGAATGCCGCAGTGATCTGAATGAGTGCTTGCAGAAAACTTTTCTCCGGCTCATCCAATCTCAGCCAAACCCTCTCCCAATGCTCGTGTGCCAAGAAGAATTCTGCGCTCCGGTAGCAGGCAAGGCCCTCCGCAAGCGCTCCGCGTTTCCAGTCGAGAGACACTCTTTCAGCATAGGCGATTGGGCATGTCTATTTCTCTGCATCCATCGAGTAGAGCTCCGTTTATCCGAATCGGCGCAATTTCCTCCATGTGCCCAAAATGACGCAAATCAGTAGTCGAGAGAGCTAGAAGTGGAATCGGCAATGAACCCAATGGGGTTAGAACTTCATCTCCGCCTCCATGTGCTTGGCTAATTGGGACGGCGTCCGCCAGAAGGTACGAAACTTCTTCTCCGAAAGGAGAGAAAGCTGATCTCCACGATGGGGAGAACCGGGCTGTGACGATTCGCCATAGGTAGTGATGCCGACCGCCTTTGCATGATCGGAGAACTCTACCAGTGCGATAAAGGTCTCACCATGAATTGGCGTTCGCTCACCATGTGCAAGCGTGCTCCAGGTTATGACACGGAAGATGCCGGTGTTGCCGAAGCCTCCATTTCCAGGAACGTTGATGTCGGCGATGTGGAAACGGGAAACCTCCCCAAAGGGGCGGTCAAGCGCTCCATATTTCGCGATCGTGTCGCGAGCGGCGTCGGCCAGCATGGCAACGGCCTGCTGAGGGTCCTTGATCCCCTTAGGCGTCCCGAGAGGGTCGCCCATGCTCCAGGGAACCTGATAGTTCTTGTCGCTGTTGAAGAGCTGGCCTGCAAACTTGCCGGCCCAGGTCTCGAAGAGCAACGCCCCGCGCGCATCGTTGTCGTCATAGTGGTTCCAGTTGCTCAGTACTGCTGCTGCCTGTTTCACCAGTGGATCGCTGCTGGAAGATGCTGCCTCCAGGAGCTCCGGCAGCAGGCGGTCGGCCATCAGCGAACGGGTGGAAAGTTTGAGAGCAACGAAGTCATCGAAGGTAAGCTTGTCTTTCTGCTGCAGGAGAAGTGCCGACTGTTCTGAGCGCAGGGACAGCGAGACAGGTGACATATACGGCGGATACTTCGCCGGATCAAGCGCTGGAAGCGCGGTATTAACCCAAGGCGGGTTATTCGTGTTCTGAATCCATCCGGCTGGAGGATCTAGCACTCTCGGTAGATCCTCATAGGGATGAACTTTGGTCCAGAGGTTGTCAGAGGAATCTCCAGGCACCAGGCCGGACCAATACGCGAAGTTGCCGTGTGTTCGCACAGGAACGACACCATTGAACTGGTAAAGAATATGTCCATCCCGCCCGGCGTAGAGGATGTTGAAGGTCGGGACCTGCAGGCGCTTCAGCTCCGCCTCGACGGCAGCAAAGCCTTTGGCCTTGTCCATGTTCCAGTACTCTTCAATGCCGAATGGACGGTCAAGCCCGGCGACACGGGCTGCAATCGTCGTTCCATCTTTGCGGGTGAAGACGGGTCCGTGCACGGAAGCGCGAACCTGGAAGCTCTCTTCCTTCAGTGAGCCATCAGCCTGACGGATCTTGATCGATTTCGTCTTGACGTCGAATTTGCGTATTGCGCCGTCAAAGAGATAACCGTCATCGCGTAACGTGAGTTTGTAGACGGTGCCTGCCGAGATGGTGTTTACGGTATTGGTGATTCCGTGGTCATCGGTAAAGCAGAAGCGAAGAACGGGAAAGCCAACCTGCGTAGCCCCATACATATCGATACCCGGAGCGCTTAACTGTGCTTCGAAGTAAGTCTGGTAGGAAGGGGCCCATCCCAGGTGCGGATTCATGAGCAGCATCGAGTGTCCATTCGCGGACTTGACCGGAGCAATCGCCCAGCCGTTGGAACCATCGGCATCTGTGGCAACTTCCGATGAATTCGGCATGCGCAGCGCTGCTTCGGTAGTGGTGGTGCCGGAAGGAAGCGCCTTGAGTTCAGGCATGATGTAGTTGAACTCCATCACGCGCTCCCAGTGCGTGACGACGTCAACTCCAGTGACAGGAAGCACCCGCTTCGACTCATCGCTGAGCTCCTCCGGATGCTGTTTTGCGAAATCGTTGATGCCTTGCGCAAACGCCTCCAGATAGGCTTTCATCTCTGCGCTCTGCTGGCGATACCAGTCTGTGCCGCGCTCGGCAACGTCATTGGCGGCATAGTAGCGGTCTGCAGCGGCAAATGTTTCTCCCCAGTACTCAGCCGCTCGGCCACGAGACTCGCCATAGAGATGGAGCAGCAGGTTGCCGTGTCCTTTAGCCTGAGCGTATCCAAATCCATAGAACAATCCGGACGTGTTCCTGGCGAAGACGTGCGGAACACCGTAGGTGTCCCATACCACCTTGCCGTGCGGTGTCTTGTCCGAGCTCTTCTGGCGATGTTGCGCCGCAATACTGATGCTTGCCGTAAGCGACAGTGTGATGGCTGTCAGCGTTCGGCAGATGCCTTGCCGTCGATTGATCACGAGCTTCCTTCCATAGAGCGCAAATGGTTTTCTGCAGGCACCCGGCCGACAGGCGATGAGGGTAGATGAGCGCAGATACCATCCACTATCCAATGGCCTTTGATAGAGGGGTAATCGTTTGTTTCTATCGAGGAATAGGAAACTTCTATCACTTCCGCGACTTATCGCCGCTTACACTCCCGCTTACAGTCATCAATCTCTGTGGCGAAGGGCAACCGGTCATACGGCATGCGGACGCCCTTCCTTTCAGGTATCAGGAACTTGGAGGTCTATCGGCAATGGGTAAGCGTCTTCTGTTGTTGCTCACTTCGGTGTTGTTGGCATCCGCTGCATGCGCGCAGACGGCTGAAATTCGCGTGGATGTATCCGACGCTACTGGTTCGGTCATTGTCGGCGCCAAGGTTACCGTGACGAACACAGAAACCGGCTTGACCCAGGCGCTAACGACGGACCACTCAGGTATCTCCCGCGCACCGGCGCTGCCGCCCGGTCCCTATCAAGTGGTCACAGCCATGGACGGCTTCAGCAATGACCGCAGCTCGATCAACCTGACAGTTGGCCAGGTGGGAGAGCTGCATGTGCGTCTTGCCACGGGAGGCGACACACAAACCGTTTCGGTTGAGGCTACTGCTCCGGGGCTAGCGGTGGAGACCTCGACGACGACGGTCTCCGGCGTCATTACCCGCCAGCAGTTGCTTGATCTGCCGGTCATCAACCGCAGCTTCATCGCATTGGCACAGCTTTTACCCGGCGGGGCTCCATCGCTCTCCGGAGACGCACGCTTCGGTACGCAGACGGCCGTGGGGGGCAGCAATGTGCGCAGCGGCTACTCTACGCTGGTTGACGGCGCTTCGCTCGATCATCCGATCTATGGATTCTCGATTGTGGATGTAAACCAGGACTCAGTGCGCGAGTTCCGTGTTCTGCGGAACCAGTTTGATGCGGAATATGGCCGCGCCGGAACAGCTGTTGTCGATGTGGTTACCCGGTCCGGGACAAACAAGTACGATGCTCTCTTCAACTACTTTGGCCGCCGCGACCCGCTCAATGCTCGCAATTATTTCAACAATGGGAGCCAGCCGCCGTTCTCGCTCAATCGGTACAGCACCGCGGTTGGAGGGCCGATCGTCAGAGACAGGACTCATTTCTTTGTCGCCGATGAGTACATCAAGCAGACCTCTGCCTACTACCAGGCGCTGGCGGCGAGCAATCCCTTTGCCTCTCTGGTGAACGGCACCTACCCGAACAACACCACGGAAAAGACTCTCCAGGCAAAGCTCGATCACCAGATCAACGAGAAGAACTCAGGGTATCTGCGCTACCTATGGGAGCAGCAGGATATCAACGAGACCTACAACTATAACGACAACTACTCGATTACCTTCCACGATGTGATGGGGCAGTGGAGCCACATCTTCACGCCGTCGATGTTGAATAGCTTTCAGATGGAGTTTCTTGACCAGAACACGTACCGGTTCATTCTGGCCCAGGGAGCGCAGCAGGTGCGGCCGTCCTTCACCCTGGGAGCGCAGCCCAATAAACCTCAGGGATATCCACGCAAGCGTGTCGGCCTGAATGACACCTTTTACATCACAAAGGGCCGGAATACCATCAAGCTCGGGACCCGCCTTACGTACGAAGTGCTGCACTTCGACTCGAACTACTACGGCCAGGGTGTGTGGAACTTCAATACCGATGCGGCTTTCGACATCAATAACTCTGCTACCTGGCCGACCCGTCTCACCATCGGGTCAGGCTTCTCGACGAAGGTCTATAAAAACTCCGAGCAGAGCTACTTCATCCAGGATGATGTCAAGCTGTCGCCACGTCTGACGATGAACGCTGGCCTGCGCTATGACTTCGAAACCGATCTGCGCAGCCAGAGGTACGTGGCCCACCTCCTGAACAACCCAGCCTATGCCGGGCTCTCCAACTACGTTTCGGCAGATCGTGGGAATGACTGGAATAACGTCCAGCCGCGTGTTGGCTTTGCCTATGACCTGATGGGCAAGGGATCTACGGTACTGCGTGCGGCCTATGGTGGCTACTCGGTCCGCAATCGCCCTTTCTTCAATATGCAGGGACAGACGGTCACAGATAACTTCACCGTCCAGATCAGCGATCCGAACCTGTTGAAGTACTACCCGAACACGACCGCGGTGCTCGGCGGATTGACCCTGCAGCAGTATGTGGCGTTGCAGGGTGGGCGTCTGATCTATCTGCCCGGTGATCATTTGGACATCCCCTACGTCCACGAGCTGACAGCAGGGATACAGCAAGGGTTCGGCCGCAACTCTGTGCTTGTGGTGGACTTCGTCCGGCAGATTCAGACTGGCCTGCAGACCGGACACGACGCCAACCTTCCAGCCGTCGGGCCGCTCAATAGCGCGCATCCCCGGCCGTTGAAGCAGTTCAGTACGGTGACGCTGTTTGATAGCACGACCACATCCTGGAATACCGCACTGCAGGTCCAGTTCCGTACCCGCTATCGCCGCGCGAGTGTGCAGACTTCGTACGCGCTGGGGAAGGTCGTCTCCGATGGTCTGAACGACAATACGGCCGCTCCGTCGGATCCATTTCACCTCATGGGCAATGCCGACCGTGGCCTGGATGAGCTCGATCGCCGCCAGGTTCTTACCGTGGCTCCGATGTTCTATTTCCCCTGGGGCATCCAGATCTCCGGCGTTGCCGCGGTCTTGACGACGACCCCGTTCAATATCACCTACGGGCGCGATCTCGATGGCGATGGCAATACCAGCGATCGTCCAGCAGGCCTGACTAAATTCGCCGGCGGCCACGCCAATCAGCACAGCCTCGATCTGATCAATGCTGCACGTACCCTCAAAACTGCCACTTCCTTCAATGGAGTAACCTTGCCGGCACTGAATCTGGCTCCTATAACCATAGGCCAGCTTGCTCAGGGCTCTGGAGGGTCTCGCGTTGACGCGAGGGGAGCGAAAGAGTTCAGTTTCCGCGAAGCCTTCAAGGTCAACCTCTTCGCCGAGGCCTACAACATCTTCAACACACCGGTCTTCAACGCTCCTACGGCAACCATCTCGTCCACAGCCTTTCTCACGCGCAGCTCCGCAGGCGACCCTCGTCAGCTGCAATTTGGTGTCCGGGTGACCTGGAACAGCCGCTAACCGGTACGTGTGAGGAGACAAGTGATGAAGAGCTGGAGTTTGACTGCAAGGATTGCCGCGAAGTCGATCGCGGTGGTTGGGTTAGTGTCTGCGATCACGGCATCGGCGCAGTATCCTCCGCCAGCGCCGATCAACCTGCATCAGACCACACCGCAGAAGCTGCTGGGTTTGGCGAGGGAGAACCTGCCGGAGACCAGCGGAACCGTTCTGGTGAAGGGGGTGAACCAGTCGGTCCGCATTGTGCGTGATCGATTCGGGGTGCCCCATATTTACGCGCAGAATACAGGCGACCTCTTCTTCGCGCAGGGATATGTCGCCGCACAGGACCGCATGTGGCAGCTCGAGATGTGGAGGCGTATGGGAGAAGGCAGGCTCTCCGAGGTACTTGGCCCTCGCTACCTGGAACGCGACCGCTTCGCCCGCGCGCTGCAGTACCGCGGCAATCTGCAGGAGGAGATGACGAAGTACCACCCGGAAGGGCAGCTTATCTTTGAATCGTTTGCCCGTGGTGTTAATGCGGCCATTGTCGAGACGCTGGAGTCGGGAAAGCTGCCGATTGAGTTTCGCCTGACGGGGTTTAACCCGGAACCGGTATGGACCGCGACGACACTGCTCAACCGCATGGTGGCATGGAACCTGACGCGCAATGTTGCCAGCGAAGTGGCGCGCGCCCTCGCACTTAAGAAGGGAGCTGTTGCAGAGGTCGATCGCGCCCTGGTCACTGATCCCATGCACAAGACGGTTGTGCCGGAAGGGCTTGACCTGGACGACATTACGCCGCAGATCCTGAATATGACGCGCGATGCCGGCGATCTTCACTGGAAGCTTCAGGAAGGCAGTAGCAAATCCAGCGCAAGTTCGCTGGCGACCGATCAACAGAAGCTGGCCGACCAGACTCTGGCGGCACTCACGGAACAGATCTCCGAGAACAGCGATCTCGGCAGCAATAACTGGGTCATCGGCGGCGGAAAATCCACAACCGGGATGCCGCTGCTCGCAAACGATCCTCACCGTGAGGTTGTGAACCCGTCACTGCGCAGTTTTGTTCATCTGGTTGCTCCCGGTTGGAATGTCATCGGTGCAACCGAGCCTGGGCTCCCGGGCATCTCGATCGGCCACAACGAGAATGTTGCGTGGGGTTTCACGATTCTCGGTGTGGACCAGGAGGATCTCTACGTCGAGGAGACCAATCCCGAAAACACCGCGTACCTCTACAAGGGGAAGTGGATTCCGTTGAGCGTAGATCGCCAACTGATCCGTGTAAAGGGCAAGGCGGCTCCGGAAATCTATGATGTCCGATCGACGCAGCACGGCCCGCTGCTCTATCTCGACGCAAAGCGCCATCGCGGATACGCATTGCGCTGGGTAGGATCAATGCCCGGCGGCGCAGGATATCTGGGCAGTTTGAATGTCATGCAGGCGAAGAACTGGGACGAGTTTACAAAGGGAGTCGCAAAATCCTGGTACCTGCCGTCACACAGCCTTGTGTATGCCGATGTGAAAGGGAACTACGGTTACATCGCCGCGGCCGCATCGCCGATTCGCAAGGGTTGGGATGGCCTGCTGCCGGTTCCCGGCAAGGACGGGAAATATGAGTGGCAGGGTATCGAAGCGATGGAATCGCTTCCCCGCGAGTTGAATGGGAGCCGTGGTTACTATGCGTCGGCGAACAACGATGTTGTGAGCAGATACTTTCCCAGGTATCAAAGCTCGCTCGGATACGAGTACAGTGCGCCCTACCGCTTTGACCGCATCACGGAGGTGTTGGGTGGAAAACAGAAATTCAGCCTGGAAGACATGGAGCACCTTCAGTTCGACCACAAATCGCTGGTGGCGGAAAAACTGGTGCCGATGCTGAAAGGTGTTCGTGCCACGTCGGCGACGCAGGATGCCATCCGTACATTGCTGGAGTGGAACTTCGACGTCTCCATGGACTCCAGGGCGGCGACACTGTACGAGTTCTGGTACTACAAGCTAGCGGCGAAGGTATATGCAGCGAACCTACCGGAGAGCCTGAAGGGAGAGATAAAGAGTACCGATCCTCGACAGGTGATCCATTGGCTGACCTCGGAAAAGGATGTGACCAAGCGCAACAGCATCATGGTTACCGCTCTTGAAGAGGGTATCGCGGAGATCTATAAGAGATTTGGAGATGATTTCTCCGCCTGGGCATGGGGGAAGGTCCACAAAGCAGAGCTGCGTCACCCCCTGGAGAATGACGAGACCGCCGCTGTCTTTCACCTCGATTCCGTATCGCGTGGTGGGGATGCCTTTACCGTTCAGGCGACCAGTAACGTCAGCCCTACTGGATCATCGGAGTTTCATGGCGCCTCTGCCATGTTCGTCCTTGATCCGCAGAACTGGGACAGGTCAGTGGCGCTGAATGCGCCCGGCAACCAGGCGAACGGAGGCGCAAAACATGCGACCGATCTGGCTGCGGGATGGGGCAATGGGACGTATTTCCCGCTGGCGTTCTCGAAGGCAAAAGTGGAGGAAGCCGCGGAAGAGACGATGACGCTTGCCCCTTGCAGCGAGGCAGAAAGCCATGAGAAGCATCCAGCCTTCGAACGCGTCCAGGCGGACACCTTCAATATCCCGGCCGCGGTAACCATTGTCTTTGGCGACTATGACAACGATGGCTGGCCGGATATGTATGTCGGTTATCGCAGCGATATGAATCGTCTGTATCACAACGATCATGGCAAGTTTGTGGACGTAACGCTGTCGAGCGGCATCATCGATACCAACGAGGTCCGCTCAGCCGCATGGGGTGATTACAACGGCGATGGTCTGCTCGATCTCTATGTGGGCTTCGGCATGACCTCCACCGTGCCAAACCGGTTGTATCGCAACGATGGCAACGGGCACTTCACCGAGGTTGCGCTGGAGAGCGGCCTCTACGATGCAGGCGAATCGAGACAGATAAGTTTTGTGGATTACGACAACGATGGTCTGGTTGACCTGGCCGTCGCTTTCCGTGAGAAGGAAAACAAGATCTATCACAACGACGGCAAAGGTCACTTCAGCGATGCAACCGCGAAGACCGGTCTGGGCGATCCGCGCAAGACCATCGCCGGTGTCTGGTTCGACTATAACCAGAGCGGACATCTGAGCCTGTTTGAAGCGAATCAGAACGGCGACGCCAATGGTTTCTATGTAAATAACGGCTACGGCCACTTTAGTGACAAAGCAAAAGAGCTGGGAGTCGCGGCGGAGAACCGAGGCATCAACTACGGAAGCGTCGGCCTTGGCGTGATTGATGTCAATAACGATGGCAAGCTCGATGTCTTTGCCGCCAACTATGGGCCGGCATGGTTGTTGATGAACGACGGGACTCGGTTTCACGATGTGGCGCCGGAGGTGGGTCTTGGCATCAACGCTCATCTGGTCTCTACCGGGTGGGGTGACTACGATAACGATGGAAAGCCCGATCTGTACGCCGATGGATACCTCAGCGGCCACGAGAATATCCGGGACTATCTGTGGCACAACGATGGCGGCACGTTTACCGACGTGACTCCCGGCTACATGCTGAAGCATGATGCTGACCATGCCGTGGTCTGGGCCGACTTTGACAACGACGGCGCACTCGATCTCGCGCTGGCCGATCATGAGCGGGAAGGCGGAGTCAATCTGTATCGCAATGTCTTGCCCGTCAGTGCCCCCGGCCGCTCACTGGCTGTACTTGTCCTTGATGATCAGGGGCATTACACCCGCCCAGGAGCTGAGGTGAAGGTCTACCGCGCCGGAACAACAGAGCTGCTTGGCTATCAGCTCGTCGATACTGGAAGTTCATACAGCTCACAAAGTGCGTTGCCCCTGTATTTTGGTTTCGCGCAGCCGATACGTGTTGATGTGGACGTAATCAACCTTACGCAATCTGGCCGTAAGTCTACCTGGATGCGCGACGTGAATCCGGCGGACTATCACGGGAAAATGCTGCAGATCAGAGCAATACGTTAGGCTCTGATGATCGGAACGGGCGAAAACGTTCAGTCGTTCCGGAGAACGGCTCTTCATCCAGACATTGTTTAAAGAATCGTTTGCGTATCAACTGAGCTCCCGCTCCCCTGCGTCCAGGCGGAGGCGGAGGCCTTTGTCTTGAAGGAAGATAAAGATCGTGTTAAGATCGCGGTCAACAGCGCACTTCAGCATCATTTCTAAAAGAAATCATTCCTTCCCATAATTGTCGGCTGAACAGCTCATGCTATCGGCGAAGCTCCATCCATGTGTCTGAGGAGAGTTCGAATGGATTTCCGGATTAGCCAGTTTCGATCTTTCCTCGTGCTTGCCGAGACTCTGAACTATGCCAAGGCAGCCCGGCTGCTGTACATGTCGCAGCCAACGCTTACGGCACAGATCAAATCTCTGGAAGAAAGTTTTGAGGTGCGTCTTTTCGAGCGCTCCCGGCAAGGTGTCTCGATCACCGCAGCCGGCGGGGAGCTCCTTGGCGTAGCTCGGGCGGTTCTTGAGCAATTGGAGCAGGCAGGCAATCGCATGAAGCAGGCTGAGGCATCACGGCCGGTGCGCATCTGCTGCAGTCAGGCTGGACAGTTTGAAGTGCTTCCAAAACTGCTTCGTTCCATGGCGGAGCGACACCCCGAAGTTCAGATGGAGTTTCAGGCAATGGTGCCCGGCGAGAGGTTGCAGGCTTTGCAATCGCGCAGGGTCGATCTGTTGATGATGACCCTGCCGGTCTACGCTGAGGAGGTTCAGTTTGAAAATCTGTGCTCAGAGTCCATGGTTGCGGTTCTGCCGGACCGTGAACCTTACTCCTCCATGACAGAGATCTCCGTCGCGGAGTTCGTACATGAACCGCTGCTGACGGTAAGTGCGAAGGAGTGTTTGCGGTGCACACCTCTCGCGCTGGCCGCGCTTGCGCAACACGGCGTGGCCCCGGTGCGTCTCGTCGAAGGCCCGATCGACCACAATGCAAGGCTCGCAATCGTCGCCGGAGGCAGAGTGGTTGCCATGGCAGGTACGTCTTCAGCGCAGCTGCAATTCCCCGGTGTGATTCGCCTGCCATTCCGTGAATCGGTGCAAGGATCTCAAATGGGGATGGCGTGGCGCAACGAGGAGGATCTTCCCGAAGGGCTGCTTCTGGTGATGGAAGAGCTTCGACGTTTGACCGGCGGGCAGCGCGAACCGGTTATTCTCGTGCGGAGTTCCGGGGCCTTTCCAGCGCGCATCAGCGCTTGATCGTCGATTCCCGCGGAGAAAGGCAGAGCACGATCCAGGAGAGCGGAAGAGGATGCGTTCACGCAAACATCTCGGCGGATTTCTCCTGCTCTCTCTTCTATGGGGAAGTACATGGGCGGCGATTCGTGTCTCCGTGCAACATATGCCAGTGCTGCGGTCGGTCGCGCTCAGGTTTCTGATCGCGAGTGTCGTGTTACTGGTCGGGATGAAATTGCGGCGCGAGTCTTTGCCGGCATTGCGTGAATGGCCAATGCTTATCGGTTTCAGCTTGCTTACGATTGTGATTCCGTTTTGTATGATCGGCTGGTCCGCGGGGAGGGTTTCCAGCGGCCTGACCTCTATCCTCTTTTCTGCCTCGCCTCTTGTAGTCCTCCTTCTGGAAGTGATCGCCTGTGCACCGTCGCATCGCCGGCGTCTTAGCCGAGGTGTGCTAATCGGTCTTTTATCTGGCGTGATCGGCATTATCTGTGTCATGCACTCTGCCAGGTCGTCTTCCTCAGAGGTTGGCGGCGTGGTGGCAATCGTCGTGGTGGTTTTGCTGGGATCCTGGTCGGGTATCACAGCTCAGAGACACCTCGGGCATCTGCCGCCGTTGACAGTTAGCGGATGCCTCTCCGTGAGCGCTGCAATCCTGATCGGCGTCGCCAGCCTGCTGCTTGATCGCGGCAAATCTACACGGTGGGACATGAGCGCTGTTGAGGCAATCCTGTTTCTCGGCATTTTCAGCAGCGCTCTCGGTTTTTTCCTTTTCTACTGGCTGCTCCGTGAGGTGCGACCGTACACCCTTGCATCTCGTTACTTTCTAATGCCCGTCGTCGCTGTGTCTGAAGGCGTTATTTTTCTGGATGAAGTTGTCTCTCCCTCTCTTATTCTGGGGGCCATGCTGATTCTGGGCGCTCTTGTCCCTGTACTTCAGGAAGGAAGGCCAGGTGTCGGGACTGAATAAGGCTGATTAAGCAGTGGCAATGCGAATTTTGTCGATGCCAGTACCGGTCTCGGTCTTGAACCAATCCTGGGCGTGAGCGGGAAAGAACGCTAAAAGAACGTTGTAACGAGCTTTATGTAAGGCGCTACTCTTAGTGGCAACCGCATTCCATCCTGTGATCCATTCGGGAGTCGCTCTCGATGAGCCTTGTTCGAAATACTCTGCCGGCAAAGTCAGTCTGCGTCCTGTTGTTTGTTCTTTTCTCAGCCCTCAACAATTCACGCATGCAGGCTGCGGCGCAAGCCGTCTCCCGAAGCCCGCAGTCGCTGAGTTCCGAGAACCTGTATGAGGTGGCAACGGTTAAGCTGTCCAATCCATATATGGTTGGTGGCGGTTTCCGGGTACGCGGCCGACGACTGGAGTCGGTGAATACGTCCCTCGGCGAGCTGATTTTGTTCGCCTACGAACTACAGCGTTCGCAGCTTCTGGGTACCCCGTCTTGGGCTGAGACGGAAAAGTTCGACGCTACAATGCTCTACCGCGGTGAAGGGATTCCAGGCGATCCGCAATGTAAGGCTATGATTCGCCAGCTTCTAGGCGAACGCTTCGGTCTTCGCTTTCATCGGGAAGAGAAGGAGCTACCCATCTTTGCGTTGGTATTGGGACAGAATGGACCCAAGCTTAGAAGGAGCGACGGAGGACCAGACAGTCTTCCCGCACTGCATTTCAGTGCGCGTGGCAATTTCCAAGCCTCGAATGCGCGAGTATCGGATCTGGCTCAGGAGTTGCAGCGTACCGTTCTGAACCGGCCAGTAATCGATCGAACCGGTTTGGAAGGTCGGTGGGATTTTTCCTTGGCATGGACCCCAAACGAAACTCAGTTCGGTGGTCACTCCGATGGGCCACCTATCAGTACTGGAAACCCGGACCTGTTCACTGCTATCCAGGAACAACTCGGTCTGAAACTGCAGGCTATGAAGGCTCCTGCGGGAACGCTGGTAGTCGATGCCGCTTCCAGACCATCAGGGAACTAGCAAATTTCATCGAGAGAGGAGCTTCTTCGGAGATGTTCCTCGGCGCGCCTCAAATTGACCGCATCATCGATAAGCAAACCCTGCCAGCCGACCGCCCTGCATTTGCGGCGAACATTCAGCTCGCGGTTTGATAACAAAGAATCGAGACTCCGCTGGCTAATCGAGAGATATCAGGCAGCGCGTCGGCGATCAACGAGGAAACGCTGATCAATGGAAATCATCTCGCACCCAAGCTGACCTATTGGAAGCATGAACTCGATATGGATAATGACTATTGAAAGGGTGTTGCAGCGATGAAAGTGACTGGAATCTGCTCCATCTCTATGGTTCTCGCAGTGAGTTCCATGTTCTGTCGTGCGCAGGCTGCCCTCCCAAATACTTCTATACCGCTGTGGGGAAGTGCAGTGCCGTATGCGAAGGCCGCCGATCCCCAAATCCCGGCGATTGACGTCTACTTGCCGAGCGCGAATGTTACGCATACGGCTGTTGTGGTGTGTCCGGGAGGAGGCTACGGAGGCCTCGTCATGAGCTATGAAGGGGCTGATGTCGCTCAGTGGCTGGTAAAGCATGGTGTGGCCGCATTCGTTCTCCACTACCGCGTCGCGCCTTATCAATATCCCGCTCCGATGCTCGACGGGTTACGAGCGATACGCCTCATCCGGTCACAATCATCGAAATATGGCATTTCCCAAGATCGCATCGGCGTCTGGGGATTTTCAGCGGGTGGGCACATCGTTTCGTACCTGATGACAAACTTTGACGAACATCTTCCTTTACCGGCGGGTGTCAGTGAGGATTCTGTTGACATGCAAAGCGCTCGCCCGGATTTTGGGATCCTCGCGTATCCAGTAATTTCGATGATGCCAGGTATCGCTCATCCAGGTTCGAAAACAAACTTGCTCGGAACGAATGAAAATCCTGTTCTGGAGCAGAAGCTATCCAACGCATCGGCAGTAAAGCCGAATAGTCCCCCCGCCTTTCTTTTCTCGACGACCGACGATGAGATAGTTCCGGTTGCGAACAGTATCCAGTTCTATCAGGCGTACGTTGATAAGCGTCTCTCGATCGAGATGTACCTTGCAGAGCATGGACCGCATGGCGTAGGTCTTGCCACAAAGCAGCCCGGCGCCGAAGTATGGCCAGCGCTCTTAGCAAGCTGGATGACACGGCACGGGTGGATGATCGCTGAGGCCACTCCGTAGCACTGCACAATCTGCGGCGTGTAACGCGTGCCGGTGGTCCGACGCGTTTATGGAAGGACAAAGCTCTCGAAGCGTTTCCTGCTTCTGAATTCATTCAGTGCAGGATCTAGTTGGTTTCATCTGTCACTTCGATGGTGTTGACGCAGGCATAGTTCTTGTCGGGCACAAAACTCAGTACGATCAGACCTGCGGCATTCGGTTCGATGCCGCGAAAAGTTTCGCTCACCACTTTGTTTGGTCCGCTGGCTTTTTGCAGGATCTTATAGTTCCGTAGCAACGCGACACCATTGGCATAGACGTCGAAGACCCGGGAAGAATCATCGTACTGAGCCGATTCTGAGCCGAAGTATGTCTCACTGAAATGCAGTGTTACCGTATAGCGGCCCGTGGCAACAGGTATCTGATAAGTGAAATGTCCGAAGCGTTCCCCATCGTAAAGATGCGGATCGGTCGTGTTCGTTATCGGATTTCTATGCGTGGCCAGCAGGCCACCGATTGCATATCGATCGGACTGCCATGTCTTTCCTGATTGGTCGATATAGGAGTTATCCTGAGCCACAATTCGGATGGGGTTCATCCCCTTGCCGCGTTCCGGATCGATTTCAATCGCATTGACGATAGGCTGATCGAACCCTCGTAGAAATTTGAGATGAATCATCCCATCGCTGGCTGGAGCGATGCCTTTGAACACACGCTCGAAGGCGCGGAAGTTCCCACCGGCGTCGCTGAAGATATCAAAATCCGTCAAAAGCGGTTGATCATTGAGCAGGACTGAGAACGTCCTGCTGCTGTCCCCACCCCGGCCCGCATATGTGCCCGGTCCAAAGTTAGCTTCTGTGAAATGCAGTCGCAATTCGTACTTCCCGCTGGCAACGGGGATGTCGTAGCTGAATTCGCCCTGGCGAGCGGTCTCATAGACGATGGAGTCCTTGCTCCCCAGAATGTAAGGGAGCTTCAGAGCTACCGCATCTCCCCCTTTAAAGAAACGGTCTCCTCCCCAGGATCTTCCGTCGTGATCTATATATGGACCACCCAGATGACCGGCCATGATCAGTTCGGGAGCAGGAGCTGTTTGCGCGTCTGGCGAGAACGCAAGTTCCGCATGGGTGGTTTGAAGCCGGGCATTGAAATGCTTAGCGATCAAGACCCAGGCGACGATACCGAGAATGGAGGCGGTGGCTGTGATCGCCGCTACCCACACGGATATCCTTACCCTTGAAAAACGCGGCCACCTCTGATCCTCTACGGGGCTTTCTGCGGCAGGAAGTTCTTCCGAATCAGGGAAAAGGGGCGACTTGAGGTCCGTTTCCTCTCCAGACGATTTCGACTCCCTGGTGTCGACGACTACTGAAGCAACACGAGGCTCTTCGGTCTGGATAAACCGAAGCCCATAACGTCCTTCCGTCAGCATGATCCGGAACGTGTGATCTTGGCCTTCTGTCTCGTAGTACTTCCGCAGCCTGTTGCGAAGGCGGTGCATCTCCACGCGGACACAAGAATTTTTGGACGGATCAAAGTCCGTCGACCTGCCGAGAGCTTCAACGCCGATCTTGTATTCGTTCAGGGAGCTTTTGTTTTCCGAAAAATAGTGCTCACCCAGATATCGAAGAAGCCTGCCTAGAGAGACCGCCTCAGAAAATGTGTCGGACGAGAGTACCGACTGAAGTTCATCGGCCTCATAGCCCGTTTGTTCTCGGACTGAAATAACGTCTCCTCCGCTTTCAGGCGTGAATCATACCAAGAAGGTTCCGCGCGGCACAAGATGAAACGTGCGTTACATGCACGGGGGACGTCCATGAAACATATTGCAAATAAAGTGGTTAGCGGCATGTAGCTGTTGCATAGCGGCTGCCTCCTTGACTCTCAATGAGCTGACTCAATAAATCCGGGTGTGTCGTTGCAGTGCTGAGCAAGTTGAAATGAGTGATCCGGTCTCGTATCGAGTTCATGCAGCGCTGCACCGTCAAATTCACACTCAGGATGCAAGCGAGGCTGAATGCCAGTTCTTCTTGAAAATGCAATGCCGCTCCATTCGATGGGCCGACGACTCTGGAGGAGAGCCCATAGTACGAAGTCTTTGATTTCGTTTGCTTGGTGGGGCGCCATGGTTACCCTGCTATGCCTCTGCCTCCCCTGCTATGCGCAGTTCAGCAGCAACGTTCAGGGCACGGTAACCGACTCAAGCGGCGCGGTCATTCCAAAAGCCGCGATTACGCTCCACAACGTCCAAACGGGGATCGATCTCCGGGTGGCAACGAATGCGACTGGATACTACCGTTTTACCTCGGTTGCGCCGGGCAATTACGAGGTGGCTGCCACCGAGGCAGGATTTACGCCCGGATCGGTTTCGGTGACGGTGTCGCCAGGCGAGACACGTGGTGTGGACATCACTCTTGTTCCAGGCAGCACGACTGTTTCCATCGCCGTAAGAGATGTTGCCGAGACGCTCAATCCGGAAGAGACGCGGATCGTACAGACACTCACTGAGCGGGAGATCAGCCAGTTGCCGTTACCGAACCGCGACGTGCAGATGCTGCTTTCCCTGACGCCAGGAGTGGTTGGCTTTCAGAATGAAACGCCCGCAACGGGTTATGGATCGACGATTTTTGCCGCCAATTTTCAACCCGGCTACGTCGCGAACGGCGAAGGCTTAAAGAGCAACATCTTTTTGATCGACGATCTTCCCGTCAGCGACGACATCACCCAGGGAGCTGCGATGATTCTCCCGAATGCTGACATGATCAGCCAGGTGTCTCTTCAGTCTCAGACCTATTCGGTTGAAAACGGTACCGGCTCTTCGTTGCAGACGTCTTTTAGCACCAAGTCGGGAGGCAATCAGTTCCATGGGGCAGTCGACTATAGCTACGCCGGCAAGAATCTAGGTGCGGCCGGCCAGCCCACCCACACTGCTGGAGCCCCAATCAAAGAAGTCTTCCCGGAGTTTCATCAAAACCTGGTACTCGCGTCGCTGGGTGGACCCATTATTAAGGATAAGACGTTCTTCTTTGGTTCCATTGAAAAGCAGAATGCAGCGATCGGCTCCGCTACTACCACGAACCCGCACTTCACACCTTCTTTTGCATCGTGGGCACATTCTGCCTTTCCAAATTCTGGAGCCGCTGAGGGACTGCTCTTCGCTCCTCCCACACGGGATATAGGGGGTACCACCAAAACTGCTGGGCAGTATGGAATGGCATGCGGAACCCAGCAGACAGTCCCAAATTCAACTCTCACGTACAACATTCCGTGCGATCAATCCGTTTACACCGTTGGATCCATCTTTGACCAGTCTCAGCCGTTCAATGGAATTCAGTGGGACGTGCGCCTGGATCAGGCTATGCGCGGCGGTAAAGATCGTGTGTACGTGATGTATGAGCGCATCGATCAGACGCTCGGCAATCTGGCCGAGAGGCCTAAGTTAGACGCCAATTCTCCCAGCCAGAACAAATACTTTGCAGCCAACCATATTCATCTGTTTTCTCCGCAGCTCCTTAACGAAGTTCACTTCGGTAATCTGCGAGCTGTTTCGGGTAATTTTTTAGGTGATCCTCGGGCGGCATCAATTCCTTATCTACCGATTCTGCTGGACTCTGCCGCGGGGTTCCAATTTACATTCCCATTCGGCATTACTCCATTCGCCTCGCAGACCAATAAAGAACACACTTATGCTCTGCGCGACACCGTTAGCTACAGCTTTAGAAATCACACCGTTCGCGGTGGCTACCAGTTCTATCGTGGAGATTACTTCCAGGATTCAAGCGGCATCTACAGCAGGGCATTCGTTCCCTTTTACGCAACTGATACGTTTTCATGGGTGAGCAATACAGCTCGGGCCGGATACAACCTCTACACGATCGGAGGAAACGGCAAGTACACGCCGCAGTACTATGGCGCCACATCCATCTCCAATGGGCTTTGGATAGATGACTCCTGGAAGATCCGGTCAAATCTTACGCTGACCGCCGGAATTCGCTACGATAACTTCGGCAACCCGCGGAGATACGGTGCTTCGTCAGGGGCATTTGTCCCGATGTTCCCGGGCTCTGGCTCAACCTTCCAGCAGCAGGCATGGGCTACCACGACACATACAGCGGACTCAGCCTTTACAGAGTCCCAGAACTGGAACTTCATGCCGCGGGCGGGCTTCGCGTACACGCCTTTCAAAGAGAGAACAACTCTTGTGAGAGGTGGAATTGGCTTGTATGAAAATGTTCTGACTCCATATCAGATCGCTAATAACCTGCCGACGCAACCGCCCAACCGCATCAGTTTGTATCAAACCGGTATCGTTCCATACGGCGACTTTGCGACCGCCGTGGCGCCGTACGGATATTCCTATTCCTATCCAACCTACGGAACAAATCCATCAGGGAACATTTACTCCTGTGCCGCGATGACGGACACCGCAAATTGCCTGTTTTCGGCGAATCTCAACGGTTTTGTCCCGACACTTAAGCCGGAGAAATATCTGAACTACTCATTTGGAGTAGAACAACAACTTTTGCACAACACCATTCTCGGCGTTACCTATTCCGGAAGTCATGGCTACGATCTGGTTTATGGGTCTTCAGCCGCAGGCCAGGGCAGCAATGCGGACTATAACCTACAGCCCAGGTCTCCCGCGGTCCGGCCCACATTTGAATGGGGACAGTTGAACTACGGGCGCAACGGGTTATCCAGCACCTGGAATGCTCTGATCGTGACCGCAAAGCAGAACTACAGAAATCTCAGTTTTCAAGCGAATTACAACTGGGAAAAAGCGTTGCAGGACGCGCCTACGACCAGGGATTCGAACAGCACAGGAACCGGCGCGATGTTCAATATCTGGAAGGGCATCTACGATCCCAGGTCCTTCCGCGGGGTTTCGGCGTTTGATGTAACGAACTCGTTCTCCTTCGGAGGGGTTTATGAGATGCCGAAGATTGGCACGAGCAGGCTGCTGAATGAATCCGTCGGTGGCTGGCGCGTCGGCACAACCGTCATTGCTCAGACTGGTACGCCATTTAGCGTGGCCCATGAGGGCGAAGACTATCAGTACGACGGGTGTGCCCACTTCAACGGGACCACCGGTTGCGCCGGATTTCCAACCTATAGTGGAGTTCAGCGAAGAGGGTTCACTCGTTCGCAGGTTCTGGCGGGCGCCTTCACGACCACCCAGTTCAAAGATCCCGCAGGCTATGGTTCGCAACCTGTTACCCAGCGACAGGGAGTCAACAGCTTCCGTAACCTGGGCTACTTCAGTGTCAACGCAACCCTGTCCAAGGGATTCAACTTTCCAATTCCTAAAGTCGTCGAAGGTGGAAAGCTCTTCTTGCGTGCCGAAGCGGTCAACCTTCTCAATCGCACAAACTGGCAAGCGATAGCAAACGACGTAACCGACGGAAACTTCGGCACTGTAACCAGCGCCAATCAGAAACGTTATTTGCAACTCGGTGGACGATTCGAATTCTGACCGGCTACAGGAGAGGGACGCGCGATGTAACCGATTGGGCAGCATCGTGCGGGCCCTCTTCCAAACATACAAATTTCACGGTCCCCATCAAGGGGGCCTCATCAAACCAGGTCCGCTGGTTGTAAGCAACGAAACCGCCGCGAATCCAGGAGGAAGCTTGTGATGACGCGTATGTGTGCGTTTGTGAATGAGATGGATAAGTCTGGTCACGAGAAGAAAGGAAGAATGTTTCTTTTCGTGATTATGGTTTTCATGGCATTGGTCAACGGCTCAGCAGTCTGGAGCCAGACTACTTATCCGACTCAGATTGGAGTCGAAGTTAGCGACCGGCCTACTGGCTTTATCGATGCGTTCAAAAACCAGGGGCGGCTGTTTCTCAATTCGAGTGGCGGCAAGGTTCCAACCGATGCGAACGGCAATCCGCTGTCGGATGGCATTGCGGTGATTTTTGATGACCGCCCCGTACCGGAGTGGCTTGGATACTCAGACGATCCATCTGCTTATCAGCCGAACAGCGCCGGCACCTATACTCTGTCCTTTCAGGGACAGGCAACGCTGGCAAATGTATCCGGTGCACCGGTACTCACCTTCGCCAACCAGACGTATAACTCTTCCACGAACACCACCACGGTTAACGTAACCCTTCCCGGCGGCGCGACCTATTCCAATGGGGCGGCGCTTATGGAGATCAGCTTCACAAATACGCAACTGACGCCTACCAGCGGAACCAACACGGGTATTGCCTCTTTGCAGGCGATTCGGCCGGGCTTCACCCTCACTCAAGCTTCCTCTGAGGTTTTCGATCCCGCGTTTGTGAGCGCATTTGCGCCATTCGGCTACCTGCGGTTCATGGGGTGGGTGGGGACGAATACCACTCCCGGATACTATGGCGACACCGGCCATCATCTACTCCCCTGGTCTTCGCGTAGTCTGCCTACCGACTTCTATCAGGGAGTCGGTGTGAACATCTCCACGAATACGAACGTGAAGCCGGGCGCCTGGGGCGTTTCGTGGGAGTATGTGATCCTTCTGGCCAATGCCACCAACAAGGATATCTGGATTAATATCCCGGTCAGTGCAACGGGCGGCACCGATTCTCTCGATCCCACCTATGTCGCATCGCCCGAAACCTCCAGTTATATTTACAACCTTGCCTACCTGCTCAAGAACGGTAATGCTTTTACCGGTAATGTAGGTCTCAACCCCGGTCTGCACGTCTATATCGAGCACAGCAACGAGGTGTGGAATCCAAGCTTCCTGCAGTACACCTGGAACTTGCTGGCAGCCGAAGATGAAGTGGGTAAGGGCGGTTCTGTCCTTAATAATGATGGCGATACCAGCCAGCTTCACTGGGCATACCGGCGTCACCTCAAACGGCTTTACGAGATCGGACAGATCTTCCAATCGGTCTTCGGTACAGGTTCGTTGAACACGACCATACGTCCCGTCTATGCGTGGTGGCAACTGGATGAGGGATCGAACTCGAATGCGGCTAAAGCCCTTGCCTGGTTCAACACGACATATGGGCCGCCATCGAACTATTTCTACGCGATGGCGCAGGGCGACTATTTCAATGCAACAAACTACGCCAACGACACCACGATTCCTCAAGTACTGGCGGATATGACCTCCTCCAGCAACGCAAGCGCTCAATATGTGACGGCGGCCAAGACCACCGCTTCACAATATGGCTTGCAACTATTTGCGTATGAGGGCGGTCCGGCGAACAACAACAGTGGGTCCAACTCAACGACAAATCTCGGAGTGCAGATCCTGGCTAACCGCGACACCGGCATGGATACGCTGGTGCAGGGTCATATTCGCAACAACTGGTTCGGCAATGGCGGAAACATGTTTGGCTACTTCGGACTTTCATCTGCGTACAGTCGTTACGGTGACTGGGGAGCCACTGACGACTACAGAAACCTGAGTACAGCAAAGTACAACGCGCTGGTGAATCTGACCGGATATGAGCCCAATGGCGTTCCATTTGAGCCGGGGAATCTGGTCGCTGCCGCCAGCGATGGACTGGTGGGGCTGAGCTGGGAGCCGGTACCGGGTGCGTCCAGTTATATCGTGTCGCGTGGTACGGCGTCGGGTGGCGAGACAACCTTGAGCACCGTCTCCTCAAACACGTATTCCGACTTCGGAGTGAACAACGGAACGACTTATTACTACAAAGTCCGGGCGATGAACGCTTCCGGCGTCAGCGGACCTTCAAATGAGGTGAGCGCAACTCCCATCGCTTCGCCGCCTTCGGCATCCACATTGACGGCAACCGCAGGCAACTCTCAAGTCGCTCTTACCTGGACGACCGCGCAACGAGCGGCTTCCTACAACATCTACGAGGGCACTACATCCGGTGGTGAGAGTGCAACACCGATCGCTACAGGCATAACCGGAACCGCCTACTCCGTAACCGGACTCACCAACGGAACGGCGTACTACTTCGAAGTGGTAGGTGTAAACGCGCAGGGAACCGGTACGATTTCCAATGAAGCTGCGGCCACACCTGCGGGATCTCCGCCAGCTCCTACGGGCTTGACCGCTGTTGCCAGCAATGGGCAGGCAGTGCTCACGTGGACCGCGTCAACAGGGGCCACTTCTTATAAGGTTTACGAGGGCACTACCGCCGGCGGCGAGAGTGCGACTCCCATTGCCACTGGAATCACTGCTGCTACCTACACGGTGACCGGGCTGACCGACAGCGCTCAGTACTTCTTTACCGTGGCAGCGGTCAATGCGGCTGGAACCAGCGGCTATTCGAATGAAGCTGCCGCCACACCTTCTCTGGGTACGCTGCTGGCCTACGAACCTTTTGGAGAAGCGAATGGAGCGCTGAACGGAGCCAGCGGCGGCGGGGATAGTGGTTGGGCGAGAGGCTGGGCAGAACAGAATGGCTCGACTGTTGTACCTGGCTATAACGTAGCGTCGACAACTCCGCTGACCTATCTGAACCTGCAGACAAGTGGGAACTATAGCGTCGGTGGATATGCCTACGAGCGTGCAGGAAGAGCTTTGGATGTGACCACCTCTGGCCCGCTTGCTTCTTACCTCTCCAGCGGCCTCATCGGGGCTTCTGGAAAGACCCTCTGGATCAGTTTCTTAATGCGCAAGGACGCCAGCGGCACCCAGCAGAATTCGCTGTCTCTCACCGCACAGGGCGGGACTAGCAGTTGGTGGCCATATCCGGCGAACCTGCAGGCAGGTTATTTTGGCACTGCTTCCAATACCGGTTCCACGCAGTATTGGAGTCTGAATTACAACGGCACAACCGTGCAGAGCAATGTTCCTGTGGTTGTGGGTACTCCGGCTCTGCTGGTCCTGCAGATCACTTTCGGTGCCACAAATGTGGCCAACCTCTATGTCAATCCATCATCGCTTGGCGGTGCTGCTCCGGCGACTCCGAATGCAACGTTCTCGACATCGAGCAGCTTTGCTTTCCAGGGTCTCAGTTACTACGGCGGCAGCGGAACGGGGCAGAGTTCGCTGGACGAGATTCGGGTAGGAACCAGCTTCGCTGTGGTTACGTCGTCTCCAGCAGCAACGCCGGCAGGTTTGACGGCGACAGCAGGCAACAACCAGGCATCGCTGACCTGGACGCCGGTGACGGGCGCGACGTCGTACAACGTGTATGAGGGCACCGCGTCCGGTCAAGAGAATGCGATGCCTATTGCCACAGGTGTCACGTCGGCCAGCTATATCGCTACTGGCCTGGCTAACGGAACCGCATACTATTTTACCGTTGCGGCGGTAAACCCCGCCGGAGCAAGCGGTGTTTCAAACGAGGCCACTACAACGCCGATGCCTCCAGTACCCTCCGCACCCACCGGCCTGACGGCAACATACGGTAACGCGCAGGCCACACTTACCTGGGCAGCCGTTGCAGGTGCGGCCTCCTATAACGTGTATAGGGGCACCGCATCCGGAGGAGAAAGTGTAACTCCTATAGCAGCCGGGCTTACCTCTCCTACCTATACCGCTGCTGGACTAACCAACGGGACTACCTATTACTTTGAAGTAGCGGCCGTGAACCTGTCGGGCCCGAGTGGGTTGTCCGCTGAAGTCAGCGTCACACCGTCGACCATTCCGGAAGCGCCTTCACTGACAGGGACGGCCGGCAATGCGCTGGCTACTCTCGGTTGGACTGCGTCCGCGGGAGCTACGTCGTACAACGTGTACGAGGGCACTAGTACCGGAGCCGAAAGCACAACGCCTATCGCGACCGGTGTTACAGGAACAACCTATGCCGTGTCAGGGCTCACCAACGCTACGCCTTACTTCTTCAAAGTGTCTGCGCAGAGTTCCGCCGGTACCAGCGCCCTCTCGAATGAAGTGGTGGTTACCCCGGTCACCCCCGTAGCAGGAACTAATGCTGCTGCCAGCTTCAGCATTTATCCGCAGGTGGTGGCGGCCAATCCGGTCAACGCTGGATTTAACATGCAGCCGAAAGACGGCTCCAACATCACTGAGAATGCCTGGCTTTCCGACGGAGGGTTTTCTCCCTATGACGCACGCGTGAGTCTTACCGCCAGCCAGAATGGAACGGCAACAACGTTCATTGCCACTAATGACGGAGGGACACCTTATTACAGCAGCATTGCTACAGGGTATTTCGTGGGAGCCACGGCAAGGACCTATCGCTTCAGCAATGGCGCATGGTCGTTGCTGCGCACGGATACGGTGACCGGCTATACCGCTGTCTCAGATAGCGTTCCGGCTGACAATACCATCACCTTTGCCGATTCCGGACCACCAACCTTGGCCGGAGATATTATCTGGCTGGCTCTGGACAACCAACCTGCGGTGCCAGGCCTCTCCCTGCTTGCTTCACGCATGACCTCCTACACCCCGGTCTGGTCCGCGGAGACGCTTACCGCTGACACACGTACCGCGACAGTACCCTACACGCTTTCTACAGACGTGCCGCCTTCCGATCCTGGAGGGCTGAGCCTTGAGATCACTGATGCGAAAACGGAGAAACAGGGAATCTGGCAATGGATCCAGAATGCGTTTGTCGGACCTGCGAATGAGCAGTTTCAACCAGGGCATACCTATGAGGTGAGTGTCTGGTTGAAACAGTCAGGCATCAGTAGCGGCAGTGCCACGTTCTCGCTGCAGGGCCTGGGTATCTCTCATACCTTTATCGGGGTGACCAACACCTGGCAGTTGTTCACCTGGACTTTCCCCGCTGTCCCCGGAATTCCGGTGGGCTCCGCCGTGGTCAGTGCGCATTTGAATTACACCGCTCCTGGCACCCTGTGGGTAGACAATCTTCAGCTCTACGACACAGGCTGGTCGCCTAACTCGATTAACCCGCAGGTGATGACCGCCTGGAAGAATTATCAGCCCGGGACCATCCGAATCTGGAGTAACTTTGGCAACACCTCGGGGACCTACTCCTTCTGGAGTCTTGATAGCTGGATAACCCCGGAGATCAAGGCGCGCAGCAATCAGGGCATCGGCTACCAAAGTGAGATCCAACAGGAACTTGAGCATCTGCCGGATGCGCTGGCCAATGTGAAAACAGTGGGCGCCAATCCCTGGCTCATTGTGAATATGGCTTTATCTGAGGTTGAGTGGGACGAACTGATCGACTACCTAGCAGCTCCTGCGGGTGTGGGTTATGCCTCCAAGCGGCCATCCAACCATCCCGGACCTTATACCGATGACTTTGGCACCATCTATCTGGAAGTCGGCAACGAAGAATGGGGTACGCAGGAAGTTCCGTCCAATGTGGAGTATGGACAGTGGGCTCACTTCGTTATCTCTAACGCTATCGCGGGCAAAAGTTACTTCAACCCTGCGCAGATCAAATTCGTAGCTAACGGCTGGGAGATCAACCCCTCGTTTGGCGCGGCTGCCGCCGCTGCTGCGCCAGAGGTATCCGTGGTGGATGCGGCTCTCTACTCGTCCGGAAATAATTCACTGACTGGTGATTCGCACTATCAGTCGGATTTGGTTCAGTTGCCTGTCACCAACGGGCCGCTGATTGACGCAATCTATGCGCAGCAGCAACGGGATGCGGCCAACGGAAGAAATTACAGCCTCGCGGCGTATGAAGAAGGCCCAGGAGTGGATACAGGCAGCTCTCCTGCCGATACATCGTTGGCCGGCGCCATTGGCGCCATTGATGTGAATCTCTATGCGACCATGCGCGGGTTTGGACCACAGAATTTCTTTGGCTATATGTTGGGCACTGGGCCTTTCACTTCGCACACCAACATCGCCAATGGATTCCGTCCGCATCCCATATGGGAAGCTCTGCAGATGCGCAACAACTACTGCTCCGGACCGATGGTGCTCACAAGCACCAACTCAGTTCCCACCTACAGTAACGCGACCATTACCGGCGGCCAGGCCGTACCTCTGATTGCCGTCTACACCTTCAAGGATGCCAATGTCCCCAATCAGGCGGACGTAGTGGTCATTTCACGCGACCTCAATAACCAGACACCGGTGACTCTGAATTTCCCGGCTACACCAACTGGAACGGCCACACTCTATGCTCTTACCGGTGATCCACGTATGGGCAACAATGACGAGCTGAATATTCCCATCCAGATGCAGACATTGAGCGGCCTAACAGCGAACTACACCTTCAACATGCCTCCGGGATCGATGTATGTCTTTCAGGTACCACTGAGTGGAACCTGGTCATCCACCGGACAGCCCACGCCCGCACCACCTGCAAGTCTCACGGCTTCGGCCGGCAACGGAGCGGTTACGTTGACCTGGCCGACCTCGACCGGGGCCACTGGATATAAAGTGCTTCGCGGCACAACCAGTGGAGGGCCCTACACACAGATTGGGACTTCGACTTCTGTTGTCTACACGGACTCGGTCGCGGCCAACGGTACCACGTACTACTACGTGGTGCAGGCCACAAACTCGGGCGGTACAAGCTCCAATTCTGCAGAAGCCGGCGCAACACCAAATGTGGAGAACGATGCCATGACTTCGACTCCGCCACCTCTGGATGGTTCCGATACCGGCGCATGGGCCAACGTTTCGTTTGTTCCTCTCCCGCATTACTTCTCGGGATCGTCGCAGGATACCGCGCAATACAAGACCCTATGGGACAGTAATTACTTGTACCTACTGGTCTCGGTACAGGATTCGTATCTGATCGCTCCAACAGCCGCGAACCTCTGGAATGGAGAGACTGTGGAAGTGTATTTCTCGGGTACTTACAACAGGAGCACCGCATACGGGATCACGGATTTTCAATATGCCTTCCCGTACGGTAACGGTGGAGCAGCGCTCACCGAAGTGCATCATAGTCCGTCGTCGCTGACGGGTGTGGTGTTTGCACAGCAGAACACCACTGGTGGCTATCAGATGGTCATGGCATTTCCTTGGACAACGCTCGGAACCACACCCGTTGTGGGACATCAGTATGGTTTAGACGTGATGGTGGATACGGCCTCCGCACAAGGAACGCGTCAGGGCAAGCTGGCCTGGTGGGCAACCTGCGACTGCACTTGGAACAACCCATCGAACATGGGGCCCCTCGTATTGACACAAGCCGCCCAATAGTAGCCCATCAGCGCTTTCATCCCTGGCACTGATGGGCGGCGAACTTCCCGTGAATCCATCCGCAGATGGGTTTGATTCCTGGCGCTCAAGCGCCGAACTGCTGGAGGAGCTTTTGTAACGTGATTGCCAGAACTGCTTATTCAATCGTCATTGCCGCGTGCCTGCTTGGGGGTTCAGTTGCCAGGGTTTGTGCCGAAGTGCGCTTCCCAAAGTTGATCTCCCATCATGCCGTCTTGCAGAGAGATAGTCCGATTCATCTATGGGGCTGGTCCACTCCGGGTGCCCATCTATTGGCGCATTTTCATCTACAAACTGCACCTGCTATCGCGGATGACATCGGACGTTGGAGCTTGTATCTGCAACCCGAATCGGGTGGAGGCCCGTACACTCTCACGGTTTCGGGCGATGGTCCGGACAACACATTGAACGATGTTTTGGTAGGAGATGTTTGGCTGGCGTCCGGCCAAAGCAACATGGAGTTTCCTCTGCAAGGCTTTGGGCCTGATACGCCTTTGAAGAACCAGGAAAAGGAGATTTCGGCGGCGCTCCGGCCGAATCTGCGTCTTCTACGAGTGCAGCCTATGAGCAGTGATGTGCCTGCTCAGGACATCACGAGTTCATGGACGATGTGCACACCGGAGACGGCCAGGAGTTTTTCCGCAGTCGCCTATTTCTTTGGCCGGGAAATCTCGGAGAGGGAGAAGGTTCCGGTCGGATTGATTGACATCAGCTATGGGGGAACTCCGGCAGACGCGTGGGTCTCGATGGACACGCTTGGGAATGATGCTCGGCTTCAGCGAGCGTTCGCCAGTCGTGCCACATTTGCGAATAGATCCGCCGGCCTGGAAGCCGTCTGGGCCGAAGAAAAACGCGAGGACGAAGCCGCCAAAACTGCTGGTAGGCCGATTCCTCGGCATCCGTGGCATCCCAACCCGTCTTCGTGGATGCCGTCCGGGCTTTACAACGGGATGATTGCGCCCTTCGTCCCGATGACGATCAAAGGGTTTCTCTGGTATCAGGGCGAAGCAAATGCCGGCCTGGACCGAGCGCCGTTCTATAGCGACCTGCTGGCTGCTCTTATTGGTGACTGGCGAATGCACTTTGAGCAGGGAAATCTGCCATTCCTGTTTGTGCAGATTTCGAGTTTCAATGCCCCAACAGAGGAGTGGCCAACGGTTCGTGACCAGCAGCGCCGCACGCTAAACGTAGCGAATACGGCAATGGCTGTTTCACTCGATGTAGGCGATGTGACGAACGTTCACCCCTCTGACAAACAGACTATTGGAGCGCGGCTCGCTTTGGCCGCCCGAGCTCTTGCATACGGTGAAGCCATTGACTATCAAGGGCCGCTCTTCCGGCAAGCCACCTCGGAATCGTCTCCGGATGGTTCGAATGCCATGCGGGTGTGGTTCGATCATGGCCAGGGACTGAATATGCAGGGAAAGCTGGTTGAAGGATTTGAGATCGCTGGTGAAGATCGACATTTCGTTCCGGCTTCCGCAACGATACAGGGTACGACTGTGCTCGTGAAGTCCAACATCGTGAAGGATCCCATGTTTGTGCGTTTTGGATGGAACAGCGTTGTTCGAGATAGTCTCTACAACGCAAATGGGTTACCGGCTTCGACGTTCACCTCCGAATCAACCGTTCAGTTCTCCTCTAGCTCGAAGTAATGGAATAGGCAGGAGGGATCCGGCAACCCCATCGCTCATCTGTCATAGTGCACATCAAGAGAGTGATAGATAAGCTCATCGGAAAGTTTATGTTTTCCGATGAGCTTTATCTTTCTAGGTAGAGTGGCTGCTGGAGTTGTCGAGGATGGAGCGGAGCGTTGGCCCCCCGGGTCTCTATTCTCCGACTGGTAGAACTTCTTCAATCCCTGCCCAGGGGCCACCTTGAAGCACGAGATATTTCAGATAAAGCACTGTGCCCATCCGATCTGCGGATCCGAGCAAGTTCTGAGCAGCCCCTTGCACCTGCTCATTTGTGAGGGTTGCGAGGTCAAACGACTCCTCGATCATGCCGTCGACATGGGGAATCTTGAGTAATTCAAGAAACCTGATAATCACGGCACGATGCTCGTGGAGTAGATACTTCTTCAGCAGATCATCCACGACCTGGTCTGGAAGTGACAGGGTTGCCGCCGTCCAGTTGGCCAGCCTCTCAATCGGAGTTTTGCGGACCGTGATCTCACGCATGTTTTTTGCTCTTGCGAGAGATGCGAAGAGGAACTGCTTCTCAACGCCTTTTGACTCAGCCCAAAAAAGTTTACAGGCAGCGACTCGGATCTCTTCCGGCAATTGTCGCCAAATACGATTTGCAGAAACTGACATCAGTGGTCCTCTCGTACGGTGAATCTGAAGGTTCAGCTTTGATGATAGCGATCGCAGGAAAAATTCGTATGGGGACGAGGGTCCCTTCCGACGGGTGATGTGTCACGACCGACGTCCAATCCCGTCAAAACGATATCAATGGATTGAACTCACTCGGAACGAAGTGCCTGCATCGGCTCAACTGAGGCTGCGCGCCACGCTGGGATGAGGCATGCAATCAAGGCAGCAACGAGCAGAACGAGCGAGACGGATGCAAATGCTGAGATATCCATGCGACCAATTCCATACAGCGTCTTCTGCATGCCCCTGCCAACGAAGTAGGCTCCGATGAGACCCAATGACAGTCCGATCCCCGCGAGAATAAGGCCTTCTCGGACGATCAGGGTTACGACCCGGCTTCGATCTGCTCCAAGAGCCATCCGAAGAGCAACCTCATGTGTGCGTTGCGCCACAGAGAATGACATGACTCCATAGACTCCGATTGCAGCAAGCACTAGAGCTACCGCAGCGAAGCAGACGAAGAGAATGAGTGTAAAGCGATCGTTTGAAAGAACCAGATCCCGGACCTCTTCCATTGATCGGGGCTGCGCCAAGGCGATTTCCGGGTCGACAGAGTGTATGGCAGCAGCGATGCTTTTGGTCATGGTGGCGGGATCATTGATCGTTCGAACACCGATACCCGCGGTCGACCAGGGTATCTGCCAGAAGGGGATCTCCATCTCTGGCCTATCCTGGCGAAAGCCACCGCTGCGAACGGTGTGATAAACGCCGATGATCTGCCATTCAACAGGTGGCCCAAGCTTGGTGACGCCGGGGATTAGTTGTTCTACCGAGACCCGCTGCCTCAGCGGATCACTGCCTTTGAAGTACTTTTTTACGAACTCCTCATTGACGACCGCCACCTTTACGCTCGAAGCCGTGTCCTGATCCGTGAAACCGCGACCCTTCACAATTTGGATACCGAAGGTTTTGAAGAAATCGGGTGTCACCATCCCAAATCCCGTATTCGGCCTCATGGAGGGATCATTGAATGCCGGCTGTCCGACGATGGTGAATGGCATTCCGAATCCCGCGCCGAAGAGAGGGAGACCCGTCATGGCGGAGGTCGAAGTGACCCCAGGGACAGCGCTGACCCGGTCAAGGATCTGTCTATAGTAGGCAACGATCTTCTCTGGGTCTTTCGGTCGGGAGTCGGGAACGGGAAGGAAAAATGTCAGAACATGATCGGTGCGAAGACCAAGGTCGACGCGCAGGAGATTGAGAAAGCTATGAATCGCGAGACCTGCCCCGGCCAACAGCGCTAGTGCCAACGCAAATTCTCCGATGACAAGACTCTGCCTCAAGCGATGTCGGCCGCTACCGACTCCTGTGCGGTTGCCTTCTTTGAGCGTTTCGCCTGGATCGACGCGGGAGGCATACCAGGCAGGAGCGCTTCCGAATAGGAACCCGGCCAGAGTTGTGGCAATAAGCGTGAAGAGAAGGACGGGCAGATTAAGCGTGAGATCAGCCTCATTCGGCAGAGTTCCTTCCGGCATGATCGCGATGAGACCGCGAAGCAACGCATAACCAATCCCGACACCAAGCAGACCGCCGGTTATCGCCAAAAGCAGGCTTTCGGTGATGAGCTGCTCAAAGATTGTTCGACGGCTGGCGCCGAGCGCCGCTCGCACGGCCAGTTCTTTCTGTCGCGCAAGACCGCGTGCCAGCAGCAAGTTGGCGACGTTCACGCAGGCAATCAGCAGAATGAAGGCGACGGCTCCGAGCAGGAGCCAGAGCGTCTGCTTGCGTTCGCTTGGAAGGAAGTCATTTTTGAGAGGTTCGACAAAGACTCCCCAGCCCTTATTGCTCTTCGGGTTGTCCTGAGCAATATGGAGGGCAACGGAATCCATGTCCTTTTGCGCTTGTTGGACCGTCACTCCCGGCTTCAGGCGGCCTATCGAGAGAAGCCAATGGAAGTCATGATTGAGTTGCTCCGGTTTGAAGACGAGAGGCACTGCGAGCTGGTCATTACCGCGGTCATCGACGCCCGGCGACAGCACGCCCACAACGGTATATGGCTGGCCATCGATTCGCATGGACTGACCAATAATCTTGCGATTCTCGCCAAGATGCATCCAAAGCTTGTGGGTAAGAATCACTACGTGGTTTTTGCCATCGACGCCTTCTTCCGCCAGGAAGTCTCGACCAAGAAAGAAAGGTCGTCCGAACATGGTGTAAAACCCAGTTGTCACCTGTCTTCCATCGATGTTTTCAGGCTGTTCTTTGCTCGCGATATTGAAGGAGCTTCCAGTAAAGGCATGGAGGTCCCGAAGCGTTGAATTTTCCCGCCTCCAATCGGCAAAGTCTCCTGCGGAGATTCCGTTGTGGAAGCCTTGAATTTTCGACCAGACGACGACCAATTGATCGGGTTCTCGATACGGAAGAGGAGCCAACAGCGTCGCATAGTCAATGGTGAATATCGCCGTGTTCGCACCAATGCCGAGAGCGAGGGTCAGCAGGATTGTGAGCGTCAGGCCAGGATTCTTCGCAAAGCTGCGGAGCGAGTAGAGCAGGTTACGGAGGAAACTCGACATCGTAAAACCTCTCGATTTCGTCTCGAGCGGTTCCTGCCCAAGATCTATTGATGCAGAGAAGAAAATAATTATCTCCGGGCCATTGATGCCGGTCAACCTACACAAAAGCGCCGATCCAGCCTGTTAGCTAACCAACGGACTCCTGGAGTCTCACCTGGCATTGGCACCGTCGTGGCGAAGAGCTTCCTCACTCCAGCTCAAGTGAGCTGGATGGAGCTGTTAAATCGGCAGATTGAAGAGTTGGTGGTAGAAGCCAAACGGCTCTTGATCGATGTAGATGAGGTCACCGCAGCTATTGAGAAACACTGGCAGCGCTTGTCACAGCATGAAGAGGCCCATGGATGACGGTCGTTGCGCCGGCAATTGAATCCCGTCAGTTGAGTAAGCGTATTGGAAAGAACATGCTGCTTGCGCCGCTGGACCTCACGGTTCCGCGTGGAGCTATCCGGTCCGGGACGACAGAGATCTGCTCGACGAGTTACAGCTTCCGTTGGATCGCTGGATCAAACACCTCTCCCGGGGGAGTTAGTGAAGGCCCTGCTCTGTCGGATACATGTCAAGAACTCAGCCTGCGAAAGGTGGCTGAAACCGATTACAACGCAGCTCGGGAGGAAGAATTGAATCTCCGCCAGATCTGGCCTAGAGAATGGACGAATCCCGACCCCCGCGATGGGCGCTTCCACGGGTTACTTTCCGGAGAAGCCAGGCCCTGCTGGGAAATGCTTGCGGCGATCCGGTAGCCATAGCGGGGGACCGTTTCAACGTATTCTCTTCCGTCGGGCATCTTACCTAACGTTAGCCTGAGAAGATAGATCGTTTGGACAAGGGTATGGTCTTCCACGTCGGAGCAAGGCCAAGCTTCGCGCAGCAGGGTTTCTTTCTTTACCGCATTACCTTCTCCCTGGAGCAGGACGCGAAGCAGGCTGAGTTGCTTAGAGGGCGCAGGAATAATCTGCACTCCGCGGGATAGGGTATCGGGAGCGGTCTCGAAAATGTAGTCACCGAAAATATAAACACTTCTCACGGGCCTTCTCCGCGGAGGTCGAAGTGATCTTTCAGGTTCCTTTGTAACGCGAAAGAGATCATAACACGTACCTACTGTAAAAGACATTTTTGTGCTGTTTTCGCCGGGCATCGATCGCTCTGAACAGTAATTCAATGCAACCCGGCTTGTTAGGGGGATGTAATACACACTGGAAAGATCCTTCCTGGCAGGAAATTTCTCCAAAAAGGTAAATTCGAGCTTAGTCAACGAAAGCTATGGCTGCATTCTGGTGTCTAATGGCTTCTATCTCTATAAGGGTCATAAGCCCTAGCTCAGGGAATAACTTATGGACTAATAGTGAATGGAATACTGGCGCAATTTGACGCGAGCAAAACCTTGAGCAGAGTCCCGGGGAAGGGCAGAAAGCCTATCCGCGCGCGGAAATATCGGGTACAGCGAGGACTGGACATTTCGCCACATGTAAGACCTTACTGAGCGTGCTACGCGGAGAGTGGTCTGCCAGGGCCAGATGATGGCCGGTCCCGGTAACAATAAGGGTCGCATCGCAATTGTTTTCCATGGCCAAGATCTCTTCCGCCGGGTCGCCATACGCGAGCTCCATGTGAGGACGGCACCACAAGTCTGCGGCTTCCGGCAGTAGAAACTCGAGTTGCAGCCTGCTTGCGGTCTCACATTCTTCGCGGCGGCCGCCTGCTACAGACTCCTTCTTCTCCATGGCGTGAAACATCGTGAGCATCGATTGGAACTGCTCGGCCAGCGCTACTGCGTATGTGGCGGCGCGTGTGCCGGTTGTAGTCAGGTCGGTCGCAAAGAGGATTGAGCGAAATAAATTGGATATTCGCTGACACCTGGGTCCTGCTATAAGCACAGGGCAAGGAACGTGCCTCATGACGCTTTCGGCCACCGATCCGAGTGCGATGCGAGCTATTCCCAACGAGGCATGGGTCCCAAGTACGAGAAGGTCGATCTCTTTCTCTCGGACAGCTCCCAGAAGCACCTCTTCCGCACCACCGAACGCAACGACTTTTTCGATCGGCGCCACGTTTTTCCGATGCGACCAGATAGCCTTGTCGAGCTCCTCTTTCGCTGACTGGACAAGAGCGTCGACCGCCTCCGGAACAATGCCGGCCGAGGCCATGCTGGGCAGCATCAGTGAGATGGCATGGGCAATGGAGAGATGAGATCCGAACTGTTCCGCGAACTCCAATGCGATATCGAATGCCAGCTGCGCTGGCTCAGAAAAATCGGTTCCAACGAGGATTCTCTCGAAGGAGATTGGCGAAGCTGTCAGATGATTGCCGGACGGTTTTTGAGATCTTGAGATGGTCATTGCCGGCCCTCCGGAGAACGCGACGTCACACTACCGCAGTCGAGGGGATGCTGCAGTGATTGAGGTCACATCAGGAGGGGCCGATTGGACAAGGTCCATGCAGGCTGAACGAGAGTAAGGGCGCATGGAGCTACCGGTTGCGCCCTCTTTTTCGAGGTCAGGCAGCCAAAAGGGGATCAGGCCTTGAGATGGTTGAAACGGTCGATTGCAGGTGCTGCGCATCATCGTGCAAGGCAACATCTGCTTGAGACACTATGCCGATGCAGGACCCGAGCTCGTCGACGACAGGGACGCGGCGAACGCGATGCAGACGCATCTTTTCTTCGCAGACGTCGAGGGGATCGTTGGCCCGGCAAGTGATGGGGTTCATCGTCATTACATTGAAAACAGGGACAGCCGCATTCCGCCCCATTGCAACTAGTTTCATGGCGAGATCGCGATCGGTGACAATCCCGATGAGATGCCGGCTGTTTTTATCGCTGACAACCGGAATAGCGCCCACCTGGTGCCTTCGCATAAGTTCGGCCGCGCGTTGGCACGATTCCGTCGAAACACATGCCACGACAGACTTACTCATTGCATCCTTTACTGTGATGTTCATATCAGATAGTCCCTCCCGCATGTCAGGCCCTATGATTTCTACAGAACAATTGGCGAATCTGTGCAACTGCCTGAGGCGCGTCAGGCAGTTTGCTACGGTTCTTCACGTTCTAGCCATGACCATCTTTCTTTCGTGGTATTCATATTCGTCCTGAGACGCGCCGCGTGGATGTGATACGGGTCACCGTTCCAGCGACCGACGGACAAGTCTCCACCTTTCCGCATTTCATGAAGCCATGCGCATCGGATTTTGATCGAGAAGTGCGACTACTTCCTGATCGGTGGTCTGTCCAAAATCCTCGTAGAATTGGCCCACTGCATAAAAGTCAGTAGGTTCACTTACAACAAACAGTTCGTCAACCTCGCTGGAAAGCCATGCACGGGTAGATTGCGGGGCGACGGGAACCGCGACTACCAGATGCGCAACGTTCATGGAACGAAGCGACCGCACCGCCGCCAGGATGCTCGACCCAGTCGCAATTCCGTCATCGACGAGGATGACTGTCTTTCCCTGTAGAGGGAGAGGGGGTCTTGCATGCCGATAGAGTTGGGCACGTTCGGCTAATGCAATCTTGGCCGCGCGGGTGATCTCCTCCACCTTTTCGGAGGTGATTCCTGCACTGCGCATCACAGAATGGTCAAAATGGCATCCCTCGCCTACTGAGACGGCGCCAAATGCATACTCTTCGTGACCTGGAACTCCGAGCTTACGGGCAAGAAAGGTATCGAGAGGGAGGTGTAATGCATGGGCTACATGAGATGCGACCGGAACGCCCCCGCGTGGGATTCCGAGAACAACGGTGTCCGGCCGATTTGCGAACTTTTCGAGAAGCTGCGCCAGCCGCATACCGGCATCGGTACGGTCTTTGAACTTCATTGCCTCTCCTCGCTCAGGTCGCTGTGGAAGTCGAGTGAGCACTCCTCTTCTTCTTCCTTCTTAAATGAGTGAGCAGGGCGCCGCCTGTTCCTACGATGATGAAAAGAGCGCCAAGAACTGTGACCAGGATGAGAATGAGCGTCTGCATTGACGGCCCCCTTCTGGAGGGGAGGTTCTCCGGATTAGGGCTACCTGTAAGTATCCGCGATTCAGACACAAAGGAAAGTGACGCCAGTCACAACTGGCTGGTTTTCCCTGGTGGTCTCGGTTCCGCCTTAGAGCATTTTCCTGGGGGTGTGATGTAGGGTTTCCGGGAGCTGGTCAACCAAATCGCTGGACATTCCTTCAACATGGGAGGGGTCAATACTACGCTTCGGATTTTCCATAGAACCAGATCCGCATGACGCTGGAATGCAGATCCCGTCTTTTGGGATCTCCTGTTTATTCCACAGTGACGCTCTTTGCGAGGTTGCGGGGTTGGTCGACATCACATCCGCGCTCTACAGCGATGTAATAGGCGAATAATTGCAGCGGAACAACTTCGAGGATGGGCAATAAGGCTTCCACGGTCGATGGAATGAAGATGACGTGCTCGACGAGCCGGGAGATCTCCTGATCGTTTTCACATGCGACGGCAATAACGCGCCCATTGCGCGCTGTCACTTCCTGGATATTGCTGAGGGTCTTTTCGTACTTGAGTACACTTTCGGGATCATTTGGATCTTTTGTCGCAATACAAACCACCGGCAGGGTTTCGTCGATCAGTGCGTTGGGGCCATGCTTCATCTCGCCCGACGGATATCCCTCAGCGTGGATATAACTGATCTCTTTCAACTTCAATGCTCCTTCCAAGGCAATGGGGTAGTGGATCCCACGGCCAAGGAAGAGAGAATCCTCTGCACGGTAGAACGCCTTCGCAAGCTGTTTGCAGACAGGGGCAGCGGTGCGCAGAACCGCATCAACCTGGTTGGGCAACTCCCCCAGCGCCGAGAGAAGGCGGCTGCATTCCTCGCCGCTCAGCGTCTTGCGGATCTGTGCAAGGTAAACCGAAAACAGAAACAGAGCTGTCAGTTGTGCCGTAAAAGCCTTTGTACTGGCAACGCCTATCTCCGGACCGGCGTTGGTGGAGATTGATCCCAGGGCTCTGCGGGGAATGGCGGATCCGATAACATTGCAGACCGCGAGCGTGGGCATTGTGTGTGCGATCATCTCAGCCTGCGCGGCGAGTGTATCTGCAGTCTCTCCGGATTGGCTGACGAGGATTCCCAGATCAGTCTTTCCTAAAATCGGTGTGCGATAGCGAAACTCGCTTGCGTAGTCGACCTCAACGGGAAGACGCGCAAGGCGTTCGATCATGAACTTCGCCACCAGGCCCGCATGCCAGCTTGTGCCGCAGGATGCGATGACAACACGTTGTACCTTGAGAAGTTCTTCTTCTGACAGCTTCAGATCAGGCAGGCTGACTAGGCCCGTGGCCAATGAGAGGCGGCCTCTGATCGTGTCACGGACCGCGCGGGGCTGCTCATAGATCTCCTTGAGCATGAAGTGCGGGTAGCCTTCCTTCTCAGCCTGGGTTGCATCCCACGCAACATATTGCGGCGGCCGCGAGAGAGCATTGCCTTCGAAGTCGCTGAACTGCACGCCGGCAGGTGTCAGCACGGCGACATCGCCATCCTGGAGGAAGGCAATGTTGCGTGTATGGTGAAGAATGCCCGGTATGTCGGAAGCGAGAAAGTATTCGCCGTCTCCGAAACCGATTACAGCCGGCGGGCCGCTTCGGGCTGCGACCAGTTTGCCGGGATCATGCGCAGAGAGTACACCGATAGCGAAGGCGCCTTTCAACTTTCGCACCGCACGGCGAACTGCTTCTTCCAGGGGCAGAGGCGCCGCAGAGCCCGGCGCATCATCCGCGTCGAAGAACTCCTGTTCGATCAGATGAGCAATGATCTCTGTATCGGTCTCTGTAACGAAGACATGCTCCTTGTCCTGCAGATCCCGCTTGAGGGTGAGGTAGTTCTCCACGATTCCGTTGTGGACAACAACGAGGGAGCCGGAGCAGTCACGGTGAGGATGTGCGTTCTCTTCTGTGGGGCGGCCGTGTGTGGCCCATCGTGTGTGTCCCAGGCCATAGCTGCCGGTTAGCGACATACCGGCAACCAGAGCCTCCAAATTGCGAAGCTTACCGGGTGCACGATAGACAGACAGATCGCCAGCACCATCGGCAAGTGCGATGCCGGCCGAGTCATATCCTCGGTATTCAAGGCGGCGCAGACCTTCAATAATGACAGGGACAACAGGTTTCGGGCCGACGTATCCGACGATTCCACACATGAGGTCTCCTTACTCAAGATCCCGTGATCTTATGTAGATGGGCCGCACTCCCGGCGGCGTTAGGCTGTGTGTTTGGTGATGGTAAGTGCTTCCCGCTCAAGGAACCATTGCACCGTTTTTGCGATACCGTCTTTGAAGTTGCTAACGGGGGCGTACTTGAGCGTGCGTTTCGAAAGACTGAGATCAGCTTCAGAGTGCTGAACGTCGCCGAGCCTTGGCGCCGTATAGAGCGCTCTCTTCTTGAAGCAGAGGAAGTGGGCCAGAAGATCGTACGTCTGGTTAAGGGTATGACTCTGGCCCGTACCGATGTTGAAGACTTTCCCGGAGACCTCAGCGGCAGGAGTAGTGCAGGCCAGGAGATTCGCAGAGACCACATTGTCGATGAAGGTGAAATCCCGGCTCTGATTGCCGTCACCAAAGATCAATGGAGATTCGCCTTTGAGCATCTCAGATGCAAACTTCGCGATAACGCCGGAGTAGGGAGAATCAGAACTCTGCCTGGGGCCAAAGACGTTGAAGTAGCGCAGGCACACGCCCTCCAGCCCATAGACATGCCAGAAGCTACGGACGTAGTACTCGCCTGCAAGTTTCTGTGCCGCATACGGAGAGAGAGGATCCGGCAACATCTCTTCATGTTTCGGCTGCGACGACTTATTGCCGTATGCGGAGGACGATGCGGCATAAACCACTCGGGAAACGCCTGCATCCCGTGCGGCCATGAGGACGCTCAGGGTTCCATCGACATTGGCAACATGCGTCGAGAGAGGGTCGCGGACAGAGCGCGGAACGGATGCGAGTGCTGCCTGGTGAAGAACAAAGTCTACACCCCGGCAGCACTCGCGCAGGCGGCTGGTCTCGTTTACATCCATGACGCGGAAATCGAGGTCCCGAATGATGCCATCAAGATTATGAACGTCACCGGCGGTAAGGTTATCTACGCCGATCACCTCGTGCCCTTGTTGTAAAAGTTCATGCGCGAGGGAAGATCCGATAAACCCTGCTACACCAGTGATGAGATAACGTGCCATCCTGCCCACTCCTAGGCCATTCTGAGAATCGCGATGGTTGGTGCATTTCAAAGACCATCGCGGGCCGGTCCAACGACGGCCCTTCAGGTTCACAATTTCCGCAACTGGCGTACGGATGCGTAGAGAGCGAAAGGACTTGCGACACCCGCTAAGCGAATAATCCACGGGCAGCACTTTTGTAAAAGTGTGCAAACCGTTGCATCGCAGCGGGAGCTTGCAGGCCCCTGCAAATCCCCGTTTCCTGCCCGTAATCCGCGCATAGTCGCCACTTTGAAGCAAGCTCAGGTTCTGGCTTCCAGCGTGCAGAGAAGCCGGATGACGGTGACCTGCGCCTCATAGGGCCGACGGATCCACGGGGAGGAAAGAGTCAATGCAGAAGATTCAAATGCTTAATCTCGAGCGCCAATATGCCTCGCTTCGCGAAGAGATCGACAGCGCGATTGAAAACGTGCTGGAAAAGCAACATTTCATCCTCGGACCTGAGGTTGCCGCTCTTGAGTCGGAGGTGGCGAGCTATTGCCAGGTGGGGCACGCCGTGGGTGTCGCCTCGGGAACCGATGCACTGCTTCTGGCCATGAAGGCCGCCGGAGTTGGCCCCGGAGACGAGGTCATTGTTCCGGCTTTTACCTTTGTTGCCACGGCGGATACTGTGAGTTTGCTGGGAGCGACACCAGTCTTTGCCGACATTGATCCAGTTACCTACACCATGGACGTGAAGGGGCTTGAAGCACTGGTAGGTCCGGCGACAAAAGCGATTATTGCCGTGCACCTCTATGGACAGGCGGCAGATATCTTCGAGATTGCGAAGTTTGCGCGTGCGCACAATCTTGTCTTTATTGGGGACACGGCGCAAGCACTCGGCGCCAAATATGCCGGAGATGCGGTCTGCTCGTTTGGCGATTTCGGATGTCTGTCCTTCTTCCCCAGTAAGAATCTCGGCGCTTACGGAGACGGCGGCATGATCGTGACCAAGAGCGCCGAACAAGCCGCATATCTGCGAATGGCGCGTGCTCACGGCAGCGCGAAGAAATATAAGAGTGAATTTCTTGGGTGGAACAGCCGCCTCGATGAGATTCAGGCGGCGATCCTGCGGGTCAAGCTCCCACATCTCAATCGATGGAACGAACAACGGCGTGAACGCGCCGCTCTCTATCACCATGTGTTACGGAATATCGATGAAGTCGTCCTTCCGGAGACCGTCGCGGGACGGACGCACGTGTTTCATCAATATACGATCCGGGTCCCGAATCGTGACGCGGTGCAGACCGAGCTACGCCAGTTAGGGGTGGAAACTGCGGTTCATTACCCCATTCCGCTGCACCTGCAGCCCATGTACGAACACCTAGGATATAAAAAAGGCCGTTTGCCAGAGGCGGAGAGGGCCGCCGGGGAGGTGCTCTCATTACCGATCTATCCCCACCTGCTTCCTGAAGAGATCCACTACGTCGGTGAAGCGTTGAAGCAGGTCATGGCAAAACCCGAGATGCGGACCAAGGTGATCCTGGCACGGGTGAGCTGATATGAAGATTTGCGGAAAAGCATTGCCTCCGAGGGCGGCGCTGCTCCTCTCATTGGACTTTGTTGTTCTGGTGATTGTGGCGCCGCTGCTCTTTATCCTGCCGCTGGTCGCGGGATCGAGCAGCAAGCCCATCGGTTCGGTTCTGCTTGGCCTGCTGCGGCTGATGCTGGTAGGGATTGTCTGTCAGGTTATCTTCTACTATCACGACCTCTATAACCTGCAAACAGTTCGAATTCCCAGAACTACGATTGTGCAGGTTCTGCGTGCCTTTGCTCTCTTGTTCCTGCTGCTGGCAGCGGGAGTATTCCTTCTTCCCTGGCTGACTCCCGTGCTGTCAAAGGTGTTGCTGTTCGCCGGCTTTCTTGCGCTTGTGACGCTGGTTTCGAGAAGACTGGCTCTGCCTAGCAACCGGCAGCGAGTCCTTGTTGTTGGGGCCGGTGATGAGGCCGCGGAGTTACAGGCAATTGTGCTTTCAAGTCCGGAATGGAATATGGAAGTCGCCGAAATTACACCGCCTGCCATGCTGACCAAGGTGCTTCAAGGGGGGAAGAGGGCAGGCGAAGGCTTCGAACGTATCATCGTGACGAACGTGAAGGCGCAGTCTGACGACAACCTGGAAACCTTGCTGAGTTGCAAGATGGCCGGTATGGAGATCGAGGACGCTCAAGCCTTCTTTGAGAAGGCGACTGGAAGAGTCCGCGTCGATCATTTGAGTGCGGAACAATGTATCTTCTCTGACCGCTATAGCAATCGGATAGGGAAGCGGTTTGCGAAACGGATCTTCGACTTTCTGGTTGCCGGAATGCTGTTGGTTGTTACGAGTCCGGTCGTTCTTATCGTTGCATTGGTGGTTTATCTGCAGCAGGACGGTCCCGTATTTTACCGGCAGCAGCGGATCGGGCTTTTTGGAAAGCCGTTCAGCATTCTGAAGTTCAGAACGATGTCACCGGTCACATCGGTCCAGAAGACCGGATGGGCGGGGAATGAGACACACCGCATTACGCGGCTTGGGAAGCATCTGAGGAAATATCGTATTGATGAGTTGCCGCAGCTCGTCAATGTATTGCGCGGCGAGATGAGCCTGATTGGGCCAAGACCTGAGCAGCCTCATCTATGTGAAGTACTCGAGCAGCATGTGCCGTTCTACAAACACCGCCACTCGGTTCCTCCTGGACTGACCGGCTGGGCGCAAGTGCGGTACCACTACGGTTCCACGATAGAAGAATCAAAACGCAAGCTTGAGTATGACTTGTTTTATGTAAAACATCTTTCATTGTGGCTCGATTGTGCAATTGCGCTGGAGACGGTGAAAGTGGTCCTGGTGGGGCGGGGCGCTGTCTAAAAGAAAACGGGGAGCGCAGACTTCGCGCCCCCCGGTGCAGAGAGGATTTTATTGGTAGGCTCCCATCGACGGCGCAGAGCCTCGAGAGGCGCCTACGATGTCGATGGTGGAGGTTGTGCTTGTAGTTCCAGTCGACTTGGCGGGCGACTGTGACTGCAGCGCGAAGTTGCTGGTTGAGAGGAAGAGCGGGTTCGAGCCTATCGGCGATGAATCCCAGGATGGAGCGGCGCCTGCACCGTACCACAGGTTATGGGAGCCGCTGACATTCGTCGATCCACCTTCGACATAGGGCTGCGAACTGGATGGCTGTGAACAGATATTGTTCGTCATGTGTAGTCCGGCTCCGCCGCTCACAACACCAAAGCAACCGTTCTGGTTTCCGGTCGAGTAAGCTCCTGCATCGACAACGGTGTTGTTATAGACCTCAACGTTACCGCTGCTTGAACCTGCAGCAGGGTCAGTGTTGATGGCGATGCCGGCTTCATTGGCAACTCCATACGGATTGGAAGCAAGCGCAACATGTGCCACAACATTGTTATAGATTTCGACCGTTCCCTGTGACGGATTCACGGAAGCAAGTGCAATGCCGTCGCAATAAGAGTTGGTCACAACATTGTCGTGAATATGCAGATCGTACTGGTTGCTGCCGAGGGTGGCGTGGAACATAATGCCGCGGCAGTATCCCTTGAAGTTCTGGCCGACATTATTCCAGCCCACGTCGGCATGATTGACGTTACTCGAGAAGTAGACGGCGTGATAGGTCTTGTCGACGTTGCCACCGGTGTCGTGCACATTGTTGCCGTGGACAGTCCAGGTTTCGGATGGGTCAGTGGTTTCTCCAAGGAGACATGCCGTGCCGCTCAGGCCCGAGGGCGGTGCGGGGCAGGAGAGGCTGTTATTGATGATGCGGGCATTTCCAGCTTCAGCACCGATTGCCGAGCTTTGGCCTACGATATTGAGGTTCGCGATGGTGACGTACTTACCCCATCCGTGAACGCCATACGTAATGGAAGAGCTGCCCACGTTCACCGTTCCGCCGGGATAACCCACGATCGAAAGCTGGCTGGTCGGAGAGGAGCCGCCAATATCCGTCGAGATCGCCGACTTGTACCCGCGGCCGTCATCGAAGCTGACATCCGTACCCGGAAGCAGATAGATGACCGTATTACGTACCGGGGTCATCGAGTCGGACGAAGTGACAGAGTTGAAGGCTGCACGCCACGACTTGAAGGGCGAGGTGAAGCTGCCTGTGTTGGTATCGGCCCCATTCGGAGAGACGAAGACAATATCTGTCTGCGTGACCGTGAAGGGGACGCCATTCGAGGCCGCGCCATTTACAGTGACGACAATATTGCCGGTCGTCGCCGCACTACCGAGTTGCGCAATGATGGTCGTATCGCTCCACGAGCAGAGGCTGCAGTTCGTGATCAACTGTCCGCCGAGGGCGACGGTACTGCTGCCCTGAGTCGAGCCAAAGTTGCTGCCGAAGATGCGGACATAGACGCCGTTTCCGTTGTCTCCACCGGTGCCGCTGCCAACGTTCAGATCGGTGTAATTGATGTGCGGTCCTCCTCCCGACGATCCCGAGGAAGGAGCGGCATTGACCGTCACGACCACCGTGCCCGTGGTGGATGCAGTGGGAGAGCTGGAATCCGTGGCTTTGATGGTGAGTGCGGAGGCGCCCGCAGTTGTTGGCGTGCCAGAGAGCGAGCAGTTAGTCAGGGTGAGACCTGCAGGAACTGTCCCGCCGCTCAGGGTGCAGGTATACGGTGCGATTCCTCCGGAGACACCGATTGTGCCGTTGTAGGCGGAACCCACCGTCGCTGTCGTCGGCGAGGTGAGCGTCAATGTAGCAGCGGCGGCGGCTTTCACGGTAACCGAGACAGAGCCGGTCGTCGAGTTTGCAGGGTTGCCGGAGTCCGTGGCCTTGACGGAGAACGAGTAGGTTCCCGCAGTGGTCGGCGTTCCGGTGAGGGAGCAGCCACTAAGTGTCAGCCCTGGAGCCGAGCCGCTCACGAGCGAGCAGGTATACGGTGCTGTACCACCGGAGATACCGATCGCGCCGGTGTAAGCAGTCCCGACCGTGGCAGTCGCAGAGGGAGATGTAATCGCCAAGGAAGCAGCAGCAGCCTTTACGGCGACGGAGACAGAGCTGGTCGTCGAGGTTGCGGGGCTGCTGGAGTCGGTTGCCTTGACGGAGAGCGAATAAGTTCCAGCGGTAGTCGGCGTTCCGGTGAGAGAGCAGCCGCTGAGCGTGAGCCCTGGTACCGATCCGCTTACAAGCGAGCAGGTGTACGGTGCGGACCCGCCGAAGACACCAATCGCACCGGTATAAGCAGTACCCACCGTGGCGGAGACGGGCGAGCTGATAGTAAGCGTGACAGACGCTGCGCCGATGATGTTCAGGGGCACCGTTGCCGTCGTCGTGTTTGCCGGTGAAGCGGAGTCTGTTGCCTTGATGGACAGGCTATAGGATCCAGCCACAATCGGTGTTCCGCCGATGGTGCAGTTGTTGAGCGTAAGTCCGGAGGGCATGCTTCCGCCAGCCAGTGAGCAGGTATACGGAGCTGTGCCCCCCGAGACACCGATGGTTCCGCTGTAAGCGACACCAACATTTCCAGAGGATGGCGCGGTAAGGGCCAACGTTACTGGAGCGGCGGCGATATTGAGTGTGACCGGTCCAGTTGTAGCGTTGGCCGGACTGCTGGAATCGATTGCCTTGATTGAGAAGGTCGAGTTCCCAGCAGTGGTGGGTGTTCCGGTCAGTGAGCAACCGGTCAGCGTCAATCCATTGGGAATCGTTCCACTCGCCGGTGCGCAGGAGTAAGGTGCCGTTCCACCTGCAACCCCAATAGCGCCGTTATACAGTGCTCCAACGGTGCCCGATGGCGGCGAAGAAATTGTCAGTGTTGCTGGTGCAGCGATGACGGTCAGCGTGATCGATGAGGTTGCCGAGTCCGTAGGATTGTTGGAATCCGTCGCTTTTACGACGAGGCTCGTGCTGCCTGCGACCGACGGGGTTCCTGTGATTGTGCAGTTGCTGATGCTCAAACCCGAAGGAAGAGTTCCGCTGACAATCGAGCAGGCATAAGGAGAGGTTCCGCCGGTGATGCCGATCGTGCCGTTGTATGCCTGGCCGACGGTGGCTGAAGATGGCGAAGTAATTGTCAGTTGTGTTGTGGAACCCTGGACAACAACGGAGATCTTCTTCTTCCCCTGAGCCGTGGGTTTGGAGGAATCCGTTGCGCTGATACCAAGTGTGTAGACACCAGCCGTCGTCGGAGTGCCCTGAAGCGTGCAATTGTTCAGAAGGATGCCGTTGGGCAGAGTACCGTCGGTCATATTGCAGGTGTATGGACCCTTTCCACCTGAGACGCCGATGGATGCAGAGTAGCTGACACCGACGGTTCCTGAGGCCGGGGAGGTAATGTCCAACGTGGCTGCGTCCGCAATGGTGAACGCCAGGCTCTTGCTGGAAGCGGATGTGCCGGCCGCATCAGTGACTGAGAACACCAGCGAAGAGTTGGCGGCAGCAGTAGGGGTTCCGTTGATAGCGCAACCCGAGAGCGACAAGCCGCTGGGCAAGCTGCCGGATGTAACTGCGCAGGCATAAGGAGATACCCCTCCCGCGGCGCCGATTGCCGCAGTGTAGGCAGTACCGACAGCGCCAGATGGCAATGATGTCGTTGTGACAGTCAGCGTTGACGTTGACGCAGCAACGGTAAGTGTAAGGGGAGTGGATGTCGATGCCCCCGTGGCATCCGTGACAGTCACTGTAACCTCGGAGGTGCCCGCATTGGCAGGCACTCCACTGATGCTGCCTGTGGAAGCGAGTGTGAGACCGGTTGGAAGCGAGCCTGGTGAGGCAGCCCAGCTATACGGGGAAGAGCCGCCGGAGGCGGAAAGCTGAGTCGAATACTCTGCGCCTACCGTACCGTGTGGAAGAAAACGGGACGTAATGGTAATCGGAGATACTGTCGAGCCGACGCGGATCGTTTTTGGGGTAATAACGTTCGTCTGCGCGTTACTGGCGTCGGTCGTTTTGAACGTGAACGTATATGTGCCGGCAGCGGTGGGGGTGCCTGCGATTTTGCTGGTGGACGGGTCAAAGGAGAGGCCCTCCGGAAGACTGCCAGAGGAGATCGATGATTGAACTGGATTCGATCCTCCCGAAGTTGTCAGCGAACCCGAGTAGGAAGAGCCAACTGTGGCTGAATCCAGATTCGCCGTCACCGTCAGCGCCGGATTAACGGTAACTGCGATGGACCCAGCGTCGCTTACCGTGGCAAGAGTGGCATTGATGGTTGTATGGAGCTGGGATGATACCGCCTGCGGCGCGGTGTAATTGATGTATCCAGATCCCGGGGTAACGGTGCCGCAACTTCCATCGGAGCATCCCGTTCCATTGACGGCCCAGGAGATGTTTGACGTAGTTGTTGCGGGAATCTGGATTGATTGACCGGCGTTCAGCGTAATCGTTGATGTATTTGAAGCTGCGTTGACCTTGGATCCCCCCCAACCGCACCCGTTGGTGCCCAGGAGGAGCAGCGTCAGACTGAAGAGGAGTAGAGGAAACCCGAAAGAACGGGCGCAAGATGCGGTTCGATGTTGAGTAGTTCCTTTGAAGCAAACAGAAATTTCCTTGAGCACGCGCTCGTCTCCCTGAAAAAGGTGGGGTGAAAAAAATATGTCGAATGGAGCCCGACTTGGTGAACGTGTGCAAAGGCTTGCAATCTTGTCTCCGCTAATGCCAAGCGCCTAAGTCATTGATTTTTCGTTTCTCTTTTACCTGGTTCCCGGAGATTTAATCCCTGTCCCGGAAAAAAATTCCGATCCATGAGCGCAGTAAATGGCCTGCGACGTGCTCGGAGACAATCGGGGGCCAGTCCGTTGCCTCAACGAGCTGGATGCTGCATTGGTCACAGAGTTCAAAGAAGATCTAGGGCGATATCGCGCCTATGGAGAGTCTTACCGGCGAATCCTCTTCAATCCTGCGGTTTGGTGCATTTTCTGGTACCGCCTGGGACGTTGGGTATATAGCCCGGACCGGAACCTGCTTGTTAGGTGCCTGGGAAAGCCTCTCCATCTGATTGGGGCCACCTGGATCGAGGCGTTTTTGCAGACCTTACATCCCGAAGTCGTAATAGGGCGGCATCGTGACATCGCGCATCATGTCACGCTGGGTACCCGAGGCGCCGGCTCGCAAGGAGCTCCCAAACTTGGAAACAATGTCTACGGCGGTACGAACGCAGTTCTGATTGGTCCAATCCGTGTAGAAGACGGAGCCAGGATTGCAGCGAATTCGCTGGTCAATCGTGACGTTCCCGCCGGAGCGACCGTCATGGGAGTGTCGGCTGTCGTCGTAAAACAGAGAGCCGTGAAAGAAATCGCGGAAGCGCCGGAGGTGACTGTATGACGAAGTCAAAACATCCTCTGCTGCTCTTTGCCGCTCCATATTTTGCCCCCGCATATCACGGCGGTGCCGTTCAGATTTATCTCGGTCTGCTGACACGGCTAAAACGGTACAGAGTGGTTGTCGTCGGCGATCGATCCAATGTGTCACTGGCGGCATTGCAGGAATGGGACGCGCTGGCGAAACAACGTTACGGCCTGGATGTGGAGCGTATCGATGCGTTCGAGTTCCATCTGGGCGATCGAAAGACAAGGCCGATTGGCAGCCTTATGCAGTTGGCCCGATTCCTGCTGCAGGGGCGACGGCAATGGCAGGAACTCTGCAGCAAATACTCACCCGATGCCGTTGTTTGCGGTGGAACATACTCTGCCGGATGGCTGATGAAGAATCTTCCCAAGCGAACGGCGCTGGTGAACTACATTCATGGAGAGGAGTTGACGATGGCGGTTAAGCCCCGCTTCCTGGCTCCCTATATGCATTATTGGCAACATCGCTGTATTCGACGAGCCGATATGAATCTTTCGGTAAGCAGCTATACGGCACACCTGGTATCTCGAATGACAGGAGCTCCCGTGGAAAAATTAAAGATCCTTTCCAACTTCATCGACCTCAATCGCTTCCATATCTCTGGGAAGCGCGCCGAACTGCGCGCCGGTTACGGTTGGCAAGAGAAGACCGTGCTTTTGACAGTGGCAAGGCTGGAGAAGCGGAAGGGAATCGATCAGGTGCTTCGCGGGCTTGAAGTTTTAAGGCGGCAAGAGAAACTATCTCCGTCATGGCGATATGTGATCGGAGGCAAGGGGCCTGAACGCGATGCCCTGGTTCAGCTCGTGAAAGAGCTGGACCTTACAGAGTATGTCGAGTTTCTCGGCTTCGTTCCAGACGAGGATCTCCCCGGACTCTATGAGAGTGCAGACGTGTTTGTGCAGCCCAACCGGGAGATCAATGGTGATACGGAAGGATTCGGTGTCGTCTTCCTGGAAGCGAATGCGTGCGGTTTGCCGGTAATTGGAGGCGAGGCCGGCGGTACTGCGGACGCGATCGCGCACGGTAAGACAGGATTTCGAGTGGATGGTGAATCGGTATATGAGATTGCCGCTGCGATCTCCATCCTGATGGAAAATGACGAGCTGCGCACCCGCCTGGGGCAACAGGCAGTGGAATGGGCAGCTAACTTTGATGTGAACAATGCGGTACATCGGTTCGAGAACCTGATGGACGAGGCCTTGTTTAAACATGGTGCCGCGCCCAGAAACCTTACGTCAGTAAGCGCCGATATCTAGGTGGCCTTTCTCTCGCGGTTGCCCCAGCAGGTTCCACGTCAAGTCCAATAACGTGCCCTTGCCAATGGCGGGGCTTCCGGAGGCTGGTGCAAAGTCGCCGTGTGCAGGATCGCGCAGTAACGGATTTGCAATCGTGAAGCCTGCATAGGTCGGTGAGGAGGCCGCTCCATTGAGCCACCAGACCAGGTTTGACTCCGCTAGCATCGGCGCCGATGTGCTATTTGGTGAAAACAGAGGAACCTTCGAATCGAGAACGATCAGGTTATTTCGCAGACGAACGGTCTGCCCTGGAGATCCCCGCGAAAAAGAGATAGCGCCTGAGTCCATGTTGCGGCGGCCACCGCATCGGTACATCGTATTGTTATAGATTTCGACCGTACCGGTCCCTGTCGTACCGTAGTTTGCGCCGCCTTGAACGTAGATACACGAATAGTTGGAACCCCCATCGGGCGGATCCGGTCCCTGACCGACGTTATAGAAAAGATTGTTATAGGCTTCCACCGTTCCTCGGGACGGATCTATGGTCGCGAAATTTATGCCATTGCATACAACATCGTGAATGATGTTGTCGTGCACATGCAGATCGTATTGGTTACGTCCGGTGCCGCGGTCCGTCGGAGTGGAGTGGAACTGAATGGCCCGGCACCCATTAACATTGGAGATCTTGTTCCATCCAATATCAATGTGATTGCTGTCAGTGCTGAGGTAGAGTGCGTGGTAGACCTTAGTCGTTTTGGGTTGTGCGACGTTGTGAATGATATTTCCCAGGAAAGCGACATCCGATGCCTGGGAGAACTCAATACAGCCAGTGGGACCGAATCCGTTTGGGCAGGTAAAGTCGTTCCCGACAACTCTCCAGTCGGTCGATGAGGTTACATCCAGCGCTTCCTGATAACCAACGAAGTGAATATTTCCTATCACCCAATGATCGGATGTGCGTTCCACGTTAGGCGTGCGTGCTGCAATACGTGGCGCCTTGGCGGAGCCGATGGTGACATGTGCTCCGGGATATGCCAAAAGCGCAATGGGTGCATCGTGGCGACCGCTGGACATGATGTTGACTGTCGCTTCGTATCGGTCTAAACCTGCATCGCTGAACCCATCCCGGACATACAGGATGTCGCCGGACTTTAGTTTACCGACGGCCGAGCTTAGCTTTTCCCGCGTCTTTGCGGCAAGAAACAGGATCCGACCAGGGCGGACCTTGAATGGAATACCGTTTGAGACAGGTCCGCTGCCGGTGTGCAGAAGAATCTGACCCGATTTTGCATTCCGTCCAAGTTGGAAAGAGATCTTATCCTCGGACCAGACCGGATAGGATACAGCCGCTACGTCACCTATCGTGACGTAGCTTGTGCCTCTCGACGATCCAAAGCCGGAGCCGTAGATCGTAACAAAGGCTCCTTGATCGTTTTGGCCTCCCGCGACTGGGCCGCTGAGCAGATCGCTGAAAAAAATCCTGGGAACAGGCGTGCGCGTTTGGCTGTCACCGGGTAGGGCGCGGATGAACAAGGCCAGCAGGATAAACAGAGTTCTAGTGCCAGGTCGCATGGCTCGGACGCCAGAAGAGAGTGTGTGCAAGGCTGTTTTCATTGAATGTCCCATCAGAGGAGAGCAGCGATCCATCCCAGATGTTGACCCTGGGGATTGAGAGCGATTGGCATCTTCCTGGCCAAACACCAGGCACGGTCGTGAATCCGTACCGATATCCGGCTTTTTGTGCGGCAGCCTGAACGGAGCTATCGACATCTCCATTGGGATACGAAATCCAGGCGGAACTGCCGGCGCCCTGCCAGACCTTTGTGTTGAGAGCGATCCACGAGTTGCGGAGCTCCTCTGCCACGGCCCTGCCACCAAGGTGTGTCAGAAGTGGATGCGTGCACGTATGGGAAGCGAGCATGTGACCCTGCTTTGCAAGAGAGCGCATTTCCTCCCATGTCATAAGCCGCTCATACGGATCGCTGGCGATGCGATCGAGAGCCGGGTCCAATCTAAAGAGCGCTTCATCAACCCGCTCAAGAATCTCTGCCGCGCTGAACTGCTTCAGCCATGACAAGACCTTCTCCTCGGAGCCCGACACGATCTCCGGGCGGGGGCGATTGTTTGACTGGACATGGAAGCTCTCCAGGAAGCTCTTCCAGAGATCGCTACGGTGCGCCTGCTGGGTCAGACGGTGCAGCCAAAGCACATGTTCGGGCCAGAACGGATGGGAACATCCTGCATAGGCTGTCACAACGAAGAAACATGCCTTGATATTGAAAGCGGCCAGGTACGGAGCAGCCACCTCATAGTTATCGGCCCAGCCGTCATCAAAGGTCACGAGGACCTGAGGACGCTCGCTACGCACGCGTGCGTGTGACAGATCAGTGGGGGCAATGATATCGGTCTCAGCACGAAGGTACTGCAGCAACGCTCGAAAACCGCTTTCGCGGAGCACCATGCCGCGAGGCGACCGGCATTGATGCATCTGGCCGTCCGGGATGATTCGGTGCAGCATCAGCACAATAACGCCGTGCTTTCTTGCAATATTGCTGCGTGCCGCCTGAAGCTGGCCGCATGCATCAAGCGTCTGGATCCTGATCTGACGCAGGACGGTTCTCAGGGGCGCACCGCCGTTATAGTTTCTCTCACTGTGCACGCGATACCTCCCGTTCTGGTCTCCACGAGACGTAACGTTCACCCCGCACAAACTGGACGATAGCTGCGAGCGCCGCGGCATTCACAATACAAAAGTAGAGAGGAAGTGCGAGAGGCCTGGCCAGCTTCTGTACGGGAACGAGAGCTGTAAGCATGGCGACGGCATAGACGAGTGCCTGCGCAACGAAGATCAACCGATAAAGAGAGATCTGGATCAGAAGAGATGAGGATAGAAACGTACCCAGGAGGAAGAGGGGGACACTGTATCGGAGCAACTTATGCGAATACAGCTGCAGCGCGATCCACGGGTATTTCCAAGGCAAGAGAAGCGAGCCTACGCTGCTGATCCCATGTAGCGCTCTGGTAATGACGCGGACCCGCATCGAGAACTCTTTGCGGGAGGTGTTTGCGGTTGACTCACGCGCGACAGCACGAGGTTCCAGCTTGACTTTCGCGCCTTGCAGCAGGACATGCATCGGCTCTACGAGGTCACTGATGATGTGTGGTTGAAGCGGTGTGTACAACGATCGACGAACTGCGTAGATGCAGCCGCAGCAACCTGTAATGCTGGCGATCTCCGATTGCATCTTACGGATGCGATTGTCGTAACCCGCAAAAGCCTGTGCACCGGAATTGGTTGATGACTCTTTTTCCGGATCGAAATAGTAGTAGCGGCCCGAGACTGCACCGACAGTCGGATCGGCAAAGTTTCCGGCGATGTACTGAAGTGCGTCCGCCTGATACTCCGTTGTTGCATCTGAGAAGACGACGATGTCACCCGTGGCATATTGCACGGCGACATTTTGTGCGTTCGTCTTTCCCCGCTGTTGTGGAATGACGACCAGAGCAACTCCCCGGTCCGAAAACGACCGGACAATCTGAACGGTGTCATCTGTGCTGCCGTCGGACGCGACAACGATCTGCAACCGGTCATGGGGATAGTTGAGTGCAAGACAGCCAATGAGCCTTTTGCCGATGTTTCTGGCCTCGTTGTGCGCGCAGATGACTATCGTGATACTCGGCGCTGTCGATGGTTCTGAATGACGGGGCCGGCGAAGCTTTGTCAGCGCCCACAGCATGAGCGGATAGCCGGCATAGGTGTATGCGATGACAGTGACACACGCCCAGAAAGCCAAAATGGCATAACGGTCGAAGTGGGGACCGAGCAGGCCGGCTTTAGGCAGATAGAAGAGCATCGTATACCTCAATATGCCGTTGAACCATCGTCTCGATCGAGAATTGCTGCTCTACAAGAGCCCTTGCTGTATTCGTAAGGCAATCTCCCCGAGGGGGGAATGACAAGAGGGACAGAACGGCGGCGGCTGCGGCGAGATGGTCCTCAGAGGGAACAAGATAGCCGGTGACACCATCTGTCACTACCTCAGACGTCCCACCAACGTCGGTGGCGACTACCGGAATCCTTGCCGCCATCGCCTCGATGACGACATTCGGAAACCCTTCCGTTCGAGATAGCAAAGTAAAGATGTCAGAGCTCATTAAAAGAGACGGGATATCGGAAACCCGTCCAAGGAAGAAGACGTTCGAGGAGAGATCCAGTTCCTGAACGCGGTTCTGAAGCGTCTGATAGTGCCCTAAATCGGTCTTATCCCCTGCGATCACAAAGGCGATCTCGGGATATTGGTTGTGGACGATGGCGGCAGTTTCCAGGAAGACGTCCAGGCCTTTCCATGGATTGATGTTGGCGATCGTCGTGACTACCGGGACGTCGAGGGGAATGCCGAAGGCTTTGCGCGCCCGGTTTCTATCGATACGGTGGTTATAGGTAGCAAGGTAGACACCGTTATAGATGACCTCCATCTTTTGCGGTCCGATGGCGTCCTGCTGTTGATGCCACCCCGCGACTCGTTTTGAGACGGCGAACACTCGGCTGTAGAGCGGTGCGCAGAGTTTATAGAGCAGCGTATGCTTTCGAGTTCTCAGAAGCCCCATGTCACGGCGGCTGGAGCAGATCTTTCGCACTCCGGATAACCGGCAGACCACGGCGCCAAACAGGTCTGAGCTTTCAAAGTAGGTCTGTGCAATGGCAATGTTTTTCTCGCGAATGATCTGTCTTATCTTCCGCGCAACGCCGATAGCTCGCCATGAAAGGCAGGAGCGAACCGGTAACACAATGACCTCGATGCCATAGGTATAGGCTTCCGGGCTGGGATTCTCACGGAAGGTGATGATGGAAACCGCGTATCCAAGCTTCTTCAGGCGATTTGCCAGCTCAAACATCATCCGTTCTGCCCCACCCATCTCGGTCAATTGATCGATCAGGAAGAGGATGGAGCGATCGGTAGTGCTTGCTTGAACCTTTCCAGGAAACTGGGCCATCTTCCGCTTCGGGAGCGCGTTGTTTGTAAGGGGAGTCATGACATCACTTTTTCATGTGTCAGTGAGGCTGCGGGAATCGCCCATGGCGCTTTGACGATGGTTGTTGAGGGTTGTGGACGCTGTAGCTGCTTACGGCTTTCAGCGGCGAGGGACGACCCGCAGATGACGCATCCGAGGAGGATCCAGAGGTTCGAGTCCACCTGGATAAACGCCCATCGATCCCCGAAGAGGTTCACGATGGTGGCGGCTACGATCATGGCGGCGTAACCCAGGCCAATAAGCGACAGCAGCGAATCTCGTGCTCTTGCAAAGAGCCGCATGCCTTCACGCAAGAGCAGCAGGAGTTGGAGAATGAAAAGACAGAGGCCGACGAGGCCGGTCTCCACAAGCATCTTCAGATAGAAATTGTGAGTGTCTTTATAGGAGCCAACCCGGTTGAGCTCGGCATATGTGAGAAAGCCTGTGCCAAATACTGGATTATGACGAAACAGATCCATGGCATCGCTCCACAGCATAACCCGCTCTTGAGCAGAAGCATCCAGTTCGGCCGCCATGCCGGGGTCGGGACGTGAATAGGTCATGGCAATACGCTCGCGGACTGCTACAGGAAGAATGGCTTGCCATCCAAGCAGCAACAGCAGGATTGGGATGAAGAGAGCGCGTACCCTGACAACAGCGAGAAAACACAGAATGACCGCAAGAGCCAGGTAGGCTTCGCGCGAATAGGAGAACAGAAGGCAAACCGTATTCGCTACGGCGACCGTAAGTGCAAGTAGTCTGAGCCAGGGATTCTTCTTCACGACAATCAGTGGAAGGATGAAGGCGGTCGCCTCCACCAAGTAGGAGGCGAGACCGTTCTCACCGGCGTAACCGAGAGGGCCGGCATCTCGTGTTTCTTCAGAGTAGTGCGTGAAGTCCCGGTCAACGGACGATTTCAGGTAACTACAGTCAACAACCATCGCTGTGAGGCCACACAGAACAACGATTGTGAGGATCTGTCGTTTGGTCCGAATAGTACGGACAACCGCGAAGGCCAGGACTGGCATGACGATGAAGTTTTTGTAATCGACGAGACGATGGTCCGAAAACCAGATGGGGAAATCTCCGCCGAGGTAAAATGCTCCTCGCCATAGGGACAGGAAATAGAAGATCGCTAGACACGCGAAAAAAATTACGATACGTGGGCGGTAGGCAAGCTTGGACTGCGGGCGTATCACGGTGCCAATTAATACACAGAGCAGCAGGATGTCGACGATCTTGGAGCCGAGCGGAAACGCATGCAGGTGATACCGGGTTGTTTGCAGGGGAAGCAGAACCGTAAGGGCATAGATCCCGATCTCCGATCGCCACGCAAGGGTAAGGAGTGCGCCAATTACAACTGACGCATAGAGGAGGATGCTGCGTACTCCTATCGTTGTCGATGGATCCAGGTCAGCGAGGATCATTGGGATACTCCTTGGCCAGCGTTTGACGTCTCACACTCCTCGATGATTTCGGCCTTTGCGGTGTGGCTGCGAAAGGCGAATCTAGACCCCGCCCGCCTCCATGCGGTAAGCATGAGTGTTCGGAAGCCGGAAGAGATGGCTAGCATGCTCGTAAGGAAAACGAGGGTGTAGCCGGCGAGCCGTGCCAGAAGCGTGACAACTGGCAGATGAAACGTAGTAAGAGATGGAAGAGGATATGCAAGAGCCACCGCCGCAACGCCGCTCAGGATGAGTGAAGCGTTCGGTGTGAGCGGCAGGATATTTCTATTGATGATGATGAGGCTGGCCACCATTGCGATATAGCCGAGAAGCGTGGCGAACGCGGCTCCCATAAGCCCGAACCGTGGGACCAGGTACAGGTTCAACGCGATGTTGATCACTGCTGCCAAAGCTGCAATGGTTGCAAGCAGTGTCGTTCGTTTTTCGAGGATCAGGCCGACATTGAAGAAGATGTGCAGGGCGTAGATCATGAGTGAGGGGATAAGGATTGTGAGTAACCGGTCCGCTCCGGCAAAGCGTGCCGATGCGAGGAGTGTCAGCATCTCCCGCGAGCAAAGAGCACATGCTCCCACGATGAAGAGGGCCGCAAGGATGAACCAGGAGACCGCGGTGGAAAGAAACTGCTCGGTCGCCGGCTTGCCCTCTTCATTCCATATCCGCATATAGATCGGAAAGATAGCGAGATTCAGAGGCGTCATCACAGTGTCTTGAAGATATCCGGATACCCCATAAGCTGCGGAATAAAGACCCAGCTGATGATCACCAAGATAGCGCTGCACGATGATGCGGTCGCCTGAGTCCAATACGAGACTGGAAAGCTCATAGATGATGAGCGGTGCGCCAAAAAGGAGCGAATCGCGGATCAAAGTCCAGTCCATCGCTGAAAGACGGAACAACCCACGTCTCAAAAAGCTGATGAGCTGCGCCGCGACAATAGTGAACTCGCTTGCCAGAACACCGAGCAGCACTGGAAATGCATGGTGAAAGCCGACAAATGCGAGAATCACGAAGGCGGCGAGGGTGCTGACTTTGGTGGTGATCTCCACGATCGTATGAAGACGGCTCTTGCCTTCATTCCGGAGGAAGCTGAGCAGGATCGCCTGTAGAGTCCGAAAGAAGACGACCGCCGGCGCGACCATAAGGCACTGATACAGGATCTGGTCTCCGCGAAATACAGGTGTAAAGAACAGAAAGGCGTAGTACAGCAGCGAGACCAGAATCACAATGCAGGCGGGGCAGAGAAGCAGAGTTGTGTAAAGACGTCGCTGCTCCAGAACAGAGGATGCGCCGGCCTTAAAAAAACGTGCCGCTGAGTATTGAAGCCCGCACTTCGACAGGACAACCAGCACAAGAACGATCCGCAGCGTAAGAGACAGAACGCCGTATTCGCTGACCGAAAGCAATCGAGTCAGCAGAGGAAAGGTGATAAGCCCCAGCAGGATGAGCGATCCCCGGCCCATCAGGTAGTTGGCCATGTCCCGGAAGAGTGTAGACCGCGCATTCATTGTGCTGCCTCCTCGGGGAAGCAGCCTTTTCCGTGCGCAGCGGGGTTCTGGAGGACGGTAAACTGCGGAGTTTTGTAGAGCACGCGAAAAGCAGGGTCTTTCGGGGCATTCTCCAGAAGTGCAGCGTATGCCGTCCGGTATTCCGGGTTTGCATTGATGTGCGACCAGTCGTTATCGAGGATCAGGTATTCGTAGACCGGGTGGTGATATTGCGAAAGCCGGTGAGTCTGGTATAGGCAATCGCGATTTGCCAGAGACGGTAACAGATAGCGAGGGGCCGCGACCGAAGCCTGATCAGGAATTAGCTGGGCGACCTGGCGGGCTTCCTGTGTCCAGGGTTTGGAGCGCAGTTCGCTGGCCTGATCTTCTCCTGTTACAAAGATCAGGGTCGCGACACAAAGTGCGAGGCAGATTGCCGGGGCCACGGCGTTGCTCCTGATCCACAATCTCGAGACTCCTTTCAGAAGTCCGCGCGTGCGTGTACCGGCAAGCAGGGCGCTGGCGAAAAGCAGCACCGCCGGAATGACCGAATATTGGGCATAGATGATTGTCGTGATACATTTTCCTGCCCCGGCAGCGAGATTGATTCCGATAAACGGCAGCGAAGAAAGAACGAGCGCATTGCCGAACGAAAGGACCAGCGCCGTAGGCGTTAGCAGTTCCTTGAGGTACACAATATTGCCGCGGGGCAGCACCGTAGTTTGCGGACTGCTGCATACATGAGCCAACATCTGTTTCGGAGTTGCGCCCAGATGGCTGAAACATGCATCTGTGACAAATGACGAGCCATGCAGCGCATGTGGAAGCACGATGAAGTATGAGAAGTAAGCCCAGGCGATACCAGCGACGAAGGGAACGCTGATCCAGCGGATGGATTTTCGCTGGATCAGCGCAACGATTGAGAGGGCAACCGCAAAGATTGCGAGGTCCTCTCTTACGGCCAGAGTGAAGGTCAGTGCGACACAGAATGGTAGAAAGCGAGACTGCTGGAAAAAGTAAACCGCAAACAACAAGGGAAGCGCGACAAAGCTCAGCGGATAGAAGTCAAATGTGGACTGATAAAAGATGGTTGGCACCAAGAAAAACGCAAGTGACCAGAGCCGGGAAGTGCTTTCACTGCAGTATGTGCGGGCTATCTTGTAAATCGGATAACAGCAGGCAAGCATGGCAGCATTGCGTAGGACGAGCAGCGTTACAGGACTGGGAAAGAGCCCATAGAAGGGCACGAAGAGAAACATAAGGGGCGAGTTGTGCCCTGCAAAGTCCGTGGTTACCGGATAGGAATACAGCAGATCCTGCAGCAGGGAACCCCAGAAGAGATGACCGTGGAGGGTTGTATGCATGATCTGCGCGAAATAGGCGAGATCCTGCCCAACATACCCAAAGACGTAGAACTTGCGAATGGCAAGGCCCGTCAGCGTAATGAAGAGTATGGCAAGTGTTGCGAGTGGCCAGTATGTCTTTTGCTCTGCCCAGTCTCGAATACCTTCGGCCTCGCGGCGGCAGAAGTGATAAAGCGCAATCCAAAGTATGGTCAGTGTGATGAGCAACAGGGAAGAACGTAGGACTGGCGGGCGCACCCGAGCCGTATATTCAGGAAGAAACAGGAACAGTAGAGCAAATGCCATGGAGCACTTCGCTAACTCACGACGAAGTGTGCGTGAGCCGCTGCCATCGAGCATGGCTACCAGACACGAACTGGCTGAGAAAAAGGCAAAGGTTAGTGCGCACGTGATGGCAGTCCAGACAATACCCTGCCGCGCAAGTGGGCGGAAAAACGCCAGCCAGCTCCAGACGGCTATGGCGGAGGAGCCGAGAGCGATGGGCAGCCGGATGGCCCATCGCTCTGCGATGCTCTTCCCATGGTCCTGCTCGTATCGTGCTGAAACAGGCACAAGAGTCGCCATAATTCTTCGCCCTTTCCTGCTACTGTTGAACACTGACGTTTGCAAAGCTGACTGGCTGCGATGAAACATCCAGGGCGATAGCGCCAGAAGTAAGCGTGCTGTCGGACGCCGAAATGATAAGGCTGTTGTCGCGGTACACCATGATCTGGTTACCCGCGAACTGGAGGCGGAGGGTATGCCGCGCCGTATCCATAACGATCGTCGGCGATTGTGCAAGCAGCGTCAGCCCGGCAGAGTCGATTGACCAGCCTGTAGCGCGGAACAGCTTGATGACGTTGTCTGCCGGATATTGCCAGACCGCGTAGGACGCGCCAGTAGAGAGGTTCACACGGCCACGTATGCCCCCTGGATAGTTTGAGAGGTTAGTCAAAGTGACATCTGCAGAGAAGACGTAGTCGGTCCAGGAGGAGCTACCCGCATACTGCTGCGTGTGACCGCCTCCGTTGTAATTGAAAGAATTGTTCGATACTGTCCAGTTTGAAGCGAGACCAAGTGGAGAAGCGGTCCATTGCGACGAGCCCGTACTGAAGTTATCGCTGAATAGCTTCGTCCCAAGATGAAGCGAGACTGGGAGCGTGAATGAGTTAGTCGCATTGCTTGAACTGACAGTGACGTTCGCCATTACCGTTCCCGCAGCGAGCGCGGCGCTGGACGGTGTTAGCGTCAACGTGCCCGGCGCACCCGAAGAAGCCGGCGACGGGGTGAGCCAGGAGCTGTTGCTGGTTGCGGTCCACGGCATACCGCCTGTCCCAGTGTTCTGCACTGAGACGGTAGCTGGCGGCGGTGATGAGCCGGTAGGACTGAAGAGATATAGGCTGGAAGGCGTGACGCTGATGACTGCCGTTGGCTGTGAGCTGACGCTGAAGGTCACCGGAATCTGAATCGACGCGCCGGCAGATGGACTCAGCGTAAGTGTGGCTGAATAACTCCCAGCCGCCAGGCTTGCTGCGCTCGCCGTGACCGCAATGGATGCAGGAGTGGAGGCTCCTTGCGTTGGCGAGCTGGTAAGCCAGGCCGCGTTAGAAGAGGCCGTCCAGGAAACGCTGCTCGGGGATGAGGTAAGCGTTACCGTCTGAGCGGCTGCCGTGGCGCCCGGCAAGGCGCTGAAGGCTAAGGATGTAGGCGAGGCGCTTGCCGTGGTTTGTGGAGCAACGGAATTCGTGATCGAGACGTTGCTATAAGTGACAATCTGGTTCGACGGATCCAGGGCTATGAGCCCAGAGGTATAAGTCGAGTCTGTGGACGAGAAGAGCTTCGTCCCGTCGTAATAGACCGATATCGTACTTCCAAGGAACGATAGCTTGTACGTGTGGGCGCTGGTGTCAAAGGAAAGCTGGTTGTAGCTTCCGATCAAAGTGTACCCGCTGTCGATGCTCCAGTTGACCACTCTGTAGAGATTGATCGTGTGGTCCGGTGGATAGCACCAGAGAGCATACCCGGATCCATTGGCTGGGTTAACGCGGCCCCTGATGCCGCCAGGATAATTGGAGGCCGKCAGCGTCATCGTTACGGAGAGGTCGTAGTCCGTCCATCCGGCATTGCCGGCATAGAGCGGAGCTTCGCCGCCGCCGTTATAGCGAAGAGCGCTGCCGGTTGATGACCATCCGGAAAGGCCGCCGAGAGGCGAGATCGTCCACCCACTAAGGCTTGATGTGGATATGACGATGGGCGGTGTGAGCACCTGGAATGTAACAGGAACAGATACGGACAGCACAGGATTGGTTGAGCTGACGGTAACCGTTCCACTGTAGGTGCCAGGCGATAGTGAGCCTGCAACGACTGAGACATTCAGTGTGCCGGGCGTGCCGCCGGTGGTCGGAGAGACGCTAAGCCAGGAAGCATTGCCCGAAGCGGTCCAGGTGACATTGGTACCGCTTGGATTCGTGATGGAGAGTTGTTGTGTTGTAGCCGTTGTGGTGTTGGTATTCTGGCTGAAGGACAACGAGGTCGGACTAGCGACCAGTGATGCATTGCTCGGATTAACACTAAGTGAGACTGCAACCGTCTTTGGGCTGCCCGCCGCCGTAGCTGAAGTGAAGGTGATAGTGGCACTGTAGGAACCGGCAGCCAGGCTGGAGCTATTGACGGATACCGTCACGGTGTTACTGCCCGCCGTGCCGCTCGCAGGGCTTACGCTCAACCAGGATGCATTGTCCGAAACCGTCCAGTTATAGGTGCCGGAGCCGATGTTTGAGATCGTGACGGTCTGCGATGCAGGCGACGACCCGGAAGGAGTCGCAAAGCTCAACGTGACCGGTGTGACCTGCATCGTCGCAGGCTGCGTGTTCGTGTAACTGTACGTACCACCGTTGCTGAAACCAGGAACGGCGAGAAGCGTTCCCTCGTCGTCTCCGTAGAAGACGTATGCTTTGGTTGGAATGAGGTGGCCATCGGCGTCGGTTGCGGAGCCAGTGAACTTCAGTGTAATGGACGAAGCGGTGACCGTTCCGCTGGTAAGCAGCGAGTGATTACGGGCACGAAGATAGTCACCCATGCCATCCATGTACTGGTGAATTCCTTTATTCGTTTTGAACCAGGTCGAAAGTTGAGAAATGAAACTCTGGCGGTTTGCCGTTGTCGTATATTCGAGATTGTTGCCGTCGTGGGTGTAGATCTGAACCGGCATCATGCCTGACCAGAAGTGCCACATGTAGTACTCCCATTGATTCAGGCTCTGGGCGACGGTATAGCCATTCTGTGAGCTTGGCCAGACGGCGTCAGGACGACTGAAACGGCCGCCGGATTGTCCTACCTGGGACGCGAAAGCAAAGAAGGTCTGTGCGGGCTTTCCGGCGACGCTGTGCACCACCATGTCATCTGCATAGAAGAAGGGAAATGTTTCTTCATAATCCACTGAATAGACCGGGGGTTGTTCGTAGATGCGGAACGGTCCATAGGGAATTCTCTGGGCCGTTGTCTTCGGAAAATTGAAGTAGTAGGTGCCAGGATTTTGGGGTGTTGTGATGTAGCGGATTCCGAGGCTATTCCACATCTCGTATCCGGCGTTGTCCGTGACATCCCAGTAGTGGCCTACCATCGCACGGCCAAAGGTGGGAAAGGTGTCCGTCCCGCCCTGCCCGAGCTTCCATTGCAGAGTCGAGGTTACATTCGATTGCCACTGTGCGTCGGTATTCGCAATACTCAGATTCCAGTAAAGATCCCCCCCCGAACCATAGTTCAGACCATGCGGAGTCGCATGCAGAAATCCGGAGTTGACGGCGCTGATCAACTGGGCACGCTCGCCACCGGGTGTGGACAGCGACGAGAGCTGCATGTTCAGTTGCGGGAGCCAGGGACCGCCTGTGCCATCGGAAGCGACGGTGCCGGTAAGAGTTGTGTTCCACATATCCGGAATGCGAGACATGACACCGGGTTCATTGTCGTCCAGCTGAATCGCCGCAAGGCGCGGATATCCGCGAAGCACGAAGGGCTTGCGAGCTGCCCATACCAGGCTGCGCCAGAATAGATCGTCGACACCTTCGACAAACCCGAAGCGGTCGGCGTGCAGGTAGTCATAGGTGGTGAAATCGACGATGCGCCCCTGGCCGTAGGTGCTGACCAGAATCAGAGGATCGGTTCCGAGTTGAGCCACGACCGTCCCGGTACCGCCGGTGAGAATCGTGGCATTGGAAGCAATCGTTGTTGATCCGTTGCCGTGGTAGTTGTAGGTGATGTCGCCAGCCGGGTCGCCGAGCCAGTGACGCTGGAGTGCTGCAATGTAGTGCGGCGTGGATCCACCCACCTGGACCGCCGCGGGAACGGTAATGCTTGTCTGCGCGTCACCTAACGTGGCGCCGGTAGCATGAAACATCGTCATCATATGGTTCTGCGTGCCGATCGCCTGATCGCTGTCAAGGTTCACGAACCCTGTACCGTTTGCGACCGCGGTCAGAATTGCGTTCTGCCACGCGGCACTCGGCTTCAAACCGTTATGGCCCGCAATAATCAACTGCGATGCGGTCAGATCGGTAGCCGAGGTCTGACTGATATCGACAACTTTATATGGAACCTGCAAATGGACGAGATATCTCTCGGGGCCCATTTGATAGGATCCCGGGCTTGTGCTGCTGGTGCTATAGCCGGAGGGAACAGAGGAATTCACCAGCACGACGACCGTAAGATCCTGGCTSTGCGCCACAGCATGGGATATCGAAAACAGAGCAAAAGCAAAGACCAATCCACAGAGTATGAGCAGGCGACGATGACGGAAGACCCAAACATTTGACGTGTTCATGGCAGTTCCCTTATTTCGAGTGGTCGTGACATTCGACAGCTTGCTGCGGAAATTCAGCGATATCCGTAGCCGTATTCACTGGAGAGTGAAACGTTGTTATAGATCACGAAATTCAGCCGTTCGCCAAGGTGTTCTACAGTGCGTTCCACCATCGCCCGTGGCGTACCGCGCTCACGAACGACCAGCAGCACAAGGTCGGCGCGGGGCAAGATCTCTTCAACATCGGATACCGCCAGAACAGGTGGGCCATCCATGATGACCCACGAAAATGTCTGGCGCGCCCAGCCGAGCAGGTCCTGCAGCGCCTGAGACCGCAGCAGATCTACCGGCTTCGAGGCCGGCTTATTCAGGCCTAAATAGAACAACGGAGCATCACTGAGTCTGCGTATCGCGGACAAGGCGGTGGTCTCTCCCGTAAGAACATCGACCAGGCCGGACGGCTGCGGCGTCGGAATATGGCGGTTTTGGCTTGGCCGGCGCAGGTCGAGTTCAAGCAGCAACGTGTTGTTGCCGGCCTCGGCCAATGCCCACGCGAGGTTGTAGGCATTCAGGCTTTTCCCGTCTGAGACACCTGGGCTCGTGATTAGCACTGCCCCGCCTGATGGACGGATATTGGAAAGGCGGTGTTGCATCAATCGAAACTGCTCTGAAGCAATCCCGTTAGCGTCGGTTTCGAACACAGAGACTTCGCGTGCCTGGCCATTACAGCTGGTGTCAATGCGTTTTACCCCGTCAAGCCCGGATGCGGCGTCGAAGGGCGGTTCTGTATGGCGCGCGGAGTCATGATCAGAGTCTGATGTTTGAAGTCGTGAGCTCTGGCTACGCAGATCAGTTTTAGGTTGAAGAGAAAGAGAGATCACCTTATTGGCCCCCTAATAAATAGCGTTGCGGAGCAAGTGTGCGGGACATGCCGCGTGCTTGTTCCATGCTCGGTGTGATACCAAGAAGTGGAATGCCGGGCAGGCAGTCCCGTAACTCGAGCTCCGACTTTACGGTGCTGTCCATCATTTCGCTGACAAATGCTGCGCCGATGCCGGCGATTAAGGCCAAAAAGAAGGCTCCAATAAAAAGGGGCATACGTTTCGGGCCGGCGGGCGCGTCAGGAATGCGGGCGTAGTCCAGCATGGTGAAACTGCCGCCCTGTTGCTGATGTTCCAACTGCGCTGCCATCTGGGCGGAGTAGTTCTTCTCAAGCAGGGAACGGTAGTGTTCACGTGCCGTATCGTAATCGCGCAGAAGCTGCGAGACCTCCTGCTCACGAACGGGTTCAGAATCGACCCTCGACTGATAGCGATTGATCGCCATCTGGATATTCTGTTGTTCGTTCGCCAAGCGGGCACGGTCCCGGCGGATCAGTTGCAATTGCGGATTTGAGGCTGGCTGCGGGTCAGAGGAAATCGCAGTCGGATCCATGTCGGGAGTTGCGGCAATCCTCTCGTTAAGGGCCTGTACTTCAGCCTGTTTCTGTACTACATCGGGAAAGCTGTCGGTATAGTGCTTCCGCATCTCAGAGAGCTCCGCTTGAGCGGTCTGTCTCTCGCTGATAAGTCTTTGCCGTGCGCTGGGTGCTATGCCCTGCGAACGCAATGTTGTCTCAGGCGCCATGGTGGAGGCAAGGAGCGCTTCATGGTCAAGACGGCTCTGCGCTTCGGTGTTCGATTGAAGTTCCACCTGAAGACGGGAGAGCGTCTGCATGTTTGCCTGTAACTGATCCGGCAGCTCGCCAAGGTGTCTCATCTTGTACACCCTGAGCCGTTCTTCCAGGCTGTCGAGTTGGCTTTTCGTCGTGCTGAGCTCGTTGGCAAGGAATGCAGTCGTCCCTTGAGCCTCCTGCTCACGATCATGTAGGTTCCAGGTGATGAACGAATCCGCGAGCTTGTTGGCAACCGCGGCGACTTCCTGGGCTGAGTCTCCGGTATAGCTTAACGTAAAGGCGCTCAAACCATCGGAGTTATGCTTCAACTGTATGCCAATGTTCTTCCGCATGCGCTCGATGAGTTCTTCCCGAGTGACCTTTCCGCGCAACTGGGGAAAGAGGCCGAAGTCTTCCAGAATCCTTTCGAGCCTTGAGGAACTGAGAATCTGCTGGCTCAAAGTATTCAGGCGTTCGCTTGCACCCATCGAAACGGCGCTGCTGACATACTTGTCCGAGACCCGCTGAGGGTTTACCAGGATCTGAGTTTGTGCCATGTACACATCCGGCATCTGCTCGATATACACCGCCGATCCCGCAAAGACAACGGCAAGGACGATGAGAGTCAGTCGTAAGTGGTATTTCAGCGCACTGAACAACATCGAGATGCGCTCGGAAATGGGAATATGCTCATCTGCCATGGGAACCTCCATGCTGCCTCGACCAGGTGAATGTTACGAAAAAGACCGTTCTGGCCAAATCGACCGAAGAGACGGTGCGTTGAAAATGACGTGCTGTAAATGACCATTCCGCCCATTGCGAAAGAGGACGGTGGTACTCGCCCGACAGGAAATAACCATTGATGTCGGAGCTTGTATCCGTCAAAGCTCCGCCATGGTAGCTGCTATAACCACCGTTGAATGCAGCCGTGAACCGTCTGGGATTGCCAACCTGCACTCCGCCATAGACTGAGGTCTCCCAAAGGGACCCTGCGACGGCACCATTGCCGCGTTTACGGCTTGTACCGATGTAGGCCCGGTTTCCTCGAGCGTTCTGCGCTGAAACGGCAAACTCGTATTGATAATTGCCGGTGCATTCTGCAGAACCGAAAACCGGACCACCTGAGCCTTCGACCCGCATCGCTGCGGTCATCTGGTACGTGGAGAAGGCTCCAAGCGCGGCGGTTACGCAGGTACCCGCTCCGAAGTTCTGTTGTGCAGCATCGCCTCGAACCCCGATGAGCAGGCGGCGACTCCACAATTCGCGATAAGCCGCATTTATCTCGTATTGCCGGGTGGAGGGGGCAGCCCCAAGGAAATTATGGAAGCCTGCGCTTGCGCCGAAAGATAGCGCACTTACTTCTGAAGTTTCGTGGTCGACAAGAAATGTTACGTATTGCTGAAGCGTGTCGCCGGTGATGAGTCCCGTTTGTACGCCGTTATTGTTGATTGCTGAATTTACATTAGCAAGACTGACGCTGCTTCCCGCGCGCGCCGCATCTGCGCCGTATGCATTTGCAGCGTTCAGACCCCATACGGTACGGGGGCTGGTGATCTCAGTCATGCCGATGGTTGTCCAGTGATACTGTTGCATTTTGATATCACTTGCCGGGAACTGAAGTACGGTGGCGTCGTGCGTAAGATAGCTGGAGAAGCGGTGTCCCACCGAACTGATGCCGACGTGGCCCTGTAATCCAAGGGTGTTGGACTTCAGGTCCGGTGCGTTGTTTATGGCAGTATCCCGGCCATACGAGAGCGACGCTTCGAGATCAAAATAAGGCCGTTCTTCGCGTGGCATCGCTGCGTCTACCCACGTCGGACGGATCTCTTGTTGTGTTGAGGATTGGCCATTGTCTACCCGTACGGGGTCCTGAGCCTGGGAAGACGTTTGTGTGTGCGCAGCTTGAGCAACTACACCGGCCGGGGCAGTAAGGCAGATAAGACAGAGCAAGGAAACAGGGTTGAGTACTTTCACGGGATCACCACTGTGTCGCCGGGATTGAGCTGCAGATTGTGATTCGTATCGGAACCTTGAATCAGAGACTTGTAATTCATCCAGATCCCGCTGGCTGGCCCGCCTGCACGAACTACGTGAATCTTTTTCTTGGAGGCGAATTGGTTGAGACCACCGGCCTGCGCGATTAGCTGAAGCACTGTGATCGGGGTGTTCAATGGGTAGGCTCCGGGACGTGCGATTTCTCCGGTGATGTAGACCATTCGGCTGTGTATCTCGGTTACTGTGACCGTCACACGCGGCTGTACCACCATTGACTGAAGGCGGGTCTGGATTAGGTCTTCCAACTGGGACGGTTCTTTGCCTGCGACATAAACTTCGCCGAGCAGTGGGAGTGAGATCTTGCCATCGGGACGGACAACGACCGTCTGGCTCAGATCCTTTTCTTTCCAGACCTGGATGTTGAGGACGTCTCCGCTTCCAATCGTGTACTGGGGCGTGGCAACGGCAGGGGTAGCGCGAGGGTCTGCTTTCGGCACACTCGGAGCGTTGGTCTTGCCTGCATCTGCCACGCGCTGTTGTCCGTAGCAATTTCCAGCGCAGAGAAGAGCCGAGCATGCTAGCGAGAACCAAATGGTATGAGACCTGGGCTTCATAATGGCCATCCTTCCGATGCTTGAGGAAGCAATCAAAAAGCCAAATCTGCCCTCTATTTGAGGGCGTTTCTGGCGAATATCAGGATTTGCGGAAGGATGCCTTTGGAAATGTTTGCAGGATCTTGCATACTTTCGGCTGCGCAGCTTTGGCTGTGATTGTCATCCGGTACACCTCGATCGTTTGCCGCGCGATCTGATCCCAGCCAACGTACCTGCGATGGTTATTTGCTGCTCCCATGAGAAGGTCGAGATAGATGTTTCTGCCTGCCTCCGCTCGTGGCTGTCGATGTAGGTTTGTGATGCCGTCAACCGCTTCTTCGAGTGCAGAGGAAAGCGCTGCAACGTCTCCCGGAGGCACCAGCAGAGCGTTCTGGTTTGGTTCCAGATACTCCCGGAATGGCGGCAGGTCGGAGGCGATAATTGGCTTCCGGTAGCACAAGCCTGTCAGCAAAGCGCCGCTGGTCGTTATCGATCGATAGGGATACACCAGCAGGTCGGCAGCCTGGTAGTAGGAGGGCAGTCGGCTTGTGGGGATGTAGTGAATGTCAGCCCGCACGGTGTCCGGGAGGGAAGCGGCTGCTGCTTGAACCTCGGCCTCAACGTCTGAGGAACCCGTTCCTGCGATGACCAGCAGGGGCATAACCATCGATCGATTTTTCCATCGAGGCACGTTGGCCGTCCACGCCTGGAGCAGCAGGTCTAATCCTTTATAGGACGCCATGACGCCCTGCCAGAGAACAATCGGGCGGTCTTGAGGAAGGTTCAGCGTTGCACGGGCGTCGCTGGGACTCCTATGATCTGCGGATTCAAAGAGGGGCCCATGCGGTATGACAGAGATGAAGATGGAAGGTATGTCGAATCGAGCCCCCAGGGCATCTGCGATATCCCGCGAGTGACAGATCAGGTGATCCACACTGCGATAGAGGCGGCCGAAGATGTTTTCCAGGCGATTCCCAGTGTCGTGCGGAAGCAGGTTATGAACGGTGTGCACAACCGGGATGTGGCATCTCCGGGCGGCTCCGAGCAGCTCAAAGTCGCTACCGATGTTGTGGTTTAACAGAGGGAGCTGCTGCAGGTGGATAATGTCGGGGCGCTTTGAGGGAGTACTCTCCAGTGTTCTTGCGAGTGCAATGGAATTCGAGATGGCAGCTGCGCAGCGCATGACACGCCGCAGTGATGATGGCCAGCCATTTGCCAGATTGTCGAAATGAAAAGGACCCGGATCAGGAGAGAGACTCACCTGGGAAAAATACTCAGGCTCACGAGAGACGCTGGCACTCAGCAGCCGCAGGGAGACATTCGCTGAAGCAAGGGCGCGGGCTAGCGAGGCTGTATACCAGGGGGTAAAACACAACGGATCACTCAGCCATACACGCAAGGATGAGCCCTCCGGTTGCGTGCCTCCTGTCGCCTTATGCGATGTTGCGATCGGTACCACGCCCATAATATGCGCCTGCTTTCTCCGAAGGGCTAGTTCTCACCAGGAGATGACGCTTTGCCATCGCTTCCTTGTACGTCATGAGATAGCCGTCGAGCATGACCGAAACGTCGAAACACGCGGCAGCCTTTTCTGCCGCGCGAGCCGCCAATTCTTGTTGCTTCTCCGGTGAAGAAAGCAGCCTCAGAATGGCGTCTGCCAGCATATCCGGATTATTGGGCGGTACAAGCAGGCCTGCCTTGCCGTCTTCCAGCAAACGAGGAATTTCGCCGACTGCCGAGGCTATGATGGGTTTTTCAGAAGCCATCGCCTCCAGTACTGCCAGAGGCATCGCTTCGATTCTCGATGGCTGGATGACAAGTGTGCAACGCGACAAAAAACGAGCGGTGTCGTCACAGAACCCAGGTAGGTGAAGAGCGTGAGAGACGCAGAGCTCGGCCGCTAACGCGAGAATGCGCTCCCGTTCGGGACCTTCTCCCGCAACGACGCACTGCAGTTCGGGATAGGCCGCCAATAGTTTGGGAAGGGCCCAAACCAGAACATCGACCCCCTTTTCTTTCGAAAGTCTCGAAAGGCAACCGAGAATAATACGCCCAGACCGGTTGGGCGTTTGCGATGCGGCCTTGTATGTAGCGACCTCAATGCCATTGGGGATCTGCCGTATGCGCCGCCCGGGCACACCGGCACGTCGCAGATTCGACAGGACTCCGTGCGATACGGCTGCCACACGGTCAAAGTGACGGAGGAGAAACCGGTCGAGCGTAGCGTATTGCCGAAGGGATGCGGTCCGGTTGGTCCAGTTGTGACAGGTTGCAACAAGCGCGCAGCCTGCGAGACGGGCAGCCACCAGCCCATAGATATTCGCTTTATAGCCATGGGTGTGCAGCACTTCGATATGGTTCATCCGGAGCCATCTGGCCAGAAGCACAATGGTCCTAAGGCTCCACCTTCCTTTGCAGGCGAGATTGAGTACCGGCAGATTCTGACGTTCAGCCTCCTGGACAAAACGCGAACAGGATGCACTTGAGCCATTGAAGACGCCGATATAGACCTCAGCTCCGGCGCGTTGAAGAGCGGCCGAGAGGAGGCAGATCATTCTTTCCGTGCCGTAGAAGCCGGAACTTGAGACAAGTTGAAGAACCCGCATACACTACACCCCACATCGTTCAGCCTGGCATCGCACGGAAGAGGGAAGACCAGATTTGTTGATAGCCCCTGTCTCCGATCATGCGTTTAGCAAGTTGACGAAACCGATACATACCGCGAAGCCGGCTGACAGCGAAAAGATCGCCTTCAAGGTAGGCGGCAATTGTGCGGAGTGAGGTCTTACGGCGTACCGCAAATCTTCCAATAACCGCAGGAAGCCGTATGCTGTTCTCGACCGTAGCTGTACGGTACATGCCAGGCTCCGAGGTATAGACTTCTTCGTATCCCGCCACGGCGCAGGCACGAATCACAGTGTCATTCCAACGCCCGCCAGGCATTGAAATCGATGTGACAGCCTGGCCGATCTTGGCTTCGAGGGTCAGTCTGGAACTGCGAACCTCCTGTTCTAACTGGGAGGGGTTGCAGGCCGATAAAAAGATGTGAGTGGCACCGTGGGAGCCGATCCGATGCCCCTGGTCGGCGATCGACCGTACATCGTTCCAAGTGACATATCCGTGCTTCGATCCCACCCAGGCCGTAGGAATGAAGAAATGTCCCTGTGCGCCGAGCTCATTCAGAATGGGAACCGCCCATCGCATATGCGACACATGGCCGTCGTCAAACGTAATATACGCCGATTGTTTGACCGGTTCAGCTTCATGGGCGGCAGCCCACATATGGCTCATGAAGGTATCCGGAGAGATGCAATAGACATCCGCCGAATTCTGGTCGTCGATCTCGTGATAGGCCAGGACGTGCGGAACGATGGTGGATGAAAGGTTCATAGGGAACTGTCTTCTGTGCCTTGATGGAGCATCTGTGTCTTTGTCGGCACAGGGATCTGGCTCCGTTTGGCACGCTGGATTACCTCAGAGATGAGGAACAGACATCCGGAAATCAAAAGAAGTGAGATCACCGGGCGGCCAAGCAATAGGTGATCGATTGCTTGGAGAATGGCCTCGATGGAGATCATGGAGATATGCATAGTGGGACACCTACCGTGCGAAAGCGGGCCTGAGCGCCTCTTCCGTCCCTTTCGGCGCTAAGGTCTCGACCTGCTGCTGCAACGGGATATCTTTCATGAGTTCGTCGCATGTAGCCTGGGCGATGGACGTCATCGCGTTATTGTTGAGCGTGTCATTCAGTATCTGAGAGGTATTGGCAACATAGACGCCGGCGACCGGCGTCCGTGCCGGAGGCAGAATCTCGGAATACCCTAGCGTCGGCACGGGTTGAACGACCCGCTCGCGGAAGACAAAACGATGCTCAATGTCCGCTTCCGTAAGGTCGGGGTGCATCCGCGAAAGATCGGTCCAGACGTGCTGCCAGACTGCATCGTCGGAGGCCTCGAATAAGGTATCGTCGGGAGCAGCGTAGCGGGGCAGATACACGAGATGGCGGTTGTTGGTCTCCTGCGCGGGATCGATCAGGTTCGTCATTTCGATGACGCCCGTGAAGCCGATCTTTTCTGTCACGTTCGTTACATAGAACGGGCTCAGACGCCTTTTCAAAACCAGAACAACGCAGATAATCCCGAGGTACATTACCTGCCCCAGGCGGGCTTTGTAAGCGGCATCGTCCGTGTCGAGCAAATCGGCGATGACTCTGTTCGGCGCGGTTAGAATGGCGCCGTCAAAGTACATATCTTTATGGCAGGCTTTGACGCGGATATGTCCTTCCTGCGTAGGGTTATTCGAGGAGATACACCGGATCTTCACTCCGGTGTTGGTCGAGCCTCCAAGTGACACAACGACCTGCTGCAGTCTGTGAAAAACAGTGCTATATCCCCCGCGAACATAGCCGAGCTGCTCCTGTTGCCCCGGACCACGCTGCCGTGTCGATGCAAGCCGGACGAGCGTACCCCAGAGGAATGCCGCCGATGCATACCTGCGTAGTTCGCCGAGCTTACAGCGGAAGAGCGGCTCCCATATTTGCTCGTATACCTTCCTGCCGAAGATATGGCGGGTCCATTGAGACAAAGGAATGGATTCCAGAGCAAGGCCGTCTTTGATCTTTGTCACATATAGAGTCATCAGCGCCAGGCGGAGCTTGGATGCGAGTGAGAGATGACGATAACGGAGTAGATCCATCGGGCTGGTCATCTTGTGCAGGGCGCCCTGGGAGAACAGACCGACTTCAGTCTTGGTCCACTGGAGTTGATCACTCAGCTCCAGGTCGGTGAGAAGACCCAGCAAGGCTTTATCCGACGTAAGGATGCAGTGATAAAACCTGTCCCAACGGAATGGGCCGAAATTGTGGGTGCTGGTCAGGCCGCCCAGGTCCGACCGGCTTTCCAGGATCGTTACTTTGTATCCGGCGCGCAGCAGGCGGAAGGCGCATACCATGCCTGTAAAACCGCCGCCCACAACAGCGATATGGGAAGGTCGCAATGTGCCTTGTTGCATGTCAGATACTCCCCGCGACGAGTGCGGCGCCGCATGTAATAAGTCCAATTGCCAGCCAGTGCGATCGGGATACATGTTCGTCCAGCAGAAGGGCTGCCAGGCTTGTTACCAGAACATATCCCAGGCTGAGGAGGGGATAAGCGTATGAAATATCCAGATGGCGCAGCGCGATGAGCCAGCACACGGTTGCCAGTCCAAACAAAATGATCCAGAGACCGACCCATGGGATGGCGACAAAGCGGCCCGCCTTCTGTTTCTTGGCAAGGGTGTTCGTCAGATGCTTGAGGGTAATCTGTGCAAACGACCCCGAGGTGATACTTGCGGCGAGTATTCCCCACGAATATGCCAGCGATGGCGTGGTATCGGCATTCATCTGACCATTCCCCTATCGGTTTTGGAAAGCAATGCAATGCCAACCGCCATGACGGTAATACCGGTCCAGCGCCTGGGCCCCATCGATTCGTGCAGAAGATAGTGGCCCAAAAATCCCAGCAAAATGTAGTTAACGGCAGCGAGAGGGTAGAGGTAACTAATGTTCTTTTGCGCGACTGCGGCAAACCAGAGCAGCGTTCCAACTCCGTAGACACAAAGCCCGATCAACACCCCCCATGGGAGACTCAGTGGCCAGTGGAGGGCCAATAGACCAAATCTACCTTTCCCCAAAAGGCCGACTTTGATCAGTATCTGCCCGGCCGCAGCCATGGCCACTGAGCCTCCCACCAACATCTCTGTCTTGTAGCGAATCGTTCGCATGAAGATCCTGTTTTTTTAACTGGTCTAGGAATGCGCGACTACCGGCATGGCCGGGACCATCGGTAGGCTCGGCGTCCACTGCCGGTTAATGGTTTGTGGTGGGTGGAGTGTTTTGGAAACGCTGCCCGAGTGAAGCGATACAGGCAGGCCGTCCATTTCCAGGGATTTTTGAGCCGCTTCCAGAATGCGGACGACACGTAGACCGTCCTGAGAGTCGCTCCTTGGGGTGATGCGCTTCTCGACACAGTTAATAAAATGCTGGAACTCAAGTTTGAGCGGCTCGGTCGTGATCAGATGTGGTATCTGAATGTCGCCGAAACGCACCTGGATCGCTTCGCCGTATGAGCATGTAGCTGGGCTCTGTGCACCGCTGTCATAGATCCGAAGTTTCTCGGAAGCTGCCGCGTCGTCGAAGACCAGCATCTTCTTGCTGCCTACGACGGTCGTGCTGCGCATCTTGTGCGGGTCGAGCCATGAGATGTGGATATGCGCCATCCGGCGATTCGCGAAGAACAGGCTGAGGAAGACGACATCTTCAATGCCGTCCTGGATAAATGACTGTCCCCTGGCGCTCACATCGACCGGATCCTCGCCGAGTATGTAGAGAATCTGCGAGAGATCGTGTGGCGCAAAGCTCCAGAGGGCGTTTTCATCGCCACGAATGCGGCCGAGATTTACCCGCTGTGTATAGATGTAGTAGATCTCCCCCAAATCGCCGGACTGGATGATCTCGCGGATACGATTGACGGCGGGATGGTATTCGAGAAGATGCCCAACCATAAGGATCCGTCTCCTCGCCGCCGCCAAGGCCGATAGCTCCTCGGCATCTCGGACATTCAGGGTGAAGGGCTTCTCTACGAAAACATCTTTGTCGGCAAGAAGCGCCTTCTTCGCGAGGCTGTAATGGGTCGTAGCTGGAGAACTGATGACCACAGCCTCGATCTCGGGGTGTTGCGCGAGCATTTCATCAAGTGATGCAACGGTTTGCACATTCCAGTTGCGTTGCGCCATCGAGCAGCGGCCCTCGTTCAGATCGCTGCAGATCACCAGGTCGCACTCGGGCATTTCATAGAGGCACCGGGCAACGTTACAGCCCCAGGCGCCCAGACCCACAACTCCTACCTTCAATCGAGCTCCCATATCGTGCATGTCTCCTTGTATGAACTGCATGCAGACACAGGAGCAATCTCTATGCCAATTCGGATCGCACCTTAGAGGGAGCAGAAGCCTGCCATTTGCACCCGAAAATGGCAGGTTACGCGCAACTCTTTGCATACTTTTCCCCTCTTTGGCCGGGTATCCGGGACCCCAAAAGAGGGGCACGATAGCGCAAATAAGCAGTTACAGAGTGGCGCTCCAGCAATATCGCTAAGTTGGGCCAGAGGATTTGGCATATCCCGTGCAATCTTCGCGGCATGAACTTAGTAACCGTCTCCACGCAAACTCGTCAAGCGGAGCGTCAGCTCGAAAAGCTCCAAGCGAAGACCGCAAAGGTCGGTGTTATCGGCCTTGGATATGTTGGTCTCCCCCTGTCCCTTCTTCTATCGGAAGCGGGCTTTACAGTGCAGGGCTTCGATATTGACGCCCGCAAAGTGGAACAGTTGGAAGATGGGAAGAGCTATATCTTCCGCATTCCGGCGACGGAAATTGAAATGGCCCGTTCACGCGGGTTCCGTGCGACGACCGATTTCAGCAAAATCAGCGAACAGGATGCCATCATCATGTGCGTCCCCACGCCGCTGACGGATCATCGGGATCCTGACCTCTCGTTCATTCAAAAGACAGCAGAATCCATCGCCCCATGGCTGGTCCGGGGCCAATTGGTCGTTCTGGAGAGTACGACTTATCCGGGCACAACCGAAGAGGTGCTGATCCCCATCCTGGACCGTGGCTGCCCCGAAGGCCTTCAGGCCTATGAGCGGGGTATGGATGTAGACGCGAATGTCTTCTATGTTGCGTTCTCGCCTGAACGTGAGGATCCGGGCAATAACACTGTGGCTCGCCGCGATATCCCGAAGGTTATCGGCGGGCATGGCGCAGTTGCCGGAAAGCTGGCAGGCGCGCTCTATGGGAATATTTTTGGCCGCACAGTTGCGGTCTCATCGACGCAGGCGGCAGAGATGACCAAGCTGCTTGAAAACATTTACCGGTGCGTAAACATCGCGATGGTAAACGAACTCAAGCTGCTCTCACTCCGGATGGGAATCGACATCTGGGAGGTCATCGATGCCGCCGCGACCAAACCGTTCGGTTTCCAGCCGTTCTATCCCGGTCCTGGTCTGGGTGGTCACTGTATCCCAATCGATCCCTTCTATCTGAGCTGGAAGGCCCGGGAGTGGAACTTCCACACCCGCTTTATCGAGCTGGCCGGCGAGATCAACGAGGGAATGCCTCGTCACGTGGTGCACTCGGTCTCAGAGGCTCTTAACACGCACCGCAAATCGATGAACGGGGCAAAGGTCCTGGTTCTCGGTGTCGCTTACAAGAAAGATATCGACGACCTGCGTGAGTCTCCGTCGCTCGAGATTATCGAGATGCTGCAGGAAGAGAAGGCAAGCGTCGACTATAACGATCCATACTTCCCAACTGTTGGCCGGGGACGGCATTACGACCTGGGCATGACATGTACTCCCCTGGATCGTCTGGCTGACTACGACTGCGTCGTTATTGCCACTGATCACTCTGACTATGACTACGAGGCGATCGTGCGCGATTCACAACTTGTTGTGGACACGCGCAACGCCACCCGCGGAATCGTGTCTTCCAAGATCGTTCGTTGCTAAACAAGGTGCCTCGGGGATAGACAAGGAGAGATTGAATGCATGACACGCGACATAGCCCTAGCCGTCCTCGAGTTGCTGTAGTCATACCTGTTTGCAATGAGCAGGAATCACTGCAGGTGCTCAGGATCCGGCTCGCGGAGTTACAGCGGAGTCTGCAGGATCGCTACATCACCTTTTACCTGTTTATCGACGACGGAAGTACGGACCGTACCGTGGCGCTTCTGCCACGGACGGCACCGTACGGGACCTCTTACAAAGTGGTTTCACACCCCAACAATCTCGGTGTCGGCGCCGCATTCCGCACCGGATTTGAGATCGCAGCAAGCGCGGACATCATCTGCACCCTGGATGCGGATTGCAGCTACCGCGCGGACCACCTTGCCCAGATGGTTCATTTGATCGTGGAGGGGAAGGCGGATGTGGTTGTGGCATCTCCGTATCACCCTCAAGGCTCCGTCGAGGGTGTCTCGCCGTGGCGGTATGCTCTCAGCCGCTATTGTTCGCGGCTCTATCGCTCGATCTCGCCGGTCAAGCTCTACACCTATACAAGCATGTTCCGCGCATATCGGGGTTCTTTCATCAGGCGAGCACATTTCCGGAGCAACGGATTTGTCTCTACAGTGGAGATCTTGATGAATGCATCCTATCTTGGCTATCGGATCCACGAGGTGCCAATGGCGCTGCATCGACGTACTACCGGATGCAGCAAAATGCGGATTCTTCGCACAGTCAAAGACCACTTGAAACTGGCTCTGGATTGCATCTTCGCCGGAAACAATGGATATCCGTCCTTCTGCACGCCCGAGGCAAAGCAGGACGGGCAGGAGAAGAGGGAGGATGTAGGGCGAGTGATGAAGATTGTTGGAAGCCGTTAGTCTACGCACGTCCGGCAGGATCATTCTTGCTCCGCCGGAAAGATAGAAGGTCCTATGAGTTTTGAATTTGTCGCATCTGAAAATGCTCTTCTCCTGGAGCAGGAAAGAAATAGAAGATATCCCAACGTGCATTTCGGCAGGAATGTAGTCGTGGGCCAGAACGTCAGTATTGGGGAAGGCACGGTAATCGGGAATCATGTAGTACTTCATGATCACGCCACCATTGGTAAGGACGTCCGGATCGACGACGGGGCCATCATTGGCAAGAAGCCTTTGAAATCAAAAGCCAGCGCTATGACCGGAACCAAGGAGCTGGGGCCGGCTTTTCTAGGCAACGGCTGCCTGGTTGGCAGCAACGCTGTGATCTATTCAGGGGCAATTGTCGAAGATGGAGTTCTGATCGCTGACTTTGCCAGCGTGCGTGAAGACACGGCTATCGGCGAGCTCAGCATCATTGGCAGGGGTGTCGCCATTGAAAACCAGGTCAGGGTAGGGCGATGCTGCAAGATCGAAACCGGGGCCTATATCACTGCGAAATCCGCAATTGGAGACCAGTGCTTTGTCGCTCCCGAGGTGACCTTTACCAATGACAATTTTGTCGGACGCACGCAGGAGAGGTTCGAACACTTCGGCGGAGTAACCATGCAGAAAGGCTCCCGCGTTGCCGCGAACGCTACGATTCTGCCTGGAGTGTTGATCGGAGAAGATGCTCTGGTTGCAGCGGGATCCGTGGTAACGCGCGATGTTCCGGCGCGCATGGTTGTTATGGGGGCTCCGGCAAGAGTTGTCCGCCCGGTCGATATTGACCAATTGTTGCCGTACGAAAGCGAGACCAAGCCGGGAGAAACTCCGTGAAGATACTTTCCATCGGTGGAACGCGGCCGCAATTCGTGAAGATGGCAGTCCTTGTAAAAGCGATCGAAGAGTATAACCGCGAACACCAGGGTGCAATAGAACACAGGCTGCTGCATACAGGACAGCACAGCGACCCGATGATGTCATCGGTATTTTTTCAGGAACTCGGGCTACCGAAGCCGAGATTGCTGGAGACGGTCAGGATGGGGACACCCGGAATTCAGACTGCGCTTATGCTTGCCGGAGTTGAGGCTGAATTATTGGAGTGGATGCCGGACGCCGTGATCGCGTATGGCGATACAAATTCGACCCTTGCATCTGTGCTGGCGGCAGCGAAGCTTCACGTTCCCGTGATTCATCTTGAGGCTGGGCTGCGCAGCTTCAATCGGATGATGCAGGAAGAACTAAACCGAATCGTTGCGGACCATATCTCGGACCTCCTGCTATGCCCGACGCCCAATGCAGTAAAGCAGTTGGAGCTGGAGGGGCTCGGTGAGCGAGCAGTATTCGTGGGAGACGTAATGCTTGATGCTGTCAGCCTCTTCGGCAGGGATGGACAGTCTGCCATACAGCGCGAGCTCCACTTAGGAACCCAGGAATATGCTCTCGTTACCATTCATCGAGCCGAAGCGACCGATGAGCCCGAACGGCTCAACGGCATTCTTGAGGCTTTAAAGAAGATGGATGTCCCCATCATTTTCCCGATGCATCCGCGGCTGCGGAAGCGCCTGCTTGGAACGAGCAACTCTGATCTGTTTCTTGTGGATCATGTGCATGTTATCGAGCCGGTCGGATACCTGGACATGCTGGCTCTACAGCGAAATGCCAGGTTCATCATGACCGATTCCGGCGGCCTGCAGAAAGAGGCCTACTTCATGGGGGTACCGTGCCTCACGCTCCGGGAAGAAACCGAGTGGATCGAGACGCTGCACGGGGGATGGAACATATTGGTCGGCAACGAGACGGGAAAGATCCTGGATGGAGCTCGCCGTCTGGCACGCTTCGGACGCAACAGCATTCAGGAGCCCAGGGATCTGGTCGAGTTCGGTGAAGGCCATGCAGGAGAACGTAGTATTGGTCGAATTATGGAAATGGTGAGGGCTGCATGACAAAACGTGTACTTATTACTGGGGCTGCCGGCTTCCTGGGATCGCATGTAACCGATCTGATGCTTGCAAAAGGTTACGACGTCGTAGCTGTCGACGATATGTCGCACGGGAACTCAGCAAACCTTGAGTCAGCGAAGCAATGTCCTGGGTTTGAATTTCACTCCGCGGATGTATGCGATTACGACGCCTTGCGGCAGGCAGCGGGGAAGGTCGATATTGTTCTTCATCTGGCGGCATATAAGATCCCGCGCTACGAAAATCCGAAGAAGACGCTGATGGTGAACTTCCACGGGACGCACAATGCGTTGCAGATCGCCGTCGAGAACAATGCTCGCTTTGTGATCACATCGACCTCGGACGTATATGGCAAAAATCCCACGGTGCCTTTCTCCGAGGATGCGGACTCCGTTCTCGGTCCCGCTACGGTGGCGAGGTGGGCGTATGCGGCTTCGAAGATGTTCGATGAACACCTCGTGCTTGCCATGGCGGAAGAAGCAGGAATCAATGCGACCGTTCTGAGGATATTTGGTTCGTATGGGCCACGTCAGAACCTGAGCTGGTGGGGAGGCCCGCAGGCTGTCTTCATCAGCGCTATCCTGCGGGAGGAGGTCATACCCATCCATGGCGATGGCCTGCAGACGCGATCCTTTACGTTTGTTCAGGACACGGCGCGTGGCATCGTAGCTGCAGCCGAATCCCAGAATGCCAATCGCGAAATCGTCAACATCGGGGACAATACTGAGATCTCAATCCTGGAATTGGCACACAGCATTCATCGCTTGAGTGGAAAAGAGGGAGCGCTACGTATTACATTCGTCCCTTACAACGAGATAGCAGGACGTAAGTACGAGGATGTCCGCCGTCGAGTTCCGGATATCCGGAAGGCAGAACGACTGTTTGGCTTCCGCGCGGAGGTGCCACTCGAGATCGGTCTTATGAAGACAATCGCATGGCAGAAGGAACAACTTCAGGCGAGTGGAAGCCTTAAGGCCGCGCTGGTCTAGAGCCCATGTGGGCTCTAATTCCTATCTAACCTGACTCCATAAGCGTCCCCCCGGCGAACAAACTTCGCGGGGGCAGACGCGCTCTATGCTAACTCAGGCTACCGCCCCAGGTCTCCAGCAGCCCTCTGATAGGACAAACATAATGGGCTTTAGCCCTGCGCCTTCCCTTTATGAGGAAAGCCCAGCGCTAAAGCCCAATCTTCGCGAAGCTGATTGCTATGGTACCCCGGTCTCCGGTGCTCCTTAGTGACCCGTTGAAAACCGCATTGGTGCTCTAGCTTCCTTCAAGTGATACTGGTCGATTTTGTAAAGCAAGGTGCGATAGCTGATGCGAAGCGCGGCAGCGGCGTGCCTGCGATTCCAGCGAGCTGCCTCCAGTGCCTGCTGTATCAGCCGGCTTTCGGTCTGGTCCTTGAAGTTCCGGACGATGGAGCGCATATGGGTCACGCTGGCATCGGGTTCTCCTTCAACCGTCGGGCAGACCTGCTCCGTGATGGTGGCACGGCCCATTACCTTGCTCTCGATATCGGCGACGGAGGCATCGCTACCCTTGAGGATCTGGATGCGTATGACGGCATTGGACAGCTCCCTCAGGTTTCCAGGCCAGTGGTATTCCTGCAGCAACGAGACGATGCGTGGTGAGATATAGACCGGGTCCTGCTGGAACTGAGCGGCCTGCCGCTTAACCATCTGTTCCACCAGGAACGGAATCTCCTCCCGCCGTTCGCGCAACGGAGGAATATTGATCGTGAAGGCGCTGATGCGATAGTAGAGGTCTTCGCGAAAGAGCTTATCCGTGATGGCATTCTCGATGTTAACGTTCGTGGCAGCAATCACCCGGACATCGGCGGTTGAGACAGTCCGTGCACCGAGACGGGAGTAACGGCCGTCCTGCAGGACGTGAAGCAACTTAGCCTGCATCGGAGCGCTCATCTCGCCGATTTCGTCCAGCAGGAGGGTTCCCCGATCGGCCAGCTCGAACTTACCGGGTTTCGCCTTGACGGCCCCGGTAAAGGCGCCCGCCTCATAGCCGAAGAGCTCGCTTTCAAGCAGGTCCGGGGGAAGGGCGGCGCAATTGACAGAGCTGAAGGTATGCGACGAGCGGCGAGAGTGCTTGTGAAGGAGATTGGCAACGACATCCTTGCCAACGCCGCTCTCCCCGAGGATAAGTACAGGGACATCAACGGCAGCAAGCAGGCGAATGTTCTCGTAAATTCGCATCATGGCCGGCGAGGCTGCAAGAAAGTAGCGGTTATGGCCTATCTCCTCCAGATGATAGCGCCCGGAAGTTGACCGGACGTCATGATCCGCCTCGCGAGTAACTGCAAACTCCTCCGCCAACTGGGAGAGTTCCGTAAGCATCTCTTCGAGCTCAGGGCGTTGAACCGGGGCTTTGAGGAAGTGGTGAATCCCAAGCGTCTCTGCATCCTGAACCCACGGGCTCAGACCCAGGGGGGGCGCCAGCCAAATGCGATGCGCACCCACCTGCTGACTAAGTCTCGACAACGAAGTCTCATCTCTGGGAGGACGTGCGGAAACGTCCAAAATGACAGCATCGAAATGGCGTGTCTGGCAAGCCGCCAAGGCTTCTTTCAGGGATTCGAAGACCTCAACAAGATGTCCCTCGGATTGAAGCGTAGCCTCGGCAGTCTGAATAAATGGCCTTGAGCTTGTAATAATTGCGACTACTTTAGTCCTTAGCATCACGGATACCTTAAGTACGTCAATATGTTTGAAACGGCTCGTTTTTTTATGTGAACAGGCGTATGGTGTACCCCAGATTCCAAGGCGCACCTGTGCCGGTTGTTGAGACGCCTAAACTCCTACGGCGAAGTGTGCTTCAATGCCTGCAGGTTTGGTCGCCCACTTGCTGGTTTGCGCTGCGTGAGTTCCGACGGAGGATGGAAGATGCGTTCTGTACCCAGATCTCCAAGAGCGAAACGGTCCAGGCTACCTGTAGTACTCCCAGTGCAGCCAGCCATCCACTCGGGAGCCCGGCCTTGATGAGAGACATCCAACACATCGAAAAGATACTGACTCCAACCAACGTAAGTGCGACAACTGGGAGATATGGGCTCCGGATCAGCAACTTTTGCGGAACATGGGAGGTATACAAAGCAGGGCCATAAAACGACCGATGCAGTCCAGTAATTGCCATAATGGTATGTCCTTTAAGAAAACCAAATGCAGTACAACGGGCCCGATCACGATACGGAACTGAGACCCGACGAAAATGAAACTGGCTCAAAGTACATAGAACGGGTAGATATAGTCCTCAAAACCGTAATTGATGCTGGTCAATTGATCCATTGTTATATCCAGGTCTTTTGTAATGAAAGAGATACAGTTTTTTGGAGAATATACGTTTGAGAAATCTCCGCTACTTGTCATGCGCGGAATTGAGATGATTGATCTCACACCAAGGCAATTAGAGACCTTATCTTTGCTGCTTGAAGCTAAAGGGGAGGTCGTTAGCAGAGAGACATTCCTGGACAAAGTCTGGGGAGACGTTATTGTCGAAGAACACAATCTGACCCAGACAATCTTTCTCCTGCGCAAGACCTTAGGGAGGTTACCAAATGGTCAGGAGTACATAGAAACAGTACCCAAAAAAGGGTACCGCATGTCACCATCCGCATTGTCTCTCTCAACAACGCGCGAACCCGCTCCCTCCCTATGGGACAAGGCGAAAAAGAAGATTCCCTCGCCAGCTTTGCCGAGTGTTCCTTTGATGGAAGGGAAGCGCTCCAGGAACATTATTAAGAAGATGTTTCTAATACAGGCTGCCGTCATTGTTGTCACGATGGCAGCTACGCTGCTCCGCGGCTTTCAGGCAAGGCCACACTTATTGAAAGTAAGGCAGCTAACGGATGACGGCGTCTATAAGGTAAGTGATGCTCCCATCTTCCTGCGCGATAATAGGCTCTTTTTTACGGAGCGCCAGGATACCCGGAATGTGTTGGTAAGTGTCTCTCTCGATGGCAGTATCTCCAGGAACCAGGTGCTTCCGTTTCGGGATGGAGTTCTGTCTGGTATCGGCAAGTCTGGGGAGGAAGTGCTGATTGCCAGGCCGGGTGATAAAGGCACAATCACCGTGGCATTGCTAAACGGAGATAACGCTCGCCCGTTAAGTGAATTCAGTGGAGAATCGCCTTCGTGGTCGCCAGACGGCAAGCGTCTGGCGTTCATTCGCGGACAACAATTGTTCACGGCGGACGAGGGGGGCCAGAACCCCGTCCCCCTGGCGGCAGTGCAAGGAATCCCATTCTGGCCGGTATGGTCGCCTGACGGTACTGCTATACGGTTTTCGGTTCGCGAGCCAGATGGGGGACAAAGCATTCACGAAGTAAACCTTGCGACGAAACGCCTTTCGCAGGTGCTCCGGGGCGAGCCACATGAACATCGTGCATGTTGCGGTGCATGGACCTCGAACGGAAGGTATTTCGCATATGTTGTCGGAAACTCCGCGTCGACGTCACTATGGGTGCAGCACGAAGAGGTTCTTGGATGGAAGGAGATCAAGCGTTCCTGGGAGCTGGCATCGGGGCCGGTGGATTTCTGGCGGGCGCCCGTTATCGACCAGGATCATATTTATGCGATCGGTGAACAGGTGAGGCACAGGCTCGTTCTGCTCAACTCGAAATTTGCTCCTTTTCTTCCGGCGGTTTCGGCGAATTCATTGAGCATCTCTCATGATGGAGCGTGGATTGCGTACTCCGTGTATCCGGAGGGTTCACTCTGGAAAAGCCGTCTGGATGGTACCGAACGGACCCGTCTTTCGGCGCATGACGAGTACACACGCATGCCGCAATGGTCGGCCGATGATCATGACATCTTCTATCTGCGCATGACCGAAGGCAAGCCGTGGAGTTTAGCGCAGGTGGATGCGCGTGGCGGTAAGCCGGGCATTCTGGCAATCGGCGGCAGCGGAACGAGTGAGCTGGCCTATAGTAGCGCCGGCGATCAACTTGTCATGGATCAGACGGGCCTGAGCAGCACGAGATCCGGGAAGCTCGCCATCCTTTCTTCAAAAGGGCAATTGATAGAAGAACTGCCAGGGTCTGAAGGAATGACCGCTGCAAGGTGGTCAGCGGATGGGCGATATATCTCTGCTATAACTGCGGATCGAGAACAACTACGCGTTTTTGACAGGGTGTCCAGAAAGTGGGATGTCGTGTTCACCTCAGCCACGATCGGAGCTAATGTCTGGGATCGCAAGGAGAATACCCTCTATTTCATGGCCCGCCAGGAGTCCACGGCAACCCAGGAGCAGCGGTGTACCCTTTTCAGGTTTCAGCCCGGCGGGCAGGGGGTAAGCGAAGTGATGGAGATACCTGAGGTCTATGCGAATGGTGATGTATCCCGAGCATTAGAGGCCACCGCACGCGGAGACCTGATCTTCGAGTACCTGGAGGGTGCGGCGGAGATCTATGACCTGAATGTAGATCTCAAGTGAATCGCGTACGGGACTGGAGCTCCATAACTTCCTTCCGGGAGATCTCCCCTGTAAGTGATCACCGTCACTAGGGACGGTGCAGATGGTCACGGTCTTCCTGTATCGAGCCTGTTATGTAGCCATGTGAGCGCGCTTGCGCCGAAGGAGGGCTTGTCATGCCTACTACGCTAACCGTCCACTCAGGCAAATCGCTTAAGACTGCTATTCAATTTCCTCATATTCATAATCTTTTTGAGGACATGGAGCGCCTTACCGAACGTATCTCCAAGCGTGCTTTCAGTCTCTTCCAGCAACGCGGAGGGGCCGAGGGCCGTGACTGGGATGATTGGTTTGAGGCTGAAGCGGAGTTCCTGAAAGCGGTTCCGGTAGAGATTGTAGAGTCAGATCAAAATTTTTCCGTCCGGGCGGAAGTGCCGGGGTTCAAAGCCGAGGAGCTTACCGTTCAGGTGGAGCCGAATGGAGTCTATATTCGCGGTAGATCCGAAAGCAGGAAGGAAGAAAAGGGGAAGGGAGCTGTCACGTATAGTGAAGTGTTTTCGAATGAGATTGCGCGCCATATCGAACTGCCGTCCATAATCGATGCAAGCCATAGTGAAGCAAAGCTCAGCGATGGTGTGCTCGAACTTACGTTGCCAAAATCGGCTCCTCCCAAGGCCGTCAACATCAAGGTCGCATGAAGACATAGCCCTCGTTCGGTGCAGGGACGTTATAGAGCATCTTCCCTGTAGCTTGGTATCCCGGAAGGGGCGTGCAGCGGCGTTTTCATTGCGGAAAACGCCCATAGATGCGGAAGCCCTGATGCGGAAGCCCTATTCTACAACTGCAGGGAACAATGCTCTAGCCTCACGGAATGACTACGTAGGGAAGTGTGAATCTGCTTTCGCGAATATCGAGCAGAACCCGATTGATCTCATCCAGGCGGCAGGGCGTGACCTTTGGCCGCCATGAGAGGTTTGCAACAAGCTGCAGATACTCGGCGGCATCTCGCCGCGTGAGATTGGCGACGCTGCGGAGTTGCCGTTCTCCCCAAAGAAGCGTGTCGTAGTCGAACGACGGAATGCGGTCCAGATGGACGGCATTGATCGCGACGACTCCTCCCTTCGAGAGAGAGCGAAGGGCAGAGATAACAACATTACCGACAGGCGCAAAGGTGATTGCTGCATCAAGCTGTTCGGGAGTTTTCTCATCGAGCGGACCTGCCCAACGTGCGCCCTGGGTGCGGGCCAGATCCTGGTGGTCGGGTTCGCGGGTGGCCACGAAAACGTCACAGCCCCACTGGAGAAGAACAGGCATCACCATTTGCACCGAAGCGCCGTATCCAAAGAGACCCACGCTTGTACCGGGTTTGACGTCAGCAACGCGTAGACTCCTGTACCCTACTGCGCCAGCGCAAAGAAGCGGGGCGGCCGTTTCCGACGACAGGCTTGCTGGAATTGAATAGGTGAAACGAGCATCGACGGTAACGTATTCTGCAAACCCTCCATCGCGTCCGTATCCCGTGAATACGGGATGGTCGCATAGATTTTCACGGTCCGTCGTGCAGTATCGGCAGGTGCCATCGGTACCGCCAAGCCAGGCAACGCCAACGCGATCTCCAATTTGAAGAGAACTAACGTTCGTCTTCACGACCTCGCCCACGATCTGGTGCCCGGGAATGATGGCCTTTTTGATCGGAGGAAGGTCACCTTCAGCGATATGGAGGTCAGTATGGCAAACTCCACACGCCACAACTTTCAGTAACGCTTCACCGGGCAAGGGCGAGGGCACTGGGACGTCCCGCAGTACCAGCGGTGAGGTCTCAATCGGCGCCGGCTGTTCCAGGACTGCAGCACGCATCGGAGAATTCCTCGATGATCCATCATCGTACCGTCCTGGTAATTGGAGCAATCACTCCGTTCGGAGCGCGGTCATCGGGCTTACGTCCGCTGCTCGTCTTGCCGGCAGGTAGCCGGAGCAGACAGCGACAGAGAGCAGAAGCAGAATCATTCCGGAAAATGTGATCGGATCGCCAGGCTCCGTTCCATAAAGCAATGCGGTGATGGTTTTCGCCACCATGAAGGAAACGATGGTTCCAATGGCTATGCCGATGACCGAAAGGCGCACCGTTCTCCCAATAACACTGAACAGTACGCGGCTGCGTGTTGCCCCAAGAGCCATGCGAATGCCAATCTCCTGTGTCTGGCGGGCAACTGAGTAGGAGATGACACCGTAGATTCCAAGGCATGCAAGCAAAAGCCCAACAGCGGCGAAGATTGCGACGAGGAACGCAAAGAAGCGGCGAGGAGAGATGCTGTGGTCGACCAATGCCTGCAGTGGGCGGAGCTCTACCGCGGGCTGACCAGGGTTGAGTCGCCGCAGGGTAGAAAGTAAGGGAGCTGCAAGAGTATCCGGTGGCATGGAACTGCGAATCACCAGTTCTGCGCCATCTTCGCCCCATCCCTGGGCGATGGGCAGATAGACCTGCCACGAAGAACTCGCTTCGACGTTGGTTTCATGGATATCTGAGACAACACCAATGATGCGGACGTCTTTCCCGCTCATCACCACCATGTGATCGATCGCATCGCCATTGGGGAACAGGAAGCGTGCAGCCTTCTCATTGATGATGATCACCGGTTCGTTGGTAGCGTTGTCATTCCAGGAGATATCACGCCCACGAAGATGCATTCCCATGGTTGGGAGATAGCCCGGAGAGACGACGTAAACGAATGTGGACGGACGCTCGTTCCGCCCATACATCACCCCTTTTACTCCAGGAGGGCCCCAGGTGCGATTGCGTGCGAGGGGAAGATTGTCGGAGAGACCCGCAGTCTGAACTCCCGGAACCATGGAGACTTCGTGCATCAAATTGCGATAGAAACTGTATCGATCCTCATTCTTCAGGTTCGGCACATCAACCGTGATTGACGCGGATTGTGATGGCCGGAAACCGAGATCAACATCCATGACATGGAGAAAGCTCCTCAATAGGAGGCCTGCGCCGACGATCAGGACACAGGCCAGGGCGATCTCACTCACGACAAGCGCATTGCGCAGCCCTTCGTGCCGTTTGCCTTCACTGGCAGCCGGTCCACTGTCTTTAAGTCGAGACTGAAGGCCAGTATCGGTCGCTCGAAGGCTGGGGATTGTGCCAAAGAGGACCATCGCGATCAGGCCGAGAAGCACTGTCCACCAAAGGGTGATTGGATCGATACGAAGTTCTGAGATGAGCGGCAGTGCGATCGATCCCTGATGGGCAAGCCAGCGTACGACGGTTGCAGCAAGCGCGACTCCCAGGATCGAACCGGAAGCGGCGAGCAGGAAGCTCTCCGTGAGCAACTGCCGTATCAGTCGCCCGCGGCTGGCGCCCAGCGCAAAGCGGAGGGAAAACTCTTTGCTGCGCGATGCCGCACGGCCAAGCAGCAGATTTGAGAGATTGACACAGACGATCAGTAGGATGGTCGCAACTGCGGCCCAAAGAACATAGAGAGAACGGCGAAGCTGCCCGGCAACATGTTCCTTCATCGGGACAGCGATGGCTCGGCCATAGCTGCCCTTACTATCGGGGAATTTCTTTCCCCAATAGAACTGAGGGAACAGCGTTGCGGTTTCGGCCGATGCCTGCTGCGCGGGAATGCCCGGCTTTAAGCGCCCGATAAAAGTCAGCGTATTTCCGGAGTAACGGATCGCCTCTACATTCAGAGGCGTGAGCACGTCTACGCGTGTGCCGGGCGAAAATGTAGAACCGAAATCGAAGCTCTCCGGCAGTATTCCGACAACCGTTACTGGTGTGTTGTCGATGGAGACCGCGGTATTGATCAGGTCGCGGTCTCCATGGAAGCGCGTCATCCAGAATTCATGCGAAAGCATCACAACCGGTGAAGCGCCTTTAATCCCGTCTTCCTTGCGGAAGTCTCTTCCAAGACCAGGCGATACGCCAAGTACGTTAAGAAAGTTGGGAATGACATCGATCCCGCTGATTGGTCGCGGAATGCCGTTCCCGGTAAGTTTATGGTTGTTGGGCGAACTGAATGCAAAATAGCCCGTCACGCCGCTGTAAGAGCGATTCATGTCGCGCAGGTCTTCATACGCGTCGACCGAATAGGTGGAACCGGAGAGCCCGCCGCCGGCATCTGCGGGCTGAATCCATACCAGCGCTTCGGGATCGTGAAAGGACAACGGTCGTAAAAGGATCGTGTTCACCAGGCTGAAGACAGCGATATTGGCTCCCATCCCGATTGCGAGAATCGCAACAGCAACCACGGTAAAACCGCGATCTCGCTTCAGGGAACGAAGGCTGAACTGAAGATCCTGCCGCAGGGTGTCTAACCATGCCCGCGGATGCTGATCGTGACATTGTTCGCGTGCAGCTTGCATGCTGCCGAATTCAATGGAAGCCTGACGGCGGGCTTCGTGAGGTGACAGGCCTGACGCAATCTTTGCCTCGACGGCGTGCGCCATATGAAGGCGCAGCTCTTCGTCGACTTCCGTCGAGGCGTTGTGCTTGCGAAAGATATAGCGGAGGCGGGAGATGGCTTCGCGGATCATGCGAACTCCTCTCGGGATGCGTTAAGTACCGTAGAGATCGCGGTGCTCAAGCGCTCCCACTGTTCCAGCTCGGACCGTAGTTGTTTGCTGCCGACAGGCGTCAGGGAGTAGAACTTCGCCTTCCGGTTGTTCTCTGAGGCTCCCCAGGAAGCTTCAATCCAGCCCTTGTATTCGAGCCGATGCAGCGCGGGATAAAGAGAACCTTGCCCAATCTGGAGGACATCCGCTGAGATCTGCTGAATGCGAGTGGCGATGCCCCAGCCATGCATGGGGCCGTGAGCGAGGGTTTTCAGGATAAGAACGTCGAGTGTTCCCTGAAGAATGTCAGTGGACGGCGGCATAGACTCTCCCCTTGATATTCGACAAAAGGGTTTCGTATCTCATGTCGAATGTCAAGGGGAGGATGCCGTGGATCTGCGATCAGGCCTTCGAGCTAACCATTTGGAGCTCCTGCGGGCCGACGCTTCCGTCGAGGAGATCGTCGAGCTGCTTGGAAAACGCCTGGAAATGCGGGGTAGCGTAGTGGTACTCCAGGGCCGCTTTTGAGACCCAGTTTTCATAGACGACCCATGTATTTGCGTCATTCAGGGAATGGTGCAGGTCGTAATTGATGCAACCCTCTTCTGCGCGCGACGGTGGCACAAGTTCGAGAAGCGCCTGTCCAAGTGCCTCGCTCTTACCCGGCTTCGCTATCAGGGTTGCAATGATCGTAAGTTGCGGCATCGTTCCTCCGATTCTTATTTTGTGGTGGCTAGGTCCAGATTATTACTGCAATGGCTTCAAGGAGACGGTCTTTCCGGTTTGCACTGAGGTGCGAGCGGCGTCGAGGATCTGCATCACGATCAGGTTCGTGTCCAGGGAAGACAGATCGCCCTGATCTTTGACCTCTCCATGAAGAACGGCAGCCAGATATTTCAGAGAACCGGATTGGTCGGCGGGAAGCGAGGGAGAGGTTCCGGTCTGCTCTTCGGATTCGCCGACGAAGCGTTTGCGTGCATGGGAGGGGCCAACGGTAAAGACGGTTCCCCGGGTTCCGTAGAGCTCCATATCTTTGCGGGCGAAGCTCCAGTTCCACGACGCCATCAGAACTGCCTGAGCCTTCGGGTAGCGCACGATGATCGTTGCATCGTCGTCGACGTGCGGATAGATCTCCGGCTTGTCGGTCTGAGCGGAGGCGGTGACAGAGACTGGAGTTTCTCCATGCATCAGTACTGTGGCAAGGTCAGCACCGTAGCAGCCGAAATCGAAGAGTGCACCTGCACCATTGCGAACGGGATCGGTGAGCCAGGGAAGCCATTCCGGGCCGACGCCAATCTCCTTCGGGCCTTCGTGCCCATCGTGCACAACGACTTTCCGTACATCGCCTAGCTTGCCATTGGCAGCAAGGCTCAAGGCTTCAGCGTTGGAGGAGTACCACGTCGTCTCATAGTTGACGAGGACATGCACGTTGTAACGTTTTGCCGCGTCCCGGATGGCGAGCGTATCAGGCATGGTCGTCGCAAGGGGCTTCTCTACCATGGACGAGATGTGATGACGGGCAGCGGCCTCGATGACGCGGCGATGGTCCAGGATGGTGGTGTAAACCAGTACGGCATCAGGATGCGTGCTGTTGAGCGTCTCTTCCAGGTCGGCATGGAAGAGGGAATGGTCGAGAGAGAACTGCTTCTCGTACTTGGCGGCGAGCGCGGTATCGGGTTCCACGATTGCGACCAGTTGAGCATCCGTGGACTTGGGAAGATCGCGAAGGAAGCCTTTGACGTGGCCGTGCACGAGGCCGACGATCGCGACTCGAATCGGCTGCTGTGCGCGGAGCACAGGTGCGAGTGCGAGGAAGAGAAGTGCCAGGGGTAGTCTCAATTTCACTTGGGTCAAGCTCCTTTGCCGTCAGAGCATTTTCCCTGTAGGTGTGGTGTAGGGCTTCTGCATCGATGAGCGTTTTCCGCGATGAAAACGCCGCTGCACGCCCCTTCCGGGATACCTAGCAACAGGAAAAATGCTCCAGAAGGCAAGTGTGCCGTGTCGCTTTGATGGTGGTCAAGCAAACCGGAGGAAACCCAACATCTTGCAGAATACGGTGGCTGAACAAACGAATATTCTCGGTCCAGCCACCATAGGACACCTGGCCCTGGTCTTCGCGGTTATGTTGTGCTTGCGCTGTTCCGGCTGCGATACAGCATGACAGGCCGCCGTGCCTGCATCGTGACCGTGACCTCGCGGCCTGCCTGCTTCAGAGAGACGGGTTCTTTTCTGTCTGGGAAGAGTATCGCGCCTGTGACCTCCTGGGGGTTCCAGGAGGAGGGCAGCGTCGCGGTCAACGGGCCATCATGGACGGAATACATGGCGATGCGATCATTCCCCAGGGGGCAGAAGACGGCGTCCTTTCGTGCCACCTCCGCTCCGTTGAGGATGACTTTGTAACTCTGATCTTGCCAGTCCATCTCGATGGAGTTGCCGGAGCCTTCGAGGTGTGTAACTGTCCGGTCTTGAGTACGCTGAAAGCCCTCGATGTTGAGCAGGTGCAGACGGAACCACGGCACCATTGTCAGATAGAAGGAGTCGAGCATCTTCTCCTGTGAGGCATCTCCATTGAAGATGGAGTGCTGTGCTTCACCGTAGAAGGTCATGAGAAAGAGTGGAAGCTCGCCCGCGTTACCGGCGCGGCCCCAGACTGCGCTCTTGCGGTAGATCATGGAGAGCATCGGTACTGGCTTTCCACCGAAGGGGCAGGGCTTGGGACCGCCCGCGTACCAGCTCATGCTCATCTTGCCGATGAATGGATAGCGAAGCCCTTCCGACGTGACGTCGACGCCGTGCTTGGCGAACTCTTCCATAATGCGGTAACGGCCCGCATTGAGATTACGAATGCCGCTGGCTGGATGTTTGGAGTCCCAGTCGTTGCGGATAGCGTAGTACGAGAGCACGTCGACATGGATGGTTCCCGGCAGCTTGTAGCGTTCGCAGGTATAACGGACGCGATCCGGACCTGGGCCTTCCATATACTTGGCCAAGCCCTGAATGTACGATTCTTCGCCGGTCCATTCGCGGCTCTTCCAGAGCTGGCCATCGGGTTTGCGGGCGATCATCTCTTCGTTCCATGCCGGGCTGCTGCGATATGCGTCGTCGTAGTTGTCTGAAAGGCTGACGGTTGTGTTCAGAGCCTTCGCGCGGTCCATCAGACGCATCATGCCGTCATAGCCTCCAATGCGTTCATCCACAACGTTCACCGCGGGGTAGCCCGTGTCTTTTCCGCGGAACTGCCAGCCCCACAGGTGAACGAGTTGCGGAGAGCCATCAGTCAGGGCATGGATATCTCGAATGATTTGTTCGCAGCGCTCAAAGGTTGCTGACGGTTTGGGAAACTTCGGCTCGTCAACCCGAATGCCATAGATGAACTTGTCATCGTAGAAGTGATTGGGGATGGCAGGCATACGTGCCCGGACAAGTCTTGCTCCATCGACCCAGTCGAGGACCTTTCCGCCTGCTTCCGGTTCAAGGAAGTCGAGGCGGCAGGTAGACTTCTGCTCTACCAGTAGGTTAGGCGTAGCGTTGTTGCCACAGCTCTTCGGAGCGCCGCGTCCCAGGTTCATGTCGTAACAGGCGCTTCCGTCAACACGATGAACCTTCGTCGTTCCGAGCGCGGCGATTCTTTCGGGGGCTTCGCCTGTTACCGACAGGAGTGTGCCATCCATGAATGCCGTCGTCTCCTGCATGCAGACCGTGCCGGAGTGCCCGGCCATGATGACGGGAAGAACGCCGTTGATCTCTCCCCAGAAGGTATTGAGAGGCAGCTTTCCGGCCTTGGCATCGCGTAGCGAGACCAGATCGCCGCCGTCGTCCGCATGGGCGATCCATGCATTTGGATCAGATTCGTGCACGCTGACAAGGGAAGGCATCGAGAGTGAGATCAGCTCAAACCCGGGTTGCTCCTGTACATCCTCGAGCGTGACTTGAATGCGCCGCCCATCGATCGCATAGCGCAGGATGAAGTTTGCCGCAGGTGCGGAATCGCAGGTCGCCTGGAAATGAAAGTCGGCCGTAGACCGCGTTGTCTTTTCGGCGGAAGGCCGTATCTCCACATCACTGAAGGCGTGAGGTTCGCGCTGGAAGAGGCGGACCTTCAAGGGGGTAGCAGGTGCGCTTCCGCGATAGAGTTTGCCGGAGCGGAGCAACCGATAGGAGACAGGCAGGCCGGTCGTTGCGTCGAGTTGCAGAACGAGATGGAGCGATCGCAGCGAGGTGGTGCGGCCTGCAGAAACGGGCGCGGCCGGCTCAGAGAAGAGATCGCCGGTCTTTGCCATGGCCATGCCGGCGGCACTGATTTTGAGAAGGGTGCGGCGGCTCAGGCCATCGGGGCGAACGGTCATGTGTGCTGCTCCTTGTATTGCCTTGTGGGGACGAGCGTTGATGCGCTCGTCCCGATGGTTAGAAACTAAGTTTGCCGCCAAACTGCAGTTGGCGTACGGTACCGGCCCCCGTGATACGACCGAAGGTTGCCGTACCGATGGTGCCGCCCGGATTGGAGTAGCTGGGGTTGTTCAAGGCGTTGGAGGCCTCTGCCCTGAACTGGAACTTGACGCGCTCCGTAATCGGGAAGGTACGCGCCAGATTAAGATCGACATTGTGATACGCGGGGCCCGTCAGGAAATTACGAGGCGTGTTGCCGTTAACTGGAACACCATTCGTGGGTACAGCGTTCTGAACAAATGCTGATGTATTGAACCATTGGCTCAATGAGCGCTGCACCGCATTCGGCTCGCCTATCACGGAGGCGCGGTCGTTGGTCTGCCCGTCCAGGTTGGCATCGAGTGAATTCAACACAGTAAAGGGAGAACCGCTACGGAGACGAGCGAGAGGCGAAATCTCCCATCCCTTCGTGACCGCTTTGAGCCAGCGTTGTGATCCGCTGTAGTAGTCCGGCTGCCAGACGATGCCGATCGTAGACATCTGGCGGTAGTCATTGTCGGTGCGGCCACGTTCGTCGCGCAGGCGTGTGTAGTTCTGTGCTGTGCCTCCGGGGCCTGAGCTTTCAAGTCCGACGCTGGAGAGCGACTTCGACCACACATACGTGCCGCTGACAGAGAGATGGTGAGACATGCGCTGCGTCACCGTCGCCTGCAGCGAGTGATACGAAGATGACTGGTTGGACTCAGTGCGCAGAATTGTGCCAAACGGCTGGTAAGGTCGGCGGCACTGAACGTTACCCGTGGTTGCAGTGAGTGTTGGCGTGCCTGTTGCTCCGGTGGTGCATCCCGAACTGCCGGCAGCAAGACCATAGTTTGTGTTGAGGCCGGGGTAGTTGAGATCGGGAGCGTAGACCTGATTGCGGCTGAGTGCTCCCACATACGCGAGCGAGATGCCCCAGGAGTTTGTAAGTTGCTGCTGGACAGATAAGTTCATCTGCACGGTGTAGGGGGAGTCAGCCGACTTGCTTGTCGGCTGAATGGGGCCGGCTACCGGAAAGAAGTTGCCGGTGTATGGAAAGATATTGCCGGAGGGCTGGCCACGATACGGATTCGAAAGGCTGGCGCCCGTTGTGCTGGAGACGACCGGGAAGCTGTAGCGGATAGCGAAAGGAATCGTATTGCCGCTGGCCATCCAGCTCTCTTCCGAGAGTGAGCCCCAGAAGAGTCCTGCGCCGCCGCGGAAGGCGGTTTTGCCATTTGCAAACGGATCATAAGCGAAACCGAGGCGAGGAGAGAAGTGGCTATACCGCACAGGGGTGATGCCGCGGGAGATGCCTGCGTCGCCGGGAAAGAGCAGGCCAACAGGTGCATTCGGACGCACCGTAGATTGCTGCCCGGCAACAAAGCTGGATTCGCGATTCGCCGGATCGACCGGAGGCGTCTGAATGTCATAGCGTAACCCCAGATTGACGGTAAGCTGCCGATTGAGGCGGAGATCATCCTGCAGAAAGAAAGACGAGGTCAGAGTGACAGCAGAGACGGAAGCAGGCGCGTCCTGCTGTGCCGAACTGGGGAGACCGAGCAGGAAGTCGCCAAAGCCGGCAAGCCCTGTCGACTGACTGCCAACGCGGGTGACGCCTCCATTGAAGGAGAAGCTTCCCCAGTTATTCAGATTGGCGACCTTCTGCGATTTGTCGAGAACGGCCTCGCCCCCGAATTGAAGCGTGTGGCGGCCGCGCGTCCAGGTGACCAGGTCACGGACGGCATAGTTGTTCGTGAACCCGGGACCGGAGTTCGTTTGCCCAAGAGTGAAGTATCCAGTGATGGAGAGATTGGGCAGCGCCTTTGGCCCTTGCGGAGCAAAGGCAGAGCCGAAGTCAGCAAGCGAGAGGGTCGGGGTGTTGACGCGGTTTGAGAGCAGGCGCGTGTAGGAGATCCAGGCATTGTTGACGATGGCCGGCGTGATGGTCCAGGTGTGCGCAAGAACGAAGTTCTGCTGCCTCCAGAGCATGTTCTGCGAAGAGTAGGGGACATTGCTTGATCCGCCGCGCGCTCCATTAAAGCCGCTGGAGTTAAAGTAGGTGCCCGACAACTGCTGGTTTGCGCTCAGCGTGTGGTTCAGCTTCAGCAGGAAATCATCAGTGTTGTAGGGAGAGTTGTAATAGCCCTGCCATGAAGGATAGGCGCCCACTGAGCTGGAGAACGTCGTATTCGGCGCCGGCAGATAGCTCTGCATGAATCTCGTCGCAACGGGATCGAGATGGGCCGCGGGAATGATATTGCCTGGATATGTGGTTCGGCTGGCGGTGCTGGAGCTGCTGTATGGATTGCAGATCAGATATTTGCCGCTTGCAAGGTCGGCAGCCGATAGGACCGGGGCAGAACCTGACGCGCACGAGTAGGTCGAGCTTGAGGAAAGACTAGCAGGGAAGTGATCGCTCAGGTTGCCGGCCTGATTTGCGGCTGTGGGAATGATGGAGTTCTGCAGGAAGGTGCCACTGGTCTGGCGAAGGCCTGCATAGGAGCCGAAGAAGAACGTCTTGTTGGGTACGATCGGACCGCCAAGCGTCGCGCCGAATTGGTTACGGTGCAGAGGAGATTTCGGGAGTGTGGCGTTCGATCCCCAGTCGCGCGCATTGAGCTTCTGGTTACGAATGAACTCGAAGACCGTGCCGTGGACCGTGTTCGTTCCGGACTTGACCAGCGCATTGATAATGCCGGAAGCAAAGCGTCCGTACGGCGCACCGTAGTTGCTGGTCTGAACCCGAAACTCCTGCAGCGCGTCAGGATTGGGAAGAATGTTGCCCGAGTTGCGCAGACCGGTCATATTCGGCGCGCCGTCAAGATAGTAGTTGACCGAACCTGCACCGTTATCACTGCCGCCGTTGATCAGGGTGATCTGCGCGGGCGCGCCAAACGACTGAATGTTGGAGTTGGTTTGCACGCCGGGTGTCAGGTCGAGCAACTGATACGGATTTCGGTTCACCAGTGGCAGCTCGATCATCTGGCGTGAGTCCACGGTGGTTCCAACCTCGGCATTGACGGTGTTGACCAGCGGCGCCGAAGCCGTGACCTCAATCGACTCCGTCACTTCGCCGGCGGAGAGCGCAATGTCGACGCTTGCCGGCGCTCCTGCATTGAGCGTGATGCCTCTCTGCACAAACCGCTTGAAGCCGGGCATGGATACGGTGACGGTGTAGTTGCCGGTCAACAGGAAGTCGATGCGGTATGCCCCATCGCTCCCTGTCTGCGCAGACTTCGACTGACCGCGATCAGTATCCGTGGCGACTACGGTGGCATCTGCGATGGCGGCTCCGGTGGGATCCGTGACCGTGCCGACGATCGAAGTTGTAGTGACTTGGCCGAAAAGTGCAACGGGGGCCGCAAAAAGCAACACGAGGAATAGGGCGCGATACACGTATGACATAGTTTGATGTCCAAACAAATGAAGCTGGAACTACGCCGTTTTTTTACTCTTAGAAAGTATTTGTTGTAAATAAAAAACTGCATCTGGTTCGAAAAAGGCCGAATACGGGTGTCTCGATAGGCTTTCGTCTAAACATTTTTATTCGCGTTACTGATGATCGTCATGATTACGCTGCGAGGGGGAATAGAACCGGATTGGACGTATGCGCGTCGTTCGCCTTAAATAAATCTGCGCTCCTTGTGGAGCGCAGACCTGGGTGTGGTTAAGGGAAGCAATAAATCGTATGTGGTGACTCGCCCTAGACTCCGACGAGGACCTGTTTTTCTGAGCCCTCGATCATGCTGGTCAAGCGGCTTACAACCTCATTCAGCAGACTCGACTGTACGGTGAGTTCCATTGCTGCCGCGGCGCTCTGTTCGGCGCTTGAGGCAGAGGTTTGGGTGACACGCTCCATGGCCGAGATCGACCGGGTAATCTGATCGATGCCACGAGTCTGTTCCATGCTGGCTGAGGTGACCTGATCCATCAGGGACTTCACGCGGTTCGACTCAGCGGTTGCGATTCCGAGAACCTCAACGACCATGTCGAGCTTCAGCTTGCCGGCATGGGAACCCCGCATGGACTTGTCTACGATTACAGACGAGTCCTGGACAGCCTGGGCGCAACGCTGTGCCAGATTGCGAACCTCTTCCGCGACGACGGCGAATCCGGCTCCGGCCTCACCTGCGCGGGCGGCCTCTACAGCGGCGTTCAGCGCGAGGATGTTGGTCTTGAAGGCGATTTCATCAATCACGCGAATGATCTTCGAAACCTCGTCGTTCGATTTCTGGATCTCATTCATTGCGTCGACGAGTTCCACGAGGGATTGATTCGTTTGGACGAACCTCTCCTGCGATGCGGCCACAAGATCGTGGGCCGAACGGCAGTCATCGGTGCTGCGAGCTGCCATGGCATTGATCTGCTGTGATGAAGCTGAGGTCTCTTCCAGCGAGGCTGCCTGGTTCGAAGCTCCCTGAGCCAGCGATGCGCCGGAGTCGGAGACCTGACGCGCGGATGCGGCAACACGGCGCGCACCATCGGCAAGGCGTTCCGCCAGACTACGCAGCGGAGAAGAGACCTGCTTCTCCATCACGAAGATGGTCAGGCCGGCAAAGCCCGCGGCAATGCCGAACAGGACGAGGGTCAACCAGCGCTGCCATCCGTTGGAACTGTTGACAGCGGCAAACTCAGCTTGAAAGGCCTTGTCGCCGATGGCGGAGGCCATATCGTCGAAGGCCTGCTCCATCTTGCTGTTGTCCTGGGCGAGGCTTGCAAGAGAGTTCTGTGCTCCGTCGGTCATGCTGTCCGGAGAAGAGACCATCTTGGTGTAGGTGCTCTTGGAACGCTCCCGAAGGCCCGCATAGAAATCTGCTGCATCAGCGACCTGCTTTTGCAGCGCTGGGACTGTCTTGAGCTTATCCTTGGCTTGCTCCAGTGCTTCGGTGGCATTCCTGGCATCGTCATCCGCGGCCGCCAGGGCTTTGGCGTCCTGCAATAGTACGGCGTCCTTATAGTCCTTCACAACGGCTTGAAAGCTGCTGTGGGCGCGGTTGATGCTGAGTGTTGCCGGATAGATAGCACTCGATACCTGAGACAGATGCTGCTGCGTGCGGCCGGTGGTCCACTGCACCAGAGCAAAGAACAGCAAGTAGCCGCCTGCCAAGGCACCGACGCCAAACAGTAGTTTGGCTCGAATGCTGAAGTGTTTCATGTTTTTAATTCCTCCATCGCGATGTAAGAGGTGTGTCGCGCGTCGATGGCGAGGCACTCTAGGCGTATTCCTCACACATCATTTATCGGCCAGGGGTAAAAAACATTACTGTAACTAGCGGTTACCACTGGCGATTACCGTTGGGTTCACTCTCCTGTCATGTTGCCGAACTGTCCGTCGATAGAGAGTTTGAGACCGCGCGTTCATTGTCGCGGTACGCGATTTTTTAGGAGTTTCTAAGATGAAGAGGTTTCTTGCCTTTGCTGCGGCCATGTTGATGGGCGCAGTTATTCCAGGTCATAGCCAGAGTCTTGACGAGTTGAATGTTCAGATCCACGGATATGCTACGCAGGGCTTCCTGTACACGACGAACAACAATATCTTTACAACCAAGTCCAGCGATGGCAGCCCCTCATGGGATGAAGGCGTCCTCAATATCAGCGCACAGCCGGCCCAGAAGCTTCGCGTCGCTGTCCAGGGCCGCTACTTCGTACTTGGCAACTTCGGCAATAAGATCACTGTTGACTACGCGATGGCCGACTTCAAGGCGAACGATCACTTTGGCGTTCGCTTCGGTAAGGTAAAGACCCCTTCGGGCCTGTTCAATGAGACGCAGGATATCGATCCTTCCTATATCTGGGCGTTGCTTCCGCAGAGCATCTACCCCATTTCCAGCCGTAACTCGCTGCTCTCGCACTTTGGCGGCGTGGCCTACGGCTCGTTTGTGCTTGGCCATAAGCTCGGCAAGATTGAGTACCGCGGCTTTGCCGGTCAACGTACCCTGTCCAGCGATGACGGCTACTTCGTCAATCAGACCGAGGCGGGCATTCTACTTCCGAACGGGACTCACCAGAACATGTTTGGCGGAGCTATCCATTGGAAAACTCCTCTCTCCGGCCTGATGATCGGCGTATCCAACATCAAGAACATGAAGGGTTCGGATGTGGTTACAGCCGGCAACGGAGCGATCTCGGGTACGCAGTCGCTCAACACATTCAACCTCCCGAACTACTTCGCTCAGTATGAGAAGGGCAAGTATATGTTCGCCGCGGAATGGACCCGCATTCCGGTCTCGGGCTCGCTCGCATTACCTCCAGTGATAACGCAGCCGATCCATCTGGACCTGCGTAGCTGGTATGTCATGGGCAGCTATAAGCTGACGGACAAGTTTAGTGCGGGTCTGTATCACGGCGAGTCGTTCGACCGCAGAGCCACTCTTGGCGCCGCACGCTATTCGAAGGATTGGGCGGTTGCAGCTCGCTACGATTTCAGCCAGTTCATCTATGCCAAGGCGGAGCAGCACTTCATCGATGGAACCTCCATTGGCTATGACACGAACCTCAACACCGGTGGCCTGAAGCCGACCACGAAGATGACCGTCCTGAAGATGGGCGTCAACTTCTAAGCATTCGCGAAACGGAGATCCACACAATGAAAAAGATATTAGTTACTATTCTCTTCGTCGCGAGCGCATCATGCTGCACCCGTCACGCTTCGGCGCAGGCAATTATCGTCAACCCCAGCGTCAAGGCGACCGAGGCCAGCAAGGCTGAGTTGCGGGAGATTTTTTCCGGAGCGGCGTCCAGCCTGAAGGATGGTTCGCATGTCACACCCGTGCTCCAGAAGGGCGGGGCATCGCATGAAGCGTTTCTCACTTCCATCGTCGGCAAGGCAGACGCTGCCTTTCGCGTGAGCTGGCGCAGCCTGGTCTTCTCCGGGCAGGCGGTTATGCCAAAGAACCTGGATACTGACGCTGCCGTCGTGGAGTATGTCGCCCACACTCCCGGTGCGATCGGTTACGTCGCAAAAGATTCCGGTCACGATGGCGTGAAGGTTTTGACCGTCCACTAAACAACATTAGAGAGACCGGCCATGCAGGCGGTGACCGACCTCTCTCTTCTCCGTGATCATTCCGTCGATCACGGTGCAAAACGTAGTTGTCGTTTGTAGCAAATGGCAAGTTATTCTCCTTCGCCGGTCAGTATGTGGGCTCGCTGCGTTCTGACCGGCCCTCTTTTTCCTCAATCGACTTCCGTGTAAGCCCGCCGTAATGGCGGCATTTCTCTTTAGGGGGAAGAGAGTATTTGCATGGATGGTCTTCTTTGTATATAAATACCTACTAGTAGGTATTTAATTTTTAAGCTAAGAATTCTTCGGGAAAGTCAGGAGTCCATAAGATGAACAAGGTGAAATGTGCCGTGATCTTTGCGCTGATGTCGAACGTGTTTGCCATGGCGCAGGCGACGGAAGCAGGACAGTCCATCGCAAGACATCAGATCACGGTACAGGGAAGCGGCGTATTCACGCGGAAGGTGACCGTGCAGGGAGTGACCTATAGACCGACCTCATCCGGCGGTGGCATGGTGGGCTACCGCTTTAACTTCAGCAGGTTTCTAGGGGCGGAGGTGGAGTACGATTTTTTCCGGAATACGCAGAAGTTTGAGACATCGAGTACCTTGTTGTCGCTAAGGACCAATGTCCATGCCGCAACAGGTTCGGCCGTAATCAATCTCCCAATCCACTTACGAAGCGCTTCAAATCCTATGCGATGGTTGGAGGCGGTGTGCTGTTATTCGATCCACGGGACACGACGTTCATTCCCAGGCAGACTGCGAATGCCATCATGTTTGGAGGCGGAGTCGATATTCCCATTACCCGTCAACTCGCTGTCCGTGCTCAGGCAAAGAACTTTCTGTATAAAGCTCCGGACTTCTCTTTAGGAGTATCGCGTCCTGATAAGTTTTCCCAGATGATGGTCCCATCCGCAGGTCTCGTGTTTCAGTTCTAAGGCCGGTGCTGCGGCGTGGTCTGCGAATGTTATTTGCCGACCACGCCTTTACTTTTGGATCCCCGCGAGAAATGCCTGCTGAATGCGGTTAAAACTGCGTCCTCGCAGAACGGCGGCAACGATCGTCCGTGTGGCACGCGCATCGCTGACACGGATGTAGCGGCAGCCGGGGTTGCGGTCGATGGCCATCTCCGGAAGGAGCGAGATACCTACTCCGGCGGCGACCATTCCGATAAGACTGCTGAACTGGCCGCTCTCGAAGGCTATGCGCGGTGTGACGTGAGCATGCGTGCAGGCGGCAATACTGAGGTCGCGAAAGCAGTGACCGTCGCGCAACATGACAAAGGATTCGCCACGCAGCTCTTTCAGAGAGAGCAATTTCGCTTCGGCGCGAGGATGATCCTTGGGCAACACAGCGAAGAGTGGTTCGGTGTGGAGAGGGAAGAGCTCCAGATCCTTGTGGCGCAGCGGCAGGGCCAGAACCGCGATATCGATCGAGAGATTCCGTAGGCTTTCCACCAGTACGGGTGTCATCTCTTCCACAATGCGCAGATTGGCTTCAGGGTATCTTTTTGCAAAGGCAGCTGTGTAGCGCGGCATCAGGAACGGCGCAATCGTTGGGATGACGCCGACCGCCACGCTGCCACGGACATCAGCGGATTTATCAGCCACGGTCGCTCGAGCCGCCTCCATCTGGTTGAGGATAGAGCGGGCGTGAGGCACGAACGCGTGGCCGGCCTCGGTGAGGCGGACGCTCCGTCCCAGCCGGTCAAAGAGCTTTGCCCCCAGGTCATCCTCGAGCTTAAGAACCTGCTGTGAGAGCGATGGCTGCGCGACTTGACAGCGCTCCGCGGCGCGGCTGAAACTGCCTGTTTCGGCGATGGCGCAGACGTAGCGCAATTGATGAAACTCCATAGGAGATAACTATACTCCGGATGGGAAATATGTATTGGAGCTATAGATCCCCCGGGTGCTACAGTCATCTGGTCGAGAACGACAAGAGCGAATGGCGTGCGTGTTTTACACGCGGCTGAAGAAAACAACAACGGATCGGGCGTATAAGGAGTGACAGCCTCTGCAACCCAACGCAGGAGTCTTCCATCGCGCCAGATGCGATGAGCGAACAGAAGCGTTCAAGAAGGAGAAGAGACCCATGGCAACCGAAGCAAAGTGCCCCTTTCATCACGGCAGCAGCCCCGGGACAACGAATCGTGAGTGGTGGCCGAACCAGTTGAACCTGAATCTGCTGCATCAGCACTCGTCTCTGTCCGATCCCATGGGCGAGGATTTCAACTATGCGGAAGAGTTCAAGAGCCTGGATTATGCAGCACTGAAGAAGGATCTTCTCGCACTGATGACGGACTCGCAGGACTGGTGGCCGGCCGACTTCGGTCATTACGGCCCGTTGTTTATTCGCATGGCATGGCACAGCGCAGGCACCTATCGTACCGGAGACGGTCGCGGCGGCGGCGGCAGGGGACAGCAGCGCTTTGCTCCTCTCAATAGCTGGCCTGACAACGTCAACCTTGACCGTGCGCGCCGTCTGTTGTGGCCGATCAAACAGAAATATGGCAGGAAGATCTCCTGGGCTGACCTGATGATTCTTGCAGGTAATGTCGCTCTTGAATCCATGGGCTTCAAGACCTTGGGCTTCGCAGGTGGCCGTGCGGATGTATGGGAGCCGGATCTCGACGTCAACTGGGGACTGGAAACGACCTGGCTGGGCACGGACAAGCGTTATTCCGGAGAGCGCGATCTCGCCAATCCTTTCGGCGCAACGACCATGGGCCTGATCTACGTCAACCCGGAAGGACCTGAGGGCAAGCCAGACCCAGTCGCGGCTGCGCGTGACATTCGCGAGACCTTCGGCCGTATGGCGATGAACGATGAAGAGACCGTTGCGTTGATCGCAGGCGGTCACACCTTCGGAAAGACTCACGGTGCAGCTCCGTCTCACCATCAGGGACGTGAGCCAGAGGGATCTCCGATTGAAGAGCAGGGGCTGGGCTGGACGAGCGCTTACGCCAGCGGCATTGCCGGCGACGCGATTACCAGCGGCCTGGAAGTGACATGGACCAAGACTCCCACGAAGTGGAGCAATGATTTCTTTGAGCACCTCTTCAAGTTCGAGTGGGAACTGACCAAGAGCCCCGGCGGCGCCCACCAGTGGAAGCCAAAAGGAGACGCGGGTAACGGCACCGTACCGGACGCCCACGACCCGTCCAAGAGCCATGCACCGGCGATGCTAACCACTGATCTTTCGCTGCGCTTAGATCCGGTTTACGAAAAGATTTCGCGGCACTTTTACGAGAATCCGGCTGCATTCGCTGACGCGTTTGCGCGTGCGTGGTTCAAGCTGACGCATCGCGATATGGGTCCGCGGGCACGCTACCTCGGGCCGGAGGTTCCGGCAGAAGAGCTGATCTGGCAGGATCCGGTTCCCGCGGTCGATCACGTGCTTGTGGATGAGCAGGATGTTGCGTCTCTCAAGCAGAAGGTGCTGGCTTCGGGGCTGTCGATCCCGGAACTGGTCTCCACTGCCTGGGCTTCAGCATCTACCTTCCGTGGCTCCGATAAGCGAGGTGGCGCGAACGGTGCGCGAATTCGCCTTGCCCCGCAGAAGGACTGGGCGGTAAATCAGCCGCAGCAACTGGCGAAGGTCCTGAAGGTGCTCGAAGGCATTCAGAGCGACTTCAACGGCTCACAGGCCGGAGGAAAGAAGATCTCGCTTGCCGATCTCATCGTCCTGGCTGGCAATGCAGGTGTCGAACAGGCCGCGAGAAATGCCGGCGTCAGCGTGACCGTCCCCTTTACTCCGGGACGCACGGATGCCTCACAGGAGCAGACCGATGTGGTGTCTGTCGCTGTGCTGGAGCCGGCCGCGGATGGCTTCCGCTCCTATACCAATGGCAGTGGCATTCCGGCCGAGATCGCTCTGCTGGATAAGGCCCAGTTGCTCACGCTGACCGCGCCTGAGATGACGGTTCTCGTGGGTGGCATGCGCGCGCTGAATGCCAACTTCGGGCAGACCAAGTATGGCGTCTTCACCGAGCGGCCCGAGGCGCTAACCAACGACTTCTTCATCAATCTGCTTGATATGGGAACGCTGTGGAAGTCGACCTCGGACGCCAACGATATGTTCGAAGGACGCGACCGCAAGACCGGGAAGGTCAGGTGGACAGCAACACGAGCCGATCTGATCTTCGGTTCCAATGCCCAGCTCCGGGCTCTGGCTGAGGTCTATGGCAGCGAAGACGCGCACGGGAAGTTTGTTCAGGACTTCGTTGGAGTCTGGAACAAGGTAATGAACCTCGATCGTTTTGATCTCGCATAAATAACAGCGTCGCCGTATCAAACCGCTCAACCTCAACCTACACCGGTTGGGGTTGAGTGCGTTATGGCGCCGTGATTGCTCTATGGATCAGATAAGATGATGGGCGCGCATGTTTCAGCCCGATCCGCAACTCGCGAGAAGTGAAGTATTGCGAATCTTCAACCACGCCCAGATCTACCTTTTTCTGGGAGCGGCCATCAGCAGCGTCGGGGTGGTATCGAGCTTATTCGCGCTGTTGCGCCGCCGGTTTGATCCCTTACTTCTATGGTTTGCGCTGCTTGCCTTGCTTTATGGCGGCCGCTTGTGGATGAAGTATCAGCTTATTTGGGAGCTGGGCCTGCGACCTCCTGTCTTTTGGCGAATTTATACAGCGGTCGGGTTTCTGGTTCCTATCCCGGCGTTTTTCTTTTTCCGGGAGCTGAATCTGCTTGGGCGGGCTGGACGAATCGCATCCAACATCGTGTGGCCAGTTGCTTCGATGCTTGCTCTTGCAGGCTTGATATTCGGTTCTCAGCAGATCTTTTGGAACATCAATAATGGATTTGTTGTCATCGCACTCCTGCTCGTTTCTATTGCGCTCATCCGTGCAGACTCGGAGAAAGACGATATTCGTCTCGTTCGACGAGGACTTCTACTCTTTATCGGGTGCGCGCTCTACGGTAATCTGGGCGAGTTCTTCGGACGGTATGACGACATAGAGCCCTTCGGCTTTGTGGTTTTGCTCGCCTGCCTCGGTATCGTTGCAGGGCGCAGGGCTCTTGGAAAAGAACAGCAGTTATCTGTCATCCAGAAAGAGCTTGAGATTGCGCAGCGAATCCAACTCTCATTGCTGCCTGTTTCCTTTCCTGTCTCCAAAAGATTTCAGGTCGCAGCCCGGTACGTTCCTATGACCTCGGTCGCCGGTGACTTTTACGAGTATGTGGTTGCAAGTGACGACGAGGCTGGGTTGCTGATTGCTGACGTGTCGGGTCATGGTGTTCCCGCAGCGCTGATCGCCTCCATGGTTAAACTCGCCATTACCACGCAACATGAGAACGCACGTACTCCTGCGGAGCTTCTCTCTGGTATGAACGCTGTTCTTTGCGGGAATACTCAGAACCAGTTCGTTACGGCGGGATATGTCTACCTGAGTGCGGCCGAACGGGAACTGCGATATGCTGCTGCGGCTCATCCTCCAATGCTTCTTCTTCGTCAGGGTGCGACGATCGAAATTGAAGAGAACGGGCTCATGCTCGCCGCGTTCAACTTTGCGCAGTATCAGACCATGAGTGTTCCCATTCAGCCGGGGGACCGTTTCGTGCTCTACACAGACGGGATCCTCGAAGCTGAAGATGCTGAGAAGATAGAGTTTGGCAAGGATCGCCTTTGCGCGTTAGTGCGCGATACTGCAGATCGAACCTGTGCCGAAGCCGCCGATCACATCATTGCGTCAATCCGGCGATGGTCTCCTAACCAGAATGACGACCTTACTGTCTTGATCTGCGACTACGTCGCATGAAGGGCCAGAGGCTGACCTTATACGGTGTACGTAGCCTTTATTCTTCGCCCGGTAGAGAGCCGCATCGGCCTCCCGTAAGAGTGCCTCAGAAGGATTGCCGGGTGTGGGGAGATTACCAGGTGTGAACGGCGACAATCTCTGTCGAGACCGCCTTATAGTCCACGACCTTGATGCGGAGCACGACCTGCAGGTTCTGGCGCTGCCAGTTGGGTGCAAGCCTGGCGAGTCTCTTGATGGACTCGTCATCACAGACGAAGTCAGTCGCGGCCAGAGTGCCATATTGTCCCATGCCGGCAAGGCTGAGGAACGGCCCGGTAGCGTTGCCCGAGAGTAGACGGGTGATTAGCGCATAGTCTTCGGTGTCGTGCGAGTCGTTGGATGCGTTGAGCAGCCAGCTCTGGCCGGGGTTGAGATGATCATCGATACGGTTGCGGCTGGTCAGGGTAAAGCGCAGCTTCTTGGTGAACTCCCGCGTCATCTGGTTATTGAAGCCGCCGATGGAGACGGTGGGATTGCTGCGGACCTCGGCAAAGGAGATGTCGTTCGAGAAGCGAATCTGCTGCGGCTTGTTTAAGCCGGTCAGCGTACGCGTGATCTCCGCAACAGCAGCGACATCGCCAAGCGCGACAAAGCTGTCCGGCGCGGCATGCAGGCCGGCGGAGTCGACGGTCTGATGAGGATCGAGCGTGGGGAAGAACTCCATGCCGGAGGCTTCCAGATGGTGTTCCTTAACATAGTTGTCCGAGAAACTCTCTGAGAGCCGGTAGACGGCATTGCTTCCGACAGAGAGCAGCACCGGAGAGCTTGCGGTGACCAGCGGCGACCAGAACTGTTGCACGGCGCCATGGGGACGAGCGCTGTAAAACCGGATCCCGATTAGCGCAAAGAGGATGGCGAAGACAATGCCGAGCGTGAGGATGACTCGTCGATTGCGCCGAGCAGGGCTCTGGCTTACGTGGACGATGGGTGCTGGAACCTGCTGCTCGGGTTCCAGGCTGGCAGGCACCATCTCCGCAGACGGAGCAACCGCAGCATCCTCCAGTTTGGGAGGAGCGAGAAATTCAAAGGCCGCACGGTAGCCACCGACCGGGATGGAGATACGGGGGGCGGCTGACGGATGTGCCTGGTAATAGATAGCCAGGCGCTTACGAAGATCCGCGACCCGAATGCGAACGACCGGGTCTTCGCCGGGCTCATAATCCGCCGGCCGATGGAAGATCTCTTTCCCGATCACACGCTCCCGCAGCAGAGCTTCGTCTCCCGCGATGCTGTGCTCCACCACGTATCGCAACAGCGACTGATTCTGCGAAGAAGAAGAGAAGGAAGTGCTGGTCAGGATCTCCTGGACCGCAGCCCAGATCTGCTCCCGTTCACCTGAGGCGAGGGGAGGAATGTCTTTCGCGTGAGGGTCCGCAGCCTGGGGGACAGATTTCATTGGACAGAGAGGTATGCTACCTCCCCCTTTCTTCGACTGTCAAAGCTGATTTCAAAGGACTTAGGCCGGTTACCTGAATCGGAGTACTGTATTGCACCTTGTGGGCTGTATCTGCAGGCAAGTGTAGTGATTCGGCATCTGAATCTTCCTATTTTTTTGAGACCAAAAGAAAAGAGAGTGTGTGTTGGTTCGCAGACAGAGTCCGATCCGAGACCTTCTAGGAGGCTGCCGTTGGGCGACGGGAGCCGTCATCTTGCTGGCCACGTTAGCCGGGAGCGCGAGGGCGCAGTATGTCCTCCATCGCAATGAGGCTACGGTGGTGGTTGAGCCATACGCGGCGAACATCGTCCGCGTCAGCCTGAGTTTGAACCCGCAGGACGCAGCCGCTCCGGCGGGCTACGGCATTCTGGCTCGCCCGGCGGCAGATGGATGGGCACAGCGGCAGGGAACAGACGGCGATCATTTCCGGTCTCAGGCGTTGGATATCCAGCTCATGCCCGCCGGTCAGAAGATACCAGAGTCAGGAACGCACGCAGACATCGCGAAGTTCTTCAACGGATCGACTCCGTGGGTAGGGCTGCACATTGCTACTGCGGACGGCCGTTCGCTGGTTGACCTGAGGGGCTGGGGCATGGCCGTGCCGAACTACAAGGACGGCACGGCGTGGCTCAACGCGGACCGAAGATCTTCCGATCCTCCCTTCTTTACCGTGAGCGCAAGCTTCAGCGCCGCTGCCGACGAGCATGACTACGGCATGGGGCAAAACCAGGAGGGTTACCTCGACCGCCGCGGCCATGTGCTTCGTTGTGCGCATGACTACAACGCGGGCGGCGGGCAGAGTGTCTGCGTCCCGTTCGTCGTCACGAACAAAGGGTATGGGCTCATCTGGGATAACCCATCACGCACCACGGCCAGTTTTGGCTTCAATGACCAGAACACTTTTCTGAGTGAAGTTGGCCAGCGGGTGAGCTTCTTCATCATCGCCGGCGACTATGAGACGCAGTACAAGGGCTATCGGTTGTTGACCGGCGATACGCCGATGCCTCCAAAGTCGGCGTTCGGATACATCCAGTCGAAGCAGAGATACACCAGCCAGCAGGAGCTGTTGGAGGTAGCCAGGGGATACCGTGAGCGGCATCTGCCAATCGATGACCTGGTGATCGACTGGTTTCACTACACCAAAATGGGCCAGATGGATATGGATCCGGCAAAGTGGCCGGACCCCCTGGCGATGAACCGTGAGCTGCACCGGATGCACTTCCAGACAATGATCAGCGTCTGGCCCAGGTTCGTTCCCGAGAGCCGCTACTACAACACCCTTATGCAAAAGGGATGGTTGATGCATCAGGCCGACGGAACACCCACGAACGGTCTGCCCTACGATCGCGCCGGATCGGATATCGATACTACAAATCCGGAGGCCGCTCAGTGGTACTGGAATACCGTACGCGAGAACTATGTCACCAAGGGCTTCGACGCCTTCTGGGCAGATGAGACCGAACCTGATCTTCCGCCAAATGGCAGCTACTTCCATGTTGGCCCGGGGACGCAGTTCTTCAATGTATATCCGCTGTTCCACACTGCCGCTTTTTACAACGGTATGCGCAAAGATATGCCGGGACGAGCGCTAATCCTCTCCCGCGACAGTTATCTCGGCGCGCAGCATAACGGAGCGATCTTCTGGTCGAGCGACATCTCTCCGAGCTGGGATGTTCTGCGGCGCCAGGTTCCAACCGGGTTGAACTTCGTTGCCAGCGGTATGCCGTATTGGTCTACCGATATCGGCGGATGGCAGTACCTTTCACCGTCGCACAAACCGGAGCATCCACCGTTACTCGATCCGAGCGATGCACGCGAGAACGTTGGCGGGTTCGATGACTATCCCGAGCTGTATACGCGCTGGTTCGAATACGGAACCTTCCAGCCCAACATGCGGGCGCATGGATCTCGCCTGCACAACGAGGTCTGGAGCTATGGCAAGCAGGCTGAGCCGATTCTCGAAAAGTACCTGCGCCTGCGTTACGAGCTGATGCCGTATCTGTACTCGCTAGGATGGCAGTCGCATCTGACCGGCGCTCCCTTCATGCGCGGTCTCTTCCTCGACTTCGGCAACGATCCGAATGTTGCTGACCTGGGCGATGAATACATGTTCGGCCCCGCGCTGCTGGTGGCTCCGGTGACAGAGCAGGGAGCGACGACGCGTAGCGTGTATCTGCCGGCGGGAACTTCCTGGTACAACTTCTGGACCAATGAGTGTCTGCAGGGTGGTCAGCGGGTGACGGTGGCTGCGCCGATCGACACCATTCCTGTCTTTGTGCGCGCGGGATCGATTCTTCCGCTGGGTTCCGCGGTGGAGAGCACGCAGGACAAGCAGACCATCGCCGGTATCAAGGTCTATGCCGGAGCAGATGGCCACTTCACCCTCTATGACGACGATGGCACGACCTATGCCTACGAGAGCGGAAAGCACCACGTGGCCGAGCTGCGTTGGGATAACCGTGCGCGGCGCCTGAGCTCCAGCGATGCGTCGATTTCAGTCGATCCGGCAAAGGGCATCGTGCAGGTGGTGCATCCATGAAGCACCCCATCTTCGCTATCAGGGCGTCACCGATGCGATCTCTACCGATCGTTCAGATGTAAAGCGTTTCTATAGGGCCTATCAAGTGCTGTTTTGAGGGAGTCCATGATGAAGATAAGACAAAGTAAAACGACACGGTCAGGCCGCAGTATTGCGATCTTCTTCGCACTTCTGTTTGTGCTTGGCGGTTTTTCAGGAAGGCTTATGGCGCAAACGACGTCGAGTCTTTCCGGAACAGTGCAGGATGGGACCGGAGCAATCATTCCCGGAGCCCGTGTTGTGCTGACAAACACTGCCACGAACGAAATTCGCCGGCTGGAGACCAATTCGTCCGGCTATTTCAACTTTGCGGGAATCCTTCCCGGAAGCTACACCGTTGCCATTACCGCGGAGGGATTTCGTGGATATCAGCAACAGAATGTCGTGCTGAATCCGGGCGATACGCGATCGCTGCAAAATCTGGTGCTCTCGCCGGGAACGGCCACGGAGACCGTCACTATTAACAGCAGCGCGGAAGCAATCGCACCCGAGGACTCGGGTGAGCGCTCAGCCTTGCTGGATGCGAAAGACATCGAGCGGATCCCGCTTGCGAGCCGAAACTTCTCGGAGCTGTTGAAGGTGTTGCCGGGCGTAACGACAACCTCGACCGGAACAGGGAACGGTACCGGCTTCGACTTCACAGATGCGGGATCTTCGGGATCGGCTGTCGGTGTAGGCCTGAATACGAATGGCGCGCCCTATCGCGGAGGAACAGCGTATCTGCTGGACGGCGCCAACATCATTGATCCAGGCTGCGCCTGCTGGTCGATCGCTACCGTGAACCCGGATATGACGCAGGAGGTAAAGGTCCAGAGCTCCAACTTCGGGGCCGATGCGGCGCAGGGGCCGGTCGTTATCAACGTCATCAGCAAGTCCGGCGGAGCGGCATTTCATGGCCAGGCTTACCTCTACACACGTAACGCCATCCTCAACGCCAATACCTGGCAGAACAAGCACAGCACGTCGCCGACGGCGCGCCCGGATGCGCAGTACTACTATCCGGGCGGCAGCATCGGCGGCCCGATCCTGATTCCCGGTACGGGGTTCAATAGAGACCACAAGCTTCTGTTCTGGGCCGGCTACGAAGCATTTCGCCAGACGCTGCCGGCATCGTCACCTCTGCAGAGTTACGTGCCCTCCACCGCAATGCGGGCAGGGAACTTCAGCCAGACGGACTCCGCTAACGCTGCGCTGTGCAAGACGAGCACCGGCAACGACTTCTGTTCGTCACTGAATGGTGGCTACGCTCCCGATGGAACACCCTTGACCGGAACGCAGATTCCATCCTCGTATCTTGATGCCGGCGCGCTGGCACTGTTGAAACTCTTCCCCACAGCGAATGCCGATCCATCAGGCAACTCAGGTGGATACAACTACTATCTGCAGCCCACCAACGTGCATAACGGTTACATCTATCGCGGACGCGTGGACTACAACCTGAGCGACCGCAACAAGTTCTTTGTCAGTTATCAGTATGGTAGCGACTCCGCAACATCTGTCTCGCATATCTGGTGGACTCCATCGTATTCGGTCGCTTATCCCGGCGGGCCACTCATCAGCCCAACCCATTCCCACGTGCTGAGCGGAAGCTATATTCACGTCTTCAACGGAGCATCGACGAACGAGCTGCGTGTTGCTGTGGGCTGGCTCGACAATCCATTCACCGGTTCAAACCTGCAGGCGATGTCGAAGAGCGCGGTCGGATACAGCTACAATACGGTGTATAACGGCGCCTCTTCGTTCGTGCCTTCTATCAACTCTCCTGGCGCCAGGACGCTGCCTGACATCTCACAGCCAGATATCTTCCAGCAGGGAGGAACCTACAACTCCATCAAGAAGTCGCCATCGGTAGCAGATGATTTCACGGTTGTGTACAAGACGCACACCTTCAAGATGGGTGGCTTCTGGAGCCTGGCAGGCAATAAGCAGGGAACTTATGGTTCAGCAAATGGGTCCTTGTCGTTCGGCAGCGGTGTGATGACCGATCAGGTCACTGGAAAGAAGATTGGCACCGCCAACCCATTGGCGAACTTCCTGATGGGTATCACCAGCGGGTTCTCGCAGAACAACATCAATCCCGTGACCGATATGTACTACAACACCGGCGCCGGATACATTTTGGATAACTGGAAGGTCATGCCAGGACTTACCCTCAACCTCGGTCTTCGTATTGAGCATCTGGGGCGCTGGCAGGATGCTTCGGGAACCGGCATGGCCGTGTGGCGTGCCGATAAGTATACCTCGGAGCTCGGCTCAGGGAAGGCATATCCCGGTGTCTCCTGGCATGCCCTCGATTCAAGCCTGCCGAATGGCGGCTCCCCGGTGCAGACACTGTTCCTGTCTCCGCGGCTTGGCCTGGCCTATGATCTCCATCGGAACGGCAAGACTGTCTTCCGCGGAGGCTGGGCGCAGTATCGCTGGAACGATCAGTTCAATGACTACGGCGGCCCTCTGCAGACGGCGCTTGGTGTGAAGACCTACAACTCGACCGGGGGACAGGCGATCACGCTGAAAGAGATCAGCGCGCTCTCATCGTCCGGCTCTTCCTTGGGATCGTTGCCTTCGAGTGTCTATGTTACCGATCCCAATGACGATAAGGTCGGTGTGACGAACGCATACAATTTCACCATCTCGCAGCGATTGCCGAAAGCGATGCTGCTGGAAGTTGCTTACGTCGGTAACAATACTCAGAACATCCTGATGGGCGGCCAGAGCAACGGTTCGGGCGTTGGTGGATCGAACTTTGTAAATCAGAACAAGATTCCTCTGGGAGGCTTGTTCAAAGCGGACCCGGTGACCGGTGCCGCTGCTCCTAGCGACCCAGAGAATGTTTCCAATCTTGTGAACTACTTTCCTTACTACAAAGGCTATGGAAGCAACGCCATCACCATGGCTTCCCATCTTGGGTACTCCAACTACAACGCGGCACAGTTCAGCCTGGTTAGGATGACCGGACGGGCTACATACAATATCAACTACACCTACTCCAAGGCGCTTGGCATCGTCGGCAGCACGCTCGATGCGTTCAATGTCCGCAATAACTATGGGGTGTTAAATATCGATCGGCCTCACGTGATCAATACGTCTTACGCCTTCGATCTCGGCCGATGGGTGCACGGGAATCCCTTGCTTGGCGGCGCGGTGAATGGATGGACACTCTCCGGCACGACCACCTGGCAGGCGGGCGGTAATATGCAGGCCAACCTGGGGCAGAACCTTGGTATGACGGTCTATAACAGCACACTGGGACACTACATCACCTCGAATACCTACTACGGAACACCATCGCAGACGGTGCTTCCAGTGACGACGTGCAATCCCAACTCGAATCTCGGAACCTACCAGCACATCAATCTGAACTGCATTACGGCTCCCCAACTGGGGCAGGTTGGATTGCGTCAGCTTCCATATCTGAACCTGCCTTCGTACCTCAACTCAGACCTGGGGATCTACAAGAAGTTCCAGATCACAGAGCACCAGGGAGTGGAGTTCCGTGCGACAGCGTTCAACTTCCTCAACCATCCACTACCGGGCTACAGCTCCAGCAGCCTGGTGCAGCCGAAGCTGGTGACAACGGACAACAAGAGGTTCACCTCACAGGTTTCCAACGTGGGACGCGGTGTCACCGATGCAAAGTACACACAACGGACGATGCTGCTGGCGGTGAAGTACACCTTCTGATTCATCGCCGTTTCACCATATCTGGCCAGACACCGCTCCCGTCTGGCCAGATTTTTTTGTGCATCGATGACACGCCCTAATGTACTTTTTGTTTGAGAACAGACGAGTTGCCGAGAACACACTTTTGCACTCGATTCCGATGGTATTAGCGTCTGGACGCCGTTCGATTGTAGAAATATATAAGGACGGGGGTAGGATGATCGGGATTCATTCTTGGAAGAGGGGCAGATATTTCCGATTATCGGTTGTCCCCAGCGTGGTGATGCTGTTCGCAATTCATGTGGCGGATGCAAGAGCCCAGGTAAAGGAATCTCCGATTCAGCTTCACGATGACGAGAAGGAACTGACACGGCGGGATGCGTACGGTTCGACCAATGTGCCGATGGATAGTTGGGTCTACCCTGCACTGGAACGGTTGGCAAATGTTGGCCTGATTCCTTCGCAAAGCATCACGATCCGTCCCTGGAGCCGCAATGAGTGCCGCCGGCAACTGGCAGAGGCGGAATCGAATTACGTTTATCTGGCTGCATCACAGGGAGACCCCCTCATTGATGAGGTAGCGCCGCTGATCCACGATCTGAAACGGGAGTTCGATCCTATTGAGGCCGAAACCCCGGCGGCGGAGGTCGAGTCGATCTACGTACGAGCAGGGACGATCGCCGGACCGGCGCTCTCCGACGGCTTTCACTTCGGTCAGACGTGGTCGAACGACTATGGCCGGCCTCTTGGCCGGGGGAACAGCGCGCTTGCCGGATTTTCCATTCGTGCCAATCGCGGTCGATTCTTTTTTTACGATCGGCAAGAGCTGCAATACGGCCCCGGCAAGACAGCGATTACTCCGGGACTTTCGAATCTCTTCAATCAACTCGACATGCTTCCATTCGGCTCGGTCCCGAACAATCCCTTCCCTGTCACGCCCGCAACAGGGGCCGTGGTGCGTCAGCGACCGATTGAGTTATATGCGGGAGTTTCGTTCATGGGAACGCAACTCTCGTTCGGAAAGCAGCAGCTTTACTGGGGGCCGACCAAGAGCGGCCCATTCTCGTTTTCCAGTAATGCGGAGCCTACTTATAACCTGCGTTTGGTCTCTACCCGGCCACGGAACGTCCCGTTTCTCGGGGGCGCCGTAACCTATCGCTATGACGTGGTCTTTGGAAAGCTCTCGGGACATCAGTACCCGGCGCGCCCCTACTTCAACGGCCAGAAAATCGAGCTCACGTTTGGCAGTCATCTTGAGATGGGTGTAACCCGCTGGTCATTGTTGTGGGGGGAAGGGCATCCCATGACGCTAGGTTCTCTCAAGAGAAATTTCTTTAGTTCGAATTCGACTGGGGCGACCTTTGCTTATGGCGACCGGACAGATCCCGGTGACCGCAAGAGTGGATTCGATCTCCGTCTCCATGTCCCGTGGCTCGAACGCTATTTGACGATCTATGCGGATGGGTATGCTGATGATGACTTGAATCCCATCGATAATCCCCGTCGAGCTGCCTGGAATCCGGGGTTCTATCTTTCGCAGTTGCCGTTCCTTCCTCACATGGACCTTCGTTTTGAAACTCCCAGCTCGATGGCGATGAGCCAGGACGAAGGCGGCACGCGTTTCTTTATCAATAACCAATACCGTGACGCCAATACCAACAAAGGGTTCCTGTTGGGGAACGCCGTGGGACGCGATGCGCGGGCCTACGAGGTTTCCACAACGTACTGGCAGTCAGGGCGTACGACTTATTCAGCACTCTTCCGTCACGTGCAGGGTGGCCGCATGCTGCCTGGAGGTCAGTCCATCACGGATGTGGCGTTCACGGGTACGTTTGCCTTGTCGAAGGAGTGGAGCTTAACCGCGTTTACTCAGTATGAGCGCTGGCTGATTCCGGTATTGCAGCCTGGTCCGCAACGAAACGGAAGCGCCTGGGTCACGCTTACCTGGAATCCAAAGTCGGAATCGCTGCTCTCTCGCCACAAATAACAAGCCGCAAAAAAAGGCCCTTATCCACGACGGGATAAGGGCCCAGGCCAACGAGCTGAGGTCTTCGCTCGCTAGAGCATTTCTCCTGTAGGTGTAGTGCAGGGCTTATGCATCTATGGGCGTTTTCCGTAATGAAAACGCCGCTGCACGCTCCTTCCGGGATACCCAGCAACAGGAGAAATGCTCTATTTCGTAGCCGCTACGGACGTCTTCCACGCCGGGTTGCGGGACGCGCTGATCAGGTTCATGTAGATGCGGAAGGAGCCGGGAACGCCCTCCGGAATCTGGCGGAAGAAGGCGAACGACGTGTAGATGTACTGGCCCTTTCCGTATTTGGCGTAAAGCAGGCCACCCTTTTGTGCGTCCTGCCCGTCGTCATGCATCTCCGTCAAGGCGGTGAACTTCGGATCCCAGGTGCGTGCGAAGCCATGGCCGCGCTCTTCCACCCAGTTATTGAAGTCTGCGCTGGTGATCTTATTGGGCCAGTTCAGCAGCGGATCGGCTGAGTCGAGGATGGTTGTCGTGGACGTTTCATCCACGACCTTCTCAGCATCAGCCGGTACAGAGATGGCATATGGGCCGTAGTTGTGGTCGTACTCATTGGTCTGGTATTCCACGACTACCGTGCCACCATTGTTGACGTACTCCAGCAGGCGATTGTTATTGGCCCGCAGGTCCGGGCGGTTCGCGTAGGCGCGGATGCCGATGACTACGGCATCGAGTCCGCTCAGATTCGCAGAGGCAAGATCTCCGGCGGAGAGTTGCGTCACCTGCACCCCTGCATCGCTGAGCGAGGCAGGTATATCTTCACCGGTGCCCATGATGTAGCCGACCTTCAGATTGGCGGGCGTTTTCAGGTCCACACCCGTCGTGCGATAGGTTGCCGGACGGTAGGACGGATAGGGCCGCAGCCCGGGCCATGTAATCGTGGTGAAGCCTTCCTTGTACTCTTTACCGGCATACTTCGCGACAGCGGTAATGGTGTAGGGCTTCAGTTGCACGTTTTTTGGGGTGACGTCGAAGGATAGGTTCTTCTCGTCGCCGTCACGTGCGGTGGAGAAGGATGCAGCGCGTGGTGTCGATGTCCAGCCCTCGGGCAGGTTCAGCGCAACCTCTCCTTCGGCTGGGCCTTTAACGTTGCTGCGCAGCGTCACTTTGAGGGTGAGCTTTGCGTTGTTGGAAGGGATTACGCCTGCCTCCGGCGAGAGTAGTACCGAGATTGCCGGCGCGATCATCAACGGCTCCGGAACGGGACCGATGCCGTTGATGCGGTGTGTTGTCTGCACCGTCCCGGTCACGCTTGCCTGCACGCCTTGGAAGCTGTATTGCAGGCGCGCGGTGACGGGGTAGGGCATTGTCGGGAGGCCGAGATATGCCGGATTGTCCAGATTGTAGTAGGGCTGTTCCAGCGTGGGCCGGCTGAAATAAGGCTTGGTGATGGGTTCGTTGTCGGGGACAACTCCCTCTACCGTCAGGTCATCTGCCTGTCCGGCATTCATGGAGGCAGCGGGCTTATTGGTTGCGGCCCACTTCCAGTCACCGGAGTCACCAAGAACTGAGAGATCGTCGATCGCAACGTTCTGTGTTCCCTGGTTGGCAATGTGAACGTTGATCGAGACCGGTTGTCCGGGGATGGCGAACTGATACGTCGGCGTGTTGCCGCGCAGTTCTCCAAAGGGACCCATGCGCGGTTTCTCGCCCACGGGGTTGACGCTGGCGACGAGCATGACGCCGAGGGACTGAGACAGCGCGTCGTTGAACTGATCCTCCTTGATGGAGAACTCGTGCAGCATGTTGTACTTTGCTGCTTCTGGAAGGGTGCTGTGCTTGATCTCGTTCTGGAGAGTACGTGTCTTTTCCAGCCCGCGAGCGAGTGCTGGGGCAGACTGCGACGGGTTCGCGGCACCGTACTTCTCGGTGGCTTCGCTGACGATCTGTTGCAGCTCTTCCAGGCCTTTGCGCCACGCTGCGCGGTCGGCGACAGGAGCGTAGTCCGCGATGCCGGCGAGTGAGATGTCAATGCCGTCGAAGAAGGTCTTTTCTGTGGCAGGCAGCGTATCGCCGCTCACACGCGAGGCGTAGAGATGGTAGGGCGAGTTGAACTGTGCCGGCAGCGGAATGCCGACACCGTCGTTCTGCGACTTCTGGTTGGCCAGGCCTTCACGAGCCACCGACAGATAGCTGCGTCCGAAGAGCGCATTGTACTCTCCTTCGGGAACTTCGAGGGTTTTGGAGGGAACTCCTTCAATCCACGAGCCGGTGACGTAGTTCTTGAAACGCACAGGCTCCCACTTGCCGGTAGCGTAGTCGAAGATTCCCTGTTTAGTGACGCGGGCGAAGGGAACGCGGGCGTAGACCTTCAACGGAGACCACGGCTTCAGGCCGGCAGCAATCTGATCCGGGAAGACATTTGGATCTCCGGCGAGCTTGTAGGCTTCCTGCGCCATGACACCGGCGGTCTGGTGGTGTCCATGGCCGTCGGAGACATTGCCGGCAAAGACGCTGGTGATGACCAGAGGGCGGCTAATGCGCACCTGGCGTACGACGTCGTAGAGCACGCGGTCGTGGCCCCAGTTCTTCAGCGCTTCGTCGAGCGTTTTAGAAAAGCCGTAATCGGCCACGCGGGTCCAGTTCTGGTGGACCCCGTAGTAAGAGCCGGCGGCGAGCAGTTCATGCGTACGCATGATGCCAAGCTGATCCCAGTAGTCTCCGGTCATGACGTTCTGGCCGCCTTCTCCGCGATTGAGCGTCAGCAGCGTGGTATCTGCGCCCTGGCCGCGGCTTTCATAGGCCAGCATGCCACCGTCTTCGTCGTCGGGATGAGCGACAACCATCATCAGACTGGCGCGGGTTTTCAGCTTTTGCAGCGACTGCCACAGACCGGAGGCACCCCGATCCAGGGGAAGGGGATAGGCCTCCGGAGAGAGATAGCGGGGCTGCGGACCTGCCTGCGCCGTAGCCGCCATTGGAGAGAACGCAAGCCATGCGGCCAGGGAGTACGATATGCAGTGCTTCCACGTGGTCATGTGTGAGCCATTCCTCGGCGAGCGAACACAGAAGGCCGCCGCCGATGAGTGATGTTGGATTGTCCTTGTTGATATCACCCACTTGCGACTTTGTAAAGTTTGTTTATAATCTGCCTACACCGACTATGTCCTCTACGCTTGCCAATTCGCGTGAGCCGCGCATCTCTCGTCCGGCAAATCTGCGCCATTCGAACAACCGGGCCCTTCTTCAACTGGTACGGGAGAATTCCCCCTGCTCCCGTGCCGATCTCGTGCGGATGTCAGGGCTCTCTGCTCCGACCGTGACCGCCGCGATTGCAGACCTGGAAGCGTTGGAGTTGATCGAATACCTGGGCGAGGGAATCTCCTCCGGCGGGCGTCCTGCGGAGCTGCTTCGCTTCCGGCCGGAACATGCCTATGTTGCCGGCGCCGATATTGGGGGAACGCGTCTGCGCATGATGCTTGCTGACCTGGACGGCCGGCCGGCAGCACAGTGGGCATGCAAGCTGGGGGCGCGGGAAAAGGATCCGGTTTCGATCTGCCATCTGCTTCGCGGCGGACTGACGCAGATGTGCGCGGATGCGAAGGTCTCCCTCAAGAAGGTGAAGCACCTGACCGTGGGCGCGCCCGGTGTGACCGACGTAGCGCGCGGCGTTGTGCTGTCTGCCCCGAACCTGACCGGATGGGATGAGGTCCAGTTGCGTGCTCTGCTGGAAGATCAGCTTGGGTTCGAGGTGATCGCAGAAAACGATACGAACCTCGCCGCCGTGGGGGAGCACTGGCATGGCGCCGCTGAGAACGTCGACGACTTTGTGTTTATCGCCATGGGAACCGGTGTCGGCGCGGGTATCTTTCTTGGTGGCCAGGTCCATCATGGTTCCGCGTGGAGCGCCGGCGAGATCGGCTATCTCGGAGTTCCTGGAATGGCGCGTGAACCCCTTGAAATGCACCGCACCGGCCAATTGGAGCGTGTGATCGGTGGCGGTGGTATCGAAGCACAGTGGCGGGAAGAGCTGGACCGTGCAACCCGCGATGACGCCGAGCTGCGTGCCTTGCGCGCTTCGCAGATTTTTGATCGAGCGGCCTCCGGCGATGTACAGGCGAGGGCCGTTCTGAAGAACACGGCACGCATTCTGGCCGATTCCATTGCGACCATCACATTGCTCTTCAACCCCTCTCTGGTCGTTATGGGTGGAGGCATTGGATCGCACCTGGCGTTGTGTGAAGCCGTGGGTGGTGTTCTCGCGGACAGCGACTTCCCGCATCCGCGTGTGCGATGTAGTGTGCTTGGGCCCGAGGCCCAGCTCTATGGTTCCGTGGCTCTGTCACTACAAGCCATGGACAGCAAGCTGCTGGGTTGAACAATGCAGTAGCAGTAACGGAGGCCGCGCTGGAGTAGTCGTCGGCAGGCCATCCGGGTTACGTGGTTCAAATTTCAAGGTCAGTTGCTGAATGGGGGAGGTCAAAACTATGAGAACTCATCGTGTTCGATCAGTTCTGCTAGCGTTTGCCATGCTTGGGCCTGTTGCTCTCACAGGACCTGCGGCATATGGACAATCGCAATCCATCAATGGAACGATCCGCGGCCGTGTCGCGGATCCGAGCGGTGCAGCCATCGCGGGGGCGACGGTCACCGTAACAAATGCCTCGGTTGGTTTTACGCGCACCGTAACTACTGGCAACGATGGTTATTATGTGCTGGTCAATTTGCCTCTGGGTGAATACATCGTCAATATCACATCAACGGGGTTCTCTCCGCTGAAAGTATCGGGCGTGAACCTCAATGCCGGTACTGAGGCTGTCATTGACGGCGATCTAAAGGTTGGTACTGCCGACACGGCTGTGACAGTTGAGGCCTCCATCGCTTCCATCGATCCCACCAACCTGAATGTGCAGCGGACTCTCACTCAGACCGAGATTGAGAACGTTCCACTGACCTCACGTAATCCCTACAACTTCATCGTCTTCCAGCCTGGAGTATCGGGACATCCGAATCCGGAGCTTGGTATTCCTCGTACGTTGAATACCAACGGCCTGATGGATCGTATCAACTACCAGATGGACGGCATGGTGAACACCGAGGCCGATCGTACTGGCCTTCGTCTGTTCCCCATTGGCAATATCTTCGTGAAGGAAGTACAGACAGTCTCCAACTCCTTCGCGCCTGAGTACGGATGGACAACGGGTGACGTGTACAACGTCATTTCCAACTCCGGTACGAATCAGTTCCACGGGACATATCAGTTCATCAAACGCTGGGTCGACGCTACAGCCTATCCGCTGCTGCAGAACAAGGTGACGAGCCCGACGAAGCCTAATCTGATTCTTGAAGATCACTCCTTCAACCTCGGCGGGCCGGTCAAGAAGGACAAGTTATTCTTCTTCGGATCCTACGAACACGTACTGCGTGGTAGCCCGGCGCCTGTAACCATCACGGCAGCAAATGCAGCGGCAATCGGCCTGGCGGCGTCGGAGCTTGTACCGGCTCCCGGCTTGTTGCACGGTACCTTCGTCGATGTTCGTACGGACTACAATATCGATGCGAAAAACTCCGTCTTCCTGCGTTACAACTACTTCCGGAACTCCTTCCCGTTCAATACACAGGTCGGGGGTATCAACGCGACCACCGCGAATGTGGACTTCAAGGATCGCGCGCACGTCTTCGGGCTGCAGTGGATCTCAATGATTTCGAACAGCCTGGTGAATGAGTTCCGCTTCTCGGTGCCGTTCCGCTCTAATACTCACTTCGCTGGACCCAGCACGGGGAAAGGACCGGCAATTGTGATTTCCAACATCGCCGCCTTCAACGGAACCAGCAGCGGTGGAGATCAATACAACGACAAGCAACCCTCCGGCTCCGAGAACATCAGCTACGTTCGCGGACCGCATACGATCAAGGCCGGCTTTGTGCTCTCACAGTTACAGAACCGGCAGCGTTTGGTCTCGTTCAACCGCTACACCTTCGCGACAGTTCAGGCCTATCTGAACGCTAAGAATGGCACCGACCCCTACGGCTACGCTAACTATGCCTCGCAGACGGACGTCAATGGTATCGGCTATACCTCGCTCTTCTACGGCGGGTACGCGCAGGACACCTGGCAGCTTTCGCCTCGGCTGACGGCGGTGTATGGCATTCGTTACGATCGTTTCTCTTCACCCCAGGCGAATTCCAGTGCACTGTATCCGGATTCGCGTAAGTTCAACGTTCCCAGCACCAACTTCGCTCCGCGCCTGGGTTTCAGTTATCGCGCAACCGACACGACGACGGTGAAGGTCTCCGCCGGAATCTTCTACCAACAGACTCCAACTAATCTATGGTTCAATGCCTTGAACCTGGACGGCTCGAACCGTACCTCCTCCTTTACCTATATCGGAGGTGCCAGCGGTACTCCGGGACGCCCCGCTTTTCCCACTGTTCCTGCGTCAGGTGCAGGCGCCACGCAGAACGTGACGACTATCAATCCGAATATCAAGAACGAGTACACCTGGAATATCAATCTACAGGTGACCCAGCAACTCACAAATCACATCTCGACAACGCTCGGCTACATCATGTCCAACGGCCGCAACCTGCCGTGGATGCATAACGTCAACGTCATCCCAACGGGAGCAACACTGGCTGATGGCCGTCCGGTCTTCAGCGCGGCGGTGAACTCCTCGACCCGGTATGATCCGCGCTTCGATCAGGTGAACCGCGTGGAGTCCGGAGCGAACTCGAGCTTCAACGCCATGTTTGCCAATGTGACGATGTCGCCAATGCGGGGCATGCAGTTCAATGCCAACTACACCTGGTCGCACGTCATCTCCGACGCCCCAGAGGTCAATACCTTTGAACAGAACCTGGGCGTCTCGAATACGCTGAACCGCAAGTTTGACCGCGGCAATTCTTCGGTAAACCGGCCGAATGCATTCAACATGTCCGCTGTGCTTGAACCTCAGTTCAACGTTAGCAACCGTGTAGGCCGTGAGATTGCGAACCACAATATGCTCGCGATTCTCGGCAATATCTCCTCCGGAGATCAGGCAAACATCCTGGCCAGCAACACGACCTTCTATGGCGATGCGGCAACCAGCGGTGTGGCGCGTCCTGCCTTCGTCGGCCGGAACTCGGCTCGCGGACCGTCGATCGCTCAGATCGATGCCCGCTACACGCGTACCTTCCCGAAGATCAAGGATCGTTTCGCGCCGACCTTCCTTCTGGAGGCGAATAACATCCTGAACACAAACAACGTGAGCACGCTTGCTATCACGCAGCCGGTCAATACCTCGACTGGCGTCGCGAATGGCGCCACGACAACGACCCGCACCAGCGTACTGGAACAACGTATCGTCCAGTGGGGCGCGGCGATTCGTTTCTAACTATCCATCACAAGGGCCGCGGGTACATACTGTCCTGCGGCCCTTCCAATTTGCAGAAGGCATCATGGCATCCTCAAAGAGTTCGACATTTCCGGCAGTTATTTATCGCGATCAGGTGCTCTCCCATGTCTTTCAGGACGCCAAGCGCCTGTTTCTGCCGGCCATGCTGGAGATCGACTACGCGCACGTGCTGATGCTCGCCGAGCAACAGATCATCTCCAAAGAGACGGCAGCACATTGTTTTCAGGGATTGAAGGCGCTCCCGTTGCAGGAGATTGCGGCGGCGAAGTATGACGGGTCCGTGGAGGACCTGTTCTTTCTGGTCGAACGGAAGCTTGCCGAGTTTTGCGGGGAAGAGGATGCCGGGCGTATTCACACCGCCCGTTCCCGTAACGACCTCGATATGACGATGTACCGCATGGTCTTGCGTGGACGTCTGCTGGAGGTAGCCGAAGCCTGCCTCGCCCTACGCTCGGTCCTGCTGCGTCTTGCAGGGGAGTATCGTTCCGCCCTCATCCCGGCCTATACACATAATCAGCCGGCGCAGCCCACGACGATGGGCCACTACCTGATGGCGATCATTGAGGTGCTGGAGCGGGACACGGAACGTCTCCGTGCCGCCTATGCCCACGTTAACCGTTCACCGCTGGGCGCATGCGCGATTACGGGTACAGGGTTTCCGATCAACCGCGAACGTACCGCGGAACTGCTCGGCTTCAAAGGTCTGCAGATCAATACCTATGGCGCGATTGCGGCGGTGGACTACATTACCGAGCCATGTTCGGTGCTTGCCACGCTGATGGTCAGCCTTGGCCGGTTCACCCAGGAAATGCTGCTCTGGTCGACCGCCGAGTTCGGCTTCCTGCGGTTGTCAGAGGGGTATGTGCAGGTCTCAAGCATCATGCCGCAGAAGCGCAATCCGGTGCCTTTGGAGCACACCCGTATCCTGGCTTCGCGGGCTATGAGCGAGTCACAGGCGGTGTTGAACTCGCTGCACAACACGCCGTTCGCTGACATGAACGACAGTGAGGATTCGCTACAACCGCTGGTTGATCTTGCCTTCGCAGACGGCCTGCGCGCCTTACGGCTGATGGCGGGTGTTTTAGAGGAGACCTCGTTCGATATCGAGCGGCTCGCGGCGCGCGCTCATGGCGACTTTCTCTCGGTGACCGAACTGGCCGATACGCTGGCGCGCGAGGCTGATCTCTCCTTCCACGATGCGCATGCTATCGTTTCGGCAGCGGTCAAAGCATCTACGGGAAGGTATCAGCCGGAAGCGATGGTGGACTTTGTGGAGGTCGCCCTCCGGGGAAAACAGGCAAAGCCGATGGAGCGTGCGACGCTGTTGCGTGCGCTCGATCCGGATAATTTTGTTGCGGTACGGAACACAACAGGCGGCCCTGCTCCGTCAGCACTGAATCCACAGATCGACCGTGCAACTTCACAGTTCCACGAAGACTCAGCATGGCACCGCAGCGAGGTGGATCACCTATCGGCTTCGTCGCAACGGCTGCACGGGGCGGTGGATACCTTTGGCCGTGGCTGAGAAGAACCCGCAGCTTGTACGCGGTCTTTCTACCGCAGCGGCTACCAGCGCCAACATCATTGATATGGTGGGTGTGGGCCCGTTCATCACGCTCCCACTCATCGTCACTGCCATGGGCGGCCCGCAGGCCATGCTCGGATGGGTACTGGGAGCGGTACTCTCCCTTTGCGATGGTTGTGTGTGGAGCGAGCTTGGCACCGCCTACCCAGAGGCCGGCGGCTCCTATGCCTATCTGAAACATATCTATGGAAAGAATGGCGCGGGCAAAGTCTTTGCTTTTCTCTATGCGTGGCAGCTTCTTCTCTCCGCGCCGCTTTCGATCGCCTCCGGCTGCATCGGTTTTGCGCAGTATGTCTCATGGTTTGCGCCATCTGCCTCACGGCCCATTGCCAGCGGCCATCTCTTCCATGCGCCGATCATCTTCAGCGGCCAGACTCTGATTGCGATGAGCGCCTGCGCCATTGCTTTAGCAGCGTTGTACCGGCCGGTCGCGCATGTAGGACGCATCGCCCGTGTGACAGGGGTCGTTGTTGTCGCGACCTTGGTTGCTGTCATCCTGGTTGGTTTTACGCATTTTTCCCCGAGCCAGGCCTTCTCGTTTCCTGCCGGAGCTTTCCATCTGGATGCAGCCTTCTTCTACGGACTCGGCGCAGGTCTGCTGGTCTCAGCCTATGACTACTGGGGCTACTACAACGCGTGCTTCCTGGGCGCAGAGGTTGAGAAGCCTGAGAAGACGATCCCCAGGGCGGTGTTGGGCTCTATCATCATCGTCGGCACGTTGTACGTGCTGATGAATATCTCGGTGCTTGGAGTGCTGCCATGGCAGTCGATGCTGGCGCTGACGCATGACGCCGCAGCCCGGCAGTACACGATGGCTGCTTTTGTGCAGATGGCATTTGCCTCTCATCCCTGGGCGCACACCGCCGCATCGATCGTAGTGGTGTTAATTGCGACGGCTTCGCTGGCCTCGGTCTTCGGACTTCTCCTGGGATATTCACGTATCCCTTTTGCCGCAGCGCAGGACGGTAACTTTCCCGCGATCTTCGGAAAGGTGCATCCCCGTTTCCACATTCCGGCTATCTCTCTGTTTACGCTGGGCGGCATCGCGATGCTTTTATGCCTGCTGCGTTTACAGGAAGTGATTGCATCGCTGGTCATCATCCGTATCGTCTTCCAGTTCTTGATGCAGGGAATTGCGGTCATGGCGCCGAGGCATCGGGCGGAACGGCGAAAGCAGGGACGCTTCCGGATGCCGCTGTATCCCTTGCCCGCGCTGGTTGCCCTGGGCGGATTCATTTTTATTCTTTTCTCGCGGCAGAACTTCGCGGCAGAGCTCAAACTTGCCGGTATGGTCGCTGTCAGCGGACTACTGGTTTATTTTGTTCGCTCCCGTATCGCTGCCCGCTCCTGAAACTCAGAAGGTAGAATTCGGTCATCCGGAGATGACATGAACCTTCGCCCTGATCGCCGCGGCTTCCTCGCGGGCCTTGCCGCTCACAGTCTTTTGTTCTCTAAAGTTGCCACAGCCAGTGCGCAACCGACGTCCAGCATTGCCACCGACAGGGAAGTTTTGCTTGGCTACTTCGCGAAGAATGCACGTGCCCTGCTGCGTGAGCCTGCCGGATTGTTGAAGTATCCGAGCATCTCTCCCAGTCTTCCCAAGGCAGCGTATTCCTCGGAGCTGTGGGACTGGGACACACTTTGGACGGCGCGCGGCCTGTTCGCGATCGCGAAGCAAACCTCGGATACCTCATTGCGGCAGGCGATCGTCGCCCATGCCCAGGGAAGCATCGGGAACTTCTTCGACCATCAATCGAGCGAGGGCCGTATTCCTATGCTGATCAAGCTGAACGATCCTGATCCGCTGCACTGCCTGAGCGGAAGCCGACCTCACAAAGAGAACCAAGCCAAGCCGGTGCTTGCACAACTTGCGTTGTTGGCTACGGAGGAAAGCGGTGATGCCGCTTGGTTCGCTCCGTATATGGAAAAGCTACAACGCTTCTATGATTCCTGGACGGCGGATAACACCACCAAGGTGGGACTTCTGGTCTGGGGCGACGATGTCGCCATCGGCAATGACAACGATCCCACGACCTTCGGCCGGCCATTCTTCTCCTCCGCGAACCTCTTGCTGAACTGCCTGTATTACGAAGACCTCAAAGCTGCGGCGGAGATGGCGCGCAAGCTTGGGAAAAAAGATGCCGCATCGCGTTTTGCGTCGAGCGCGAAGCAGCTTGGTGAGGCTGTGCAACGGCAATGCTGGGATCCGCGAGACAAATTTTTCTATACAGTCGATGTCCAGTGCCAGGACCGCCGCGCCGAGCTGATTCCGAATATCAAGCGTGGTATGGATATGTCCTGGAGCGCCATTCCGATTCGTATCCAGACCTTCACCGGTTTCCTGCCGCTGTGGTGTGACCTCGCAACCAAAGAGCAGGCCGAAGATCTACGGCAGCACTTCTTGAACCCGGCAACCTTCGGCGGTAAGTACGGCGTACGTACCTTATCGCGCGCGGAGAATATGTATTCTCTGGCAGCCAGCAGCAATCCGAGCAACTGGCTCGGCCCGGTCTGGATCATCGCGAACTACTTCGTCTGGAATGGCCTGCGGCAGTATGGATTCACGCGAGAGGCTGAGGCGCTGGCGGCAGCGACGACGCAGTTGCTGGCGCAGGATCTCCGCGTGAACGGATCGCTGAATGAATACTACGATCCAGATACAGGCAAGGCACTGAGCCACAGAGGCTTTATGGATTGGAACCTGCTGGTGCTTGAGATGCAGTAGGTATCTCAAGCACCAGTGCGGTTATGGCTTCGGCGCTTTCTTCTGGAAGGTGACGCGAAGACCGCCAAAAATGTTGATGGGAGCGCCGGGAGCCAGGAAGGTCGAATGGCGCACCGGGTATTGCGTCTGGCCTTCGTAGTTGATGGAGGCAAAGGGGCGGGCAATGAAGGCTCCATTGCTGTCAAATGGCGTCCCGCCGAGCTGTGCCGCCGTGGCGTAATGTGTATCGAAGAGATTGTTGATCTCGGCGAACAGCTCAAACTTCGGCGAGAAGGCATACCGTGCCCCGACGTTGGCAATGCCGTATGCATCCGTGCGGCCGACGCCGAGATAGTATGTTCCGTCAGGCTGGTGAAGGTTATTTTCATTCCCGCGGGCGTATGAGCCAGAAGTAGAGACGACGTTGAAGTTGACCGTCAGCTTACGGGTGGGCTGGTAGTCGACGTTGAACTTCAGGATGTGAGATGGAGTCTGCGGTAATGTGTTGCCGACGCTGATGTCTTGGTCGCCATCGATACCTTTGGCTCCATTCAGAGCGGACTCATTGGAGCTGTTCCCGGCTCCATTGATTAGCTGTGCCGTTCCGTAGGTCGCCTGCAGGAAGGTGTAGTTGCTCGAGAAGGTGAAGGGATGGAGCTGATAGGTGATCCCGGCCTCCACTCCCTGCCGGATGGTGCGTCCGAAGTTGGTGAAGTAGCCGAACCCAGTGGCGGTGGAGGACGCGAAGAGCAGATCGTCATAGTTCGTGCCGCGGAAGAAGCCGGCATTCCACTGGAGACGATTCTCATTTTTACCGCGGATGCCCACTTCGATGGTTCGGCTGACAACCTGCTTCAACGGCGGATCACTGACCATGGCGTTGGGAAGGCGGCAGGGAAAGCTAGGATCGGCACAGCCCAGTTCGGTTGAAGTTGGAGCACGGTTGCCTTCGCTGTAGTTGAAATACAGCGTCGCCAATGACGACACGCGATAGGTCAGGCCGGCAGATGGGTTGAAGCGCTGGAAGGTGTACTTCGCGGTCAAGGTTCCCCGTCCAGCCGAAGGCGGCAGCCGGTCGAGATTATCCACCGTGGCGTGGTTGTAACGGCCAGAGACGGTGAAGGTAAACCTCGACAGCAGGATGGTATCCGTGGCGTAGAAGCTGGGAACGTTGACCGTCCCGTGCAGGTTGGCACGGGTATCCACCGGCAGGCCGTCTGCGTCGGTTGATCCATCGGTATAGGTCGGAATGGTGGTGAAGCTTAGTCCGTCCGGATTTAAATAGGCGAACTGGGAGATCTGTGTGTAGCTGATGTTGCTGCGATCCCAGGAGACACCGGCTGCAAGGCGGTTGCGTGCCGTGCGGTACGACAGCAGGCCGGAGAGTCCGTAGGCGTTCTGCTTGTTCTGCGTATAGGTGTCGGTGCCCGTGCACTTCTCCGAGGGCTCGTCTTTCAACAGGCCTTGCGCGATGCAGCGCCAGTAAGGGAAGGGCTGCTGCGTGGCGTTGCTGGTTCCCGTGGGGAAGCCGGTATAACCGTTGGCAGTGAGGATATTCTTCTCGGCGGTGCTTAGCGTATAGAGCGACTGATCGAAGGAGTCGTCGTTAAGATCGCCATTGAAGGTATTGGCGCGGATATAGCGGTAGTAGGCATTGGTCGAGAGCGTCAGCTTGTGATCTAGCTCGTGCGTCACGTTAAAGGTGAGTGACGGCGCGTGATTTCTGGTCTGGTCAGGAATGGTGTAGACGCTGCTGTAGTCCTTGCTCAGATTGCGGAAGTCCTGTGTGCCGTTTCCGCTAAGGTTGTTGATGGCATAGACACCGGAAAGCGACAGCGTCGTTCGGCCGAACATCCATCCAAGCTTGGCGAACGATTGCTTCACATCAGAAGGAGAATACTTGCGCCATCCGTCTTCGTGATAGAGATTGCCGGCGACGTACCAGTTAAAGCCGCGTGAGGTAAAACCACCCCATTCGCCTTCGACAGCACGACGTCCGAAGCTGCCGCCCGTGGACTTTACCGTGAGCCCGGCGTTGGAGATGCCGTCCTTGGTGCGCATGGCAAGAGCTCCGCCCAGAGAGTTGAGTCCATACAGGGGATTCGCCCCCGGGATCAGCTCGATGTCCTGTACTGCAACCTGAGGAATCAGATCCCAGGAGACGACATCGCCGAAGGGCTGGTTCTGCCGCACTCCGTCCAGATAGATTGAAAGCCCCTGAGGTGTGCCCAGAAGCGGGGAAGCAGTGTAACCGCGGTAGTTCACATCCATCTGGTACGGGTTGCCCTGGTTCTCGCTGATGTAAATGCCGTTCACTCGCTTATTCAAGCCGTCGCCGATATTGAGTGAGTTAATATCGGCAAGCTGCTGCGCTGAGAGGTTCTGCACCGGCACGGGAACGGTCGAGGTATCTGTATCGGCCTGGCCGATCGGCGTCTCAGAGAAGACGGTAACCGAGGTGGAGAGAGACGAGAGTGTCAGGGTGACAACACGTTCTACAACCTCCGAAGAGCGCACGTCGATCACGATGGTCTGCGTCGCGAACCCATTGCGGTAGAGCTGAAGCTTGTAGCTGCCGAGGGCAAGTCCCGTGAACATGTGCTCGCCATTCGCAGAGGTCTGGAACTGCCGCACCGACCCTGGACCATTCAAGGTGCCGGTCACCGCCAGACCTGAGCCTGAAGTATCTTTCACCACCAGGTGAAGTCGCCCGGAGTCACGAGACTGTGCAGGCGCTGAGAGATGGAGAAGAAAAAGCAACAGACCGCAAACAAGACCGGACAGACGACGCATGACACCTTTGTCCGGGCAAGTAGGCCCGGCCGAAACTCTGGATTTATGCTTCTGCAGAGATATTCCGGACGAAGTCCTTTTGTTCAGCGTTTCGGAAAAGTTTTTCAAAGAGGAGGAGATGGATTGTTGGCTACCCCGTCCCTCATAGAGCATTTTCCCTGTAGGAGTAGAGTAGGGCTTCCGCATCTATGGGCGTTTTCCGCAATGAAAACGCCGCTGCACGCCCCTTCCGGAATACCCAGCAACAGGGAAAATGCTTTAATGAGTGCATTCTCATGGGCTCTACCTTCAACCCGTCGAGACTCGCGATCCTTGCACCTGCCATAGCAGGTGAAGGAAAAGCACACGCCATTGAGGCTGAGGTGCTTGCGATGTTCGATCTGCACCACGCGGCACTCTTGCGCTACGCGGTTTCATTCGGCATCGCTGTGCAGGATGGGGAAGATGTAGTGCAGGAGACCTTCCTCGCTCTTTTCCGGCATCTGCTTGAAGAGAAGCCACAGGATAACCTTCGTAGCTGGCTCTTTCGCGTGACCCACAATCTGGCCTTGAAACGCCGTGGAGCGCACCGCCGCGAAGTGTCTGAAGCGGAGAGCGTTTCTCTTGAGTGCACCGATCCTACTCCCGGGCCGGAAGAGACGTTGCTCTTCAGCGAACGCAAGCTCCATTTGAGCCGAGTGCTGCAGGCAATGCCTGCGACCGACCGTGCCTGCCTGCAGCTTCGCGCTGAAGGCTTGCGATATCGTGAGATCGCCGAAGTGGTTGGGATCTCTCTCGGTTCGGTTGCGGCAGCGGTAGCGCGTTCGATTGAGCGTCTCGAACGATCGGAGGTGAGCCGTGGGCGATAACGTGCACCTTTCGCGGGAAGACCTCTTGCTGTTACAGGATGGAGAGTTGTCTGTTGCCGAGACGGCAGCCGCCGAGCTTCATCTCTCTGAGTGTGAGATCTGCCGTGCACTGAAGCTCAGAACGGAACAGACTTTCGCCGCAGCTGTGGCAACGATTGCCATCGAAACTTCGAAGATGCCGGACGACCTGCGCGACACATTGCACCATCGTATTGTGTTGGCAAGGCGGCGGCCATGGACGATTGGCTTCGCCAGTGCGGCGGCGGGTTTATTGGTGGCTGCTGGGCTTGGAATATCGCTGCATCGGAATCACCAGACAATTGTGCTTTACCTGGAAGATCGTCCCGTGCCGAATCCGCAACTGACGCCGGGCGCCGTTCGGATCATGGCTCTTGGCGAGGTGTGCGGCGAGAGAGACGACGATCTCGACCCAGCAGTTCCGGCAGCAACGCAGCAGGCTGTCTTTGCCGAGTACCACGTACCGCAGCAGCAGCGTAGCAAGGAGTTCCAGGTGGACTACCTGATCAGTCCACAGCTCGGCGGAACAGCAGAGATCCGGAACCTGTGGCCACAGCCCTACAGCACGATGTGGAACGCGCAGGCCAAGGACATGCTCGAGCGCAGACTGCACGGGATGGTTTGCAACGGGACAATGACACTGGAGCAGGCTCAGCATGATCTGGCAGGTGACTGGATCGAGAGCTACAAGCTGGAGTTTAAAACGCAAGCCCCGCTTCGCGTGGAAGCAGGGCTCGAACGTCCTTTGTTACCGTAACAATTTTAGGGCAGGGCCACCAGACCCCATGGGCCGCCTTTGGCTTTTGCCTTCTTCGTAACGGTGAAGCTTGCCAGATCGACAAACGAGACATCATTTGACGGTCCGTTAGCGGTGAAGAGCGTCTTGCCATCCGGTGAAAGTGTCATACCCCAGGGACGAGCGCCCACCTCAACCGAACCGGCAATCTTGTTGTCCTTCGTGCCGATCGCAAAGACCTGCTTGCCGCGGCCGGTGCTGACGTAGAGCTTCGATGCGTCGGGCGAGAGCAGAACATACATCGGCTTGATGACACCGGCCTGGCCCAGGGTGATGGTCTTGGTCATCTTGTGTGACTTCACATCGACGACGACCACGTTGCCATCATTCTCGGCATTGACATAAGCGGTCTTGCCATCAGGCATGAAGGCTACGTTGCGCGGACGATGACCGACCTTGATGGTGGCCGTGATCTTGCCCTTCTCCGTATCCAGAACAGAGATCTCGCCCGTTCCTTCTGAGGTTACCCAGACCTCCTTGCCATCAGGACTGACACGAACGCCCTCAGGCTCGCTGCCAATCTTGAACGACTTTTCAACCGTGCCGGAGTCGACATCAATGATGCTTACCGACGAGATATCCTCGTTCGAGATAAAGAGCTTCTTACCGTCTTTGCTAAGGTCGAAGTTCTCAGGGTCCGAACCTCCGGGAATGGTGCGAACGATCTTACGTGCCGCGAGATCGAAGACTGCGATGCCGTCGGCAGAGTGGTCTGGTGGGGGCAACGTGCTCTCGTCCACGCCGGGGCCGGCAATCGGCGTTCCACTGAGTGCAATGTAGAGCTGCTTGCCATCGGCCGAGGCATGGATGCCGCGCGGCCGCTTGCCTAGATGCACATTGGCAACGGTCTGCGCCGTGCCGATGTCGATGATGGTCAGGTCGCCGGAGACCTCGTTTGTGGCATACACGCGCGGTCCGGTCGGCTCCGGTCCGGGCTTGTTCTCCGCGGAAGGCGTAGGTGCGCTCGACTTGCAGCCGAGAGCCGCAAGAGCAAGGCAGGTGGTGGCAACAAAAGGCAGGGCAAGCTTCCGCATGATTCTGACTATTCTCCCTTGTAGGTGAAGTTGGCCGGAGTATCGCTCTTCGAAGAGACGCTTACGGTCTGCTCCTGGACGCCAAGTTTTTCATGCCATACGCCCAGCGTGTAGGTCCCGGGCGGCAGGTTTTCGATCTTGAAGGTGCCGTCATCCTTCGAGACGGCGAAATACGGATTGTCAGTGACGCCAATAAACGAGTGCATCCAGTCATGGATATTGCACTTCACCGGCACCATGATCTCCGGCTTGGTGAACTTACGCTGCAGCGGAGCATCTCCAGGGCCCATGCTGTGGTTCCATTCGCGGTTGATCTGGGCCACCGGATGAATGTTGTGCGTCACAGGGTCAGAGTTGGTGATGATGAGCTGCTGGCCGACCATGACGCCCAGCACATGCGGCCGGAACCAGCAGCCGGACTGGTCCAGCGTCACAGTTGTGGTGGGAACCTCGAAGACTTTTCCTTCCAGACCCTTCCTGATGTAGACGAAAGCGTTGGCCAGGTCGCCCTTGCTATCGACGACGAGCGACTCATCATAGGCCTTACCCTTATGAGCTTTGACGCAGGTGGGATCCTGGCTGATATCGATCAGCTTCGGCGTTGGACGTTTGCCGGTGTACTTCAGCGTGCCGGAGATGGAGCCGGCGGTCGCAGCGTCCACATGATAGAAGACCGGAGCAGACGAGGTTTCCGTCGTCACGACCGGTTCGGTGGGCTTCGACTTACAGCCGGCGAGAGACGCGGCAATCAGGACCAGGGCGAAGGATGGCTTCAGTCGCATATCACCGTCACTTTACTACCTGCGATGACTACTTTGCAGGCGGGCCCGAATTTGGCGGCAGGTCTCCGGTAAGCGCATTGAGGAATTCGACCAGGTCGCGGCGGTCCTGAGGGCTGAGGTGAATCTTCCTGATTTCAGGATCGAGATAAGGATTGGAGTTGCCCTGTCCGGCGTAGAAATCCACCACCGCAGCCAGAGTCTTGATGCTGCCATCGTGCATATAAGGCGCGGTCTGTGCGATGTTGCGCAGTGTCGGTGTCTTGAATGCGCCCTTGTCCGTCTCGACTTTGGTCTCGTGGTAACGGCCGATGTCCGTGAAGTCTCCGTCGCCGCTTACACCCTGGCCGATGTTGTGAAACTTGCCGTCGGTGAAAATCGCATCCTTCGGTCCGATGGTGTGGCAGGAGGCACAGTTGCCTCCGGCAGGATTTAGGAAGACCGCGAGGCCGCGAATCTGCGCCGGTGTAAGGGCGCTCTGGTCGCCGCCATATTGAAATCGGTCAAATGCGGAGTTTCCGCTCAGCAGCGTGCGTTCGAAGTTGGCCAGGGCCTTCTCGACACGGACAAGGTTGATCTCCTTAGAGCCGTAGACCCTGCGGAACATCGTGGGATATTCAGCGTCGTCTTTCAGCTTGTCGAGAAAGATTTCGTGTTTGGCGTTATTCATCTCGACAGGATTGGCGATGGGCCCTACCGATTGCTGTTCAAGCGAGATCGCACGTCCATCCCAGAACTGAAAGGGCATATATGCGGAATTAAGCAGAGTGGGAGCGTTACGAACACCAAGCTGATCGTTCACCCCCTTCGAGAGCCGCAGGCCGTCAGTGAAATAGAACTTCGGATCGTGGCAATGCGCGCAAGCCAGGGAGTTGTCGCTGGAGAGGCGCCTGTCATAGAAGAGCCGCCGTCCCAGGTCGACGGAGTCTGCCGTGACCGGATTGTCTGCAGGGACAGGAACCGGTGGAAGACCGAGCGGCGCTTTGATCGCGATGGGTTTGCCGACCGGGTTGTCCTGTGTCGTGGACCGGCATCCCGCAAGCAGCAAAGGCAGGATGGCGAGACAGGTAAGCGTGCGTGGTGACGGCATATCGAATGCTAGAGCATTTTTCCTGTAGGTGTAGTGCGGGGCTTGTGCATCTATGGGCGTTTTCCTTAATGAAAACGCCGCCGCACGCTTCTCCCGGGATACCCAGCAACAGGAAAAATGCTCTAACGGTTATGGGACGTATCAGGCTCTGTTTGGGTTCCAAGCTGGCCGATCATCGAAACGGCAGGAAAAATCGAAGCGTTTTCAGAAGTCCTTGACATTGGCTTCTCAGCATCGATACTATCCTCGCGGCAATGAGACGTCTCACGGTGCCGCTCAATTCTCCGCCTAAATACCCTCATCTGCTGCGTTTCCCGCAGCGTCGGGCAAAGGTGGGTGAGCGTTATAGTGTTCACGTCCTCAAACAACCGGATCCACTGGTTTCTGCCTGTCATGGGTGGGGCAGCCAGTTCTCCGCAACATAAGAAGGAAGATGTCACATGGTGAATCGCTCTATCGTCCAGGACGCTATCAATGCCGGTGAGGGCATCCTCCGGCTGGCTCCCTGCTGGGTCCCCCGTTCGTTTATGATCCCCGGCCGCCGTCTGCGGCTGCATCCGGACGATCTCTATGCTTTTGGCGCCAACCGTGGCGGCATCAACGAACGCTGGTTTTCGTCCACGACCAAGGCTTCGAACGGCCCGCTGACCACTGAGGACGAGGGCTTGAGCTACGTCGTGACCAACGCCGGTGAGAAGTTCCTTCTGAAGGACGCCGTGGATGAAGCCGGCGATCTGCTGCTGGGCTCCGATGTCATGGCTCGCGAGAAGGGCTGGAACATCCTCTGCAAGTTCTTCGACAACATGGGTCCCATTCCTCACCACATGCACCAGGACGATGAGTTCGCGGCGCGTGTCGGCTTCAAGGGTAAGCCAGAGGCATATTATTTCCCGCCGCAGTACAACCAGATCAAGAACAACTTCCCGTACACCTTCATGGGCCTTGAGCCTGGAACGACGAAGGACGATGTGCGCAAGTGCCTTGAGAACTGGAACAAGGGCGACAACGGCATCCTCGGCTTCGCGCGTGCCTATCTGCTGGAGCCGGGTACAGGCTGGCAGATCGATCCGGGCATCCTGCATGCTCCGGGCTCGCTTGTTACCTATGAGCCGCAGGTGAACTCTGACGTCTTCGCGATGTTCCAGTCGGAAGTGGACGGCCGTCTTGTGGACTGGAGCCTGCTGGTGAAGGATGTTCCGGCAGACAAGCAGCACGATCTGGATTACCTGATTGCCATGCTCGACTGGGATGCCAACGTGAACCCCGAGTTCGGCAAGTCGAACAAGTGCTTCCCAACTCCGGTGAAGCCGTTCGCCGAGACCGAAAAGCTGGGCTACCGCGAAGTGTGGGTCACCTACGGTACCGCCTTCTACTCGGCCAAGGAACTCACGGTGCTGCCAGGTCAGAAGGTGACGATTACCGACGCGGAAGCGTATGGTTGCATCGTTGTTCAAGGCCATGGATCGCTCGGAAAGCAGCCCGTATCCGCTCCGACGATGATCCGTTTCGGCCAACTGACGGAAGATGAATACTTCATCACCAAGGCTGCTGCCAACCAGGGCGTGGTGGTCGAGAACAAGAGCATCAGCGACCCGCTGGTGATCCTCAAGCACTTTGGCCCCGGCAACCCCGATGCCGCGCCGCTGAAAAAGAAAAAGTAACCGGAGAGTGTTGTGAGCACACACAAGAAGCCTGCACTGCATAACGCAATGTGGCCGGGTCTGGTCGGGAAAGGACCAGACTCGGAGCCGCCTATTTCTCTGGATCAGATGCTCGACCTGACCGCAGCCGCCGATGTGAACGGCGTGAAGTTCGACGGCGTGGACCTGTTCGCCTCAGCACCCCATACCGACATCGATTCGACACCGGACGATCTAAAGAAGCTCGCCGACTCCATCGCCGGCCGGAACCTGGTTGTGGGCTCGCTGGTAGCGCCGGTGTGGCCGCCGACAGGCGGCGGATCGTGCTTCGGTTCCGAAGAGGAGCGTAAGAACTATCTCACCCAGGTGAGGAAAGCTTGCATCATGGGCAAGACGCTCAAGGAGATCGGCATCCGCAAGTACGGCATCATCCGTGTCGATACCGCTGCCAGCCCTTCTCAGTGGGCGGAGAATCCCGTTGAGAACACGAAAAAAGCTGCGGCTACGCTGACCGAAGCCTGCAATATCGCCGAGGAGTATGGTGAGCGTCTGGCTCTCGAAGGCGAGATCTGCTGGGGCGCCATGCATAGCTGGCGCCGGGTGGTGGAACTGCTGGAGGCCGTGAATCGTCCACAGACGCTGGGCTACCAGGCGGATATGGCGCACTCCATGCTCTACACGTTGGGCTACAACGCACCGGAAGATCGCATCTTGCCAGTGAACTTTGACTGGAATGACAAGGCCACGCTGATGTCATCGTTCAAGACTCTGACCGATGCGCTGCGTCCCTGGACGGTTGACTTCCACGTCGCACAGAACGACGGTACCGTGCATGGAGCCGGATCGCACGACAAGACCGGACGTCATTGCCCGGTGAACGATCCGAACGGCAAGATGGATGTCGTCGAAGTCGCCGGCCTGTGGCTTCGCGGCGCGGATGGCCAGCCGACGAAGGCGATGCAGCACATCTGCTGGGACGGCTGCATGTTCCCCAACGCGATGATGCTGAATCCGCAGACATGGAACGACATTCTTGCCACCATGATCAAGGTGCGCGACGCGCACGGATGGGACTGAAAGAAGGGACGTGGGAGAACAGACATGGGTAAGAAAAAACTGAACGTCGGCCTCGTGGGCTATGGCTTCATGGGGAAGACCCACTCGAACGCCTTCCTGCAGGCTCCTCGCTTCTTCGACACGCCGTATGAGCCGGTATTGAAGGCCGTCTGTGCCCGCAGCGCAGAGAAGGCCAAAGGCTTTGCCGATACCTGGGGTTACGAGTCGGTTGAGACCGACTGGCGCAAACTGATCGAGCGCAAGGATATCGATGTGATCGATATCGCCAGCCCGAACAACACGCATGCCGAGATCGCTATTGCTGCCGCTGAGGCAGGCAAATGGGTCCTGTGTGAGAAGCCCCTGGCCCGTACGGCTGAAGAGGGCAAGCCTATGTGGGACGCGGTCAAGAAGGCCGGCGTGCCTAACATGGTCTGGTACAACTATCGCCGCGTTCCCGCCGTCGTGCTGCTGAAGCAGTTGCTCGATGAGGGCCGCTTCGGCCGCATCTTCCACTATCGTTCGCAGTTCTTGCAGGACTGGACAATCTCGGAAGACCTGCCCCAGGGCGGACAGGCGTTGTGGCGTCTCGACTCGGCTGTCTCGGGCTCCGGTGTCACCGGCGACCTGCTGGCGCACAACATCGATATGGCCATGTGGCTGAACGGCCAGATCGTCGATGTGACGGCCATGACGGAGACCTTCATCAAGGAACGCATGCACAATGAGACCGGCAAGAAGCAGCCGGTCACCATTGATGATGCCGCCGCCTTCCTCGGTCACTTTGAGAACGGATCGATGGCGCTGTTCGAATCAACGCGCTACGCTCGCGGACACAAGGCGCTGTTCACCCTGGAGATCAATGGCGAGAAGGCCTCGGCCCGGTGGGATCTGCACGACCTGCATCGTCTGGAGTTCTTTGATCATCGCGACGAGGGCCGTCTGCGCGGATGGAAGAGCATTCACATCACCGACGGCGATCACCCGTACATGAAGAACTGGTGGGTTCCCGGTCTGCAGATCGGTTATGAGCACACCTTCATCCACCAGGTGGCGGACTTCTTGATCGCCGCAGGCTCGGGCAAGAGCGCAGAGCCAACCTTTGAGGACGGACTGAAGTGCGACTACGTCACCGATGCCGTGTTGAAGTCGGCCAAGTCGAAGCAGTGGGAGTCGGCGCTTCCGCCGAAAGAGTAAGGGACAAACCAGATGTACATCAGTAATTTCAGAAAGACGGCAGGCCTGTTCGCGGCTGCCGTCTTTTTCGTCTCCGCAACTGTGACGTTGCCGGCGCAGAAGGCCGCTGCCGGTAAGAAGCTTCCTCCCCTTGGACCGGTGAACCGGGTTCCTCCCGAGCCCCGTAACTGGGAGGAGCACGCCGGCTGGACATCGCTCTTTGACGGCAAGACCCTGACCGGGTGGAGTGGCGCCCCCGAGGTCTGGAGCGTCGCCGATGGAGCCATCGTCGGCTCTTCCAGCGAGGCAGTGCCTTCGGGCACGACCAACCTGATCTACAAAGTCAGCCAGTTTGCCAACTTCCGCCTCCGCATGGAGGTGAAGATGGAGGGTACTGGCGCCAACGGAGGCGTCCAGTACCGCAGTCATATCGTTCCCGTTCGCGACCGTATTCCTCCCGCCAATCCAACGGAAGAGCAGAAGGCCCGTATGGCCAAAACGGCTGAGCTGAACAAGAAACATGCCGCCTGGAACATGACCGGCTATCAAATGGACTTCAACGACGACAACCGGTATACCGGCCAGCTATACGAACAGAGCTCCGAGCGCGGCATCATGACCTACCCCGGTCAGGTCGTTGCCTTCGAAGGCCGTGGAGCGAAGCCGCGCGTTGTGGCTGAATTGGGTACAGGCGAACAGTTGAAGTCATACTTGAAGAAAGACGACTGGAACGAGATCGAGATCATTGCCGACGGCCATACCCTGACCCATATCGTGAACGGGCATGTCTTTACGCAGACCATCGATACGGATCCGGAGCGCATGGCCGCCGCTGGCTACATCGCCCTCGAGATCGAGGGACCCGGAACACTGCGGATCCTCCATCGCAACATTTACATCAAGAAGCTTCCGTAACCCCGAGTCATGGTTTAGGCTTGCGCGGTGGCTAGCCACCGCGCAACTTGTTTTTAGAATGGGCCAAGGGAGATGGACGCGCATGAGTTCCGAAACTCGCACTTATATCGAAGAACGTATCGGCCGGTTGTCGCAGGTGGGCGGTGTCACCGCATTTGAGTACGCCGAAGGCAAGGCCAAAGGGGTCTCAGCTCTACGGGTTCGTACCGCCACAGGCCTGGAATTTTGGGTGATGCCGGGGCGCGGTATGGACATCGGGGAGGCCACTTATCTGGGCAAGTCGCTGAGCTGGCAGTCACCGACCGGCGTAACCAACTCCTCCTACTTCTCGAACCGCGGCCTGGAGTGGCTGAGTGGTTTCCACGGCGGACTGCTGTGTTTCTGCGGCCTCTCCCACGCGGGTGCTCCCTGCGACGACTGTGGCCAGCATCTCGGCCTGCATGGGCCCATCTCCAACACGCCGGCGGAGCAGGTGAGCTGGACAGAGGAGTGGAAGGGTGACGACTGTATCTTCACCATCACCGGAAAGGTACGTGAGGCCTCAGTCTTCGGTCCGAATCTGATACTCAGTCGCAAGATCACGACCTCGCTGAAATCCAGCACGATCTCGGTAGAAGACACCATCGAGAACCTCGGCTATAACGAGTCGTCTCTGATGGCGCTGTATCACCTCAACTTCGGTTACCCCTTGCTCACAGGCAAGAGCGAGATCTTTGCCAGTCCGGCGAAGACTGACGCAGCTACACCCTATGCGCAGGAGAGCCTAAAACAGTGGAGTCTCTTTGAAGAGCCCACACGCGGTATCGAAGAGCGTGTCTACTTTCACAAGATGAAGCCAGGAGCGGACGGCTGGGTGAACACCCTGCTGGTGAGCGACCGGGAAAAGAAGGACTGGGCCGTAAGCGTGCGCTACGACCCAAGCACGCTGCCTGACTTTGTCCAGTGGAAGCTGACGGGCGTGAATCACTACGTCCTCGGCCTCGAGCCCTCTAACTGCCGCAGCCTCGGCCGCAAGAAAGAACGCGAGCGTGGAACACTGAGGAGCCTGAAGCCGGGAGAGAAGACTGTGCTGCGGGTGGAGCTGACCGTCCACGACGGCGCAGAAGCAGTAGCCGCTGCCATCAAAGCCACCGAAGTCTAGGCTGGCAATGCACTGGGTGCCCCATGTCCCTCGGGGACATGGGCCCGGCCTTTACTATCCAGGCACGCTTCTCGATGTTTACAACAACAAAAATGCGGTTCGAGCTTTGCTCGAATACCCACGTCCCAAGAATCGGGACACCACCCCAAGGTACAAGTTCGTTGGGGACCCCGGACATGGGGCACCCCGCATGGGTTGTCTTAGAAATGCAGGCTGTCGACGTTGTTCTTATCGATAAGCAGCGGCTTGCCGAGAATAATCTCCGATCCATTGATCTCCAGATCACCCAACCGGCCGACATGCACACTCTTGGCTCCAGCCGGGATCTTCTTCTCCGCCTTCAACGCCCCCGCATAGACCGTTAGATATCCGAGGTCCTGCGTATTCCAGAGGAAGATCGTCTGTACCGAGCCATCGTGCAGATAGGTGCGGCAGATCGAGGGCAGGGAGAGCCCGATGACTTTGACGTCTGTGCGGCCCGCCTGTGCGACCGCCTCTGCCGCTCCCGGAACCGCCGGAGCGGAGATTGCGACAACCAGCTTCACCTGCGGATAGGCCTTGAGGATGACCTGCGTCTGATTGAACGCTTTGTCGCGGTCGTCGTCGCTGGGTTGAATGGTGGCGAGCTGCAGGTTTGGATGGTCGGAGGCGACACGCTTCTTGATATCGGCAATCCACTCGTTCTGGTTCTCGGCACTCAGGGCTCCGGTCACAATGGCAAACTGCCCTCCGTTCGGTAGCAGCCGTGCGCCTTCATCGGTCAGGGCGTTGGCGATGCCGACAGGAGTGGCCTGGTTCAGGAAGTAGTCGCGTGCGTTCAATTCAGCGTCGGCGTCCCAGGTCAGTACCGGAATGCCGTGAGCACGGGCTTTGCGAAGCACGGTGGAGATGCTGCCCTTGTTCTCCACCGCGACGACGATGGCGTCGACACCGCGCGTAATCCAGTTCTCCACCAATTCGTTCTGTTGCGAGGCGTCAAGACTGGTGGGGCCATCCCAGATGAGATCGACTCCGAGCTCTTTCGCGGCCTCTTCCGCTCCGGCGCGCGCGCTGATGAAGTAAGGATCGCCCTTGGCCTTCGGCATCACCGCAATGGTCAGGCGATGTCCAGCGGCAGCCGCACCATTGCGATGACCGGCAGCATGGAAGAGCAGCGTGCCCAGGACGCCAAGTGCAACGAGTACAGCTCCAGCGAATGCCGGACGCTTCCACAAAGGAACTCCGGCCGCCGTGACCTTGAATGCACCGGTGGAACGCAGCCGGTCGACGGCAACAATAGCCAGCAGCAGCACGCCGATCAGGACACCCGTGAGTTCTGACGGCAGCGCCATCAGGTGCATGCCATTCTGCAGCACGGAGAGAAAGAAGAGCCCCAACATCGAGCCGAGCAATGTGCCCCGGCCGCCAAAGACCGAGACGCCGCCGACAACCACCGCGGTGATCGCCTGCAGCTCATATCCGGTTCCGAGATCAGACTTTGCCAAGCCGAGGTGCGCCACGTAGATGATGGCAGCGAGTGATGCGATGACGCCGGAGAGCACATACAGCAACGCCAGCCGCTTGCGCACCGGAATTCCGGCATAGCGGGCGCCTTCTGCATTGAAGCCGATGGCGTAGATGGAGCGGCCGATCACCGATTTATGCAGCAGGACGCTGTACGCCGCCAGTACAACGATGAGGATGGGAAGCTGCACGGGAATAAGCTTCCAGAAGTATCCCTGGCCGAGATGGAGAAAGCCTGCGGAATAACCGGTAAAGCTCACTGCGCCATGCGTGATGCCCTCCGCGATGCCGCGATAGAGCGAGAAGGTGCCGAGGGTCACGATCAGCGGCGGCAGCCGAAGTCCCGCGATCAGAAGGGCATTCAGGCCGCCGGAGGCAAGACCCAGTAGTAGTGATAGCCCAACGCAGGCGGCAATGGGGAGATGACCGTCATGCCACATCGTGCCGAAGAGGACGGCGGTCATCCCGATGGCGGAACCGACGGAGAGATCGATGCCTCCAGTAATCAGGATCGGCGTAAGGGCAATCACCAGCAGGCCGAGCTCGACCGAGAAGCGGACGATCTCGAAGAAGTTTCCCCAGGTAGCGAAGCTGGGTGCCGCAACGCTGAAGTAAATGCACTCGAGCAGCAGCGCCGCAACCAGAGCAACTTCCGTAGCAGAGATATGCAGGCGCTTAAGCATGGCTCACCTGCCTCCGCCGATAGTGACTCAGGACATTGACCGAAACGGCCGCGAGAATAATGAGTCCCTGGATCGCACGCTCCCAGTAGGCGCTGACGCCGAGGAAGGTAAGCGCAGGCCCGATGATGCCGAGCAGAACGACGCCAAGCACCGTTCCGGCAATCGTCCCGGAGCCGCCGGTGATGGTGGCTCCGCCCACGGCCACGGCGGCAATCGTCTTCAGCTCCAGCCCAATGCCGGAGTTGCTCGGAATCTGGTTGAAGCGCACCGCATTGAGCGCGGCAGAGAAGCCGGTGAGCAGACCCGTGATGGCAAAGACGGAGAAGAGCACACGGTTGGTGTCGATGCCGAGGATGCGTGCCGCAGCCTCGTTCGAGCCGGTAGCGAAGATATTTCGTCCACCTCTGAAGTAGCGCAGCCCCACGGTAAAGATAACGACGAGCAGCACCGCAATCACCAGCATGAGAACGGTATAAGCCGCCTGCGAGAGACCGAATCTCTGGAAGCTGGCCGGAAGATCTCCCACCCATGCGCCCTGCGTCTGCCAGCGCAGGCCGTCGCGAATGGCCACCATCGATGCCAGCGTTACGACGATGGAAGGCATACGCATCCATGCGACCAGGGCGCCGTTGAACGAGCCGAGAAGGGCGCCGACAACGCTGGCAATCAGCATGGCGACCAATACCGGTAGACCTGCGCGTGCGGCCACTCCCGTGACAATGCTGCAGACAGCAAAGACAGACCCGACGGAGATATCGATCTGTCCGGTCAGGATGATGAGGGTCATACCGAGAGAGACGATAAGGACGGGGACATTCGCAAGAAACAGGTCAGAGAGGTTGTCGACAGTAAAGAAGCCGCGTGTGGTCGCAGCCAGCAGCGCCAGCACCAGCAGAATGGTTGCGCCTACGGCAAGCTCGCGTGCGTACGCCTTCATGCGTCTACCTCATGGCCGAAGGCCAGCGACATCACCTTTTGCTGCGTGGCTTCTTCCCGGCTGAGCGTAGCGACGATGGTGCCGTTATGAAAGACTCCAACGCGATCACTCATCCCCAGCACCTCCGGCAGTTCCGAAGAGATGAGGATGACAGCCATACCGCGCTCCGCGAACTCCACGATGAGTTCATGGATCTCTGATTTGGAACCCACGTCCACACCCTGCGTTGGTTCATCCAGAATCATGATCCCCGGCTTGATGGCCAGCCAACGCGCCAACGCCACCTTCTGCTGGTTTCCGCCTGAGAGTGCTCCGGCAACGGTATCGGTGGCAGGAGCCTTGATGCGTAGGCTGGTGCGATACCCCTCAGCGACCGACTGTTCCCGGGCGCTGTCCAGCAAGCCTCGCTTAGCCACCTCATTCAGGCTGGCGAGCGTGATATTGCTGGCGATACTCATGTCCAGAATCACACCATGCTGGCGACGGTCCTCGGGTAGATAGCCGAGACCATTTGCAATGGCTTCGGAGGGACTGCCGATCGTGATCTCGCGTCCGTGCAATGTGATAGGCCTATGTACGGGAGTAATGCCGAAGAGGGTCCGTGCAAGCTCGGTGCGGCCCGAACCCACCAGGCCGGCCAAGCCGAAGATCTCTCCCTTGCGCACCGAAAACGAGATGTCGTGCAGCCCAGCCTCCGGATTGTTAAGACCCTTCACCTCAATGGCTACCTCACCGGGAAAGACTGACCGTTTGGGGAAGACTGACTCTATCGATCGGCCGACCATCAGCTCAATCAACTTCGCACGGTCGACATCGCAGGCATTGCAGCAAGCGATGGTCTCGCCATCGCGCAGCACCGTGATGCGGTCGGCGAGCGTAAGAATCTCCTCCAGCCGGTGCGAGATGTAGATGATGGCGACGCCTTCGGAGCGGAGACGCTTTACCAGCGCGAACAGCTTCTCTGTCTCCCGCTCGGAGAGCAGGGCGGTAGGCTCATCCATCAGCAGAATGCGCGCCTTTGCTCCGATCGCCTTGGCGATCTCTACGACCTGTTGTTCTGCCATGCTGAGCGTTCCGGCTAGTCGGTCCGGATCAATATTTGCCCCGATGGATTGAATCAGCTCTTTCGCCCGTTGTTTGCGGCCGCGCCAGTCCACCGTGATGCCCCTCTTTTCGCGTTCCAGCGGCATGCAGATGTTCTCCGCCACCGTGAGGTGCGGGAAGATGGCTGGCTGCTGATAGATGGCAGCAACGCCTAAAGAGCGGGAGCGGTTGGGATCATTTTCCGTGATGCGCTGACCAAAGATCTCCAACTCGCCGGAGTCCGGGTGTATAGCTCCAGTGATGATCTTGGTCAGGGTCGATTTGCCGGCGCCATTCTCACCGATGAGGGCGTGAACTTCACCAGGCAGCAGTTCGAGCGAACCGGAACGAAGCGCCCGCACACCGGCATAGGACTTCGTCAGAGACTTCGCCGCGATGGCGAGCGGTGGAGCACTGTTCGATGAGACGTTTTGCATGCGGGAAACTGGGGGACCAGCTTATTCCTTCGCGTGCTTCTTTGTCTCGCTCTTTACGGGCTCGTCTTTCAGGCGGCTTGAAGAGGACTCGCGTACGACCAACTCGGCTGGAAGCTGCACGCGGGTGATGGGAGGTGGAGACTGCTCTCCGCCTTCAATACGCCGCAGCAGTACTTCCACCGCGCGATGACCCATCTCGTAGGTGGGCTGTACCACGGTAGAGATACCGGGCTTAAAGAGAGCCTCAGCGTTAACCTGGTCGAAGGTCACAAAGGCGAAGTCCCGCGGCGTACGCAGGCCAAGCGAGTAAAGGCTGCGGAGCGCAGCCATGCCGGTCACGCCGTTGGTGGCCAGCAGTGCGGTTGGCTTGCTATCGCCCGTGCGAAAGCCCCGCTGGCACAGGCCGGAGACGACCTCCTGGCCAAACGCCGCATTCCAGATCAGTGAGTCGTCCACCGGAATGCCCGCGTTGGTCAATGCGTTGCGATAGCCGCGAAGACGTTCACGCTCATTCTGCAGCGAGAGCGGGCCGGTGATGATGGCGATGCGGGTATGACCGTTCTCGATGAGATGCGCCGTTGCCATCTCGGAGGCGCCGGCGTCATCGACGCAGACCGAGTCAACTTCCAGGTCAACCGGCACGCGATCGACGCAGACGATCGGAGAGCCGGCGACGCTTTGCGGATCTTCGGCCTCGGCAGCTTCGCGTGATTGAGCCGTTACCAGCAGAATGCCTTCCACCCGCTGAGCGCGCAGCAGGGCGAGCATATCGTCCTCGCGCTCGGCGCTGCCTTCGGAGTCAAGCACGATGAGGAAGTATCCACGCTCACGCGCCGCAGCTTCGGCGCCACGCACAATCTTCGGGAAGAAGGGAATCGTGATGTCGGGGATAACGATGCCCAGCGTGTAGGTACGGTTAGTCTTCAGGCTCCGGGCGATCAGGTTAGGCCGATAGTTGAGGACGCGGATCGCTTCCAGCACCTTCTGCCGCGAGCGTTCGCTTACCTTCGCAGATCCGCTAATAACGTTTGAAACCGTACCGGCGGAGACGCCGGCGAGCTTCGCGAGTTCTTTCTGATTCGGTGCCATGGGCCGGGAACAATTCCTTTAGATCGTTGGCTATGCGTCCAGATACATCAACCAACTCTACATGCGACTGTATATGAGAGTCGACGCTTGGTCACGAACGAATACCGCGCAGACTCTTACGATCTGGCTCACCAGTTGGCCTGGTGAGAAGTCAGAATGTTAAAATCCCGTCAGGGTCTACCAACGGGAAGGTGAGGGAAATGAGCGCTTTACATACGAAATGGAATCAGCTCACAAGCAAGCTGAATCCGGTGTATCTGAAGTTCACGGGTGCAGGTATTGGGGTTGCGTTGTGTCTGGTGGCTATTTCGGTCACCGCAGAGCCGAAGCCGGCCGATCCGCCGGCAGCCGTAATGGCCGCGTATCAGCAGGACGAGCATCCTGAGTTTCCCGCCGGTCCGGGCCGCGATGTGACGCTGCGTGTGTGCAGCCGTTGCCACTCGCCCAACAACATTCTGAGCCGTCCGCAGAACCGCGAAGGTTGGGAAGCGACCATCGCCAAGATGGTAGACATGGGAGCCACCGCCAGCGATGAGGACTTCGCTGCTATCCTCGACTACGTCTCCAAGAACTTCCCCGCTCCCGGTACCGGAGGAGCTGCAGCGACGGCACACGTCAATGCAAACAAGGCAACTGCCGCTGACCTGGCCAAGGCTCTCAGCCTGACCGATAAGGAAGCTGCCGCGATCGTGGACTACCGCACCAAGAACGGCGACTTCAAGACGATTGACGATCTGAAGAAGGTGCCGGATGTAGACGGGAAGAAGATCGACGACAAGAAAGACGTCATCGAGTTCTAACGCGTACGAGATTACAGAAGCGAAAGCCCCTCAGTTCGAGGGGCTTTCTGTTTGTGCCTATACTCTGCGAGGTCGGAGGCCCTGGGGAGAAAAGCGGATTTCTCCGCTCCCCCCGGTCACTGCGAAATGACAAACAAACGCCAGCCACCGATTAAAGCGCTGAAGGCGCGTTCTATACCAGCCTGGGGCAACGCTCCAGGTTTCCGGTTCACGAAGAATAAAAGGGCTGAAGGCCTGCGCTATAACTCTGCAGTCAATCGAAGGATTAATTGGTCTAAGCATTGCTACGCAATGGAGAGGCACCCAGTGAATCGCCTATATCTAATGGACAGTTCTCATCCGCCGCTGCATGAAATCCATCAGCAGATAATTCCCCAGCGTCTGCGGCGTGGTGAAGTAAGCCTTCCCACGGCACATCGCAGTCACCTTCTGCACAAACTGCACCAGGGCAAAGTCATTGGTGAGCATGAAGGTATTGATCTGAATGCCGGAGCGCTTACACCGCCCAACCTCTTCCAGTGTTTCGGAGACGACAAGAGGATCGAGGCCGAAGGCGTTTTTGTAGATCCTTCCATCGGGCAAGGTCAGCGCCGAAGGCTTGCCGTCCGTGATCATCACGATCTGCTTCATCTGCTTGTTGGAACGGGAAAGAATGCGGCGGGCGACCTTGAAGCCTTCGCGAGTATTCGTATACCAGGGGCCCACCTTCACGCGGCCAAGCTGCGAGATGGGTATCTCTTCGGCCGAATCGTGAAAAAGCACCAGGTGCAGCGAGTCGCCGGGGAACTGCGTACGCGTCAGATGCGAGAGCGCCATGGCGACCCGCTTCGCCGGGGTGAAGCGGTCTTCTCCATAGAGGATCATCGAGTGCGAGCAGTCGAGCATTACCACCGTAGCGCAGGATGCCTGGAACTCTGACTGATGCACGTACAGGTCGCTGTACTCGATGTTCAGCGGCATGCTCAGACCTTCGCGTTCAATGGCGGACTTCAGCGTGGCGGTGACGTCGAGATTGAGTGTGTCGCCAAACTCGTAGGGCTTGGAGGATCCACTGGCTTCGACACCGGATGCTTCCTGGATCGTGTCATGACGTCCGAAGTTGGCGCGGCCCATAGAGCCAAGCAGATTGCGTAGCGCCTTGTATCCGAGAAAGTCCATCGACTTGTCGGTGACCTCGAAGCGAACCTGCGACTCGTTGCGGCCCACTTCGCCGGGAGCGGCGGACTGCTGTGTCTTGTCCGAGGTCTCCGCATCGGTGCGGATCATGTTCTCGTTCTGCATGCGCTCGACCAGGCGGTCGACCAGGCTCTCCTGCTGTTCGGCAGACATCTCGTCGTACTGCTGCTGTGTCTGCTCGTCGAGGAAGTCGCCGTTCTCCAGCACCTGGCGAATGGCGTCGCGCAAGTCGTCGAGCGTCTGATCGAGGTTCATCTCGTTGAAGTCGGCGTAGGGGTTCTGGAAGCCGGAGTCGAGCAGAAAATCGCCGAGCGCTTCCATCAGCTCTTCGAGGCCAAGCTCGCTGGCCAGGTCGCCCTCGTACTTCTTGTAGCGCGTCGTCTTCATCGGCCTGCTTCGATGATACGCCCCTTGTTATTGGCCTGCTTGGATGACACACCCTATAGATGCGTACCGGCCATTACCGCGAAGCGAGCCTCCTTGAACCAGCAGTCGGCGTCAGCGAAACCTGCCTCACGCATCCAGCGGAGTTGCTCCTCGACCGGAGAACACTTGTCATCGGTCATGCGGTAGAGGCTTGCTTTGATCTGCTCTTCCGTTGCTCCGTCCATCCGTACCTGGCGCAGCCAGAGCTCGTGATAGCGATCGGTGACAGTGGGAGTAGGGCCGGCCACCTGATCGGCATTGATGAAGACGCCGCGCGGTTTCAACGCCTTGAAGGCGGCGCCGAAGACCTTCTGCTTCGCTTCGTCCGTTGAGTGATGGATCGAAAGAGCTGAGACGACCGCACAGGCGTCACCGGGAAGGGAATCGTTCGCGTAGTCAAGCTGATGGAAGTGCATGCGGCTGTCGTGCGCCAGGCGCTCGCGAGCGATCTCGAGCATCGATGGAGAGAGATCGACGAGGTGAATCTGCGCCTCAGGAAAGTGCTGCCGGATGAGTGTGGTCAGAATGCCTGTACCAGCTCCCAGGTCGATGATGGTTTTGGCTGCCGGCGGAATCAGACGTATGGCCCAGCCATAGAAATCGTCGTGCGGCGGGATCAGCTTTGCACGGTCCCGGTCGTAGGTGGCGGCGGTGGTATCGAAGACAAGCTGCGTAGCGCTAATGTTCATGACCTGAACCATAAGCGCTGTTGTGGGTGGAAGTCGCTAGCTTATAAGAAATCTGAATCTTCGAATTACACGGATGATGCATGTCACGAAGCGATGTTTGACAGCCGGGGTGCCCCACCCTCACAACGTTAGGGTGGGTACAGGAGTCACAAAATCCAAAGAAGCCGCTGAAGACTTCATCTCATCCTGAACCAGGGACAATCGGTACAGTGTTATTGAGATCCTGGGTATTCCGAACCCACCCTAACGTTGTGAGGGTGGGGCACCCGGTGGGCTTGAAGTCTAAAACAAGCTCGTTGACGTCTTAGTTGAAGCCCCGCCGTGTCCGGTTCTTTGCTTCCCACTCAGCGCGTTCTTTCTCGCGTTCACGCACGGTCTCATGGTAGTTGGCCGCCTGTTCATTGCGGCGCGCCTTATCACCGGCGGAGAAGCTGCGTTCTTCACTGCGGGTAATGCGGCGGTGAGCCGTCATACCCTCCAGCAGAAACTCTGCTGCCGAAACCGCGAGTTCTGGAGACGACTTTGAGGTGATGCCCAGCGGCTCCAGCTTGTCCATCAGCCCTTGAATCTGCTTGAGTTCTTTCAGGGATGCGGCTGCAGCCTGCTGATCGTTCAACTGAACCGTACCGCCGAGATTGAACCACTCCTCAATCTGTTGCGTGTTGATGTTGGCGAAATACTTGTCGAAGCTACGTTGCACCGCCTGGCGAATGATGTCGTGCACAATCACGTCGGCGCCGCGCATCTCGCCTTCGTACTCGAGCTCGATCTTGCCGGTGATGCCAGGCAGCGCTGTGTAGATATCGCCGATTCGAGGCACTGCGCGGGTCTCGTCATGCATCAGCGCACGTCGCTCGGCGTTCGACAGAACAAGCTCCATCGTTGAGATCGGCAGGCGCTGTGAGACACCGGAGCGCTTGTCCACCTTCTTGTCTTCACGGGCAAGGAAGGCGATCAACTCAACGACTTCGCGGATGTATTGCGGAATCTCGATCTCCGCGTTGGGGCGTGAAGCCCATGCCTCCTGCGTGGTGATCGTGATGGCTTCTTCCAGAGACTCGGGATAGTGCGTACGGATCTCGGAGCCGATGCGGTCTTTGAGTGGCGTCACAATCTTGCCGCGTGCCGTATAGTCCTCGGGATTGGCGGAGAAGGCAATGGCGACATCCAGTTGCAGACGAACGGGGTAGCCCTTAATCTGCACGTCGCCCTCCTGCATGATGTTGAAGAGCGCCACCTGGATCTTGCCGGCGAGGTCAGGGAGCTCGTTGATGATGAACAGGCCGCGATTGGCGCGGGGAAGAAGACCGTAGTGCATGGTCAGTTCAGAAGAGAGCTCCTGCCCGCCGCGTGCCGCCTTGATGGGATCAAGGTCCCCGACCAGATCGGCGACGGTGACATCCGGGGTCGCCAGTTTCTCGACGTAGCGATCCTCGGGAGTGAGCCAGGCGATGGGCGTGTCGTCGCCCTGTTCCGCGATCAGGTCGCGCGCGAACTTGCTCAGCGGCTTATACGGGTTGTCGCGCAGCTCAGAGCCGGCGACATAGGGGATGACAGGATCCAGCAGGCCGGTCAACGCGCGCAGGAGACGGCTCTTGGCCTGACCGCGCAGACCGAGAAGGATAAAGTTATGCCGCGACAGCACGGCATTCACAATCTGCGGAACGACGGTGTCTTCGTAGCCAACGATGCCGGGAAAGATAGTCTCCCGGGAGCGCAGGCGTGCAATCAGGTTTTCGCGCAACTCGTCCTTGACGGAGCGGTTCACGCGCTCCGGAGTCCATTCGCTCGTCTTCAGCGCTCCAAGGGTCAGGGGCAGATTCGTCGGTACCGGCATGCCTCAAGTATAGGCTTCATGCATCGGAGCAGTCTTACTCTTCCCCTACTCTTCCCAGGAGAAGGTCTGAAGCCCCGGAAGGGCGCGAAGTTCGGTGAACGGTCTGGGTGTATGCGGCTGGTGTCCCCCTCTGGTATTCCAGGTGACGTCGCATCGCAACGTAGTGATTCCGTTGACCTGATCGTGCATCACGTGCCAACGGTCCGCTCTGAATCCTGTCGAGGCCAGCAGGAACATCACCTCGGTCTCGATGGTCGGTGTGTACGTAATCGATACCGCTAATGTCCCGCGATGCTTTCGTGGCAGTACGTCATCGAGGTAGCGCAGCAGCCAAAGGATGATGAGCGCGATGACAGAACCGATGCTGGCCAGCGCGAGCTGGCCGAGACCGAACAGGATGCCCAGGACGGTGACGATCCAGATAGTCGCCGCCGTCGTGAGACCCGTGATGAAGTTGTCGCGGCGGACAATCGCACCCGCGCCGATGAAGCCGATGCCGGTCAAAATGCCGAGTGGCAAACGCATCGGGTCGACCTGGACAAAGGAGTTGAGGGCCTTACCTACAGTCGGCAGAACCAGATTCGCCTGCAACGCGGCGAGAGTCGCCGCCAGGCAGACCAGCATGATGGTGCGGAGTCCTGCGGGGTGCGAACGTTCATCGCGATTGAAGCCAATCCCTGCGGAAGCCAGAGCAGCCAGTCCCAGGCGCAACGCGACATCCGTCCACGTCACCACAGGAGACATTACAGGCAGTTGGACAGCAAGCATGGCCACCATGCTAACCGAGGTGGGCTGTTCGCGATAGACGAAAGAGTTGCAGCAACTATGTCTTAGGGAAGGTCTGCCAGCAGCCCGGAGAGCTCTGAGAGGGCGTGCGCATTGCCGGTCTTCTCCGCTGCCGCCAGGCCTGCTTCGAGCCGTTCGCGCGCCTCACTGTAGCGGCCCAGCTTGATCAGTGTTTGTGCCGCCATCTGATGTCCGGGAACGTAATCAGGCTGGTGCTCACGCAATGCCTGAAATTCACGGAGGGCAGTCTCCGTATCCCCTTTGCCCAGATGCTCCATGGCGAGTCCATAGCGTGCGAAGGCGTTGGCGGGGTCCTGGGTGAGAATCTCGGTCAGTGCGGCAATCTTGTCCATGAGGTTAGTTTAGCGAGCCTAAGGCCGAAGAACGACACGCGGCTCGTTCGGCTCAGCCCATGCACTGGCCACTTCTTCCAGCGGACGCGTTACGAACTTCGTTTGAAAGGGCTTTTTGCTGCAGGCTTCAAAGAACTGTTTGATGGCGATGCGGAGCTCATCCATTGAGGCTGAACCGAAGCCTGAGCCCAACAACTCAACTCCGCTGGAACGAAGATGCGATGCAGGTAGTGTGATCGCCGGTCCGGCCGATGAGCCAATCTGAATAAACCGGATGCGTGGAGCGTGATGTGAGAGGCCCTTATGCGCAATGGCGCCAAGCATGGCCTCCGCGGGCGCTCCCCACAGATAATCGAGGACGACATCGACGCCGTTGTTGGCGATCTCATTCCTGAAGGCCTCGATAAGGTCTTCAGGCGGAAGCGTCAGAGAGATCGTCGCGTCTGCACCGAGCGTCGTGAGCTCTTCCAGCGCCGCCGCATTTCTGCCGCAGGCAACGACCCGCCGCGCGCCAAGATGTTTTGCGATCTGCACGGCGAGCTGTCCTGCCGCGCCGGTAGCGCCGAGGATCAGCACTGACTCGCCCGGTTGAAACTTCGCACGCATGGTCAATGCTGCCCATGACGACATCGCAGGGTTTGCGGCTGCAGCAGCGAAGCCGTCGTCCACACTCTCCGGAAGGTCGATCATGAAGTCGGCGCCCAGGGTGTACTGAGCCATCGATCCGAAGGGTGGGCGGGCAATACCGAAGAAGACGCGTCTGCCGTCAGGTGTCGTTCCTACGCCGTCTACGCCCGGAATAAACGGAAACTTTCCGGTACTGCCATAGTGCGTTCCGTTGGCAAGCGCCTTCACGACGGGGTGAACTCCGGCCGCCGCTACCTTGATCAGGGTCTCGTTCTCAGAAGGAACGGGATCCTGAAAGTCGTCGAAAGCTGGCAACTGGGTGTACGACGTGACGAGAGCGCATTTCATATATCTAGCTTGATGCATCCAGAGAGCATTTGGGTCAAAAGAAAACGAAACCGGCTACGGCGGTAAACTATTGCTATGCAAGAGAAGCGACAGCGTAAGGTCGTCGAAAGTCAGGCCGAGCGCAGCGAAGTGATCTTTCCCGCCGATGCAAATGGTCTCGGCAACCTCTTCGGCGGACGTCTGATGCAGTTTATCGACCTGGTAGGCGCAGTTGCCGCCTATCGGCACGCGCGAGCGACAACAGTCGTCACCGCAAGTATGGACTCGCTCGATTTTGTCGCGCCTGTCCACGTAGGCGAGGTGCTGATTCTGAGGGCGAGCGTCAATCGTGCCTTCCGTACCTCCATGGAGGTCGGTGTCAAAGCGATGGTGGAAGATCCGAAGACCGGCGAGCTCCGTCACGTCTCCTCGGCGTACCTCACCTACGTGGCCGTGGACGAGACGGGCCATCCCGTCGCGGTGGACTGCATCCTTCCTGAGACGGAGCATCAGAAACGCCGCTATGAGGATGCCCTGAAGCGGCGCGAAGCGCGCAGCGGCGAAACGGAGCGAAAGAAGCGCGTCCGCAAAAGTCTTGAAACCGGCTGGTATCTCTAACCGCCGTAACCGAAAGAGATTTGGGAGTCGACCATATGGGACACATGGGACATGGCGCGCCTCAGGGCCCGCAAAGATTGCCTGGAATTGCCAACGTCATTGCCATCGGAAGCGGTAAGGGTGGCGTAGGAAAAACCACAACCAGCGTGAACCTGGCCATCGCGCTTGCGAAGCTCGGATATCGTGTCGGCCTGGTGGATGCCGATATCTATGGTCCGAATGTGCCCATCATGCTGGGCACACAGCGCCAGCCGAACGTAGTCGGTGAGAACCGCATTGAGCCTATCCAGGCGCACGGGGTTAAGTTCATCTCCATCGGTCTCATCTCGCCCGGCGACAAGCCGATGGTGATGCGCGGACCGATGCTGCACCAGATCATCCGTCAGTTTCTGCAGCAGGTGGAGTGGGGTGAGCTGGACTACCTGGTGGTCGATCTGCCCCCGGGAACCGGCGACGTTGTGATCTCGCTGGTGCAGACGGTGCCTCTTACTGGTGCTGTGGTGGTCTCCACCGGCTCCAGCGTTGCGCTGCAGGACGCGCGTAAGGCGCTGGAGATGTTCCATCAGGTGAATGTCGAAGTGCTCGGTATGGTCGAGAACATGAGCCAGATGCGGATGCCCGACGGCAGCATGCTGGACGTTTTCGGAGCCGGCGGAACCGAGCAGACAGCACGGCAGTTCGGTCTGCCGTTCCTGGGCAGCGTCGATCTCGATCCCGAGATTCGCTCGAGCGGAGACCGCGGTCTTCCCGTGGCTCTCGGAGGCGAGGCCTCCGAACGTGCAAAGGGCTTCTATGAGATCGCCCGCAATGTCATCGCACGTGCCGCCGAAGTCAGCGCCAAGTCTGACGACGTGCTGGAGATCACCTAGAAGAGACCGTCTGCTGTTCCGTAGACCTGCCAGGAGTCCCAATGTCCCCAGTTGGCCACGCACACGATGGTTAGCAGGATCACGACGAGCGGAAGCATTGGGCTGCGGCGCAGCAGTTTCGGATCCAGTAGCACGGAACCGATACACAGAACCAGCAGGAAGATCGAGGCCAGAAAGCTGTATTGCGGCGACAGGATAAAGCCTGCCGCGACGATTTCCGCGACTCCGACCATGCGGCGGGCCAGTCTGTCTGTTCCTGACGAGTAGTCCAGAAGCTGCAGTGCTCCATCGGTACGCCGGAACTCTGAAACGCCGGCAACGAAGAAGATGAGGCAGCAGACGATTTGAAGAACGGGAATCAGCGTACGGGCATGGGAACCTGAGACCAGGGTGGCAAGTATAAGAGCGCAGGCAGTCATAAAGGCACGGCCAGAGCTGTGGCTCCTGCCGGAGTTTTCCTTGAAGTGCAGTATGTAAAGGCTTGATTTAGAGCGAGTATACCCGGGGTGCCTCTTTTGACGAAGGTATTTTTGTGCGGAAATAGTTCACAATAGGAGTATGGGGCAGGGTGTGACCGCAAACCTCTCTCTCCGCAAGCTGGCCGTGCTTACGGCCATCGTGGAAGAGTATGTTTCATCGGGCGAGCCGGTCTCGTCCCAGACCGTTGTGCGGAATGCCATCGGTGAGATCGCAGGCCTTAGCTCCGCGACCATTCGCAATCTGATGGCCGATCTCTCCGACGATGGTCTGCTGGAACAGCCACACACATCCGCCGGACGCATTCCTACCGCCTCCGGATTCCGTGTCTATGTGGAACGTATCCGCTCTGGACAGGCAACCTTGCTTGAGCAGTCACGTGTCGCGATCGATCAGCAGTTGCAGGGAGTCGGTAATACCCAGAACTTTCTGGAACGCACCAGCCGGGTCCTCGCCGCGCTCTCCAGTGGTGTTGGTATCGCGTTTGCCAGCGCGCGGATCAGCGACCAGTTGGAGCACATCTATTTCTCGCGCCTGGGCTCCGGCCGTGTGATGGCTGTCGTCGTAACCCGGCCGGGTGTTGTGCGTGATCGCATGCTGACGGTAAGTCACGATCTCACTGTCGCCGACCTGGAACTCGCGGCGAGCTATCTGAATGAAAACTTTCGCGGATGGACGCTTGACGTCATTCGAGAAGAGCTGGGACTTCGCATTGAATCCGAGCGCAGCGAATACCACCAGCTTCTTGCCCGCGTGAACGAGCTCTGGGGCCAGGCACTGCCATCCGGCGAGACCGTGGTGCAGACCGTATACGTGGATGGCGTTGCCAATCTGGTGGCCAGCCATTCGGATAGAGATCGTCTACGCGCCATGATGCAGGCGCTCGAGACCAAACAGCGGTTGATTGATCTGTTGAACGCATACATTGACGCGCAGCAGAAGAGCGTTCGCGTCATCTTCGATCTGGAAGAGCATGCTCCCGGAATGGAGGGGTTGGTCCTGGTGGCAGCTCCTGCATCGGTAGCCGGGGAAACCCGGGGAGCACTGGCCGTCATCGGACCCCAACGAATGCGTTACGAGCAGACGATGGGCGCCGTCAGCTACGTCGCGCATCTCTTTGACCGGATGCTCCACACCGGCGGCACCACAGAGTTGCCCTGATGCGAGAGAATAGATGAGAAGGATTTTCAGGAATATGAGTCAAGAAACTGAGATGCAGGATCAGGCGGTAGCTGCTCCCGTGGAAGGAACCGAAACTGCCACCGCGGCCGAGCTGGAGACAGTGAAGGCTGAGCGTGACAGCCTGGTGGATCGTCTTGCCCGGCTGCAGGCGGAGTTCGATAACTTCCGCAAACGTGAAGCCAAAGAGCGGTCGGAGTTCCGGGACTATGCCGTCTCGAACGCCGTAGAACACTTTCTGCCGGTGCTGGATAACTTCCAGCTTGCGCTGAAGTCGCAGGGAAATGCGGAGCAGCTTCGTTCCGGTGTCGAGTTGATTCTGAAGCAGATGGAAGAGGCGTTGAAGGCGCTGGGGGTTACCCCGGTCGAGACCGTCGGAGCGCAGTTCGACCCGCGCTTCCATGAGGCCCTGGGTTCGGTTGAAACTTCCGAGTATCCCGATCATCAGGTACTTGAGGAAGTGCGGCGCGGATACCGCATCAAAGATAAACTGCTGCGCCCGGCGATGGTAAAGATCGCCGTCAATCATGCGCAGGTAAACGACTGAGCAAGTCTCCTAATGGCGTAGAGCTGAGTCTGGACTGTCTGCGCCGTTTTCCTGCAAAGAAAACGGCTTTCGCAGATTTATCCAGGAGCTACAGTATTAGGAGAATTGCTCTAGCAATCTTGCAGGGATGCAGTACGGATGAGTGCGACGGCTAACGTGAAGATTGATTACTACGAAGTCCTGGAAGTATCGCGGACAGCGACAGATACCGAACTGAAAGCCGCCTATCGCAAGATGGCGCTAAAATACCACCCCGACCGCAACCCGGATAATGCGGACGCCGAAGAACGCTTCAAGGCCTGCAGCGAGGCATACCAGGTGCTCAGCGACCCGAACAAGCGTGCCGCGTATGACCGCTTCGGACATGCCGGTGTCAGCGGAGCGGGTGCGGGCGGCGGATTTACCGGAAGCCCCTTCGGCGACGCGCAGGATCTCGGCGATATCTTTGGCGACCTCTTCGGCGAGATGTTCGGTGGAGGACGCGGCGGCAGTCGCCCGACACGCGAGCAGCGTGGACGCGATCTTCGTTACGACCTCAAGATCGAGTTCGAAGATGCCGCCTTCGGCAAAGAGCTGGAGATCAAGATCCGCCGTCTGGAGATCTGCGACGACTGCCACGGCAGTGGCGCGGCGAAGGGCAAGCAGCCCATCACCTGCCCGCACTGCGGCGGCCGCGGACAGGTACGGATGCAGCAGGGTTTCTTCTCCATCGCTCGTACCTGCACCTCGTGCCAGGGCACTGGAACGTTGATTGTGGATCCCTGTCCGACCTGTCGCGGCGAAAGCCGTGTGCAGCACGACCACGTCATCCTGGTGAAGATCCCTGCAGGCGTCGAGGACGGTACACGTATCCGGTATGGCGGCGAAGGTGAGGCGGGCCGTTTCGGAGGGCCGTCTGGAGATCTGTACGTCGTGCTTACGGTGAAGGCGCATGCGTTCTTCGAGCGCGATGGCGATGACCTCCACTGCTCCATACCGATCTCGTTCCCGCAGGCGGCTCTCGGCACAGAGTTGGAAGTACCTACGCTCGAAGGCCCGGCGACCGTCAAGATTCCCGAAGGCACACAGAGCGGCAAGGTCGTCAAGCTCAAGGGCAGGGGGGTGCCTCACCTGAACGCCAGCGGGAAGGGCGATCTGCTGGTGGAGATTCGTGTGCAGACACCGACCAAGCTCAGCAAGCAGCAGCGTGAACTTCTGGAACAGCTCAGCGAGAGCATGTCGATTGAAAATGCGCCGCATGGCCGGGGCATCTTCGACAAGGTGAAGGATATCTTCACTTAGGGAGCAGAGCTCTTCGATTTGGATTGAAGGCGCGGCTATCAGCCGCGCCTTTCTCTTTTAGCGTTACAGAAAAGCTCCGGCGATCGCCAGCGCGGCAATCGCAGCCGTCTCTGCCCGCAGAATTCTGGGACCGATGGTTACCGGGGTCCAGGTGTGCTGCTGGAAGATCGCCATCTCCTCAGATGTCCATCCGCCTTCAGGACCGATGGCGAGTGCGGTGGCCTCAGTCTGGCGAAGTGCGGAAGCAATGGTGGTTTGCTGTTCAGTCTCCGAGAGCAGGATTTTGATCGCGGAGGTCTCTTTGCCGAGAGCGGACTTCAACATTTCGGGATCGCCGATCTCGGGCACGGATGCGCGGCGCGACTGCTTGCTGGCTTCCAGCGCAATGCGTCGCCAGCGCTCGACGCGTTTGGCCGCGGCTTGTGCCAGGTGTTTCTCTGTGCGGCGAGCCAGAATGGGAGTGATGCGCTCCACACCGAGCTCCGTCGCTTTTTCGATGGCCCACTCCATGCGGTCGAACTTGAAGACCGCCAGCAGCAGATGGACCGGAAGTGCGTGGTCGATCTCCTGCTCTTCGTGCAGATCGAAACGAACCTCATCCTCGCTGACACTCGCTACGGTTGCGCGATGCAGAAAGCCGCCTGCAACGACGTCAAAGGTCTGACCGACCTCGGCGCGCAGGACTCGTGCGAGGTGTTGCGCTTGTTCTCCCAGCAGGGAAGCAGAGGTTCGTTCGTCATTCCATCGATCGGCAATCCAGCGGCGTCGTGTCATCACATCCAGCTTAAACACTGTGGGGAGCGCTGTCGCGCTCCCCACATGTGTTGCCTTGTTTGTTGCCTTACGTTGGAGGCTGACTACCGGCGGTCTTCTTTTTCGCCGTTCGTGTCGCCTCTCTATTCTCCCTGTTGCAGCCAGTAACGCGACTTGCAACTAGGGAATGTATAGAAGTCTGAAAAAACTGTGTCAAGAGAAAAGTGAAGAAAGTTGTAACGAAGTTTGCGACGACCCGAATGCGAACTCGTCTCAACACTCGATGACATTCAATGCAAGACCTGCGAGCGAGGTCTCTTTATAGCGCGATTGCATGTCGAGACCTGTCTGATACATCGTCTTGATCACCTGATCGAGCGATACTTTGTGGCCTTCTGTTTCATGCATGGCCATGCGTGAAGCATTCACTGCCTTTACGGCTCCCATCGCATTGCGTTCAATGCATGGGATCTGTACGAGGCCGCCGATTGGATCGCATGTCATGCCGAGGTTGTGCTCCATGGCGATCTCCGCTGCGTGTTCCACCTGGTCGTTGCTGCCTTGCAATGCGGCGACGAGTCCGCCTGCAGCCATGCTGCAGGCAACGCCCACCTCGCCCTGGCATCCCACTTCAGCTCCTGAGATGGAGGCGTTCTCCTTGTAGAGCACACCGATAGCGGCGGAGGTAAGGAAGTAGCGCAGAATACCTTCAACGTCTGCATCCGGAATGAAGTTCAGGTAGTAGTGCGCGACTGCAGGGATAATGCCCGCCGCTCCGTTTGTCGGTGCGGTGACCACACGCCCTCCCGCGGCATTCTCTTCATTGACCGCCATGGCATAGACGGTGGCCCAGTCCATCGGCGCCAGCGGATCTTTACTGCCCTCTGCGCGTAGACGTGCCGCGAGTCTCGGAGCGCGCCGGCGTACATTAAGACCGCCGGGAAGAATGCCTTCTGTCGTGATGCCTTTCTCCGTGCACTGCTGCATCACCTTCCAGATGGCGAGGATACGCTCCCGAACCACTGCCTCACTGCCGGCGAGTGCGACCTCGTTCGCCATGATGGCTTGTGCAATCGTCAGGCCATGTTGCGCGGTAATCTGCAGCAGTTCAGCCGCCGAGTGAAACGGATACGGTACGTTACGTGCGGTAACAGCACTTTGCCGTCCGAAGTCCTCGGCCTGCACTACAAAGCCGCCTCCGATCGAGAAGATCGTCTCCTGGTGCAGCGTATTGCCTTCCGCATCAAACGCCGTGAACCGCATACCATTCGGATGAGAGGGAACTGCAGGATCGGGATACATCTGGTTGCGGAGGAAGAGAAGCTCCACTCCTTCACGCAGTGTCACGGCATGATCCGCCGCCAGTTGGATGTGGCCATCCGTTTGCCAGGCAGTAAGGAGTTGCTCGATGGTCGTGGGTGTTACCTGATCTGGAGCTTCGCCCGACAGACCAAGCACAATCGCCTTATCGCTGCCGTGTCCGTGCCCGGTGAGCGCCAGGGAACCGAAGAGTTCCACGGAGACCCGGCTGGTCCGCGGAAGCAGGCCGGCTTGCCGCAGATGCTGCGTGAATTGCAGAGCAGCGCGCATCGGACCGACTGTGTGTGAGGAGGAGGGGCCGATGCCGATCTTGAAGAGTTCAAAGAGAGAAGTATTCACGGTCGTTCACTAGCCGGCCGTTGCAAAGCAGAAAGGCAGAGCTGCCGGCTCTGCCTTTCAGAGTACATGGATGAAACACCCTAGTGCTTTACTGTCTTGCTCTTATGCTTCGGAACAATCGGAGCGGAGGGGCGCACTGAGGTCAGGCGAATGGCTGCCGCCGCAGCCGTAATTCGTACCGCCGGTTTGCTGTCGAGAAACAGAGGGATGAGATTCTGCGCGAGATCCGGATCCCGGAAGTCGCCGAGCATACGCACCGCAGTCAGCCGTACTTCCTGGTCCTTATCTTCGAGCGCGTCCACCAACTCCTTGCGGACCTCCGGGGTCTTGTTCTGCGCGATCAGTTCAGCCGCAATGACGCGCGGACTGTCTCCGCCGGCCTTGTGCAGATAGTTGTACGCCGCGATGCCGATACCGAAGGGACCAAGGAAGAACGGAGCCGTCATCTTTGCGAGCTCAGTAGGGGAGTGCACATCTTTATTGGCCTGATGAATCGCTCCGCCAAGCACGCCCGCGTTTCCTTTACGGTCGCCTTCAACGACTGCGAAGAGAAGATCTTGTCCTGAGTGGTCTCCCATACTCCACAGCGTGCTTGCAGAGGTGAAGGCGACCTGCGGTTTGGGATCGTCCAACAGTTTATGCAGCGTCGGAACGAACATGGCGTTCTTCGTCTGCCCCATGGCGGCGATGGCAGCTATACGTACGTCCTGGTCGGAGCTGTCGATTGCTTCCAGCAGCATCTTCTGTGCCTTCGGCTCTCCTCCGAGATCGCCAAGCGCAGTGACAACGATAACGAGCGTCTCAGTCTTCTTCTCGGAGGCCTCCTTCTCCAGGAGGTTCCAGGCATCGGAATTGATCTGTGAGGGGGTGACCTTCGGTGATTCGGGATCTGCTTCTGCAGCGTGCCGCATCTCCGCAGGTGCAACCGCGTGGAGACAGAGAAATAAAGCAATCAGTCCGCCGACCCAGGCAAGAAGATGCAGCGACCGACGCAAAGGAGAGGTGTAAACCTTCATGTTTGTCTTTCCGGCGCTTGCAGTGGGAAGAGTCCTGCAGCGTTCTACTGCTTGGTTGGATGCTATAGTCGGAAGAATTTACTGCCTTCGAGAAACACAGGTTTACATGCTCTTCAAAACTCGTAGTGCTGCCGTTTACGGTATCGACGCACATTTGATCGATGTTGAGGTTGACTTTTCCACAGTGGTCCGAGACGCGGAGACCTTCTCAACCGTCGGCCTGCCAGATGCTGCCGTTAAAGAGAGCCGTGATCGCGTACGTAGCGCTATCCGCAACTCCGGCTTCGACATGCCCCCGGTGCGCATCACCATCAACCTCGCTCCAGCGGATATTCGTAAGGAAGGTTCCGGGTTTGATCTACCGATCGCGCTCGGCATCCTCGGAGCCTATGGCGCATTGCAGCCGATTGATCTGACAGAGTTTCTCTTTCTCGGAGAGCTTGGGTTAGACGGCACTGTGCGTGCGGTGCAGGGAATTCTTCCCGTAGCTGTTGCTGCGCGGCAGAAGGGCGTGAAGCGGCTGGTGGTTCCAACGGTGAATGCGCGCGAGGCTGCAGTCGTCGATGGTCTCATGGTGTATCCGGTGCGGAGCCTGATCGAAGTAAGGGAACTGATCAACGGCATTGCTACCGGGCAGGAGAGTATCGCACCGGTGCAACTGGATAAGAGCACGCTGCTGGATGAGATTCAGGATGCGGTGCCGGACTTCTCCGATGTACGCGGTCAGCATACAGCGAAGCGCGCTCTGGAAGTCGCTGCCGCGGGCGGACACAACGTGCTGATGATTGGACCTCCAGGCAGCGGTAAGACGATGCTGGCAAAGCGGTTTCCGTCGGTTCTGGCTCCGTTGATGTTTGAAGAGGCACTGGAGACGACCAAGATCCATTCTGTCGCCGGCGTGTTGAATGCCGAGACTGGCCTGGTGACATATCGTCCCTTCCGTTCTCCTCATCACACTGTCAGTGATGCCGGTTTGATTGGCGGTGGAGCTGTGCCGCGGCCGGGAGAGGTCTCCCTGGCGCATAACGGCGTTCTCTTCCTGGACGAGCTTCCGGAGTTTCCGCGGAATGTTTTGGAGGTAATGCGGCAACCGCTCGAGGATGGCACCGTGACTATCTCGCGGGCATCCATGAGCCTGAGCTTTCCGGCACGGTTCATGTTGATTGCTGCGATGAATCCATGCCCCTGCGGCTACTTCAACGACAAGAGCCGCGAGTGTATGTGTACGCCCCCCATGATCCAGCGCTATGTCTCCAAGGTCTCCGGGCCGCTGCTGGACCGTATCGACATCCACATCGAGGTTCCGGCGGTGCAATATAAGGAGCTGCGGTCGGGAGCGGCAGCGGAAGGCTCAAAGGAGATCCGGGCCCGGGTACTGGAGGCACGCCGACGGCAGCACGAACGCTTTGCCTTGACACCGGAAGGCGCCCGTCGTGGCCGCAGGATCTACGCCAATGCCCAGATGTCGACGCAGCAGATTCGCCTGCACTGCGAGCTCGCCTCCGACGCGGAACGTCTTCTGGAACGTGCCATGCAGCAACAGGGGCTCAGCGCGCGTGCGCATGACCGCATTCTCAAAGTTGCGCGGACAATTGCCGATCTGTCAGGTGAAACACAGATCGGTGTGCCACATATCGCCGAGGCGATCCAATATCGCACACTCGACCGGCAGTACTGGTCCTGATGTTGCCCTGTTTTCAGGGCAGCATCTTCGTAAGTTATTGTATTTTATGGATCTAAAAAGCTTCCATTTTTGGAAGGAACGAATTCCGCCGAATACCGAAAAAAGTATTGACCTTGCCCCTGATTAGGCGTTACCTTCTGGAAGGTCGCGGTTGGCGGGCTGGTTTCCCGGTTCGCTACGGTGGCCAAAGGGTTTCCCGTCAGGCCAGGCGTAACCCAGTCGAATTCAAATCTAAGCACGGGGCGATAGAACCCCGATCATGGCGTCAGTTCCGTTTGGAGGTTCCTCTTGGGATCTGTCACGGCGCCATCTCCACAAAGGCAGATGTGGATGTAGACAGAGAGCGCAGATTTGCGTGCGCCCGAACGGACAAAAGATAGGTGCATCCTGGAGTACCGGTGCACCGTCTATTGAGACAGAAACACGATTTGCAGCTAACGAAGTCTGCGGTCGATAGCAGCGCCGGGTGAGGACTGCACCCCGGTATAGAGAGGAATAGGTATGCGCTCAGATCTTATTTTTGGAGCACTTACGCACGTCAAGAATCGTTACCAGCTTTGCCAGCTCGCTTCTAAGGCCACGCGTAAGCTCCACAAGCCCAACACCCGTGTTCAGGACACCACGAACGAAGTTCTTGGTCGTTTTCGCACAGAGTCGCCGGTCCATGGCACCGCCAGTCTGGCTCACTCTGATCGCGTGCAGAATCGCCGCGCGGCCTAATCGGCCCCGCGGCATTTGCCGCTTCCTTGTATCTGGTTCGTAGTTCCACCGTAGTACCTCTTCTGCAACATCCCCTTCAGCAAATCGCAGTCAGCCGTTCCGCAGTGGACATTCCCGCCCGCAGCAAGACATTCCCCAATTTACGTACAAAAGGCAACAATGACGATTTCAGAACTCAAAGAAATGAATATCCAGGAGCTGGGCAAGCTTGCGCGCAGCCTTGAAATTCCTGGGACCAGCGCACTGCGTAAGCAGGATCTTATCTTCAAGATTCTCCAGGCCCAAAGCGAGAAGGAAGGCCACATCTTCGCCGAAGGCGTGCTTGAAATTCTGCCTGATGGTTACGGATTCCTCCGTTCTCCCGATTACAACTACCTGCCCGGCCCGGACGACATCTACGTCTCTCCTTCACAGATCAGAAAGTTTGACCTCAAGACCGGCGATACCATCAGCGGCAACGTCCGCCCGCCGCACGAGGGCGAAAAGTACTTCGCTCTGGTCAAGATTGAGGCCATCAACTTCGAGTCTCCGGAAGAGACCCGCTCGAAAATCCTCTTCGACAACCTGACCCCGCTCTATCCGCAGGAACGCCTGAAGATGGAGACGGTGCGCGATAACATCTCCGGACGCGTGATGGATCTGCTGACGCCGATGGGCAAGGGCCAGCGTGGCCTGATCGTCGCTCCTCCGCGTACCGGTAAGACCATGCTGCTGCAGTCGATCGCGAACTCGATCACGGCAAACCATCCTGAAGTAGTGCTGATCGTTCTGCTGATCGACGAGCGCCCGGAAGAAGTGACTGACATGCAGCGCTCCGTCAAAGGCGAGGTCATCTCCTCGACCTTCGATGAGCCCGCTGCCCGTCACGTCCAGGTCGCCGAGATGGTGATCGAGAAGGCGAAGCGCCTGGTAGAGCACAAGCGCGACGTCGTAATCCTGCTGGACTCCATCACACGTCTGGCACGCGCCTACAACACCATCGTTCCGCCCAGCGGCAAGGTACTCTCCGGCGGTGTGGATTCCAACGCCCTGCAGCGCCCGAAGCGCTTCTTCGGCGCAGCCCGCAACATCGAAGAGGGCGGCAGCCTGACGATCATCGCTACGGCCCTGGTCGACACCGGGTCACGTATGGATGAAGTCATCTTCGAAGAGTTCAAGGGAACCGGTAACTCCGAAGTCATTCTGGAGCGCAAGCTGGTCGACAAGCGCGTCTTCCCGGCGATCGACATCCAGCGCTCCGGTACGCGTAAGGAAGAGCTGCTCATCGCGAAGGAAGATCTGCAGCGTATCTGGATCCTGCGCAAGGTCCTCAATCCGCTCAGCCCGGTGGAAGCAATGGAACTGCTCACCGACAAGCTGAGCAAGACTCGCAACAACAGCGAGTTCCTGCACAACATGAACTCACTGTAATCACGTTTCGCTCTTCTGGCGCAGAACCGCGTATGCGGTGCGTGCGGTCCAGGTGGTGAGAGCGAGAAAAAGGCGCAGCCCTCGGGCTGCGCCTTTTCATTGCTGTTTGAGGATGCTTTTCGGCTCTGCAAGAACCCCACGCGTTCGGCACGCGTCAGTCTGGCGGAGTTCAAGCGTGCTTGACGCGTGGTTCTCTTCCATTCCGTCCCTTCCTTTCTACTGGAAGATGCACAAGGGAATCTTTATCCGCGTCACCCACGCGTGGCCCACGCGTCGTCAACGCGTGCGTGGTTGCGAGGAGTGATTCACACGGCGGACGATAAGCTGGATGGTATGGATATCAGGGTTCGTTTTTATGAAGATCCGCAGTCATTTCTGGCGGTTGCCGAAGAGTTTCTCTTGTCGCGTGCGGTGCTTCATAATCTGGTCCTGACCATTGTGGATACCAGGTTGGCTCTGCCTGAGCCGGGCCGCTACTGGGTAGCGTTTCGCGATTCTCAGATTGTTGGCCTGGCGCTTCAGTCTCCTTTGACGTTTCCGGCTCTCCTGGTGCCGATGGAAGCGGAAGTAGCCGCTGCTCTTGTCGACGCCATCACGGATCGGGGAATCATGCTGCCGGGAGTGAACGGCGAAGTGGCAACAGCCGCGAGCTTCGCTGGCAGATGGACGGAGCGGCGCCGGTCAGGAGCGGTGCCCATGCAGGCGTTCCGCATCTATCAGCTGGCCGGGCTCAATGAAATTGCTCCGGTGGGTGGGCAGCTCCGAAAGGGTGATTACAGCGACCGGAATCTGGCAGTGAGCTGGCTGCAGAAGTTCTATACCGAGACGCATATGCACTCCGTGGACGCTGAGAGTTTTATCGATGCTGCGCTTGCCGAAGAGCGGCTCTGGCTGTGGGATATCGGAGGCACAGTCTCGATGGCTGTCAGTAGTAAGCCGATTGCAGGCGTCGTTCGTATCTCGGCGGTGTACACGCCAAAGGAACATCGAGGATGTGGCTACGCCGGAGCTTGTGTGCACGCCGTCTCCGCGCTTCTCACCAACGCGGGCTACCGCTGCATTCTTTACACGGACCTGGGTAATCCTACGTCGAACTCCATCTACCGCAAGATCGGATACAAAGCAGTAGGCGAGGCAATCCTCTATCGGTTTGAGTCGTAGCGTGCATTCCTAAGGTGCTGCAACGATGCAGTACCTTAGAAAGCGGTCTTAATCGTCGAGCTTGATAAAGCCGAAGGCCTTCTGGTCGCCGATGGCGTAATAGAAGCTCCAGAGCATCAACACAGTGATCACGACGACCCCGGTATACATCGGCGGAGCCAGCCAGTGCTCCGGATCGACAGTCCAGGGAAGTTGTTCCAACAGCTTGGACGTAAAGACAAAGACTGCGGCCGCGAGCGCGCCTACACGCGAGATGAGGAATGTAAGCATGGCAGCCCATACCGCTTCCACCAGCAGGCTCCACCAGTCTCCGTGTGCCGATACATGAGCCAGCAGCATGATGACCGCAAGGATCGCCGCGGCGAAATACGTCTTTTTCAGAACGGCTCGTAATGCGACAAAGACTGGAATGGCGAGAACCGTGTTCACCAGCACGGTGCCGGCGAGGATCAGCACAGTATTGAGCCAGGGAATCGGACCGCCAAGAAGCAACGGTTCAGCCTCCCAGAGTTCGATGGAATGGATCCAGGGTTTGAACAATGCGGTGAGAGCGAACTCGACGCCGGCGCAGGCAACGCCAAGGCTGACGCCGAGCAGGATGTCACGTGTCACCGTAAGGGAGGTGAACTGGCGCTTGAGCAACAGAGCCATGCTGATCAGCAGACGTGGAACCCGGCGGCGGGCGAACGGCTCCATGGCAACATAGCCCAGCCAGGCGATGCTGGCCGTCAGCAGGCCATACGACAGCTTGGTCAACAGCCACGAGAACGTCGCATCCGGACTGCCCGTTGGTTTGAACCCGCAGAAGGCAGCGGCGACAAAGAGCAGAAAGACTCCCGAGGCCAGCGTGTAAGCGCCGCGTGTATCACCGCGACGCATGGCGAGGTTACGACGCACCAGGGGAATGGCGGTGGCGAAGAAGGCGAGATAGAGGAAGATCTGGCTCCACGTTGCTGCGATAAGCCCCTTCGCGACCGACAGCGGCTTGTTCCACGGCGGCATCACGCGGAGATAGGTGAACTTGCCATACCAGGAACTGGCAGTGAAGCTGACCTCTATCTCCGGATGGCCAGGGTAGGTTCCGACCCATTCCCGCTGCTCGTGCATCGCAACCGGAGGCGTAATGGTTGGTGTGACCTCATGCATCAGCTTCGGATCGAGTCCCGCGGCGGCGAAGGCCGCATTCCAGTCCGTGGACTTGGCGTCGTGTTGCGCGTTCAGCTCTTCCTGGGCAGGCATGTTGACCAGCCGGATCAGCCGGCCGTTGGAGTCAACGTCGATGGAGACCATTCCCGGGCGGTTCGCCGCCGGATCGGTCTGCGTCGGCAGGTTCCTGGGGCTCAACTGGATTGGCAACAGGGAATCGCGATAGGTCCTGTAGGTGAGAATGAGCGGGCCTTCACTGGCTGAGGCCATCTTCTTTGGATCCGTCTGATAGTACTCGGCGATGCTTCCATTGGTCTGCAGCCAGGCTGCGGTATTTCTGGCGCGGTCGGGAATATGCAGTTCACGTAACAGCTCTTGAGAGCGATGGAGCATCTCGTCGTACGACAGAGCCGGCGGCGCAACGCCTAGCGTTGTGGCTTTCGGTGCGAACAGGAAGCAGCTCACAAAACCGAGAAGGGTAATTCCAAGTAGTGTCCAGGCGCGCAACAGCGGCAGCTCTGACTCATTCGCGGCCGACGTGAGAGCGTCGATCGAGATCGTCTCTCCCTGTGCCATGGCCGAGGCCACCAGATCCACGGCAGGGAACTCCTGCATCATGTATGCGGCGGAGATGGGCCGGTCAGTGACTGTGGTGGAGAGGCACTGCATGATCACCCGTTCGATGTCGTTGGGGACCTTTGGAGCATAACGGCGCAGGGGCGCGGGTGCGGCCTGTTGGCGCTCCTTGTAGTTCTTGGTATTCCATGGCTGCCGTCCGGCGAAGAGCTCGTAGAGAACGATGCCGAGGGCAAACAGGTCCGACCGTCCCGAGGCCTGCCCTCCGGTAAAGAGTTCAGGAGCCATGTAGCCGGGAGTTCCCGCGACCTCGTTCAAGCGGCCCTCTCCGGCGACAACGGCGAGGCCGAAGTCTGTGATCTTGGCATGGCCGCGTCCATCGACCATGATGTTGGCCGGCTTCAGGTCGCGGTGCAGCACTCCCTTGGAGTGTGCTGCCGCCAGGCCCGCCGTGATCTGCGCGGCCATCTCGATGGCCTTTTGTGTAGGCAGGCGGCCGAAGCGCTTGAGGAGAGCGGAGAGATTCTCGCCGTCCACGTATTCCATCGTCAGGAAGTGAACGGAGTGTCCGTGGGGATTCGGAATCTCGACGATATCGTGCACGCGGCAAACGTTGGAGTGGGTTACCTCCCGCGCGGTGCGAACCTCGGCAAAGAAGCGGGCCAGCCAGGCTGGATCGTTCGACATCGCCGGAGGCAGAAACTTCAACGCAACGGTCTGTCCGAGCTTCAGGTCTTCGGCGCGATAGACGCGGCCCATGCCGCCCCGCCCAAGAGGCGATACGACGCGGTAGCGTCCGACAAGCAAGGTGCCTGGAACCAGCTCCTGCTCGTCGAGCGATGTCTGACTGCCGGAAGGCGTTGAACCGCCGGTCGCTCCCGAAGGCCTGGCAGACATCGGCGTGCCGCCGCTATGACTGTGGCTGACGGGTAGGTCACTCGGCGTCGGTGTTCCTCCCGTAGAGACATCACCGCCCAGGGAAGAGGGCACTGGAGTAGGAGAAGGCGGTGCAACCACGCCCGGAAGGCTGCTGAAGGGCGTAGGCGTCGGCAGCGGAGGCGTAGGCGTCGCGTCACCTGTCACCAGGGTCTCTTCCGCCCAGATGCCCGTGTCCATCTCGTCTGCGGGTGTCAGGTACTGGCTGGGAACAGAGAGCAGCGTCGCCTCTTCCGCTGAAGAGCTCGATGTACCTGAAGAAGGCGTCGGCGTTGCTCCGTAAGGTGTCGCTCCGTTGATGCCGGGGCCCGATTCTGCAACGGCAATTGCTGTTCGATAGACCGGCTCGGACTTGCAGACAGGGCAAGGTCCAGGAGTCTCCGGTAACTCAGCGGTACAAACAATGCAGGTACGCATGGCAGATGGGAATCAAAGTGCGACAAAAATGGGATACGCGAATGGTACAGCAGCTAACTAACTAGGGGAAGGTGATTCGAGCGTTTCCCTGTGGGTGTAATGTAGAGCCTCAACATCTATGGCGTTTTCTGCAATGAAAACGCCGCTGCACGCCCCTTCCGGAATACCCAGCAACAGGGAAAACGCTCTAATAGCCCCGGGCGATCAGCCCGGCTTCCGTCAGCGTTCCGGTCGCAGCCAGCGACTGTAACCGCATCTGTTCGGCATAGCGTGCCAGGACGTCGGTTTCGAGGTTGACCTCGGCGCCTGCCTTGAGCGCATGCAGATTCGTGGCGCCGTAGGTGTGGGGAATGATGGCGACGGTGACTACATCGACCTCAATGGCCGCGACCGTAAGAGAGATGCCTTCGATGGTGATGGAACCCTTCTCTACGATGAATCGCGTCAGGGCAACCGGCACCTGGATTCGCAACCGCCAGTCCGAGTGCTCGGGCATGGCAGGGTGCAGCGGCGTAAGCTCCAGCAGTGTGCCGGTGGCATCGACGTGGCCCTGCACGATGTGTCCTCCCAGCGGAGTTCCAGCCGGAGTCGGCAGCTCAAGGTTCACGATGTGGCCCGGTGCGAGACGCGACAGCGAGGTGCGCGCGATGGTCTCTGCTGCCAGATCGGCAGAGAATACGCCTTCGGCGATATCGAGGGCCGTCAGACACACGCCGGAGACGGAGACGCTGTCACCATCCTTCAGGCGCGAGGTCAGTGAGACCGGAGCTTGCAATGTGATGCGGGTAGCACCATCGGTAGGAGTAACGGTCTGGATGGTCCCCAATGTCTCAATCAGGCCTGTGAACATGTTCCTATTTTAGGGCGTGCCATCAAACTCCTGTCAGTCCCGCAGTGGAGCAGGTTTTGCAGAAGTCTCCTTATTCCATCTACGAACCTGGTATAGAGCCTGTATTTTGGGTAGGCCGCCAGTTGAGGAGGGCTGCGTCACTATGGGAAACGACACCAACGCCAAATTCCTACTGTTTCAGGAGCTGCTGCAACGGCTCGCCGGCGAAATCGAGAAGCTGGCAATCGAGTCCGCTGCTTGTGAAAAGCTGGCAATCGCCAAAGGCGCGACCTTCCAGGAGGTTCATCAGGCCAAGGAGAGCGCTCTTGCCGATCCGGTAATGCGGGGGAAGATGAAGGAGCAATACAGCCGGATATGGAACATACTCCTTCAATCGGGAACGGATGCCTTTACCGAAGAGACCTTCGAGGACTTTCCGGCGGACGGGCCCTCAAACTGAGGGCTAGAGCATTTCTCCTGTAGGTGTAGTGCAGGGCTTGTGCATCTATGGGCGTTTTCCTAAATGAAAACGCCACTGCTAGCTTTTTCGGGATACCCAGCAACAGGAGAAATGCTCTAACTGCCCCAGGGATCGCGGAGATATCCAGTAACCAAAGTGTCGGAGCCGAACTCTGTCTTCGATAGACGGTTCAGCCGCTGCTCCAGCAGATAAGGAGACGGCCCGCCTTCAGCAAAGGGAACGGCTCCATGGCCAAGTTCGGCTTCCGAATAGAAGAGATTCACCTCATCGACGAGATCGCCGGCGAGGAAGGCTGCGTTCAGACGGCTTCCGCCCTCGACGAGTACTGAGGTGATCTGCCGCTCAGCGAGAGTGCGCAAGGCGTTTACCAGGTCGATGTGCTGTTGCGGCGCTTGCATGCGCTCCACCTGGACACCGAGTTCGAGCAAGGCATCTTCGTATGCCGCCGGAGCAGATTCATGACATAGGACCAGCAGATCATCATCGGCAGAGGCGACAAGCTTGCTGGAGAGGGGAAGCCGCAGATGCGTATCCAGAATCACCCGCAGAAGGTTGCGCCTGCGCGGCAGATTGGTGCGATCCGTAAGCAGCGGGTCGTCAGCCAGTACTGTGCCGATCCCGGTCAGGATAGCGTCAGAGGCATGCCGCATCTGCTGTACATGGGCTCGCGCCGCCGCGCCCGTCAGCCAGTGAGGTTCCTGGCTATAGCGGGTCTGAGGAGGAGGCGCCAGATATCCGTCGACGGAGAGTGCAGCCTTGAGGACAACGTAGGGTGACCCGGTAACGATCCACTTTGCGAAGGCATTGTTCAGCGCGCGGGCTTCTTCCTGTAGCAGGCCTGCTGTGACCTGGATGCCGGCCTGCGCCAGCCGGGCCAGGCCCTGACCGGCGACCTGAGGGTTGGGGTCCACTGTCGCTGCTACGACACGGGCAACACGGGCATGGATGAGTGCGTCCGCGCACGGGCCGGTACGGCCATGATGACTACAGGGCTCCAGCGTGACATAGGCGGTTGCAGCTTCAGCATCGCCTCCGGCCTCTTTCAGCGCGACGATCTCCGCGTGATCCCGATGCTCGTAAATATGGAAGCCACGTCCGATGACCTGGTCGCCTTTTACCAGCACGCATCCGACAGTGGGATTCGGCGAAGCGAGGCCTATGCCTTCACGCGCCAACGCCAGCGCTTGCTGCATGTACCGAATGTCGTCTATCAGTTCCATCGGCTTGCTCTCTATCGTAGCTGCTTGGGGAGTGATGGGATGGCTGGGAGCGGGCAACGCGCGACATATTTGAGAGCCCATACTCTGGGTGCCCCATCCATCGCAACGCGATGGGTAGGACGTTCGAGCGCAGCTCGAACCTGTTTGATCTCAGAATTGGAAGAAACGCCCAACGGGCGTGTTCTTCTGTTATCAACTTCCAGCTGCCGAAGCTAACTTGGGCTTGTCACTACAAAATAGACAAAGACGGTTCGAGGTCAGTTTGTCTCTTCTAGTTGAACAGCCCTTCGACAAACGCTGCCGAATCAAACTGCAGCAGATCTTCCATCTTCTCGCCGATACCGCAGAAGACGACAGGCAACTTCAACTCGTGTGCGATGGCAACGACAATTCCGCCTTTGGCTGTACCGTCCAGCTTGGTGAGCACAATGCCGGTGACACCGGCGCTCTCCGTAAACAGGCGTGCCTGTTGCAGGCCGTTCTGCCCGGTGGTGGCATCGATGACCAGAAATACCTGATGGGGAGCACCCGCAACAAACTTCTGTGCGATGCGGCGCATCTTGTCGAGCTCAGCCATCAAGCCTGTCTTGGTGTGCAGACGTCCAGCAGTATCGACCAGTACGACCTGTGTCTCACGCTTCTTGGCGGCATCGAGAGCGTCAAAGAGAGCCGCCGAAGGATCGCCGCCCTGGCGTGTCTTGACGATCGGCACGCCCGAGCGCTGTGACCAGACCTCGAGCTGTTCAATGGCCGCGGCGCGGAAGGTATCGGCGGCACACAGCAGCGTCGACCGATTCTGTGATTGGAAGAAGGCTGCGAGTTTGCCGGAGGTGGTCGTCTTGCCGGTACCGTTCACGCCGACCAGCAGGATTACCTCCGGTGGCGTTGACGGCGGGCGCACGAGGCGCTGGACATCATCGAGGATGGATTTGATCTCCTGCTTGAGCAGGTCTTTCAACGCGGCGCCGGATTCGATGCCTTCGCGCTTGGCTCGTTCGCGCAGACGATCGATGATCTCCGTTGTGGTGGAAAGGCCGATATCTGCTGTCAGCAGAATCGCTTCCAGGTCTTCGAGATCGCTCTCATCAACTGTCCGGGTAAACGAGAGGGCCTGGTCAAGCTGCGCGCTCAGGTTCTCGCGCGTGCGGGTGACCGCCTGCTTCATGCGGCCGAAAAAGCCGCGTGAAGCTTCCTCTTCCTGTTCCGGTTTACGGGGCTCGTCGTCCTTCAGCGAACCGAAGAGTGTCTGAATAGCCATCTCTTATAGTGTATCGCTCCCACAGAGGGCCGATGGCTTACTCAGCCCGCAGAGACCGGGTCATCAGCTCGCGGATTGCCTCCATGGGGGCCTTACCCTCATGAAGAATTGCCTCCACCTGCTGGGTGATCGGCATCTCCACATCGTGCTTGCGCGCGAGTCCCAGCGCCGCGGAGGTAGAGAGTACACCCTCGGCAACCTTGCCGTTGAGCGAGGCGATGATCTCCGGCAGCTTGCGACCCTTGCCAAGCTCAATGCCGACGGTGCGGTTGCGCGAAAGAGAGCCGGTGCAGGTCAGAACCAGGTCGCCTAGGCCCGAAAGGCCGGCCAGCGTTTCGGGACGTCCGCCGCAGGCTACGGCAAGGCGGGTGATCTCGGCGATGCCACGTGTCATCAGGGCCGCGGCGACATTGTGTCCGAGTCCAAGACCGGCAACGACTCCGGCGGCGAGAGCGATGACATTCTTCAACGCTCCGCCCAGCTCGACACCGACGACGTCGTCATTCGCATAGGTGCGGAAGGTCGAAGAAGAGAAGTCCGACTGGAGCTGTTGCGCCAGGGTGCGGTCCTTCGATGCGATGGTGACCACGGTCGGCATCCCCTGGGCAACCTCCTGTGCGAAAGAGGGGCCCGAGAGCACCGCTACTTTGGCTTGCGTCAACTCTTCAATCACCTGGCTCATCCGCAGGTATGTGCCTTGTTCAACGCCCTTGGTCGCTGAGATGACGGCATGGTCTGGCGTAAGGAGCGAGGTCGCATCGACAAAAGTGGTGCGCAGATGTTCGGACGGAACGACGCACAACACAATCTGGGAAGAGGGAATTGCCTCTGCCAGCGAAGTCGTGATCTTCAGATCTTCCGGCAGCGCAAAGCCGGGAAGAAATCTGCGGTTCTCCTTGAGGGCGCGCATCTCCGTGGCGTCCTGTTCGGTGTGTGCCCATAGTGTCAGCTCATGGCCGCCACGGCGTGCCAAAGACAACATGAGTGCTGTGCCCCATGCTCCTGCTCCCAGTACAGTGATCCGGCTCATCCTAGGCGACCTTCTTTTTGCCGAAGCGGTTTTCCGTTCCCTTGAGCAGCCGCTGAATATTCGAGTGGTGCTTGAAGATGATGACCGCGGGAATCACAACGAAGCTTGCCGCAACAATCGGGCTTACATTGCCGTGCGAGAAAAGAAAGGCGAAAACAGGAAAGACTGCCGCTGCCACAATGCTGGCCAGGGATACATACTTCCACAGCAGAAAGATCACGATGAAGACAGCCAGGCAGCACAGCGTCGTCAGCGGTGAGATTGCAAGAAACACACCGAGGCCGGTGGCCACTCCCTTACCGCCGCGAAAGCGGAGCCACACGGGAAAGATATGGCCAAGAATCGCCATCGCTGCGGCGGCTGCCGCCATGTCCTCTGTGTTCATCCCGTGTGCTGCGGCGATATGACGGGCGATGATCACCGCGGCGACACCCTTCAGCAGATCCAGCAGCAAGGTGGCAATCGCCAGGCCCTTCTTGCCGGAGCGCGCTACGTTGGTAGCGCCGGTATTGCCGCTGCCGGTTTTGCGGATGTCCTGCTTGAGAAAGACACGAACAAGGATGTAGCCGAAGGGAATTGATCCCAACAGGTAGGCAAGGACGAGAGTGAGAAGCCAGGGGTTCATTGCGTCAGAGGTGAGTGTAGCAAGGTCCTTGTAAGTCCCGCCTTAGAGCAACGTCACATCAGCTTTCTGCGCAGCATATCCAGCGCATTCTGTGTCGCCCACCAGCGAATACGCTCGCGGTCTCCACCGAGGCTCAGCTTCTTCACATCGGTATCCTGTCCGTCGGCAAGCGCCACAAACACCAGACCCACGGGCTTCTCGTCTGTGCCTCCGCCTGGCCCGGCGATGCCGGTAATGCCGATACCGATCTCCGCGCCGGTCCGGGTGCGGATGCCTTCCGCCATCGCGCGGGCAACTGCACCACTGACTGCACCGAAGGCTTCAATGACAGATGCGGGGACATCGGTAAAGCTGCTCTTCAGGTCATTGGAGTAGACAACCGCTCCGCCAAGAAAGGTGCGCGATGCATTGGGCAGTGAGGTTAAACGCTGTGCCAGCCAGCCTCCGGTGCAACTCTCGGCGGTTGCGACGCGTACGCCTTTCAGGCCCAGCAGCAGTTGCACCACCTCTTCCAGAGATTCTCCATGCGAAGAGAAGACGTCGTCTCCCATCTCCTGTTCGCATCGGCTGGCGACTTCATCGACGCGGGCCTGTGCCTGGTTCAGGGATACGCCGGCGTACTGGAAGTGCAGCTGGATCTCGCCGTTGTGCGCCAGGATCGTGGTCTCCACATCACTGTAGCCCTTGTAGATCGGGGCAACCCTTGCGTCTACGGTCGATTCCGGTACCAGCGCGATCCGCAGCATGCGTTTGGTGATGAATCGGGGCGGCAAGACAGAGTGCAGCCGCGGCCGCACCTCAGCGTCGTACAGCGCCTTCAGTTCCTTTGGCGGCCCGGGCAGAAGGATGACGAGCTTGCGATGCTTGCCGAAGACTGTGTCCATAAACTGCCCAGGAGCCGATCCATTGGCATTGGGCAATACCACCGCGCCGTCGATGACATCGGCCTGCTTGGCGTTGTTGTCGGACATGGTGATGCCGCGTTTGGCAAAGCGTGCATGAAGGCCGGCGAGCAGATCGTTGTTCCGCTTCAGATTGAGCTTGAGGACAGAGGCGACGGCCTCGCGCGTCAGGTCGTCTTCTGTTGGCCCCAAGCCACCCGAGAGCAGCACAATATCAACCCGTGATAGCGCTGTCGCAATAGCACCCGTGAGATGGGTGAAGTTATCGCCGACAATTGTCTTGAAATCGACCGTAACTCCAAGCGAGTTAAGACGGTCGGTCAGAAAGAGCGAGTTGGTGTCCTGGCGATGCGGCGTCAGCATTTCAGAGCCGATCGCGATAATCTCTGCGTTCATGAATTTGTAGATGGCAGAAGCTGCCCTTCGATGCCGAGTTCGACGTGATAGAGCGCGTTATTGGTAGCGATGGCGGCACAGCCGTCTTCCAGGAAGCAGAACCCGACAATCGAGCTACCGGAGACAATCAGCGATGCCTCTCGCCTGGGTGTGATGCGCACAATGCCGCGCTGTCCGTTCAGCGATGCCGCGACATAGAAGTTGCCGTCGATATCAAAGGCAGAGCCCTGGGGGCGTCCCAGTCCGTTGTAGAAGGTGTCCACCTCGCCATTGCGGTTAATGGTGTACACATGGTCGCGGCTGGAGGTCGTCGGCGCCGTTACGAAGAGAGTGCCGGTTGTGTCAAAGGTAAGGTGATAGGCTGCGACGCTGGGTTCGAGCGTGGCGTAGACAAAGATCTGGCGCTCGCGGTCGATCTTGAAGATGGTTCCGCTGCGGTCGCCTACAAACAGATTGCCGTCATTATCGAAGGCGATCCCGGTAGCGACCCCCATGCCTTCGGCGTATACAGTCATCGCTCCGGTGGGCGAGATGCGGTAGACGATGCCCTCCGCACGAGAGCTGGCGTAGAGATAGCCTTCGCCATCGAAGGCAAGCCCGGTAGGGTTCATCAGGTCGCGCACAAAAGGGCGCACCTGAAAGTCGCGATCGATACGGAAGATCGAAACAGGTGTCTTCTGATTGCGCGGTCCGGAGAGCGTGGCATAGACATTGCCTTGTGCGTCGACTGCCGGATTAGCGACAGGATGCAGGTTGTCCGCCATGGGAACCGCGACTCTCACGGGAAGGGGATTGCTGGCTGAGCCGTGAGAGCGGACGACCAGGTCCCCGGTGATAGAACCTTCCGGTACTCGAACCGACAGGCGGGAAGTCCGCGAGAGAGCAAGCCGCGCAGGCACATCGCCGATGGTGACAGTCGGCAGATGCCCTTCATACACACCCAGAGCTTTGCCCTGTACCTGGAACTCGCCGTTCGGCAGGGCTGCCAGTGGTGTTACCGAGTCGAGGTGAGGCGCTTCGACATTTGACCCAAAACGAAAGGCTGCTGCCATGGGTTAAGCCTAACGCAGGTGGGAAGTTTCGCGCTGCGTGAGGCAAATTCGAGATGCCCATGCTCTGGGTGGGATTTTGGGTCCCCGGCGAACAAGTTCGTTGGGGACCCCGGATCCGCGATGGATGGGGCACCCAGTTTCGGGGCTAATTTGGCAATATATCTAAAAATTGGGGAAGGCGAAGTGCGCGATCAGCACGAAACAGATCAGCGCGTAGACCCCCGCCATCAAGTCATCGGCCATGATTCCCGTGCCCTCAGGCAGATGTTCAAGCTGGCGAACCGGCGGCGGTTTGAGGATGTCGAAGAGCCGGAAGAGCACCAGCGCCAGCACGTAGTGTTTCCAGATGGGAGCGGCGAAGAGCAACGCAACCCACTGGCCGGCTGCCTCATCGATCACCACCATCTGCGGGTCTTTGCTGCCGCTCTCGCGGGCGACGCGGGTTGCCGCGGGAATACCGATGACCGTCGCCAGGATGGCGAGGACGAGTGTCAGAAGCGCTAATTGTGGCCGGGTAAGGTCAAGAAAGAAGGCCAGCAGACGCCAGATCAGTACTGCGAGCACTGATCCATAGGTTCCCGGACCTGGCTTGAGCAGGCCCGAACCGAAAAAAGTGCCGACAACCCATGCCCAAGTGGTTTTGCGTGCGTTAGTCGTCATCGTTGTCTTGCTGCGGACGCCGGGCATGTTCCGCAAGTCCTTCCAATACTTCAGGATCCAGAATTGGGGAAGAGATGCGGTAATCTCCCGAAGCCCATTTGCCGAGGTCGATCCGGCGGCAGCGGTCGCTGCAAAACGGGAAGTCGTTGTTCTTTTCCAGCACCAGCGCGCGGCAGGTGGGACAGCGGAGTGCCTTGTTCTGAGCCATCGGTTTTCCTTCTCCAAGGTACACCCTTGGCTGTGTACCGTGAAAAACCGGAAAAAATAGCAGAAAAATAGCAGCGCCGGCGCATTTGGCAACGTCTGTATTCGGGGCGTAAGATTTCACGCCGGAAGTAAAGCAGTACGCAGTCGGCAGTACCGCAGTACGTCGTTGAAGGAATTAGAAAGGTAATACCGCATGAAGAAAACAATCCGTTTTGTTATGCCGCTCGCAGCAGCGGCCATCCTTGCCAGCTCCTCGGTTATGACGCTGGCCCAGCAGACCCAGTCCCCTACCGCCGCGCAGTACAACGGCTCGTTCGCAGGCTCTCCGGAACAGGAGCAGGCCTACAAGGACGGCATGGAGGCGGCCAAACTGGATACGCTGGCCAAGCGTAAGATCGACCCCACCAGCTCGCACCTGTACAAGAACCCGCCTGCCCGCGTGAAGAAGGATCAGCGTGATGCATATCGCTCTGCCTTCACCTCCGGCTACAGCAAGGCGATCAACGATGCGAAGGCAAACGGCGGTTTCTAACGCAAGGAAAGCAGAAAACAAAAAGGCCCCATCACGGGGCCTTTTTTACTGTGTCTGGATGATTACTGCTCGATGATGCGGGCGACTACATCGTAGTCATGCGATTCGGTGATCTCCGCGCGATAGAAGGTGCCGGGAACCAACGCCTCGTGCGGCCCAAAGTCATTGATGAGCACCTTACCGTCGATCTCAGGAGCATGCAGCATGGTGCGTGCGTCCCACAGCAAAGGTGTCTCTTCATTCGGACCCTCGACCAGAATCTCGACTTCGCGTCCCACCCAGGCCTTCTTTGCCTTGGTGCTGAGCTTCTGCTGCAGGCGCATCAGCTTGCGGCGGCGCGACTCGATCGTGCGCGAAGGCACCTTCTCGTCCAGATCGAAGGCCTTGGCGCCTTCTTCATCTGAGTAAGAGAAGACACCCAGCCAGTCGATTTGTGCCTTCTGGATAAAATCCATCAGCTCTTCGAACTCAGCATCGGTCTCACCGGGGAAGCCGACGATGAAGCTGGTCCGCAGCACGATGCCGGGTACGGTTGCGCGGGCGCGTTCGATCATCTTCAGGAAGATGTCGCCGGAACCGCCACGCTTCATACGCTTCAAGGCAGTAGGCGAGGCGTGCTGCAGCGGAACATCCAGGTACTTGGAGATGTTGTCGTGCTTCGCGATGGTCTCGAGAAGAAGAGGTGTGACTTTGTTGGGATAGGCGTAGAGGAATCGCAGCCACTTGATGCCGCCGATGCCGGGAACGTTGATCTGTGCCAGGGCATCGAGTAGTTGTGCCAGACCGTCCTTCAGGCCGAGGTCTTCGCCGTAGCAGGTGGTGTCCTGGCCGATCAGCGTAATCTCGCGGACACCCTGCTTCACCAGCGACTCGGCTTCGGTAATGATCGACGACATCCGGCGTGAGCGGAATTTGCCGCGGAGCTGCGGAATGATGCAGAAGGTGCAGGGGTGATCGCAGCCCTCGGCGATCTTGATATATGCCGAGGCCTTCGGTGTGGTGAGAATGCGCGGTGTCTCGTCAGAGTAGAGATACTCAGGCAGGGAAGGCGATGCGCCATCCCATGCATCGCGGCTGAAACGGCCCTGCTCTTCACGCAGATCGCCTTCAGGACGGGAGTGCTTCTTCACCGCCGATGGAGCGCGGTCGATCAACTCAGACTCGAGTGACGGCATTGCATTGATGATGTTGAAGGGTGAAGGCTCTTGTTTGACTGGAGCCATGCCTGCGGCTGCGAGTACGGCTTCCAACTCACCCGTGCCGATGACGGCATCGACTTCGGGGATGTTCTTGCGGATCTCATCGCGATAGCGCTCGACCAGGCAGCCGGCGACGATGAGCTTCTGCGCGCGGCCCGCGGTCTTGTGTTGAGCCATCTCCAGGATGGCGTTGACGGACTCCTGCTTGGCAGAGTCGATGAAGCTGCATGTGTTTACGACGATGATGTCGGCTTGTTCTGCATGAGGTGTCAGCTCGGCGCCTGCGTGGTGCAGCAGGCCCATCATGACTTCAGAGTCGACCAGGTTCTTCGGGCAGCCGAGGGAGACAAATCCGATACGTGTTTTTTGCGTCGCGGTGTCGCGGTCGAGCACAGCTTCAGACGCGAAATCGCCAGATTTTACAGGGGTAGGCACCTTAATATTCTACCCTGATTTCCACCGCTTTCCGGAACGCCTCGGTGTGTCATCAGCAGGCTTCTCGAAACACTGCTAAACTAAACAAGTGCCGGGACCTACGCGACGTAATCCCGCGAACCCCGCCAGGTCCGGAAGGAAGCAACGGTAACGGGCCAGTACGTGCGCAGTAGGCTCCCCGGTACTCTTCAAAGCACTCTTCAGTTGTCTCCCCCACTCTACAATCCATCGCTGGTTCGATATCCTTCCTACTGGAAGTGTGAGGTGACCGTTTGTCTCTTGAGTTGAAGCCACACGTCAGCGTGCGGGCGAAGATCAGTTCTCTTGGAACCTATGTCCCCCCTCGGCTGTTGACCAATGCCGATCTGGAGAAGATGGTCGAAACCAACGACCAGTGGATCGTGGAGCGCACGGGCATTCGTGAGCGTCACATTGTGGACAAGGGCATAGCAACCAGCGATCTGGCGGCAGAGGCGGCGAAGAGGTGCCTGGAGGCGCGTGGAGTCTCTCCTCAGGAGGTCGACGCCATCATCGTCGCCACCGTGACTCCCGACATGATGTTCCCCTCCACGGCCTGCCTGGTGCAAAACAAGCTGGGTGCTCGCGGTGCATGGGGCTTCGACTTGTCTGCAGCCTGCTCCGGCTTCCCGTATGCCTTGCAGGTGGGCGCCAAGCTGGTGGAGAGCGGCGCTCACAAGAAGGTACTGGTCATCGGCGCCGATACGATGTCATCCATCCTCGACTACACCGACCGTACGACCTGCATCCTCTTCGGTGATGGCGCGGGTGCTGTACTGATTGAGCCTTGTGAGGGCGATGAGGTTGGCCTGATCGACTTCTGGCATGAGATTGACGGTGCCGGCGGAGTTTCGCTCAACATGCCCGGCGGCGGCAGCCTTCACCCCTCCAGTCACGAGACCATCGACCAGAAGATGCACTATGTGCATCAGGATGGCCAGGCGGTTTATAAGTTTGCGGTACGCAAAATGGCAGAGGCGGCCGAGGCTGTGCTCACGCGTAATAACGTGAAGGGCGAAGAGCTTGGCTGCTTTATTCCGCACCAGGCGAACAAGCGCATCATCCTGTCGACCGCGGATCGTCTCGGTATGCCCGAAGATCGGGTCATCATCAACATCGACCGTTACGGCAACACGACTGCCGGCACGATTCCCCTTGCCATGGGAACGGCCGTGGAAGAAAAACGGCTGAAGAAGGGCGACCTGGTACTGCTGGCTTCCGTTGGAGCAGGATTTACCGTTGCTTCCACGCTTCTGCGCTGGGAGATCTAGCACGGAGACAAATGACGCCGGCGCTTCAAAAGAAGCGCCGGCACATATTTTTAACCCGCTAGAGCATTTTCCCTGTTGCTGGGTGGCCCGGAACGGGTGTGCAGCGGCGTTTTCATTGCGGAAAACGCCCATAGATACGGGATCCCTACACTACACCTACAGGGAAAATGCTCCTAACTCTGAAAGCACGCCAGATGATTGTCAGCGTCATCGATATCACTGAATCAAGGTAGTCTGTTGTCATTCATGCGCCGATTCTGGGCTCATCTGCGGCTGGCTGCGCGCAACGGCTTTTACCACGACGTCTTTGGCACGGCCAAGGGCTGTGCCTATTCCGCTATCTTTGCGGTGTTCCCCGCACTCATCGTCACTGCCGCTGTGATCGCGCGGCTACCGGACAGCTCTCTCTTCCGGCAGCAGTTTTCTCTGATCTTTGACCGGGTACTGCCGCCGCAGGTACTGGGATTGCTGGCGTCGTACTTTCGGCATACCAGCGAGACGAGCGCAGGGTTGCCGGTGGGTGCTTCCATCGTGAGCCTGACCGGTGCTTCCGGCGTCCTGCTGACGCTGATGGAAGGCTTTCGCCGGGCCTACGATGTTCCCCAGGGAACATGGGGCTTCTGGAGACGGCGCGTCACCTCGTTTGTGCTGGTGCCGATCTCGGTGCTGCCGCTCGGCCTCGCCAGCGTGCTGGTCGTCTTCGGCCATTACATCGCTCTCTGGTTTTACGTGCTTGCCCCTTACCATTCACGCGACATCATCTACTTCGTTGCAACTGCCGCACGTTGGGTGATCGCCCTTACGGGTACGGTAAGCATTTTGTCGTTCATCTATCACTTCGGCACGCCGAGTTCGGTTTCGTGGCGGCGAACCTTGCCGGGAGCTCTGTTCGCGACGCTGCTCTGGTTCGCATCAACCCTCGGGTTCGGATGGTATGTCACGCACTTTGCCAACTACTCGCGGGTCTACGGATCGCTGGGCGCGGGCATTGCACTGCTGGTCTGGCTATATCTGGCGAGCATCAGCGTCCTGCTTGGATCAGAGCTCAATGCCGTGCGTCAAGCACATCACGCTCTGGCGCATCGCATGGCCAGCAGTCCACATCACGACCGATAATTATTGTGGTCGAACCAGCCACAAGGGCAAAGCAGGTAGAATGACTGCGGACCACTGCTGTATTGCCGCACCATAGGGGACTGAATCGCACATGTTGAATGGTTTGAGCCTGGGAGAGAGCGGCCAGCGCCGCGCTAAGATTGTCGCAACGCTGGGACCCACGTCGAGTGATGAGCTCATCTTCGGACAACTCGTCCGTGCCGGGCTTGATGTTGCCCGCCTGAATTTTTCACATGGCACCCATGCCCAGAAAGCCGAACTGATCCGGATGGTCCGCCGCGTCTCTCAGCAGGAGAAGAAGGCCATCTGCATCCTGGCTGACCTGCAGGGGCCGAAGATCCGTACCGGCAAGCTGAAGGGCGGCAAGCCCGTTCTGCTGGAGCAGGGAAAGCTGCTCACGATCTCCCCGAAGATCAAGGAAGGCACGGCAGCGGCCGTTGGAACTACCTTCACTACGCTGGCAGAGAACCTCGAGCCCGGCGCCCGCATCCTGCTGAGCGACGGCCTGATCGAGCTGATCGTCCGCGAGGTCAATGGCGAGGACGTAGTCTGCGACATCCTCAATGGCGGCATGCTCGGCGAGAACAAGGGCATTAACCTCCCCGGCATTCCGGTGAAGGTTCCCTCGCTGACCGAGAAGGATGAGGAAGACCTGGAATTTGCGATTGGCGAAGGCGTCGATACGGTCGCGGTCTCGTTTGTCCGCACGGCGGACGATGTGCGTCACGTAAAGACCCGGCTGGCTGCGTTGAAGAGCGATGCCTGGATCATTGCCAAGCTGGAAAAGCCACAGGCGATCGAGCACCTGGACTCGATCCTGGAAGTCGCCGACGGCATCATGGTGGCCCGCGGCGATCTGGGTGTTGAGGTCCCGCCGGAGAAGGTTCCCGCGATCCAGAAGCACATCATTACCAAGGCGAATGAGGCACGTAAGCCGGTCATTACGGCAACCCAGATGCTGGAGTCGATGATCGAGAATCCTCGCCCGACCCGCGCCGAAGCCAGCGACGTCGCCAATGCAATCTACGATGGCACCGACGCTGTGATGCTCTCGGCCGAGACTGCAAACGGCAAGTATCCGGTCAGTGCGGTGGCTATGATGGCCAAGATTGTCGTCGAGACGGAGCTGCAGATCCGCGACAATCCTGTGCCTAAGGTCCGTTCTTCACGCCGCGGAGCGTTATCGGTTACTGAGACCATCTGCGAGTGCATGGCCCTGGCTGCCCAGGATCTTGCCCTGACCGCAATCGCAATCTTTACGGAGAGCGGTTATTCGGGCCGCCTGCTGTCGAAGTATCGTCCGGAGACCCCGATCTACGTTCTCTCGCCGGATCAGGCGGTCATCAACCGCTCAATGCTGCTGTGGGGCACGACGCCGGTACTCTGTGCCCGTTTCCATGACACCGACGTTCTGGTCAGCATGGCCGACGACATTCTGCGCGATGCCGGCTATGTGCAGGATCGTCAGATTCTCGGCATTGTCGCCGGTACCCGCACTAAGTCCGGAGGCACGAACTTCATGCGTCTGCATATGGTCGGTGACCAGGAGTCGACTCTTTCGCTTTCTAAAAAGAAGTCCAAGAAAGACAAGACGAAGGACAAGGCTAAAGGGAAGTCGAAGTCCAAGAAGAAGTAAGCCGAGTCATCCGGGGGATGACTCGCATGGACTTCGCAGGCAACAGGCTATCCATGTAGGATGGCAGAAGGAGATTATTACCGCGATGTCGCACGCACAGAACACTTTCATCGACCGCTACTGGCAGGTATTCCTTATCCTCTTCGGCGTTTTCTTTGCCTTCCTGTGCGGTACTTTCAAGTAGAGCTCATGATCGCGCCCGCGTCCGATACTCCGGATGCGGGCGTTTGTATTTAAGCCCATCTTTCCTCACATCGAACTTTCCATAAAATATCCGGATGGGCCGTATCCGTGTGCTGTCAGACCAGGTAGCGAACCAGATTGCTGCCGGTGAGGTGGTAGAGCGTCCAGCCTCCGTCGTTAAGGAACTGCTGGAGAACGCGCTCGATGCTCGCGCTACGCGGATCCGCATCGAGGTCGAAGCAGGCGGGCGCAAGCTCATCCGCATCTCCGATGACGGACATGGCATGGGGCGCGATGACTCTTTGCTCGCCTTCGAGCGGCATGCGACCTCCAAGCTGCGCAGCTCCGATGACCTGCTGCAGATTGCCACCCTTGGCTTCCGTGGTGAGGCGCTGCCTTCTATCGCCTCAGTCTCCCGGTTGACGATGGAGACCCGCGCTCCAGAAGACGAAGCCGGCACGCTAGTAGAGATCGCGGGCGGCAAGCTCCTGCGGGTGGAGGATCTCGGGCGGCCGGCAGGCACGACCCTGACGATCCGGGATCTGTTCTTCAATACTCCGGCACGCCGGAAGTTCCTGCGTAGCGAATCGACTGAGCTACAGCATGTCGCTGCCCTGGTGACGCACTACGCCCTGGCGAATCCGACAAAGCACTTTGAGCTGCATTCGGCAACGCATGCCCTGCTGGTGGCTCCTGCGGTGACCTCCGCAGCCGACCGCATGTTCCAGATCTTCGGCCGCGAGACCGTGGACCAGATGATTCCTGTCGCTGCCGAGACTGACTTTGCCCGCGTCGGTATTCCGGAGCCGCCGCCATGGAAGCGGGACGAGAACTATGAGCCGCCCGAGCCGGGAGTGATGCGCATAAGTGGCTTTGTTTCAAAGCCGGAACTGCAAAAGCTCAACCGTAACTCGATCTATGTTTTTGTGAATGGGCGGCTGATTCGCGACCGTCTGGTGCTGCATGCCCTGTCGGAGGCCTATCGCAATGTCATCCCACCGACCAGCTTCCCGGTGGTGCTGCTGTTTCTCGATGTTCCGCCGGCCGAGGTGGACGTGAATGTTCATCCGGCGAAGACGGAGGTCCGTTTCCGGCAGCAGTCGATCGTGCATGACTTCCTGCGCGACTCGGTCCGTACCGCGTTGATGGCGGCACGGCCGGTGATGAGTTTTGCGATGGCGCTCACGGACTCGCCCCTGGCGGCCGAGGCACTGCGCATCGACGTCAGTCCCATGCCGGGTGCGCCTGATCTTCCTCCAGCGTCCGAAGGAGATCCGCAGGCGAGTGATGCGGCGGCGTTTTCGCTGCAGGCAGATCCGTTTCTCGCGACCGAGCAACGCATTGTCTTCCCTCAGACGGAGGCTCCGGTTGATGAGCCGCCATTTCTGCGGGAACCGGAACAGCGGGTCTCGGGGCGGCACTCCTGCTCTTCAGCGACGCCGGAGGAAGGCGAAGAACGCCCCGAGACACTACATTCGCTGGCGACATTGCGGGCTGTAGGGCAGTTACGCAATTCCTTCATCCTGGCGGTGAATGAAGACGGTCTTTGGATCATCGATCAGCACGTCGCTCATGAGCGTGTTCTGTTTGAGAAGATCCTGCGTGAGCGCCGTACCGAGTCGGTGCAGCGGCAAAGGCTGCTGATGCCGCTGCTGGTCGATCTGCAGCCGGCGCAGATGCTTGCTTTCGCGGATCTGGCCGATGAGCTGGACCGCAACGGCTTTGAAGCCGAGCCCTTTGGTCCGCGAACTCTGGCTGTCAAAGCGGCTCCGGTTGGCCTCGAGGGCAAAGAGTTGGAGCATCTGCTGGACGAGGTGCTGGCGGATGATCGCACAGGGCAGGTTGAGAATGCCGAAGCACGCCGCACCAGGATTGCCGCGTCGATTGCGTGCCATGCGGCGATCAAGATCAATATGCCGCTCGATCCGGCAAAGATTGAGTGGCTGCTGGCAGAGCTCGCGAAGACGCAACATCCGACAAGCTGCCCGCATGGACGGCCGATCGCGTTGCGTTATTCGCTGAAGGAGATTCAGCGGGCCTTCAACCGTATCTGAGCTCCGTTGTCATTGCTGATTGCATGATTCAGTGCGGGCTAGAGCATTTTCCCTGTAGGTGTAGCGCGGGCTTCCGCATCTATGGGCGTTTTCGGCAATGAAAACGCCACAGCACGTTCCTTGCGGGGTACCCCGCAACAGGGAAAACGCTCTAAAGTTCATCCTGACGGCTCCAGACGCGGCACTGGACAGCAATTGCCGATAGACTTAAAAGGTTATGACTCGTGAGCAATTGGATCTTGCGCGGCGTCGCGCCTTTGGGCTGGACAGCAATGCGCTTTTAATTTTGGAAGACGCCCGTGCGTGGGTTGACCGCATGGGACTCGTTCTGTGGACGCCGAAGACGCAGCTTGCTGCACCCGCCCCCGTCTTCGTTTCGGCGGTAAGTGGAGTTGCGGAACCTGGAGTGGCCGAGGCAGAGGCTGCAAAACAGATGCTGGGCCGTCTGGTTCGTGAGGGAGCAGCGGTGCCGTTACTCCTCCTTGGAGGCGCCGCCCCCGGGGATATCCCGGATTTTGTCGTGAGCGCAGCCGCGCTGCCGTATCTCTACACGCTGCGTGGCGACAAGAACTGGAAGGCAGCTCCGGCGGCATCGTCGCTTTCGCCACTCGCACTGAAGGTTTGGAGCGTGTTGAAGTCCAAGGGGCCGCAGACTGTCTCCAACCTGCTTCCGGAGCTTGGCCGCGAGCTGACGCACGCCGCCGTGCTGCGTGCGCTTAGCGACTTGTGGGCCATGCTGCGCGTGATCCCGGTGTACCAGGATGGGGACCAAGAGACCGAGTGGGAGCTGCTTACAGCGCGGTTTACCAAGCAGATCAAAGCCGGTGGCAATGCTGGTGTGCCGACGGCCCTCTCGGCAATGATCTCGCTGTATCTGAGCGCGGCGCTGGTTGCGGAGCTCGATGAGATTGAGGTGTTTCTCTCGCCTCTGGTAGCGCGTTCAAAGGTGCGTGATGCGGTGAGCGGCTTGAATGCCGCCCGTCAGCTTGATGAAGTGGTGCTCGAAGGCAAGACGCTGCTGAACATTCGCGGCGAGCTGCCGGAGATGCCGGAGATTGTTCCTGTCGAAGTGACCTCCGAAGAAGGCGAAGAAGGTGTCGATGTGGGTGATGTCGGCGAGTCTGAGCCTGATCGTGAGGGCCTGCTCGAACGCGCTCGTCAGCGTACCGAAAAGACCTTTGCCGCAGACCGCCGTCCCACGGAGCGCAGGCCGTCCGGAGAAGGTGAGCGCCCTGCCCGCAGAAGCTTCCGCACCGACCAAGGCACTGCCGGTGGTGAGCGTAAACCGTTCCGCCCCCGCGAAGCCGGTGAAGGCAGTGAGCGGCCAGCCCGCCGCAGCTTTGGTGGAGGTCGCGACCGCAAGCCTTTCCAGCGCAAGCCATTCGATGGTGAGCGTAAGCCTTTCCGCCCGCGCGAGGCGGGTGAAGGCGGTGAGCGTCCAGCCCGTCGCAGCTTTGGCGGCGATGGTGAGCGTAAGCCTTTCCGTCCACGTGAGGAAGGCGCAGGCGGTGAGCGTCCAGCGCGTCGCAGCTTCGGCGGCGACCGCGATCGCAAGCCATTCCAGCGCAAGCCGTTTGACGGTGAACGTAAGCCTTTCCGTCCGCGTGAAGCGGGCGAAGGCGGCGAACGTCCAGCCCGCCGCAGTTTCGGTGGAGACGGCGAGCGCAAGCCGTATTCGCGTAAGCCGTTCGATGGTGAGCGTAAGCCTTTCCGTCCGCGTGAAGCGGGCGAAGGCGGTGAACGTCCAGCCCGCCGCAGTTCCGGTGGCGACGGTGAGCGCAAGCCGTATTCGCGTAAGCCGTTTGATGGTGAGCGTAAGCCTTTCCGTCCGCGTGAAGCGGGCGCAGGCGGTGAGCGTCCAGCCCGTCGCAGCTTTGGCGGCGACGGTGAGCGCAAGCCGTATTCGCGTAAGCCGTTCGATGGTGAGCGTAAGCCTTTCCGTCCGCGTGAAGCGGGTGAAGGCGGTGAGCGTCCAGCCCGTCGTAGCTTTGGCGGTGACCGCGATCGCAAACCTTTCCAGCGCAAACCGTTCGATGGTGAGCGTAAGCCTTTCCGTCCGCGTGAAGCGGGCGAAGGCGGCGAACGCCCGGCACGCCGCAGCTTTGGCGGCGATGGTGACCGCAAGCCGTTCCAGCGCAAGCCATTTGATGGTGAGCGGAAGCCTTTCCGCAAGCGTGAGGAAGGAGCGGGTAGCGAACGTCCGGCACGGCGCAGCTTTGGCGGTGATAGTGACCGCAAGCCGTTCCAGCGCAAACCGTTTGACGGTGAGCGCAAGCCGTTCCGCAAGCGCGAAGAAGGAGCGGGAGAAGATCGTCCGCGCCGTACCTTCAAGGCTGACGGCGGTAAGCCTTCCTTCGGTGCCAAGAAGTTCGGAGGAGCTCCAAAGAAGTTTGGCGGAGCGCCCAAGAAGTTCGGGTCGAAGCCAGGTGGAAAGTCCGGAGTTCCAAAGAAGTTCGGCAAGCCCGGAGCCGCGAAGCCGTTCCGTAAAAAGAGTGATGAGTAATGGTGGATCGCAAGCCCGTCGTAGCCATTGACGGACCATCCGGCGCCGGTAAAAGCACTATCGCCACGTTTCTCGCAAAGCGCTTCGGCCTGTTGAACCTGGAAAGCGGTGCAATGTACCGCGCTGTCGCGTTGAAGGCTCTTCGTCTGGGGCTCCCCCTGGACGATGAGCCGGCGCTCTCTTCTATGGCAGAGACCATGGTCATCGAGCTGCAGCCGACCGAGAATGGGAACCAGGTGCTTCTGGATGGAGAAGATGTCACCGCTCAGTTGCGAGAGAAGGATGTAACCCAGGCCGCCTCAAGGGTTAGTGTTCATCCCAAAGTCCGTGCCCTGATGGTTGCCGCGCAACAGCGGATGGGAGCGCAGGGTGGGGTGGTCATGGAAGGCCGCGACATCGGCACGGTCGTCTTTCCGAAGGCCGAGGTGAAGATCTTTCTTGATGCCTCGGCGGACGCACGCGGACACCGCCGTTTCGTGCAGACCGGTCCCAGCGAAGGCCAACCGACCGAAGATGCGGTCAAGAATGAGCTGCGGGAGCGCGATGAGCGCGACCGTAATCGCGCCGAATCACCGCTGAAGCCTGCCGAAGATGCTGTGCTGGTGGACTCCACCACGCTGACGCTGGATGAGCTTAAGGCTCGGGCGGAGGCGATTGTGCTGGAGAAGTGGCGGCGATAGAGGTCGTTTCGGCGATAGCGACCGTTTCAAGAATCTGCCGATCAGATGGAGGAAGCACGCGATTGGATCGCGTCAACATCCAGATGAGCACCACTAGACCAAGAAGGCCGTACAGCACGAACGCGGCGTCTATGACACTCTGCTGACTCAGCAACGAGAGCGGGGCGTTGACGCTGGCGTGAGCCACGGCGAGCACGAAGATATTCCCATTCACGCGCTGCCACAGCGCGGTGAAAAGAAACGACAAGCCGAATACGCCGAACAGAAACGTAGACGCTGTTCGCAGGCCGCTGAGAAGAATGAAAGCGTGCCAGCATCCCCATATCGCCGCGACAATCATGGTTGCGACAACGGTCCGATGACGAGTCATCAGTTGCGGGAGCAGCCACCCGCGCCATCCCAATTCCTCGCCGCATCCGGCGAACACGAACTGAAGCAGTGCATGCGCCGCAAACAAGGGCCACGCCTGAGCAGTATGGGTGAGGTCTCGCGGTTTTACTCCAACCACGAGGGCGGCCGCTGCCGTGCAAACTACGCCTGTGGCCAGCAGTAGCGGCACCCAGAGCCATTGCCCGCGCGGATCGAGCTTCCGCAGTAACCCGCCGATGCCCTCTCTTCCGGTCACCAGCATTGCAGCTATCGCCGGCGCGTAGACGACGCCGATTCTCGGAAGGTATTGCGATGCCAGACCCGATGACGACGGCCAAAGCCACAGCAGGCCGTACCCGACCGTATACGCGATCAGGAACGTCAGCAGAACAAATTTCAGGGTGGGGCTTACGTTCCGAAGCATTTTCCCTGTGGGGGTGGTGTAGGGCTACGCATGTATGACGTTTTCCGCAATGAAAACGCGGCTGCACCCTTCTTCCGGCATATCCATTAACAGGGAAAATGCTTAGCCGTTCGATTGGAGTCCAACGACAAAGCCTGCTTACATGGCGGGCGGGTGGTGGATGTCGATCTCCTCGGGATCAGAGGATTCTTTCGGATTGACGAGGTCGCGCAGTTCCTTGGCCGGCTTGAAGTACGGCACCCGCTTTGCCGGGACGTCGACCTTGGCTCCGGTCTTCGGATTACGGCCGATGCGTGGCTTTCTCTGGCGCGTGCGGAACGATCCGAAGCCGCGAATCTCGATCTTGTCGCCGGTTTTGAGGGCGCCGATCACGGAGTCAAAGAGGGTATCGACGATGATTTCGCCGTCGCGGCGGGTCAGATCTCCGAGAGCGGTGACTTTTTCAACGAGGTCGGCCTTGGTCATCGGCATCCTTTCGGGGCTTGCGTGTACGGGGGATCCGAAAATCACGCGTAAATGCGAGACAGCTTTAGCTTTACACGTTTTGACGAACGACGGCAGAAGGTGGTTTCAAAGATTTTTGCCGAGTTACTTCCACATGAAATAGAAACCCGGGGCCTCATTCAGCAGTTTGCTCGGGTTTGGGAAGATATCGTCCGGATCGGAGTTCACCAGTGCCGAGAGCAGGCCCGTCTTCTCCTTTCTGGGGCGAACGATGCCAGGCTCGCCCGAGATTCCAACTTCTTTCGCGGTTTCCATCAAAGCGTCGCGGTAGCCACCCTGGCGGTCGATAAGGCCGAGGGGAAGGGCTTGCTCGCCGGTCCAGACCTGTCCTGTCGCCAGGGGCTTGATCTTGTCGTCGGCAACATGGCGCCCTGTAGCGACATCGTGAATGAACTGGACGTGCATGTTGTCGACCAGCGTCTGGAAGTAGGCCTGTTCCTGGGGTGTGAGGTCGCGGGTGGGATTTCCGGCATCTTTCAGCTCGCCGGCCTTGAGAATGACATTCTTCAGCTTGGCCCAGCGCATCAGGTCGCCGTAGTTCATCCACTCCATGATGACGCCGATGGAGCCGACGACCGAGGCCTGATTGGCGTAGATGCGGTCGCAACCGGAGGCAATGTAATAGGCGCCCGATGCACCGACTGACTCAATGCTGGCAATGATCTTTTTGTGCTTCGCCTGTTTGACCCGCAACACCTCGTGATAGATCTCCTGCGAGGCGGCAGCTCCGCCGCCGGGTGAGTTGATGCGCAGGATGATGGCTTTGACGTCGTCATTATCAGCCATCTTGCGGAGCTGCTCATTGAACTTGTCTGACGAAAGGATGACGCCGTCTACTTCAATGACGCCGATCTTGCCGCCGGAACCGAAGCCGCCTGCCGTGGACTCCGTGTCAACGCCGCCGGCTTTGATGACGGCATAGACAAACAGCGAGAAGAGGCAGACCAGGACGACCGCGGCGCCGCCGATGATGCCGATCCAGAACCACGGAGAGCGCGGCCGCCGCGGTGGACGGGCGGCATAGTAGCCGTAGGGCTGCTGCGGTGGCGGAGGAGGAGCGTAGGTATAGGCCTGCCGTGCAGCCGGGGCAGGTTGAGACTGCGGCGGAGGTGGATCCTGTGGCGGCGGGCTCTGGAACTCGTCCTGCATAGATGTCGTTGAGTGTACACCGCAAAACTGCGTCTGAGCGCATATCACTCACGTCTAAAGGAAGAGTATGATAAGCGGCGATAAACCCTTATCATTGCGAAGGCCGGCTATGCAGCACCCGAAGATCAGTATCGTCATCCCTGCGTTCAACGAACAGGCGCGTATTGAAAGAACCCTGGACCGCGTTCTGACGTGTGTGAGCGACCGTGGATGGGATGCTGAGGTACTGGTCGTCGACGACGGCTCAGCCGATCAGACGCCCGCCATCGTCAAGCGGTGGATGGAGCACCATCCGCGCCTGAAGCTCATCCACAATCGCGGCAACCGGGGGAAGGGCTACAGCGTCCGCAACGGACTTCTACAGGCTGCCGGCGAGATGGTGATGTTTACGGATGCCGATCTGTCGGCCCCGATGGAAGAGGCGGAACGGCTGTTTGCGGCCCTGGATGCCGGCGCCGATGTGGCCATCGGTTCGCGCTGGCTGGAACGCCAGCGGCAGACCATCTATCAGCCGCTCTACCGGCGTTTCTTCGGACGCTGCTTCAACGCTATGACGCGGCTGGTGATGGGGCTTCCGTACAAGGACACCCAGTGCGGCTTCAAGGCTTTTCGCCGCAGCGCGGCACAGGTTATCTTCCGCCTGCAGCGCATCGAACGTTGGGGATTCGACCCGGAGATTCTTTTCATCGCCCGCAAGCTCCGTTACGTCGTCCGTGAGGTTCCGGTGACCTGGGGCCACGACGAGCGGTCGCAGATGAGCTACCTGAAAGACGGCGCCAAGATGCTGGAAGAACTGGCCATCATCCGCTGGAACTCGCTGGTCGGACGGTACGACAAAGACATCGCCGCAATGAAAGACACCAGCAGCATGGTCACGCCGCAGGTTGAGCGCCCGGCGCCGGTGGAAGTAGCACGGCGGTAGAAATTCCCGGAAAACAGAGTAAAGCGACAATATTTGTCGCAGCGATGCCTTCGTTGCCCCATTCTTCGCGGAGCGAAGGGTGGGGTATCGAGCGAAGCGAGACCGCTTTGCTTGAGCGAGTTAGCACTGGATCACATTGGAGTCTGCCCCCAATAGACTGAAGAAACCGTCGCGCGAAGCGCGATACCCCATGCTAAGCCCCAGCGAACAAGTTCGCCGGGGACCCCACCCTTTGCTTCGCAAAGAATGGGGCAACGGTGAATGGGTTTTCCCGATTCGCTGTCCTACGAAGCGAATCGGCAGCAGTTGATCCAGCACGTTGTCGGCTGGGTAAGCAGACCGCCATTGCTAAATCGCCGAAAGAACTCTCCCAGAGCCTGTATAAACGCTGCATGGCGCGGGTCGCCGGACAGGGGAGCCATGGAGTACGACATCGCCTGGCCGGTCAGGGCATCCAGCGTCATCTTCTGCTCACCGGGAATGGCAGTCTGGCAAACCTCTCCTCCAGGAAAGAGCGTTTCCAGCTTGTCATGCACGCGATAGCCATCGCGGACGTAGGGATAGTCGGTTCCGTGCGTGGTTAGCAGAGACTCAAAGGCCTGTGAGAGAGGTGAGTCATCCTTGGCGCGCCCGATGCTGACGAGGGCCACCCAGCGCCCAGGTTTGAGGATGCGCCGAAACTCCGGAAGCGCCCGTGCGTGATCGAACCAATGAAAGGCTCTGCCTGCCGCTATCAGATCGACGGAGCGGTCAGGGAGCGTTGTTGCTTCCGCGGTGGCGTCGATCACGGTGAGGTTCGGATGGCCGCCGTACTGCATCGCGCAGGCAGCCCGCATCTCGGCGTTCGGCTCGATGGCGATGGTTGGATTGCCGTTGTTGAGGAAGAGCTCGGTCAGCATGCCGGTGCCGGCGCCGATATCGGCAATCGTGTCGCCAGATCTCAGGCCGGTCCAGTCGCGCAAAATATGCATGACCTCGGCTGCGGGATAGCTGAGCCGGTACTGTTGATAGGCGGCAGCACGACCTGTGAAGCGTTCTGTATGGCCCATGGCTGGTTCCAAGTAAGTACGGTCTGTTAGTTGCTCCGCCGGCTCATGGCCGAATGGATGCTAGCGCGACTTCCGCCAGCGATTCAGGGCGAAGAGGAAGTAGGCCGCCTGGATTCCCAGGACAAACGCATAGGCAAGGACAAGGTGACGATGCGCCATCTTAGATAGCCTCCTGCAGTTCCGCCAGACGTTCCCGGCGTGCACTGATGAGGCGGAAGCCGATCATGACGCAGCCCCAGAGAAACCAGCCGGCGAGATTCCAAAGGAAGGCTGGGTACATGGACTTATCCAGGCCCGCACCGTCGCCTCCGCCGAAGACAGGGGACGGATGCTGGGTGCGGAACCAGCGGATGGAGTAGTAGACGATCGGGACATCCACGGCCGCGAAGACCGAGAGAACGGATGCGAGGGTTGATGTCTGCCCCGGAGGCGAAAAACGACGCAGCAGCAGGTAGCTGACGTACAGCAGCCACAATAGAAGAAAGGTGGTCAGGCGTTCATCCCATGTCCACCAGATGCCCCAGGCGACGCGTCCCCACAGAGAGCCGGTGACCAGGCCGATGGTGCAGTAGACGGTCGTGATTTCGGCTCCGGCAAGAGCCAGCGCATCCCACGCCGCGGCCTTGATCTCATCCTTACGACGGAAGTAGAGATAGCCAAGCGCGCCGATCAAATTTACGTACGGGAAGCAGAGCGCGGAGATGGCCGAAGGGACGTGGTAGTAAAAGATGCGGTAGACCTCTCCCTGCTGGGCATCGACAGGGGCAACCATCGCCTTCTGAAAGCCAACGATCAGAATGAGAAGAGTCGCGAGAAAGAGTGCGATTCCGGATGCTTTTTTCAGGCCTTGCACGGTGTCATCAGTGTACCAACGTAAACCCGTGCCATTCAGGCGACGGCCCACATTGTGTGCGCTAAGCGAACAACCTGGGCTAAGGGATCAGACAGAGTGGGTGTATCGACGAATTTCAGTGAGCCAATGTTCTCGTTGCCCCATTCTTCGCGGCTTTCTCGGGAAGGGGTGGGGTTCCTGGCGAACTTGTTTCCGGTCCATTGGTTATTCCGAATGGGATTTCACGCCCTGAGCTTTACTCCGCCGAAAGGATGGTCTCAAACAGCAGCAGCGAGACGGTGGTGTAGACCGTGTCATAGATGAGAAGAATCCGCAGAGCCGATTGTGGTTCGGTCTCTCCCGTCAGGATTCCGGTAGCCGCCGAAATCATGGCGAGCAGTGCCGGCAGAGCGATGGGGAAGAGGATAAGCGGCAGAAGGAGCTCCCGGCTACGGGCACGCAGACCCAGCGCGGCAAAGAAAGTGCCGTTCACGACGATCGCCCAGGTGCCCAGAGGGAGCAGGGCAAGCAGCATGCTCGCTTGGCCTAAGATGTGCAAATTGAAAAAGATAAAGAATATCGGTGCAAGTATTACTTCCACAATCGTGACAAACAGAAAGTTCGCCAGAGCCTTGCCGAGGAAGAGTGCGGAGGGTGGTGAGGGTGACATCCGCTGGGCATCGAGGACGCCGTTCCGCATCTCGCGCGACCAGGACTGGTTCAAGGCTGTAGTGGAGGCAAAGAGCAGGCCGACCCAGAGCAGACCTCCGGCGATCTGCCGGGCGAGTGTCGGCTGCGAGGTGGGGTCAAAGGCCAGCGAAAAGACGACGACGATCAGCAGAGTGAAGAAGAGCATGCCCATCAGGGCATCGCGTGAGCGGAACTCGAGCAGGAGCTCCTTTTCGAGGTGCAGCCAGACGGTGCGGAGATAGTTCATGCCTGCTGCACCGGGGCTTTCGTGAGGTCGACGATCTCAGCTCCGGAGGCACGCAGGTAATCCGCTGGGGACAGCAGAAGCTGCATACCGCGCTGCCCGGCGGAGACGGAGATGCGGTCCCAGAGCTCAAGCGTCTCATCGGCGAAGGCACGGAAGGCCTTCTTTGCGCCCATCACGGTGACACCGCCACGGATGTAGCCGGTGAGGGGTTCGACGTCTTTGAGCGAGGCCAGCTCGGCCTTCTTCTCTCCGGCGGCGGCTGCGAGTTTTTTCAGATCGAGCTCCGCATCGCCGGGGACGACGGCAAAGACGTACTCGCCGGAGTGCAGGCGGGAGAGCAGTGTCTTGTAGACCTGCTCGATCGGCATCTCGATCTTCTTCGCGACGGAGATGGCCGTGAGGTCGTTGGGGTCGACCTCGTAGGTACGGATCTCATAGGAGATGCCCAACTGGTCGAGGATGCGGGCGGCGTTCGTCTTGGAGAGGTTTATTTTAGACACGTGCGAGCTCATTGCGTCCGTGTGGCCTCCATCGAGACAAACTCTCCGGCCTGGATACGCAGGACGTGATCAGCCAGCGGCATGGCCAACTCCGCCTGGTGGGTCGTGAGAACGATGGTGCGGGCGTGGCCGTTGGCCAGCGGCCAGGTGCGGAAGTCTTTCAACAGGTCAAGCATCTGGGCAACGGAATGGACATCCAGATTCGAGAAGGGCTCGTCGAGTAAGAGCATCTCGGGGTCTGCGGAGAGAACTCGCGCCAGCGAAACCCGCTGCCGCATCCCCTGTGAGTACTGGCTGACGGGCTTATTAAGGTGCGGATCGAGACCGACTGCTCGCAGCGCCATCTCGGGGGAGCCGGTACAGGCGCACTCTCCTGAACCCTTGCGCAGGCCGGAGTAATAGGTCAGGTTTTCCATGGCGGTCAGCTCGTCGTAGAGCATGGTGGCGTGGCTCATGTAGGCGACACGGCTCTGCTGCCTGTTGGCCGGTCCGTCAAGGACAGTTAGCCCGCCTCGGGTCGGTATGGAAAGCCCGGCGAGCATGCGCAGCAGGGTGGATTTGCCGGCTCCATTCTCGCCGAGAACAAGATAGACGGCGCCCGCCTCAAGCGTGACCGAAAGGTTCTTCAAGGCGGCGAAGCGGCCATAGAGTTTGGTGACGTTGGTGAGGACGGCAGCTTGCATGCGCTAGGGAGAGTATAGGTGTTTCGGAGAAGCGATGCCCGCCAGGTGCGATGATCCTGATAGGTACGATGATGCTGAGGGGATGCACGATGAAGACAGCGGCGGCAGGAATAGTGCTGGGGATAGTGTGTACGGTCGGAGCGTCAGCGCAGTCAGGCAGAAACGCCGGAAATGCCGAGGTAGCCGAAGCGCGGGCGATCTTCAAACAGCTGATCGAGATCAACACGACGGACTCCGTTGGCAGTGTGACTGCGGCGGCGGAGGCCATGCGGCAGCGATTGCTGGATGCAGGCTTTCCTGCCGCGGACCTGAAGCTGCTTGGACCCAACGACCGCAAGATGAATCTGGTGGCACGTTATCGCGGCAAGCCGGGATCGACGCTGAAGCCGATGCTGGTGATCTGCCACCTGGATGTGGTGGAGGCGAACCGCTCCGACTGGACGACCGATCCGTTTGTCTTTACGGAGAAGGACGGCTACTTCTACGGCCGCGGAACGTATGACGTCAAAGACGGAGACGCCGCAGCCATAGAGGCATTCCTGCGCATGAAGCGTGATGGCTTTGTGCCCAGCCGCGACATCATTCTGGCGTTGACCGCTGACGAAGAAGGGGGCGCCTCGAACGGTGTGGGCTGGTTAATGCAGCATCATCCGGAAGAAATGCAGGCCGAGTTCGTTATCAATCCCGATGGCGGCGGCATGACGACCGTGAACGGCAAACCATACTCGCTCAATGTTGAGGCGACCGAGAAGACCTATGCCGACTACGTCCTGACGGCAACCTCTCCCGGAGGCCACTCCTCGGAGCCGATGCCGGGAAATGCGATCTATCGTCTGGTGGCGGGCCTTGCGAAGGTGGAGAAGTATCAGTTCCCATTCGAGCTGAATGAGGTAACGCGGGCGCAGTTTGCTGCGCTGGCAAAGCTGGATGGCGGACGTCCTGGTGCCGACCGGATGGCCGTCCTGAAGACTCCTCCGGATCCGAGCGCGTTGAAGCGGTTGAACGAGAACCCTGAGATCTATCCTGCGCTGCACACCACCTGTGTGGCGACGATGATCCAGGGAGGACACGCGCCCAATGCTTTGCCGAATAAGGTGCAGGCCAATGTGAACTGCCGCATCCTTCCCGGGCATACGCAGGAGCAGGTGCGGGAGGAGCTGGTTCGTGTGATTGGAGACGCCGAGGTGAAGGTTGCGTATAAGAGCGACGGAGGCCGTGTGAGCGATACCGCTCCCAATCGCGCCAGTGCAGCGCCTCCTCCGCCACTACCGGCAGTCTTCGATCCGCTGAAACAGGTAGCCGGGCAGATGTGGCCGGGGCTGGTGATTGTGCCGTCGATGGAGTTCGGTGCGACTGACTCTATCTACACCATGGCTGCGGGAATGCCGAGTTACGGCATCTCCGGCATGGGAATGGATCGCGACGAGAACCGCGCACATGGGAAGGACGAGCGGATCAAGGCTTCGGATTTCGACGCTGGGTGTGAGTTCTTCTATCGCTATCTAAAAGCGGTCGCGAAGTAGCTCCGAAGAATATTTGGGCTGCGGTCAATCAACGACCGCAGCCCGATATGGTTAGTGAGGTAAGGCAGGGAGATTAGATCCCTGCTCCGCCGCCAACTTTGATGATTTCGCCGGTGATCCAGCGGGCATCTTCAGAGACAAGGAAGGAAGTCGGAAGGGCGATGTCCTCCGGCTGACCGGCACGTCCGAGCGGGGTGATGGAGATGAAGAACTCTTCCTGCGGGGAGCCGGTGACTCCGACCTTCTCGGTGCCCTCCGTGACAACATAGCCGGGGTTGATGGCGTTTACGCGAATCTTCTTCGGCGCGAGCTCCTTCGCGAGCACCTTGGTGATCGTGTCGACCGCTCCCTTGGTTCCGCTGTAGATGCTGGTTGTCGGTGGTGCGAAGGTGCTGGCGATCGAGCTGATGTTCACTACACTGCCGCCCTCGGCCGGGAAGTGCTTAACCGCCTCACGTGTGGCCTGCAGAAGGCCAAGAACGTTGGTGTTGTACTGGCGGGCATACTCTTCTGCGGTGACGTCTTCAAGGGGGACGAACGAATAAACACCGGCGTTGTTGATAAGAATATCGACTTTGCCATAGGCCTTTTTCGCTTCTTCGAAGAGCGTTACGGTCTGGTTATTGTCTGCAACCGAGCCGCCGATGGCGACGGCATTTCCGCCGGCAGCCTTGATCTCGGCGACTACCTTATCCGCACCTTCCTTCGACGAAGCGTAGTTAACAACGACGCTGGCGCCGTCCTTCGCGAGCTGTTTTGCAATGGCAGCGCCAATTCCTTTGCTTGCTCCGGTAACGACGGCAACCTTATTCGATAGTTTTCCCATAAACCCTCCGTGTCGAATGTTGTGAAAGTATTTCGACAGTCATCTAATTGATGTCATGCACCGGGCTAGGATTCATAAAAGTGCGGTTACTAAGACTCGTCTGAAGATTTGCTGATCGCGTAGGCAGGGAGTTGCGCGGCGCGGACTGAACTTTCTTCCAAAAAGAGCGCAGACTTTCCGTGCCGGCGCTCAAGGCGACTGCACAGCATATTCAAGCTTCGAAATATCGCACGTGATCGAGATCCGAAATAAGACCGGACTGCCTCGGATACCATCCCAATAATTTCTGAGTGACTGTACTGGAAGCGGGTATATCGAGACTCAGGAGGTGACCGAGGAAGCCGAAATGTTCAACCGCTTGGTCCGCAGATTTGCTGACTATGGGCAATCGCAAGCGCCGCCCGATAGCCTCAGCAATCTCACGTATCGGCACTGCTTGATCTGCCACCCCGTTGTATGTAGTTCCGGCTGTCCCACTCTCCAGCGCCAGCCGGAAGAGATGAGCAGCATCGAGCCGATGTACTGCAGGCCAGCGATTGTGTCCATCGACCACATATGCTGAAACGCCGCGTTGTCGAGCGGTGGCGATCATCTCCGGGATGAATCCGTTATCGCCTTCGCCATGAACGATTGGAGGAAGGCGAACTACAGAAGCTTGCACACCCAGCGCTGCTACGGTTTGTACTGCTTCTTCTGACGCGGTGCGGGGAATTCCGGCGGAGATGGATTGCGGATCTTCTTCGGTTGCGAGCTGGCCCGCGATGCGCGCCACTCCAGTGCCGGAGGCGGCTATCAGAGGGCGATTCGAGCCGGCGAGCCCGGATCCAAGAGCCTCGATTGCCCGGCGATCAATCTCGCAGCTAGTCGTCCAGTTTGTGAAGTCGTGGACGAAGGCTGTATGGATTACGCCATCGCACATCGATGCTCCAAGACGAAGCCTTTCCTGATCTTCCAGATCACCCATGTGTATCTCGGCGCCCGCAACGGCCAACGACTTTGCTCCCGCAGCAGAGCGCGTGAGTGCTAATACCCGATGTCCCGCATGGACTAATTCCTGAACGATTGCGGAACCGATAAACCCCGTTGCTCCTGTGACGAAAACGCGCACAAGTCCATCCTGTGCTCATTGTATGGGTCGCAAGACTGATTCTCTTACGATCACGTCGAGGCGCCAGCGATACACAGCTAGTCTCCGAAGTCTGACGGTCTCGTTTGGGTTTGGGTAGTTGCAAAAAACGCGAAGGTTGCCTGCCGAAAAAGGTTGCCTTTGCAGCATGAAAGTGGGAAGTGCAACAGGGAGACGATGGAACGCCGTCTGTGATTCGAGCCGCTTGAGGAGTCACCGATGAAGCCTTCTTCTTATTACCTGTATTACCTGGGTGCCGCATTAGCGATGGGAGTTTGCTGTTCTTCGCCGGCACAAAATGCCGCACAGTGGACACCCTATGGGCCGGGCGGAGGGGACGCACGGTCCTTTGCGCAGGATCCTTCGGACCATAACCATGTCTACCTTGGAACCGTGCTGGGAACGGTGTATGAGTCCCGTGACGGAGGCAGGAGCTGGGTTCGACTGACACAGATTGAAAATCGAGATGACCTCGCGCTGGACAACATGGTGGTGGACAGGAGTGACCCCAGGCATCTGGTAGTGGGCGCATGGGTGCTGGGTAACACCGATGGTGGCGTGTATGTTTCGCATGATGGCGGCCGTACCTTCGCGGCGAACGCAGCGATGAAGGGGCGTTCAGTGCGGGCGTTGAGCGCGGCTCCCTCGGAGGCGAAGGTGCTGGTCGCGGGCGCTCTGGATGGAGTGTATCGATCGGAGGATGGCGGCGACACGTGGAACCGTATCTCACCGGTAGAGAATAAAGAGATTCATGAGGTGGAGTCGATTGCAATTGATCCCACTGACCCGAAGACAATCTACGCGGGCACCTGGCATCTGCCGTGGAAGACAGTCGACGGAGGGGCGAACTGGACGCCGATGACGAAGGGCATCATCGATGACTCTGACGTTTTTTCAATCATCGTGGACCAGACGAATGCGCAGAATGTGTATCTGTCTGCCTGTTCCGGAATCTATCGCAGCACAGACAAGGGAGCGAACTATACGAAGGTGAAGGGTATTCCGCCGACGGCGCGAAGGACTCGGGTGCTGATGGAGGATCCCAAGCAGCCGAACGTAGTGTTTGCTGGAACAACCGAAGGGATATGGCGCACAGGTGACGCCGGACAGACGTTCGCCCGCAATGGTGACCCGGCCTGGATCGTGAACGATATTGCCGTGGATGCGTCGGACAGCAATCATGTTCTGCTGGCTACGGACCGGAATGGGGTTCTGCTGTCCAATGATGGCGGCAAGAGCTTTACGCAGTCGAACGCTGGATTCTCAGCGCGCCAGGTGACTGCGATGTTGACCGATGAAACCTATCGTCAGCGGCTGTACGTAGGCGTCTTGAATGACAAGACCGCGGGTGGCGTATTCGTGAGCGAAGATGGCGGGGAACACTGGAGGCAGAAGAGCGAAGGTTTGATGGGCGCAGACGTCCTGTCGCTGTCGCAGACGTCGAATGGAACGGTGCTGGCCGGGACCGCGCATGGGCTTTACCGGATGGAGGGCGAGGTGTGGAAGCCGTCAGGGATGGTTTCTCCCCTACAGCCCGAACCGGTTGCGGACAAGCAGATCAAACGCGGTAAACGCATTGTCACGATCAAGGCCCGTCAGCCGCGGCCGAAGCCCGCGGTGGAGACGACGGCGCGTGTGGATTCGATGAGTGTGTCGGGCAGCTCTGTGTTTGCGACTTTGCCCGATGGGGTTGTCGTGTCGCAGGATGAGGGACGGCGCTGGAATCACATTCGAAGTGCAGCGGACGTGCCACTTCGTAGTGTTGCCGCGACCGGAACGCGGGTCCTGGCGGCGGGTGGGGACAAACTGCTGCTGTCCGTGGATGGAGGAGTGAGCTTCCGTACGATGACGCTCCCGTCAGGTCTGGCCGAAACCTGGGCCACAGCCGTGGATGACATGGGGCGCTTATGGATTGCCGGCAGAGGCGGGTTATTTTATTCGGAGGACGACGGCGCCACGTGGAAGATCCATAAGAACCTGTACCTGACGAGCGCGAGCGGCCTGTACTTCGATCGGGCCGGTGGCCGTGTGCTGGTAACACCAGGAGACCCGGAGACCAAGGTCTATGCAGTAAACACAAAGGCGATGACGGTGACGAGCTGGGATGCCGGATGGTCTGTAAAGCAAGTACGTCCTGTCGGCGAACGGCTTGCAGGAGCAACGACGTACGAAGGTGTGGTGCTGCAACCGAAAGCGCCAAACAGCGAAACTGCGGTGGCTGAAAGGCAATAGGGCTCCGGTCAACTTGGTTCGAGCTTAGACTCGACACATGGCGCTCAAACGGATGGACAACGTAGGAATCGTGGTCGATGACCTCGACGGGACGATTGATTTCTTTCAAGAGCTCGGGCTGGAGCTCGAAGGTCGGGCTGCGATCGAAGGCGAATGGGCAGGACGTGTCACTGGACTGGGCGACCAGAGCGTCGAAATCGCCATGATGCGCACGCCGGACGGCCACAGCCGTCTCGAACTCTCGCGGTTCCTCGCTCCGGCAGTAGTCGCGGATCACCGCAACGCCCCGGTGAACGCTCTGGGCTACCTCCGCGTCATGTTCGCCGTAGATGATATCGACGAGACGCTGGAAAGACTTCGCAATCGCGGCGCGCAGCTCGTAGGAGAAGTTGTCCGGTATCAGGACTCCTATCGGCTCTGCTACATCCGCGGGCCTGAAGGGATTCTGATCGGGCTCGCCCAGGAACTTCGTTAAGCACAATGCAAAGGCAATGATGTACGGCAACGAATGCCGGCCTCATTCATGTCGCAACGCACGGATAGGATCAATGCGCGATGCTCGCCGCGCGGGGCCAAGCGCGGCTAACAGCGCAATGATAGCCAGCAACGCCGCGGCGGTTATCAACGTCAGCGGGTCGGAGGGCTTCAATCCGTACAGCATTGCGCTAAGGAAGCGCCCCAGCCATAGCGCTCCACCTATGCCTATCGCGACACCTGCTAAAGCCATCCACGACACCTCGCGCAGCACCATCGAGAGGACCTGGTCTGTGCGGGCTCCGAGAGCCATGCGGATGCCGATCTCGCTCGTACGGCGGGCTACAGTGTAGCTCATGATGCCATAGATACCGATGCTGGCGAGGAGGAGGGCAAGCAGACCGAAGCCGGCGGTGAGTCGCGCGAAGATGCGTTCGTTGGAGAGGCTGGAGTCGATCTGTTGGGTCATGGTACGGACTTCGATCAGGGGCAGGTTTGGATCGAGTGAGGCAACGGCGGCCCGGGCCTGATTGACGATGCCGGCGGGCTCTGCGAAGGTGCGAAGCTCGACGACCATGCGGCCCACGTTATCAGGATGCTGCAGGTAGGGAAGATAGAAGAGCGGAGGCGTGGGGGAGCGAAGATTGGCGTAGCGAGTGTCGGCGGCGATGCCGACGATCTGGATGGGGCCGTCAGCGTCTTCGTTCTCGAAGGTCTGGCCGAGAGGGTCCTGGTTGGGGAAGTATTTCCGTGCAAGAGTCTGATTGACGACCGCGACCTTGGGCGAGGTATAGGTGTCGTGCGTGTTGAAGCTACGGCCGCGCATGATGGAGATACCAAGCGTGGAGAGAAAATCGGTGCCGACGATATTCATCTGAACGCGGCGCTCACCCTCGATGATGGGGCGGCCGGAGACGTGGAAGGTGGAACCTGAGTAACCGTCACCGACGATCGCGATTGTGCTCAACGAGACCGAGCGAACACCAGGGATTGCGGCAAGTTTTTCTTCAAGCTGGCGATAGAGCGCAGTGCTTTGCGGGCCCGTATAACGGGTTTTCGGAGGGGCAAGGCGGAAGAGAAGGATGTTGTCTGGCCGGAAGCCAAGCGGAGTGTGGTTGAGATTGACGAGAGTCCGCACGAAAAGCCCGGCTCCGATGAGCAGGATTGCCGAAAGTGCGATCTGGAAGATGACAAGACCTTTGCCGAGACCTATCTTCTGGCGGCTGTAAGTGGCGTGGGCTGTGTCCTTGAGACCAGAGTTGACGTTCGTGCGTGTAGCCTGCCACGCGGGAGCGAGACCAAAAAGAATTCCAGTTGCGAGGGAGATACCAACAGTGAAGGCAATGACTCGTCCATCGAAGTCAAGCTGGATTGTCTCCGGGCTCCACGATTTTGCGAGGAGGTGTGGGATGAGGTTTCGACCGAGATAGCCGACGAGCAGACCGGCGGTACCTCCGAGTGAGGAGAGCAGCAGGCTTTCAGTGAGCATCTGGCGCACAATGTGTGCGCGGCCCGCTCCAAGGGCGAGGCGTGTACTTACCTCGCGTTCGCGGGTAGCCACCCGGGCGAGCAGCAGGTTGGCAAGGTTGACGCAGGCCAGCAGAAGCACGAGGCCGGAGAGTGAGAGCAGCATGTAGGAGGGCCTGGCGAACGCGTCCTTCAGGTAGTCGAGGCCGCGGTCTCCGGACTGAAACTGGAGATGGAATTGAGTGGGAGCTTTTCCGTCCGGCATACCTGCGGCTGCAGCCTGGCGCAGAATAGCGTCGAGCCTGGCTTGCGCGCGGACCTCAGGGACGTCGGGACGCAGGCGTGCCATGACGAGCAGCCACCAGGATTGAGGGTTGTTGAGTAATGAGGCGCTGCTGTTTTGAGGGCGCGGTAGAAGCAGCGGCTGCATGACAAGGGGAACGAAGACTTGTGTGACGGTGTCTATCTGCAGACCGGTGAAGCTGCCTGGGGCGATGCCGACGATGGTGGTGGGAATGCCATTGAGCGAGATAGTTTTGCCGAGCGCGGAGGAAGACCGGGCGAAGTGAGCGGCCCAGTAGGCTTCGCTGATGACGGCGACCGGGCCTGAGCTGGAGTCGGTGTCATCGGCGGCTGTAAGGGGCCGGCCGAGTATGGGCTGGACGCCGAGCGCGTTGAAGGTATCGCCACTCACGAATTCGGCGGAGACGAGGTCGGGTTGGCCGTCGACAGCAGCGGTCATCTGGACGTCTTTGAAGGCGAAGAGGTACTGGAAGGCATCACTCTGCTTGCGCAGTTCTTCAAACACAGGGTAGGAGAACGATGAGCTGATGTGGTCGCCACTGGCGTTGGAGGAAGCATCACCCCAGACGAGTGGTACCTTCTGATCGTGGCCGGCGACCCAGGTGAGCATGCGGAGCTGTTTCGGATCTTTGACGGGCAGAGTATCGAGGAGAACTTTTTTTGCGACAGCGAAAATGGCTGTGTTGGCGCCGATGCCCAGAGCGAGGGAGGTGATGGCGACGAGGGCAAGCGTCGGGTTACGGCGGAGCTGACGCACGCTGAAGCGGAGATCGCGTCCAAGATTGGAGAGGGACATGATCGAGCGCATCTCCCTCTGACCTTGCTGCAAGAGGGTCGTATTGCCGAATTGACGGCGCGCCGCCGAAGCAGCTTCTTCTGGACGCATACCTTGGCGAATGAATCGCTCCGTAAGGAGCTGCAGATGCAACCGCATCTCGTCGTCGAATTCGTGATCGGCTTTTCGACGGCCGAACATTCCGCTGAGCTTTGCCGCGAAAACGCGAAATCGGGAGGCCATCATTAACTTGCCCCTTCCTGGTCTAATACACGGCCGATGACCCCAGAGATGCGCTCCCAGTTCTCGGTCTCAATTGCCAATTGCTTCAACCCTCGCTTGGTGATGGAGTAGAACTTGGCCTTGCGGTTGTTCTCCGAAGTTCCCCACTCCGATGCGATCCATCCTTGTTGCTGAAGCCGCAGCAGGGAGGTATACACGGTGCCTTCGTTCAGTGTCAGCACCCCCTCGCTCAGCTGCTCGATGCGACGGGCAATCCCAAATCCGTGTAAGGAGCCGAGCGCATAGAGGGTTTTCAGGATCATGAGGTCCAGCGTGCCTTGCAAAACTTCAGACTTTTCGCCGCGCACAGTCACTCCTTTGGACAGCGCATAGAAGCTAACATCACTCCTTTGGAATGTCCACAGGAAAGATGGAATAGCAAAAGCAGTGCGGAAATTGCGTTCGGCTGGAGCGGTCAAGATTTTTCTTTGTCATGATGGCTCTACCTGCCTCTGGCTTTTGCACGATAAGCAGTTTTGCTAAGGGCAGAGTGGCTGGCGTAGAAAGATGGGAGCCCCAATTCTGTTTTGCGGCGAGAAGACTTTCAAATCAAAGGAACCTACGATGAAGCGAACGGCATTGGTAACCGGGGCATCGCGCGGTCTTGGGCGTGCTATCGCACTCGAACTCGGCGCATCCGGCATGAATGTAGTCGTCAACTACTTCAACGGCAAAGACGGAGCCGAAGATATCTGTGATCAGATCCACAAGCTCGGTGCACAGGCCCTGGCCGTAAAGGGTGATGTTCGAAATCCCACCGAGATAGACGCGCTGGTCTCGCAGGCTGAGAAGGCGTTCGGGGGCATCGATATCCTGGTCGTCAATGCGACGGGACCTCAGCCGCTGCTTTCGATTGAAGAGCAGACATGGGAAAGCTATCTTGATCAGCTGGAGTTTTTTGTGAAGTCTCCGCTTCTTCTGCTCAAGCGTGTTCTCCCCCGTATGAAAGAGAAGCAATTTGGCCGCATCATTCAGATTGGAAGCGAAGTCTTCGAATTGGGGAACCCTCGGTTCGCCAATTATGTGGCGGCGAAAGGCGCCCAGCTTGGGCAGACCCGTTCCTGGGCCCGCGAACTGGCGCCGACTGGCATTACCGTAAATCTGGTTGCCCCCGGCTGGATACCCACGGAGCGCCACGTCGGCACTCCGCAGGCAGAGATAGACCAGTATCTGCAAACCCTGCCGACAAAGAAGATGGGAGTTCCTCAAGATGTCGCGAAGGCCGTGGCCTTTCTCGCAAGCGACGGGGCTGGATTTGTCACTGGACAGAAAATCTCAGTGAATGGTTCCAATACGCTTGAGTAAATGAGCGGCGCCGGGTCCTGCAGTGAAGTATCTCTATGGCTTGTGGGTAGCGACAGTCTGCGGGCTTCCGATAACGGCGTTTATTGGGACTTTGAGATCAGCGGATCGAGTAGCCACCATCGACGACCACCGTGGTCCCCGTGACGAAATCGGATGCTCGCGACGCTAAGAACACCGCAGCTCCAGCAAGCTCTTCCGCTTGGCCCCACCGCCCCGCGGGAGTCCGCAGCATGATTTCATCATGCATCGCTGGCATCGTTTTCACCGGAGCAGTCATCTCCGTCTCGAACCATCCCGGTGCAATCGCGTTCACTTGAACGTTCCCCGGAGCAAACTCGATCGCCATCGACTTCGTGAGTTGGATAATCGCTCCCTTCGCGGCGCTATAAGAAGGGATAAGCCCGGACCCGAAAAACGAGTACATGCTTCCGATATTGATGATCTTGCCCGCCCTGCGACTGAGCATCCCCCTGGCAGCGATCTTGGATAGAAGAAACGTTGCATGCAGATGAGTCGCGATTACGTTGTCCCAGTCGGCATCTGCTTCGTTCATGATGCCGCCGCTCAGAGAGACATTCCCGGCGTTGTTGACGAGAATGTCGACAGCCCCGAGTTTCGCTTCCACCGCTTCGAAGGCTGGGGCAAGGTCGTCCCGACGGGTAAGATCCAGTGCCACGGCCGTACAAGGAACGCCAGCTTCTCGAAGCTCTCGCAGCACGGCGTTGTTCTTGGCTTCGGTTCTGCCCAGCACTGCAACAGCGGCACCCGCCCTGGCTAGTCCCAAAGCGATTCCGCGACCGAGACCACCGTTACCGCCGGTAACGACAGCCACTTTGCCCTTTAAATCAAACAGCTCGCCATTCGACATCACAACCTCCATTGCAAGTCCGGAAGATCAGTTCCGCCTCATAACTATGTGTGAACAGACTGATCCTACTCCGAGCCGCCGACCTTAAAGCCTCAGCCAAAGGACTGGAAAAATCTGGCCGGCCGTATTAAGTACCGGGAAGTCGGCTTTTCGTCAGCAATCTTCGGATCTTAGGAGTGTGCTTCAAGCGCTTGGACGAATGCTAATCCGGTACAAGGAACAAGACTGATCTCCTGGTTCTGTTCCGTCAAGGAAGGGTAAGCGAATTAATTCCGCTCCTTGCGTTGCAGCAGTTCATCAGATCCTGTGAGCCAAATCAGTACATTAGAGCGTTTTCCCTGTTCCTGGGTATTCCGAAAGGGGCTTGCAGTGGCGTTTTCATTGCGGAAAACGCCCATAGATGCGGAAGCCCTACACACTGCACCTACAGGAAAAATTCTCCAGGCAACGTGGCACTTGATTCAGGCTGAAGGACCGGGACGATCAATATGAACGCTATTTGTGGAAAGAAGGTCGCCATTGTCGGCGGAGGACCAGGCGGCCTTACCCTCGCACGGCTGCTACAGCAAAGCGGTGCGCGGGTGTCAGTGTACGAGCGTGACCAAAGCCGCAGTGCACGAGTCCAGGGCAGCGCGTTGGACCTCCACGAAGACTCTGGACTGGCAGCGCTGGAAGCCGCCGGCCTGACAGACGCCTTCTGGGCGAACCATCGACCAGACCTCAACAACCTTCGCCTTACCGATGAAAACGGTACGGTTCTTCACGATCACTCTCGCCGGATGTCCGGTCCGGGGAAACGTCCTGAGATCGAACGTGGTCCTCTGCGCGATCTTCTGCTCGACTCGCTTGAGCCTGATACGGTGCAGTGGGACTGCAAGCTGGACTCTTCAGAGATTCAGGGCGAGCAGGTCTTGTTACGCTTCGCAGGCGGAAAGACAGCACTGGCCGACATCGCCATCGGTGGCGACGGAGCAAACTCCCGCTTGCGTGAGCTGGTCACTCCCATCCGGCCGCAGTATGTCGGCGTGTCGCTCGTAGAGGGCCTTGTTCCTGCGGCAAAGCAGACAATACCGGAGTTGTGGGATCTTCTCGGAGGCTCAGCCTTGATCGCTTTAGGAGGCGAAAGGACGATTGGTATAGGAACTAAGCCCGATGAGAGCGTGTTGCTGTATGCGGGTTTGAAGACAGATGATCGTGCGGTTAGGCAGAGCCTTGAGGAGGCAGTCGACCCGGATCAGCGAGTTGGATGGTTCCACGCCAACTTCAAAGGGTGGAGTGACCTATGGGAACCACTCTTTAGAGAGGCCGTCTCGATGGTCTGGCGTCCGCTCCTTGTTTGCCCGATGGATCAACCGTGGAAGCCGAAGCCAAATGTTACGCTGATTGGCGACGCAGCGCATGTCATGCCGCCCTATGCGGGCGAAGGCGTGAACATGGCGATGCTTGATGCCCTGGTTCTGTCGAAGCTTCTTCTCAGCGAGAAGTCTTCTTCTAAGGCCATTGCGATCTATGAGGCGGAAATGTTTGCTCGGATGCAGCATATGACCGCAGACACAATGGTGAACACAGAAATGTTCTATGCGCCGGATGCCTGCGAGCGCGTCGTAGCTTTGTTCCGCAGTTTCTGTGGAAAAGACGCGGTTCCACCCGCTTCGGAAGCTTGAATACAAAAATGCGCTGCCGTCTTCTGTGCGTTTATCGATTCCAGCGGGAAGAACTTTCCGGTGTCCGGAATATTTTTCATCTTCGATCGATGAAAAGGAGCATAAGTTACTCGTACTACGTTGAAAAAACCTCAGCGATTTGCGGCCATCAAAGTGCAAGCTGCTTCGATCGATCCCCATCCCCGTAGGAGCAATTCGTTGAGAATACAAATCGGTCGCTTAGTCGTCCAGTGTCTTCGTGTGCCCACACTCATCGCAGGCGCATTGATATCCTGTGCGGTCCCTGCGTTTGGCGCCGTTGCTGTAACTACTCCTGCCAACGGCGCCACCGTTGGTACGTCATTCCCCGTCGTTGCCACTACAAACACAACCTGCTCCCAGGGCGTTGCTGCCGTCGGCATTTATGTTGACGACAAGCTACAGTGGAGCGCAGATGGAACGACCGTCAACACGACGATCACGCTTACTCCCGGTGCACACTATGTTGTCGTTCAAAACTGGGACTACTGTGGCGGAGCCACCAAAACAGGCTTGAACCTCAATGTCTCCGACAGTTCAACGTCGCCGGGCAGTTCGCTGCCGGGCACGCCGCACATCAACTACACCGATCTGAATGTCGGTTCAGGCAGCGGCGGCGATAACGGAAATGGCGTATATGTTCGAATCTTCGGAGACAACTTCGGAGCTTCGCAAGGAACAAGTGCGGTGACCCTTGGTGGACAACTCGTGACGAACTGCAGTCTGTGCTCTTGGTCAGACACCATGATCATCGCGCAACTTGGGCCGGCAGCGAAAACAGGAAACATCGTTGTCAACGTAAATGGGCTTCCCTCAAATGGCGTTCCATTCACGGTGACACCGACAACCATCGTCTTTGTTTCCCCGAAGGGACTCGATACGAACAACGGCAGCTTCACCGCTCCATTTAAAACATGGAGGGCAGCATTCAATTCGGTAACGTCGCGAGACTCCGCATCCCCTTCGCAAAATACCGTTATCTATCTTGAACCAGGAACCGACGTGACCTTCGACGATGGACGGGGCTATAAAGCGGCTATGTCGTTGGATCTTGGCGGCAGATCGGCCACGAGTCAGCTTTCCATCGTGGGCTACCCCGGTGGAACAGTGAATGTCGGCAGCACCAGTGTGGCAAACGGGATTAAGAGTTGGGGTAAGTTCACGACGATCGCCAACCTTAATGTCGTCGGCGAAAGGTCTGCGATCGACTCTGAGGTCGGCAATGTCCGCATCATCAACAACAGCGTGTCCTGCCCAGCGCCTCCTTCCGGTATCGGTGGGACGGCCTGCGTTCTGGCTGAAACTACAAATAGCTCTGACACCTGGGCGTTTCAGGGAAACAATGTGCATGACACCGGTGGCAATGTAGATAAAACCTATCACGCGGTCTACTTCTCGTCTGGCGCCAATCACGCAGACGTCGGTTGGAACACCATTGGACAAAACTTCAAGGGATACTGCCGCGGCATCATGTTCCATGCCACGACTGGTAGCAATCAGTACGACCTTCATGTGCATGACAATGTCATTACCGGCGGATACTGCGATGGAATCCAACTGGCATCGGTCAATCCCTCGCAAGGAACCGTTGAGGTTTACAACAACGTGGTGGCCCATGTCGCGATTGCCTCCAATCCTTACGGAGTTGCAAATGAGGCAGGCATCGCAATCAACTCAGATCCTGCCGGTTCAACAAGTGGAACGGTACAGGTCTACAACAACACTGTTGTGGATGCTGGAGCCTACACACTCGGAAATCAGAATGGATGCTTCGGTGTAGTCTATGCAGGCGCAGGCATCAACTTGACGAATAACATCTGCGTTCAGCCTTCTGCGGCGCAGCCTTATATCCAATCGAAGAGCCAGGGTGTAACTGGGACGAATAACCTCTGGTACGGAGCCGGAGCCGCTCCCGCTTTCGATTCACGACCAGTAGTCAGCCCACCAAGCTTCGCCTCGGCGACGAACTTCGCGCTGCAATCCAACTCGGCAGGTAAATCTGCCGGCACCTCTTCCAAGGCTTCGCAGGTAGACATCGTCGGAGATCAACGCGGCAGCACTCCTTCCATGGGTGCTTATCAGTAAGAAATGCGGGCCGCCGCAAATAATCGGCGGCCCACATTCTAAAGCTACGTTCTCGGGGAGCGTTTTCTCACGCCGAACGTGTGAGTGTGAGCACGGTAATATCGTCTTCCTGCCCGAATTGGACTGCGGCTCTGGAAGCCGTATCCGCGTCGTGGGCTTCGGCGAGAAGACGCTGCAGGCGTTCAAAGCTGAAGATCTCTCCCGAATCCGCTCGCGCTTCGAGAAGCCCGTCCGTATAGAGCGTGCAACGATCGCCGAGCTCAAGCTTGATTACAGTTTCTTCGTAGTCGATGGAAGGATCGATGCCTAACGGCAGGGCGCCGGGAAGCTCGATCTCTTTGCCGTTCAGATACGGCGCCGGGTGACCCGCGCTCGCAAGCATGCAGGTTCCGTCGGAATCGAGACGCATGGCCAGGCACGTCGTGAATCCACCCTGCAGCCGGCCGTGAAGGCGCCGGCTCAGTCCTGCCAGAATCATGGCCGGGCTTGAATAGTTTTCTGCCAACGTGCGCACTGCTCCGACGATGAGGGAGACAGCCATTGCAGCGCGAAGGCCTTTACCGCTCACATCCCCCAGGACGATCAAACATGAACCAGCCTGCTCGTCTTCGAGCGGAAGCACCTGGAAGAAGTCTCCACCTACCTCCAATGCCGGATGATAGGCGCTCGAAATCGTATACCCGGCCAGTTCGGGCGGCTTTTCCGGAATCAACACTCGCTGCAGCTCGCGGGCACTTTCGAGTTCCTGCTCGAGCAGCGCCTTGCGGGTCTGTTGCTCGAAGAGAAATCGGTACACGGCATAAACAATGGAAAAGAACAACAGCAGGTCGAGAACTTGAAGGGCGCTTAGGCTCACCGGTCCGATATGGAACAGCGGGGAATAGAGCTTCTGGGCAAAAGTCCAGTGGGTGAACCTTTGCCCTTGTCCTGCTGTGGCCGCAATCACAGCACCTAATTGCGAAAGACTTGCGCTGACAGCCACTATCCAGCGGACAGAGTCAAGCTTCTGGCGGAATCCGAAGATCGCGAGGACTACGAGATACAGATCGCAGGGTTCAATGACGACGGTAAGGATGCCATCGGCCCACGCGCCCGCCGTCGATGAAAGCCATGCGGCAGGGATGTAGATAAGGCATCCATCAAGGAAGGCAGCGGTGACGCTCACGATCGCCAGAATCCTGGCCCACTGGGCCAGGTGCTTTTTATCGCCGAGATGAAGCATCTCAATCAGCAAAAACCAAAGCGCAACATTGCGAAGTTGCCACAGGGGCTGAACCAGGAATTGAGCGAATTGACTGGAGACCGGAATTCGCATCGTGTAGACCGAACCCCAAATCGCCGGACAGACCGCGAAGATTGAGAACCACAACAGCAGCCGCTCATTTCTACGACGCGACCAGAGTGCGATGCCGGCAATCCCCACGATCAGGTACAGAAGATTGAGAGCGTTGGCAAAGAGTGTGCCTTTGAGGAATTCGTAGTTCCATATTCCGACATATCCCGAGATGGAATCCGCATCGCCCAGGATGGGCGCCTCGCTGAACCCGCCGACGATGCCGCTCGAACTCGATCCGAGTGGACCTTGCCAGACGCGAATCGCGAGAGTTCCGGTATACGGGCTTGGAAGGGTGAACCATTGGGGCTGATACACAGCAGGCCAGGAAGGGTGTGGAGACAGGATCCCATAGCGGCCGACCAGAGATCCGTTCCAATAGACTTCGTAGGCGTCGGAGATGCCGGGGATGAGCAGTTGAATCTGCGAACGGAGATTTGCTGCCGGAGTGATGTTGAGCCGTAGTCGATACCATGCGAACCCATGCGCGGCGAAGTGGCCTTGCGCACCCCAGGGACGGTCGGGCTTGATCGCCTCCCAACCAGCCTGACCCGGAGCGCTATTCACGTCTGGTTCGGCCCACTGAGGATCATCGCCGAGATGAAACTGCCACGGCTCGTTGAGGCGTACAAGCCCGCGGCCAAGCCCCTCAACCCTGACGACCGGAGCCAGATCCTGCGCCGCGACGGAACCCACGGCCATGGCAGCCAGGACGAGGAGAATTGAGAGCTTCAATGCATTAAGCATTTGCATGTTGCCAAGCATTTTAGCCGTACCGCATTCCGCCTTCCAAAGACTGCATCAAAGCGCTGACCTGTCACCCGAATCCACATTTCTCATACAAATTTCTCTCGTTGCTGAATCCGATGGGTCGCGGTCGTCATCATTTACTTCGATCGATATCGAAATAAATGATCGATATGAACCAACAGGCGCGAAAAGGAGCTGGCAATGGGAAAGCTGAATGGAAAGATTGCACTGGTGACGGGCGGAAACAGCGGTATTGGATTGGCAACGGCAAAGCGTTTTGTCGCTGAAGGGGCCTACGTGTACATCACGGGCCGTCGCCAGGAGTCGCTGGATGCTGCGGTGAAGGAAATCGGCGGCAATGTTACCGCTATACAGGGTGATGTATCGAAGCTGGAGGATCTGGACCGACTGTTTGCGCAAATCCAGAAGGAGAAGGGCAAGCTGGATGTGGTCTTTGCCAACGCGGGCGGAGGGGAATTTGTTCCACTGGGCAGCTACACCGAGGAGCACTTCGATAAGACCTTCAACATCAATGTGAAGGGTCTCGTGTTCACGGTGCAGAAGGCGTTGCCGCTGCTTCCAGATGGCGCAACGGTCGTGCTGAACGGCTCCATCGTCTCCATAAAGGGCTTCGAAAACTTCGGCGTCTACAACGCGACCAAGGCTGCGGTGCGCTCATTCGCCCGCACCTGGACGAACGAGTTGAAGGCGCGCAAGATCCGCGTGAACGTCGTCAGCCCCGGACCGATCGATACGCCGGCAATCTCCGGTTTGGTGGGCAATGATGCTGAACAGGAGAAACAGCTCAAGGCTGGACTGGCCGCCGGCGTACCGCTGGGCCGCATGGGTACTCCGGATGAGTTGGCCAAGGCGGTCGTATTCCTTGCGTCGGACGACAGCAGCTTCGTCGCAGGAGTGGAGCTGTTCGTCGACGGTGGTTTCGTCGCCGTGTAAAAGACGTGCCGGAGGCAGTTCTGCCGCCTCTGGCACACTTTCCAACTTGCGACAATCGCGATTGTCTTTACCTACTGGCATTCGCTCGGGCCTGTTGCCACTTGGATAGAACATTTCTACTGTTGCTGGGTATCCCGAGAGGAGCGTGCAGCGGCGTTTTCATTGAGGAAAACGCCCATAGATGCACAAGCCCTGCACTACACCTACAGGAGAAATGCTCTATGGATTCAGCAGAAATACGACGAAGCCACGAAAGTAAAGATTCGAGGCGAGGTTCGCCGGCTGTTGCCATTCGCCGTTTTCTAGCAGCCCGATACGAAACGGGATCTTCAATCTGTCGAGCCGGGTCAAGTACTGTTCATACCCAGGGATGACGTGGCGTCCCTGGTAGATCTGTAGTACGACCTCATCGACTGCGCCTGCCAGCGCGTCGAGACCCTGCGGATCGCCATGGCTGCTCCAATCGAGCAGGCCGGTGATGCCTAGCTTATAGTCCGCAGGCAGTCGTCGGCGCAGGTCTTTGAGGAACGCTGCATACTCTTCGAGACGGTGCGTGTTCGCGTCGAAGTCGATCTGGAGACCTGCGATGCGGTTGCCTGCCTGGCGCCAACGTGCGAGATCAGACAGCACCTGTGAGTAGAGCGTCGGAGACCAGTCGAGGGTTTCGACACGTACCACCATCCAGACATCARCATGTTGCACGTGAGGTAATGCCGGACGCTGCGAGATGAGCATAGACTTGCCGGGCCTCACCTCTGCATCGAGCAAATAGACCGTACGGGCGTGCGCGAGAGCAGGCTGCGGAGTGACTCCCGCCCAGAGCCAGAAGGCGTCGTAGCGGTTCACATCGACAACGGATGATTGCGCGCAGAAGATGTTGGTGGCGCCCAGCGCCAGCAGCGCGATCCAGTGGCGCGCTCTACCAGTAATACTGAAGCGCATTGGCCCACCGTGTGCCCGCGTAATCGTGCTTAAGAGTCGTGAACCACGCCTTGCGCTGTGCTTTGGGTACGTCTTTGCCGCCGCAGTCGTTATTTCCTGAAGGGGCATAGCAGTTCACGGCACGAAAGAGCGCGTACGCTTTGTCATTCCTGCTGGACTTAGCATTCGCAAGCACTGCCATGTATGTGTCCATGCGTACGAAAATCCCCCCAGGAAAGAGCGATGGGGTGTCGCCAAGCTCATCGCCGGAGGACGTCATCGATTCCAGGTATGTAACCGATTGATTGAGACGCACGAAGTCAGCGACACAGAGCCGGGCTGTTGGATTATCTGCATCCTTTACCAACTGCTCCTCACTTGCCCGTAGCCCCGGGCAGCCGAAGTTGGCATTTGTCTTGTCATGAAGAAAGATGCCTACTGGAATCGGCGGGGGCTGGGGTCCGTCGGGCGTGAAGTAGTTATCCGGGTAGTCATCGAGCGTGAAAGAGCCATCGGTCGGAGCCGTTGGTGGAACAAGCGCAAGGTCTTTCAGGAAATTCTCCGAATTACCACGTGTCACTTCCTTGTAGAGCAGGGTGAAGAGCGCTATGTCGCGTTCACGCTGTGGTGCGTTGGTGTTCTTTGCTTGTGTGCGCAACAGGTCGGCATCGGCGACCTTGGCAAGGAGCACCTCGCGTAGATAGGGATAATGCACGGGTGAAGCAGGTGCAAAGACATTGCGGATCTCGCCCGCCCGCTCCTCGTGATGTGCAATCGCAAGCTCCAGCGCAGGGCGCTCGTATGCGGCCTGCGCGCCTGGCAGCATCTGCATCCAGAAGCCCAGCGCGTTGTGATCCTTCAGCGCCTCCAGTGCCATGCCACGCAGCATCTGCCGGCTGAACTGCACGTAGCTGAACGAACCCTGACTGGCTGCGTCGGGAATCATCCGCAGCACTTCGGCAGGCTTGTTCTCTATATAAAAGGCATGCGCTGCGAGGAGGTATTCGTAGAGAGGCATCTGCGCCGCGAAGTACGGCTTTTGCTGCTGAAGCCTGGAGATCGGGATGAGGTCATCGTGGCTCCCCTCGCTCTCTGAGTTGCCCCTTACCTTCTCTGGTGTGCGCATGGCCTGAAGATCGAGCATCGCTAGTAGCAGCGGGTTCTGCGTGGACTTGAAGAGCTCATCCCCCTGGGCGCCGTCCCGTGGGGCTCCGAATGTGTCTGGAAGTGTTGTGATCTTATTGTCGATCTCTTGCACTAGCCCGATATCGCCGACGTTGCGCTGTTCCGGAGATAGCAGAAGCAGCGCGCCATATTCTTCCTGGAGCCTGGCGATATCTCCTGCCAGCCAGTATCCACGGCGCTTCAGGCCGCGTGCCGACTGCGCGTAGACACCTTTCGGATACTGCTGCAGATACTTGTCCAGTGCTGCCTCAGCTCCGGATACCGTCTTGGGATCCGCGTGCCAGTCTTTTTTGAAAGAGCCGTATTCGTCGAACGCTCCAACCTGCGCGCGATTGATGAGAGAGCGGCCGATCATGTAGATGGCAGTCTCACGCACCCAAACGGGTTGCGCGTCCGCAAGCGAGGAGAAGGTTGCGGTTGCCTTGTCGTAGTCGGATCGCCAGAACTCGGCAGCGCCCTCGAGGTACAGTGCATAGGCTTTGGCCGACACCGTCTTCGCCGCTTTCTCTGCGCCGGCAACAGCGCCTGCTGCTGCATCGGCAGCGCAGCCGCTCTGCGTCTGTTGACGTGCCTTTAGGAGGGCATCGCGCTCCTCCGGTTTCAGTTCGTGATCCGCCTGCAACGCCTGGGCAAAGGGATCATCCGGGGGCAGCGTGGCGGGGCATGACGCGGGATTTTTCTGTGTTTCCATATCGCCGTTCCTGACCGCGTCCTTGTCTGCCTGCGTTCCGAGCGTGCCCGCAAGTTGCTCCCATAGGAACAAGGGCTCATTGGGATGTATCGTTGTGCTCTTCTTCGCTACCGGACGGGGTTTTGCCGGTCTCAGGTCGGCCATCATTAGCAGAAGATTCACGCGCGTGTCGTTCGACGGCGACAGAAATGCCATATTGCTGCACCCCTGGTAGCCGTGATGCACCACCCGCCATATCTTGGAGCACCCGTAGTCTCCGCTGGCCATCGCCTGTTTGGTGAAGCCAATCAAGGCCCCAAAAAAGAGGATTGCTAGAGAGAATCTCTTTAGACCAGGCGTAGGACCGTTCATAGGTTAGTCACCTCTGATATTGCGAGCATGCTTTACGGGTACGGAAGCCACCAGAGGAGTTCTGACGTTGCGTAACCTCTAGTTACGCAACATGCTCGCAAAGATGGCACCCGAAGACAAGACCTTCATGGATGCTTCAGTTGTCCGCAACTTCTATGACGACACTGTTTCAGCTGCAGGCTGGCTCCTCGCAGTAACGACGAGCCGCTTACTTCCTGATATAGGCGGGATCGAGTGGCGGGCGAGTCGGTTCGAGTGGCGATAGGTTTGGGGCTGGAGTAGGACCAAGGGTCTGATCGACGGTCTGGTCATCGACCCAGGTCGTCGCGATACCTTCCTTTGGGATGGTCAGGTGTGCGGTCCAACAGATGGCGTTGACCACGACCTTGCGGTAGTCGTCCATCTGCCAGTTGGCGTAGTAGTGGCCAAAGGTGGCGCCGATGCTGCGGCCCTGAACCTTGCGGCCTTGTTGTTTCGGACGGTCATACGCCCAGAAGAACGTCTGTGCCAGAGCTGTGGCAAGCGGGCCGGGGAAGACCTTGGGATCGGCGGGAAGGCCGGTTGCGCGCAGCAGGGGAGTAATGCCGGTCATGCCATCGACGAAGGTGAGCTTGTAGTAGAACTCTTCACGAATCTGGAACGGATGAACTCCGTGCAACACCGGATGGGTGGGATTGGGAAAGACGATCTCCGTGGTCAGCGTCTTCTGCGTGAAATAGGGTGTCGGATGCGTTGGGCCGTCGTAGTCGACGTAGCCGCCGTTCCAGTTGAGCGCCTGCCTGGCGAACTGGTAGGGAATATAGGTGGCAAAGTGAAAAGTCATGAAGCCACAGCCGCGGTCGATCTGCCGCTGCATGAAGGCAATGCGCTCCGGCGACCAGGACCAGGGTGACCACTGCATGCCGTCGCTCAAGAAGACGATGGTATCGGCGGTTTCCAGCGTGGTCTGGTTCATAGGCCAGCCGTCGTAATACACCTCGGTGACGACGTTGTGCAGGCTGGGGGAGCGGTCAAGCATGACCTTGAGCAGGCGCGCTGATTTGAGGTATTCGTGCGCACCGGGGCCGTGGGACTTGGTGCCGGCAATCAGGACGACCTTTGTGCGTCCGTCGGCTGTGCGGGCATGCGCCAGCGGGGCAAAGAGGCAAAGCACGAGCAGCGCGACGAGAGCACGAGTTTTCATAGGAGTGTGCCGCAGGGAACTGCTGAACGCGAGCAAAACCACGCTAGTGGCGAGGTGAAGGCTGTGTCAATGGCTAAAAAATAGTTTTATATGCAAAATTTGTGGCCGCCGCTGTTTTGTCGGATGAGTGTTTGCGCCTTTGGCTTTGCAGCGTTGACAGTGCGTTGGTGCGATCAATACAGTGAGCTTCAACTGTTCTGTCGCGGCTGCTGTATTCCTTGGTTCTCTGGGATCGGTCTTTAAATGTATACGTGTACACACGTTGCCGCGGTAGCGGCTCTTCTCGTCTCCTCTTACCTTGGTGCGCAGGTAAGCGTCCTCACTCAGCACAATGACCTGGAACGAACCGGTGTGAATGCGAAAGAGAGGATGCTTACGCCGGCCAACGTCAACACCACTCACTTTGGATTGCTCTTCAAGCGTGAGGTCGACGATCAGGTTTACACGCAACCGCTGCTGGCGACGGGAGTCCAGATGAATGGCGGGACCCACGATGTGGTCTACGTTACAACGGTCAATAACAGTGTCTACGCCTTCGATGCGAATGACCGGGAAGCCTCAACACCGATCTGGCATGTGAACTTCGGCACTCCCGCGGGTCTGCATGATGCTGACTTTGGCTGTCTCGACATCAACGGCAAGATGGGGATTCTTGGAACTCCCGTGATCGATGTTGCCGAGCATGCTCTCTATGTGGTCGCTTCGACGAAGGCCGGCGACGGATTCATGCAGCGTCTGCATGCGCTCGACCTGGCGACAGGCGCCGATCTCCCTAACAGTCCGGTGACGATCTCGGCTCCGGGCTTTGATCCGCTATTGCAGGCCCAGCGGCCCGGGCTCGTGCTTGCGAATCACGCCATCTATATTGGCTACTCCTCGCACTGTGACAAGGGACCGTACCATGGCTTTCTGCTCGCCTATGACCAGAAGACGCTCCGCCAGACGGCTGTCTTTAATGCGACGCCTACGGGGCAGGCAGCAAGTATCTGGCAGTCGGGCCAGGCGCCGTCGGTCGATGAGCAGGGAAATATCTATGTCGTTACAGGGAATGGTTCCTGGGATGGGGAGCAGAACTTCAGCGAGAGCTTTCTCAAGCTAAGCCCGGATCTGAAATTGCTTGACTGGTTTACGCCCACAAACCATTTCGACCTCGACAAACGGGATATCGATTTGAACTCGTCAGGCGCAACGCTGGTTCCCGGAACGAATCTCGTGCTTGGCGGAGGAAAAGAGGGCGTGCTATACGTGCTCGACCGCGGCAGTTTTGGTCACCTGGGAGATGAACATGCGCTGCAGCACTTTCCGGCGACCGGCTCGCATCTGCATAGCCTGGTTTTCTGGAACAGCGCCCAGAGGGGATCGCTTCTCTATATATGGGGGCAGCGGGATCGCCCACGCGTCTATCGGCTGCAGGGAGACAGGATTGATCCCACGCCGGTGATGAGCCGGCCGGAGGTCAACGAAGGCCATCCTGGCGCAATGCTTTCGCTCTCGTCGAATGGCGGACGAAACGGCATACTCTGGGCCGCGATTCACGCGACGGGCGATTCGTGGCACGAGTCCCGTCCTGGTGTCCTGCACGCCTATGACGCAGACGACATCGGCCACGAGCTCTGGAACTCGCTTGAGAACCGGTCGCGCGACGACTGTGGCAACTATGCCAAGATGGCTCCTCCTACGGTTGCAAATGGAAAGGTCTATCTCGCCAGCTTCGGAACGGAGAATATCGGCACGGGACAGTTCTGTGTCTACGGTCTGCTTCCTGACGGAGCTCCTCCGTCTCGTCCGGTGAAGGTGAGCGCAGCAAAGCAGCCATCAGGAGTAGCGCTTACCTGGGAAGCTGCCGCGGCAGGCTCCATAGGTCATGTGACCTATCGTGTGAACAAAGCCGAAGATAACGGCAGCTTCAGGAATATCGCTTTGGGGCTGATGGCGCCGGCGTTCTTCGACAATTCCGTATCTGCAGGTCACAGCTATCGTTATGTCGTTACGGCTCAGGATGCAAATGGCGCCAGCCGCCCCTCTGACGAGGCCGTAATCGCTATTCCGAAACAGAGGGAGGCGACCAATCACGTGGCGCATTAAATGCGATAGAAACAAACGGTTGTTGATGAGCAGTCTAGCGGTCGCGTTCGTCTAATGAAGCATTCGTCGAAACCGAAGCGGGCCCTCAGGCATCAGCTTGTTGGAGAGTGTTATAAAAAGTCGACGGTAATCCCCGCCGGTCTTGTGGAAGCAGGGCTTGCTGCCGCCTGGTTAATCCATACCAATCGAGGAAGACGTGATGAAACAGTTAGTGTTCGCGGGAGTTTCTCTCGCGCTGGCGGCGTCCCATGCCATGGGACAGATCAATGCAGGCGACCAGAAGCCTGAGGCGAGTGTGCCGTTCAACATGGTTCAGGTAACAACGCTCGATCTACCGTGGCGGATCGCGTTCCTCCCTGACGGGCGGATGCTGATTACCGAAAAGACCGGAGCTCTGTGGCTGGTAACGCAGCAGGGCGCTAAGATGCAGGTTTCGAATGCTCCCGCCGTTCTTTATGGTGGACAGGGCGGCATGCTGGGTGTGTATACCTCGCCGCACTATGCCAAAGACCACAGCGTCTATCTGACCTACTCTGAGCCGGGCGAGGGCGGTTCGAGTCTGGCGCTTGCGCGTGCACAACTTAAGTGCAGTCAGGACGCGGCGAGCCTGGAAGATCTGAAGGTGATCTGGCGCGATGGCGAACGCGGAAAGGGAGGCCAGTTCGGCGCGCAGATCGCATTCTCTCCGGATAAGAAATATCTCTTCCTCACCGTTGGCGAACGGCAGCGCATGACGCCCGCTCAGGATCCCAACCAACCGCTGGGTAAGATCCTTCGCCTCACATTGGATGGCAAGCCTGCGCCGGGGAATCCGATGGCGGGAAAGACCGGGACGGCCAGCGTGCCGGTGATCAATCCTCCGGAGGACACGGAAGCCGCGAAGACTGCTCCAGTAGTGAACACCTACACCTTCCCCGGGTCAAACCTGACACCGTCGGAGACCTGGACCAGCGGACACCGCACGCCCTATGGTCTGGCCTTCGCGCCCGACGGCAAGCTGTGGGAAGTGGAGCATGGTCCGCGCGGCGGCGATGAGCTGAACCTGATCCAGCCCGGCAAGAACTATGGCTGGCCGCTGGTCTCCTATGCGGTGAACTATAACGGCGTGCCTATCCCCAGCCCGGACACCCGCTCTGACCTGACCAAGCCTGTTATCTACTGGACGCCTATCATTGCGCCCGGAAACCTGATGTTCTACACCGGCTCGATGTTCCCGCAGTGGAAGGGATCAGCCCTGATCAGCGCACTGGCAGGGAAGTCGTTGCTCCGGATTACCTTCGACGGTAAGGGCGGAGCCAAGCCTGCCGAGCGCTGGGATGTCGGTCATCGCATCCGCGACGTAGAGCAGGCTCCCGATGGCGCGCTTTGGATGCTGGAAGATGCCAGGGGTGGCGGCGTCTTTCGTGTGACGCCGAAGTAGGTCTGAGCTGTTTTGAAAAGGAAGCGGGTGACGAGGATTCGTCACCCGCTTTTGTTTTGCGACTACGCCGGATCAATGTTCATGGTGCTGACCTCGACAACCACGCCGCCCGGGGCGTTGCAATAAAAGCTGTGTAATCGCGTGTTTATCCCACACTGCTACGGTGAAGGTATTCCCTTTCAGGAGAGAGACGTTCATGATCGTGTCGCGGCGGCAGTTTCAACAGATGGCTTTTGCAGCAGCCGGAGCTGCTTTGCTGGAGCGCGGCGCGTTGGCGCTGACTCCTGCAAAGCCGGGCACCTTCCGCTTTGCTGTCATTACCGACACACACATCATCGACGACTTCTATCGTGGGCCGGAGGGAAGTCCCGAAGACACGGAGACGATCTTCAAGGCCAACGCGAATCTGCTGCAGACACGGGCGACGATCAACGCCATTACACCTGCGGTCGAGCAGGTCTTCCACGCTGGCGACTTCTTTCATAACTATCCTTCGGCGGATTACGACTTCTACTTCAAGAACAAGACCCGTATCGACATCGCGTACGAGATGGTGCAGGGTTTCAAGGCTCCGGTCCACATCGGTTTCGGCAACCATGACTACGACGAGCACCAGACGCCCGGCGTCTCGCGCGAGATGTCGAACCGGCTGTTCGAAGCCAAGCTGAAGACCAAGCCGTACTATGCGGTGGACTACAAAGGCTTCCGGTTTCTACAGTTGAATAACTTCCTGGGGGAGACCTGGGACCCGAAGGCTCCTGTGAAGATGCGTCAGATGGGATCTCTGGGAGAGGAGCAGTTGAACTGGACCGAGGCACAGTTGGCGGAGCGCAAGCCTACCGTGATCCTGATTCACTATCCGCTCTGGCTGCAGCAACCGACAGAAGTGAAGGACTATGGTCTGCATCCGATGCTGCGCAAGTACAGCGACAATATCCAGATGGTAATCGCCGGTCACTGGCACAAGTGGGTCGACTTCTCGCGCACCTATGGCCCGCGTCACATTGTGTCGGCGGCGACACGGTATGACCCGAACGCGTTCATGATCTTCGACGCTGACCCGAAAGCGGGAACGATCGAATGGATCGATATGGCGCGGACGCAGTGGTCCACGCACTACTCCACACCGTACAAGCTCTAGAGCATTTTTCCTGTAGGTGTAGTGCGGGGCTTATGCATTTATGGGCGTTTTCCGCGATGAAAACGCCGCTGCACGCATTCTCCCGGGATACCCAGCAACAGGAGAAATGCTCTAATTGGGATAGGGAATAACACGGGCTGCCAGGATGGCAGCCCGGCGATTTTTAATGAGCTGGGATAACTGCGGCGGCAGCCTTTGGCGTAACGGCTGCGGGTTGCTGACCTGGCTGTTGCTGTCCAGGCTGGGCCGGAGCATATTTGCTGGCGCACTTGGCCTGAATCTGGGTGGCGTGAAAGACGCCGTCGCGGCCGTAGGTACCCATGGCGAGAGCCTGGGCATCATCCTTGAAGGTGTCGGGAAGCGGCTCCATGCCCTGGTAGCTGACGCGGACGGTTTTATCCAGTTCCACGAGCGTGAAGTCGGCGTGAGTTCCGCTGCGAACGACGGAGCCGGGTTGCACGTTGCCCGCGACGCGCAGGTGACGCGTGTAGGCCTTGTTGCCCAACTTCTGCAGCTCACTGATGGTGACGTAGTAGCTCTTCGAGTCGCCGATACCGGAGATGGCAAGGTACACCACGGCGGCAATGACGACGGCACAGGCAAGACCGATACGGGTAGTGCTGTTCATAAGACTCCCGGAACCATTTTACCGTTTCCTGGCCGCCTTGGGGCAATGCTTCGCCGGCTCTACGGGCGTATACTCAAAGTTTCATACCCAGTCCTCTGGAGAGGTAGATAAGACAATGAGCGCACACGGAAACGGCCACACTGTACACGCCAACGGCAGCGACTATATCGTGCCGAAGCCGCGGGCGGAATGGATCGTTAACCGCAAGAAAGAGGCCGAGCGCACGGGCGACTGGAACATGAGCCAGATGCACTTTGCGCGTAAGGGCCTGGTGACGGAGGAGATAAGCTTCGTCGCCCACAAGGAGAAGCTGGCGCCGGAGTTTATCCGCGACGAGATCGCCGCCGGCCGCATGATCATTCCGGCCAATATCAATCATCCCGAGCTGGAGCCGATGGCGATCGGCGTCGGCTCGCTTTGCAAGATCAACGCCAATATCGGAAATTCGGCGATTACGTCGAACGTCGACGAAGAGCTGCGCAAGCTGCACACCGCCGTCCACTATGGCGCCGACACCGTGATGGATCTGTCCACCGGTGGCGACATCCCGATGATCCGCGAAGCCATTCTGCGCCACTCGCCCGTGCCGATCGGCACCGTGCCGCTGTATGAGGCGCTGAGCCGGGTGAAGAAGGTCGAAGATCTGAGCATCGATCTGTACATGGAGGTGATCGAGGAACAGGCGCAGCAGGGTGTGGACTACTTCACCATCCATGCCGGCGTTCTGATCCAGTACGTCCCGATGGTCTCCAAGCGCATTACCGGCATTGTGAGCCGCGGTGGCGCCATTCTGGCGCAGTGGATGACCTCGCATCACAAGCAGAACTTCCTATATGAGAACTTCGATCGCATCACGAAGCTGCTGGCGAAGTACGATGTCAGCTACTCGCTAGGCGACGGTCTGCGTCCTGGTTCCGTGGCCGATGCCAGCGATGAGGCGCAGTTTGCCGAGCTGAAGACACTGGGCGAGCTGACGCAGCAGGCCTGGAAGGACGATGTGCAGGTCATGATCGAAGGTCCCGGTCACGTTCCGATGGACAAGATCAAGGAGCAGGTCGACAAGGAGGTCGAGCTCTGCCACGGAGCTCCGTTCTACGTGCTCGGACCCCTGGTGACGGATATCGCTCCCGGCTATGACCACATCACCTCAGCCATCGGTGCTGCCATGATTGGCTGGCACGGCGCTGCGATGCTCTGCTACGTCACTCCGAAGGAGCACTTGGGGCTGCCGAACGAGAAGGACGTGAAGGACGGCATCATCGCCTACAAGATCGCAGCGCATGCTGCTGATATCGCACGGCATCGTCCAGGCGCCCGCGACCGCGACGACGCCATCAGCCACGCCCGTTATACCTTCGACTGGGATAAGCAGTTTGCGCTGTCGCTTGATCCGGATACGGCTCGTTCGATGCACGACGAGACGCTACCGGATGACTATTACAAGGAAGCTGCTTTCTGCTCGATGTGCGGTCCGAAGTTCTGCTCCATGAACTGGTCCAGCAAGGTGGATAAGTACAACGAAGAGGTTCACGGTCTGAAGAAGAACGACCTCACGCAGATCGTGACCGAGCAGATGGCTCTGCGGGGATAAGCCTCTCGCGAACATAAAAGAAGGGCCGCTTCCGATTCGGAGCGGCCCTTTCTACTGCAATGGTTTTCAGTTAAATTTCATTCTCCGGACTAACCTCGGGCCGAACGACTAAAACTGGTACCCAGACCAGGGCAAGAAGCGCAACACCGAAAATGAGGGTATGAGGCATGCCGGTTATTCCTTCTACAAACATCTTCGCTGCTTTCTCGCAGAATCGTTATCCCTGAACCGGGCCATAGGGATACACCGAAAGTTGCAAAATCAGCGGACGGTGGCGCGGGCGAGAAAGGTCTTCGGCTGTTCGTCTTCCGTGGACCAGGCGAGATAAACCGAGCCATCCTGACCGAGGGATGTAGTGGGATACCGGCCTCCCGATGCGACAGAAGGCAGCGCAGAGGTACGTGAGATGGCGCCTCCGGCTGAGACGCTATAGAGATATGGGACGAGGGGAGACCATTCGCCGGTCTGTCCGGCGGCGCGCCCTGAGAAGGAGACGGCGATGGAGCCGTCCTCGCGCTGTGAGAGATAGGGATGGTTGGCCGAAAGGATCCCTTCGCTCACGGGCTTGGCGGATTTAAAGATCTTTCCTCCGTCGGATGAGGTGGCCAGGCGAATGCCCGGTTTCTGCTCCGAAGCGGTATACCAGCTAACGACCGGGTTGTTGTGCTGAATGGCGATCACCGGACCGGACTCCGGGCAGCCGAACAGCTTCCACCGGTCGGTTGAGACGCGAACCGGGGCGCTCCAGTGTTGTCCGCCGTCATGTGAGCTGACGAGGGCAATATCCCGCTCATTGTCATCGTAGACGTGCCGGTAGACCACATACACGGTGCCATCTGCCGCAACCGCAGCCGACGGACGGCAGCAGGGGCAGGAGAGATCTGCCACACGGACGTTGGGCTGGAAGGTCATACCCTTGTCGGTCGATCGCGCCAGATAGACGGAGAAGGTTCCGGGGGCCGAAGCCGGTGAGCGGCCGTCGAGCCACACTGCGTAGATGTCGCCGTTAGGAGCGACCGTGAAGCTGGCAAAGCCTGTATAGCTTATATCTCCCGCGGGTTTATCGACAGGTGAGACGAGATGCGGCGGCATGTGCGCCATGCCGGGCGAGGTGCGGGCAAACTGCAGGGTCGTAGCGCCTGCCTCATCATGCTGTTGCCACAGGGCATAGGCGTACATGCCGCGTGCAGCAATCTGCGGTGCATTTTCCGCTGCAGTGGAGACCATGGTTCCTGCGGCGTTGAGTACGGCCGGTTGGCCCCAGTGGTCGCCCGCGTCGTTGCTGGTTGTCAGTGCGAGCTTCGATCCGCCTTGCGAACGGTCGACCCCAAGGAGATAGAGGTCTCCGTTCACCGCGGAGGCTACGACTGGCCGCATCAGCGCAAACGGGAGCTGATGCGGTTGTGGCTCAAAACGGAAGCCTGGTTCAGCCGTTGCCGCACTCTGCTCATGCCGGCATGCAGTCGTCAGCAGAGACAACAGCAGGGCAGCAGCGGGGACGAGGCGACGAGCCGTCATCAGTGGGCAGCGCCTTCCAGAATCTGTGCGGCCTGGTTGAGGGCTTCGGTCAGGACTCCGAGCTGTGCCTGGGCCACTGCGGCGTCCGGTTTGTTGTTGATGCCGCCTTCCATCGCCTCATTCACTCCCGGAATCACCACTGCAGCATAGCCGGTGTACTCGCCGGGAGCGTAGATGACGTGCTTGTACCAGGGGCGGTTGGGCAGGCCTTGCGACGAGATGAAGGCGCCTTCGACAGCCCGCAGGTTGTCATTCAGCGCCTTCGGGTTGCCGCTGACGCTGTTCTGCCGGCTGCGAATAGCTGAACCGGCAGTCTCAAACCGCTTGGCGGCGACGGCTGCGGCGTCGAAGTTCAGTGTCAGGCCATCGGTCGATGCCTTCTTTTTGGCGGTGGAGATGTACTCCTCTACTGCCTTTCCGTACGCCTGATAGTCATAGGGCAGAACGTCAGCGTCTGCCATATGCAGAATCTCCAGACCGAAGACGCGGGCCTGTTGCTGCTCATAGACGAAGGTCGGATCTGCGTTCTTGACGAACCACGCGTAGTTATCGAAGACCGAATGGTAGACGCCATAGCGGCCGCTGGAGCCGATGTCGGTTGCCGGTACGCCGATATGTTGGATAAAGGGCGTGTAATCAGACCCGGAGCCGAGAGCGTCGACCTTCACATCGTTGTCGACGGAGGTCACGACATTGCTGGCGCTGGTGGAGGTGCCGCGTCCGCGGCCTTCTTCCTGAGACTTCTTCCACTGGTCGTACACGGTGCCGCCCTTAGGGCTGGGGACGGACTTGGTTACTTCGCGGACAAACTGCTGCAGCGAGGGGACGGAGGAGGCTCCGAAGTCCGGGCCGCTGACGCCAACGTCGGTATTGAAGTAGGCGACGGCGTGCTGTAGCTCGGCCGCGTGCTCTTCGGCCCATTCGGTGGAGCCGACCAGGCCCTCTTCTTCCGCATCCCAGCTTCCGATGATGACGGTGCGCTTCGGCTTCCAGCCCTGCTTGAGCAGCTCACCCAGGCCATGTACGGTCTCCAGCATGGCGGCGGTGCCGCTGTTGGGGTCGACGGCGCCATAGACCCAGGCATCGCGGTGATTGCCGGCGATGACCCATTCATCAGGAGCGTCCGTGCCGGGAATCTTGCCGATGACGTTCCAGATGGTGCGTACGGCGTAGTCCTGCTCCAGACGCATGTGTGCGGTAACGCCCTTACCGCCGAGGTGGTAGGTGAAGGGAAGTGCGCCCTGCCAGGGGCGGGGAGACTCAGGACCGCCGAGGGCGCGCAGAATCGGCAGGGCGTCCTGGTAGCTGAGCGGGTTTGCAGGGATGCTGGGCTGATCGTCCTGCAGCTTGTTTTCAGGCAGACGTGCGGAGTCCGGCAGCTTCTCGGTGGAGGCGACGCCCGGTGTCTCGGGATCGCCGGTATATTTCGCGATGAACTGCACGCTGCCGCGCTGTACGGCGTTGTCAGGTCGGAAGGCTCCTTGCGGGTACTTGTCACCCTTCACCCAGCCATCATCGGCGGGGTCAGAGTAGATCAGTACGCCTGCGGCTCCCATCTGCTGGGCGATATAGACCTTTACGCCGCGGAAGTTCTGGCCGTAGCGCACCAGGGCGATCTTGCCGTGCATGTCGATGCCGAGTTCCTTGATCTTGCGGAAGTCGGCAAGCGTCCCGTAGTTACAGTAGATGACCTCGCCGGTCACGTCTCCCGAGGGAGAGGAGCCGTTGAAGGCGGGCAGGATGCGCGGATCGTCCTGGAAGGGATCGCCGTCGACATGCTCTTTGGTCGGACCGGCCATCAGCTTCTTGCCCTTGCTGTCGAAGGCCTCAATGCTGATCTTCTTCGGCTTATTCAAAAGGACGCGGTAGGGAACGACCTCGGTCTGCAGGCCGGCTTCCTTGAACTTCGCCGCGACGTACTGCGCTGTCTTCAGGTCTTCGGGAGAACTGGCCCAGTGGGGCTCGGCTGTAAGGGTCTTGAGGTGCTGGCCGGCGAGTTTGGGATCGGGCACAGCAAGGAAAGTCGTATCCCACTTCTGCTGCTGGGTGAAGTCACGATATCCGAAGACGGACGGCGACTGCGCTACGGCGGCGAGGCTGACAAAGGCAAGAGAGACGGCAACGGCCTGGGTGCGATGCACTCGTGAAGATCCTTCCTGTCGTGAATCTCGTATGAAGGACAGAGTACAGCACCCAGGCCGCTATTGCAGCGCCAGGGCATGGCCTAGGCGGCGGGTACCGGCTGTGTGCAGAACTTGCAGCGTGTGGCGTCTTTGGGAATGTCGCTCTTGCACTCCGGGCAGGCACGGGTGTCGGCCGGCGGTGGAGGATTAAAGCGCTTAAGAAGGTACTGCATGGGCAGCACCATAAAGAAGTAGACGACCGCGGCGTTTAGCAGGAAGGTGATGACGGCGTTAAAAAAGTTGCCGTATTTCACAACGCCGCTGCCGACGTGCAACTCCAGGTAGCCGAAGTTCGGTTTGCCGACGGTAGCCGCTATCAGCGGGGTAACGATGTCACCGACCAGGGAAGTGGTAATTGCTCCGAATGCCGCACCGATCAGGACGGCGACAGCAAGGTCAACGACGTTGCCACGAAGAATAAAGTCGCGAAAGCCTTTCAGCATGCCAGGTCTCCTTACGCGTATTAACATGCGGCTGCCGGATGACCGTCAGCGCGTGTTGGTAAGCCAATGCGCATAAGGATACAGAAGAAAGAAGACCAACAGGGTCATAACCATGAGATCGGCGTATATCAACAGAAGTACCCCCCCGTGATACCAGGACCATTTGCGGCGCATACAGCGAATGCACTCGATGGTTCCGAGGAAGGAGAGGAGCGTCGGCAGGATGAGCCACAACGTTGCCCGGTTATTTGGAAAGTCAGAAAGCCAAATGCCTACGGCAAACGAGCCAAAGACCAGTAGACCCCCACGTAACAGAGACTTCTGACGAAGGTCGAGCAAGCCCGGTACTGCCATCTCTCTATGGTACTTCTCTTGCGAGGCTGGTGCCTGCTGCTACCAAGCTGCGTGAGTCAACCAGTGAGCATAGGGATACAGAAGAAAGAGCAGCAACATCATCAGCACCATCAGATCGGTGTAGACGAGCAGCAGTACGCCACCGTGATACCAGTCCCAGCGGCGCTTCATACAGCGGAGTGTCTCGCATGTGCCCCAGCATGCGGTGAGCAATGGCACGACGATCCATGGCGAAGGATGGCTATTCGGAAAGCCGGAAAGAAGAAACCCTGCCGCAAAGCTCAGCATTGAAAGCAGAGAGCCTCGCAGCAGGGATTTCAGGCGCGGTTGAAACAGGGCGAACAGGGTGGCGTCGCCCTGGGTATAGCTAAACGGCCGGTACGGCAGACTCCGCATCAAGCATCTCCTTCATCGACACCTCGTAGGGTGCCTGAAGGACGCCGCGCTCGGTTATGATCGCCGTCACATACTTCGCGGGGGTGACATCGAAGGCGGGGTTCTCGATGCCCACGCCGTGCGGGGTCATCTGCTTGCCGTTCGAATGCGTGACCTCGACCGGGGAACGCTGCTCAATCGGGATCTGATCGCCGTGCTCTGTTGCCAGATCGATGGTCGACCAGGGAGCGGCGACGTAGAACGGGATACCGTGTTCCTTGGCCAGAACCGCGACGGAGTAGGTACCAACTTTGTTGGCGACGTCACCATTGGCAGCGATACGGTCTGCGCCCACGATCACAGCCTGAATGCGGCCCTGACGCATCAGGGTGCCGGCCATGTTGTCGCACAGGACTGTGGTGGGGATGTTGTCCTGCATCAGTTCCCAGGCGGTGAGGCGTGCGCCCTGGAGGTAGGGGCGGGTCTCATCGGCCAGGACGTCGATCTTGTGGCCACGTTCCACGGCGGCACGAATGACGCCCAGAGCAGTGCCGTAGCCGCAGGTGGCCAGAGCGCCTGCGTTGCAGTGCGTCAGTACGGTGCCTTCCTGCGGAAGCAGGGTCGCGCCGTGGGCGCCCATCTGCTTGCAGGCTTCGATGTCAGCGTCATACATGGCCTGAGCTTCAGTGATAAGAGCGGCCTTGATCTCGGGAATGGTGACACCCGGCTTCGCGAGGAGTTCCCTGTACTTCTCGTTCATGCGGTCGATGGCCCAGAAGAGGTTCACCGCGGTTGGACGGGTAGCCGCAAGCACCTTGCTCATCTCTTCGACTTCAGCGCTGAGCTGGCTGAGCGTGGTGGCGGAGCTGCGGTCGACACCAAGCGCGATGCCCATGGCGGCGGAGACACCAATAGCAGGAGCGCCGCGCACGATCATGTCACTGATGATGGTGGCAACGTCCTGGTAACTGGTCGCGGTGACGTAAATTTCGTCGAGCGGCAGCTTCGTCTGATCGATAAAGCGGACGCCTTCGGGTGTCCATTCGAGGGTGGGAATCATCGTCTATTAGTTTATCAATCGGGCGGATGTAGTGGGGAAGGACATTCGAGTGCAACTTGAACTGTAAGTTTGTTTGTCATTTCGTAGCGCAGCGGAGAAATCTGCTTCTCTATCGATACCTTCTCGGGAAGAACATCGCGCTTCGCCCGAACGTCCCACCCATCGCGTTGCGATGGATGGGGCACCCAATTCGTCGCTAAGTTTGGTTTGGGAGAGCGATATGCGCAGCCCTCACATCGTTCGCGGTAAAGGCGCTGATAAACGGTGCTCCGGCCGCTGCAGCCTCGATATTGGCTCGGCCACCCTGCTCGCGATCGACGAGGCAGAGGATACCGATGATGTCCATGCCTGCTGCCTTTACAGCTTCAATGGCCGTGATGGTGCTGCCGCCGGTGGTGCAGACGTCATCGACGATGACAACCTTAGCTCCGGGTTTGAGGAAGCCTTCAACCTGGCGTCCCGCACCGTGTCCTTTGGGCTGCTTGCGGACGAGGAAGCCGTTGAGCAGCGGTGTGTCCGGATGATCCTTGGCGTACCAGGCCGAGGCGCTGGCGGTGTTGGAGACGACCGGGTCCGCACCCATGGTCAGGCCGCCTACTGCTTCAGCCTGAGGGAAGTGTTGGCGGATCAGATCGTAGAGCACCAGGCCGGTCAAACGGCCGCCCTCGGCGTGCAGCGTAGTAATGCGGCAGTCGATGTAGTAATCCGACTTGGCGCCGGAGGAGAGCGTGAAATCGCCCAGGCGGAAGGAGAGGGTGGCGATCAGGTTCAGGAGGGCTTCGCGGTCGTTCATCTCAATGGAGATTGTAGAACCTGGGACGTGTTAACCATTGGATGAGATGCCTACCGCTGCAGCTTCTCCAGATGCTGGTAACCGCCGGTAGCAATGAAAGTCACCATAAAGAGCGTGGCGTTGTACGAAGCGTGTAGAAGCGTAGAGGCAGCCAGAGAGTTCAACCGCACGCGGACAGCGGTAAGAACGCAACTGACGCAGAAGAGAAGAAACACCGCACCCCAGGTGTTAGCTAGCTGAGTGGCATGCAGGGCAGCAAATCCAATGCTGGTAAAGATGCCCGAGAAGATCACAGCCTGCAGGCTGACTGTGCTGCTCGATTCCCAGTGAGCGCGGGCTGCATCCGAGCGTTCAAGCCGCAGCCAGTCGAAGGCGATGGCTACGCCAGGCAGGAAATAGCCTCGAAACATCATCTCTTCAAAGAACGGTGCGACAGTGGAGCCGAAGATCGTGATCAGCCATAGATCGGCGCGATCTTTGAAGAAGGCATTCATCGGCGCAGTGTCCGGTACAGAGACGAAGCGCTCAGCAATTCCCGCTGCGATGGATAGGCCTACTCCGCCCGTGAGCAGGAGCGGCCAGTAACGGCGTACCGCCGCGAAGTTCCACTGCAGCACATCGAAGTAGGGCCGCTTCCAGAAGTGAGGGTAAAGAAAGAAGCTCCAGACTAAGGTGCCGAGATAGCCGATCCCCATGGCATAAACGGACATGCGAGGCAGACTCGCGATTTTCTCGAAGCTATCCCTCTGTAGCTTGCCGTCGTGGCTTCCAATGACAGCTGACAGGACCAGAGTTGCGACTATCAGTAAGAGGAAAGCAGAAGCAGCAAAGGCGACGCCGTAGCCAAGATGTGGCTGGCGGACCACCGGAAGCCGCTCCTGCAGAGCTTCTTCCAGACGCCGGAAGTTCTCTTCCGCCCGGTCCTTGTCTATTTCGCTCACTTCCTGGCCTTCTTTCCGGGTTTCGCAGCCGGTGCGAAGTAGCGCATCAGGAATCCGGCCGTATGCGATCCTTTGACCTTTGCGACCTCAGATGGCGTGCCGGCAGCCACGACGGTGCCACCGCCTGTACCGCCTTCGGGTCCCATGTCGATGATCCAGTCGGCGTTGCGGATGACATCGAGGTTGTGCTCGATGATCAGGACGGTATTGCCAAGGTCAGCGAGGCGGTGCAGCACCTCCAGCAGCTTGCGGACATCGTCGAAGTGGAGGCCGGTCGTCGGCTCATCGAGCATATACATCGTACGTCCGGTCTGCCGTTTGGACAGTTCGCGGGCCAGCTTCATACGCTGTGCCTCGCCGCCCGAAAGCGTCGTTGCGGACTGGCCCAGATGGATGTAGCCAAGGCCAACGTCGACCAGCGTCTGCAGCTTGGTTTTGACGTTGGGAATGTCTTCCAGGATGGGCAGCGCGTCTTCAATCGCCAGCTCGAGAATGTCGGCGATGGAATAGCCCTTGAACTTCACCGCCAGTGTTTCCTGGTTGTAGCGGCGGCCGTTGCAGACCTCGCACTGCACATAGACGTCGGGCAGGAAATTCATCTCGATGCGCCGCTGCCCGTCGCCCTGGCACGCCTCGCACCGGCCGCCCTGCACGTTGAAGCTGAACCGGCCGGGCTTGTAGCCGCGCTCGCGCGACTCCGGCAACATAGCGAAGAGGTCGCGGATGGCGGTAAAGACACCTGTGTACGTCGCCGGATTGGACCGGGGAGATCGTCCGATAGGGGATTGGTCGATCTGGATGACCTTATCGAACTCGTCGAAACCCTTGATCGACTTGTATGGCTCGGGCTCTTCGCGGCTGCCGTAGAGCTTCTGCGCCAGGGCGCGGTAAAGCGTGTCGTTGATCAGGGTCGATTTGCCCGAGCCGGAGACGCCGGTCACCACCGTCATGATGCCGACCGGGACCTTCACGGTGACATCCTTCAGGTTGTGGCCCCGGGCGCCCTCCACGGCGACCCACTTGCCGGTCAGGGGGCGTGGCTCCGTGCGGGCGGAGATGGCGATCTGGTTCGATAGATACAGACCGGTCAGCGAATGCGGGTCTTCCATCATCTGCTGCGGAGTTCCCTGCAGTAAGAGATGTCCGCCGTTCTTGCCGGCGCCGGGGCCGATGTCGATGACGTAGTCGGCCTTGCGTATGGTGTCTTCGTCATGCTCGACGACCAGGACGGTATTGCCGATATCCCGCAGGCTTTCAAGTGCAGAGATCAGGCGCTGGTTGTCGCGCTGGTGCAGGCCGATGGAGGGCTCGTCCAGTACGTAAAGCACACCGCGCAGGCGCGAGCCGATCTGGGTCGCTAAACGAATGCGCTGGCCCTCGCCGCCGGAGAGAGTCGCTGCAGAGCGATCCAGCGACAGATAGCTGAGGCCGACCGCGTTCAGGAACTCCAGGCGCTCGATGACCTCGCGCTGCAGACGGTCTGCGATGATGCGTTCGCGGCCAGTGAAGTTGAAGTTCCGCGCTGTATCGAGCGCCCCGTCGAGCGAGAGTGACGTGAACTCGGCGATGGATCGCCCATCAACCCGCACAGCCAGCGACTCTGGCCGCAGACGAGCACCCTTGCAGACGGGGCACATGCTCGCCGACATGTACTGCATCATGTACTCGCGATAGCCCTCAGACTTGGTTTCTTCGAGCGAATCGCGCAGGTAGGCCAGGATGCCGTGGAAGCCGGTGCGGCTGGTCTCGCCTTTCGGCGGGCCGTAGAGAAGCAGCTTCTGATGGGCGTCCGGCAACGATTCGAAGGGCTTCTTCAGGTCGATCTTGTATTTTTCGGCAGCCAGCTTGATCAGCTTCAGCAGGTACTGCGAGGCCGATCCTGGCCCCATGGCGCCGTCCAGAAGCGGTTTAGACCAGTCAGTGATGGTCTTAGCCGGGTCAAAATCGTAGATCGAGCCCAGGCCATGGCATTCGGGGCAGGCGCCGTAGGTGGAGTTGAAGCTGAAGCTGCGGGGTTCGAGCTTCGGAACGTTGATGCCGCACTCCGGGCAAGCCATAGAGGAGGAGTACAGCGTCTCGTTCATGCCTGCTATCCCGATCAAAACAAGACCGTTAGCCATCTGCAGGGCTTTCGCGACAGAGGCTTCCAGACGTCGGGTGTCGGGTTTGCCGTCGGGGCCGAGCTTCAGGATGACGCGGTCGACGATGGCCTCTACCGTGTGGTTTTTGCGCTTCTCCAGGCGCATGCCCTCGGTGATCTCAGTGATTTCACCGTCGATGCGGGCGCGGAAGCCCTGCTGGTCTAAGGCTTCCAATTCTTCGCGGAATTCGCCCTTGCGGCCGCGGACGATGGGGGCAAAGACGGTGATGCGCTCTCCCGGCGAAAGAGCGACGATGCGCTCGACGATCTGGTCGGCAGACTGCCGGCTGATCGGGCGGCCGCACTGCGGGCAGTGGGGCTGTCCGACTGAGGCGTAAAGCAGGCGCAGATAGTCGTAGATCTCGGTGATGGTGCCGACGGTGGAGCGGGGCGAGCGGGAAGTGGTCTTCTGCTCGATGGAGATAGCCGGGGACAGCCCCTCGATGGCGTCCACGTCCGGGCGCTCCATCTGGTCGAGGAACTGGCGGGCATAGGCCGAAAGAGTCTCAACGTAACGCCGTTGGCCTTCAGCGTAGATGGTGTCGAACGCTAGAGACGACTTTCCCGAACCCGAGAGCCCGGTTACGACCGTCAGGGTGTTGCGAGGAATGGAGACAGAGATGTTCTTCAGGTTGTGCTGACGAGCACCGCGGACCGTAATGTGAGTGATGCTCATAGGCGCCGATTCGCGGGCAGGCCGCAAAACTCTAGAGTACATCCTCCGGCGGCCTGACACGCCCTAGGTCAGGCAACCCAGATTGGGAATACTGCGTATCTGAAGCATCAACAGCAAGTGCAACGTCAGGCTTGCACTGTGGCGATGTGTTGAAATAATAGAGACGCTGAAAGCGCGATGTGCGCTCAGCGGGGAGTGGTCGTGGTGACATCAGTCATGATTCTGTGTGCGGTTCTGGCATCGCTGGCAGCAGGTGTTCTGCTGGCTTATGGCATTTGCCAGGCATTGTTCGCCATCTTCCGGGTTCATTCGCGTTCGGTTGCGGCGACACGTGTCTCCGCGGCGCCGGCACGGACGATCGCCGGATAAGAGGCTTCGAAAAATTCTTTCAACAAGAAGAAGGGAGCCCTTGGGGCTCCCTTCTTCTTTCTGTTCGGCTTTAGCTATTTCGGAGTTTGCTGCTGGCGCATCTGCATGAGCTGCTGCAGAAGCTGCTCCGGTGTCTTCACACCGTTCGGCGTTTGCTGCTGTTGCTGCGGCTGCTGAGTATTCGAGTCCGGGGTAGAGGAGTCGGACGGAGATTGCTGGGGCTGTGAGCCATCTTGTTGTCCGGATGGCTGCTGTGGCTGCTGCCCGTAGCCGAAGGGACCCGGCTGGGGCCCCGGGCGTACAGCATCGGACCGGGGAATAACCGGCTCGTCCTCGTTGTTCCCGGAGCGATCGGCAGTCGCCGAAAAGACGTTGGGAGGCGTTACCGCGCCCTGGCGGGCGGTAAGGGTCAGGTGTGCCGGAGCGGTCGCCGTGGCCTCCTGGTAGAGCATGTTGCTCTTGGTGCCGTCGAGCAACTGGCGCAGAACCTCGCCGGCTGGAGCGGGGCCGTAGGTGCCGAAGACCCGCTCTTCGCTGACGCCTCCGGTGATGCTCATTCCGGTCTTGCGGGAGATCTCACGAAGAATCTGGTTCAGGCTGGAATTCTGGGTCTTTACCGTCAGGGTGCCGTTGTCATTGGTGATGGACGGCGGCTCCGCAGGCGGGACTGGCGTGGCCTGAGGTGCGGGAGCCGGTGCAAGAGATGTTGGCGGCGTAGCCGGTAGCGTGGCAGATGGCTTCTGTTGTGCCTGCGCAGAGAGGGCAGAGGCGGCCAGAAGGACGAGAAAAACGCCGGGAACAGTAGGATTGCGCGGCATATACAGGGATTAGACGCTCATCGACTGCGAAACGGGCGCATTTCGCGTCTATTCCACTAGACTATCAATGCCGTGGACTGGCTGGAGACAATGGCCGAAAGATTCGCGGGCGGGGTTCCGAAATGAAGCGTTTGTCTGCGCTGTTTGCTGTTCTGTTGGTCGCCGGTCCGTTGACGGCAGAGACGTGCACGACCCAGTCTCAGATGCAGGCGGCCGAGCGCGACGGCATTGCCGCGGCGGCCCGCACTCTGGCTGCCGCTCTGCAGGCAAATGACGCGGCGTCGATCAAGACCCGCAGCAGTGCGCAGCTTGCGGGCAATTTCGCAGCCCTGGCGTCGCTGACCGGGGATACGGCCCCGAAATTGAAAGGCGCGGCGCTGGCGGTGGAGAGCGTGTGGCTTCTTGACGCTACCTCTCTAAAACCAAATTCAGATGGGTCTGCAGCTACGGGACAGTTTTTCTGCACGCTGAACCAGAGCTCGGCGGAGACCGATTTCTCGATTGCAGGACTGCCGGCGGGCAAGTACGCCTTTGCTCTTGTCAATGCATCCGGTCCTAACCCATGGCAAATCAGTATGCTGCTGCGCGACGAGAGCGGGTGGAAGCTTGCCGGCTTGTTCCCTAAGGCTGCGACCTCAGCCGGTAAAGACGGCCTGTACTACTGGACAACGGCGCGCTCAATGGCAAAACAGAACCAGCCGTGGAATGCGTGGCTGTACTATCAGCAGGCTGCCGCACTGTTGCAGCCGGTAGGGTTCGTGAGCAGCACCCATCTGGAGAAGTTGCAGACGGAGGCGTCGACCGCCGCGCCGCCGGTGCTGCAGAAAGGGGTTTCGGCGGACCAGCCGCTGGTACTGCGCGCGACCGATGGGACGGAGTATCGGATTACGGGCTTCGGTTTCGACGATAGCTCCAGCAAAGAGAAGGTGGATCTGGTCGTACACCTCAAGGTAGACACGGCCGGTGATGCCGCGGCTACGCGGAAACGAAACTCCGAGGCTGCACGAACGCTCGTCCTCGCGTATCCTGAGCTTCGTTCAGCATTTCATGGAGTCTGGGTATCATCGGAGTCTCCGGGGGCAAGCCCATTCGCTACCGAGGAGCCGATGGAGAACCTGCGCTGAGCAGTACGGGCCACGGCCACGTTTTTGAGGGAGCAGAAGAACAGGAACGTATGAGCCGCGCCGAAATCAAATCACTCGCCCAGGCGATTCGCGAGCGCCGTGCAAGCCAGAGCTTTGACGGTGAGCCGATTCCGCAGGACGATCTGCGGAAGATTCTGGAAGCGGGGTTGCAGGCCCCCAGCAGCTATAACCTGCAGCCCTGGCGATTCATCGTCGTGCAGCAGCCGGAGCAGAAGCGCCGCCTGCGCGGAGCGTGTTTCAACCAGGCCAAAGTGGAAGAGGCCAGTGCGGTGATTGTCGCCTGCGGCGATGCGGACGCCTGGCGTAAGGACCTGGATGACGTAATCAACTCCGGGCTTCGCGGTGGCATGTCCGAGAGCCTGGCCGCCGCATCGCGAGAGAGCATTCCGCACTACTTCACCGAGTTCAACTCTGACCAGATGCATGGCTGGCTAAACAAGCAGGTCATGGTGGCCTTCACGCACATGCTGCTGATGGCCGAGGTGTTGGGCTACGATACCGCTCCGATGGAAGGCTTCGAGCAGGATAAAGTGCATGAGGTTCTACGCCTGCCCATGAGCTACTGGGTTGTCGCCGTTCTGGCGCTTGGACGAATACAGGGGCCCGACAAGTTCAATGGCGGCCGCTTCCCGTTCTCGCATACAGTCTTTTGCGAAGAGTTTGGCAAACCGCTGAAATGAGCGACACACGCGAGTTCCCCGGCGCTCCTGTCGTTGGGGTAGGAGCTATCGTCTTTCAGAACGACAACGTCTTGCTGGTGCGGCGCGGACGCGAGCCGCTCAAGGGCGAGTGGTCGTTGCCAGGCGGCCGGCTGGAGCTGGGAGAGCACCTGGAAGCCGCGGTGGTCCGCGAGGTCAGGGAAGAGACCGGGCTGGACGTCCGTGTTGTGCGGCATGCGGAGACCCTGGAACGGATCTTCCGCGAAGAAGAACGCGTCCGGTATCACTACGTCCTGGTGGACTTCCTCTGCGAGCTCACAGGAGGTGAGCTGCTTTGCGGAGATGACGCCGCAGACGCGGCATGGTTTCCCCTGGATTCTGTTCTACGAGGCGAGATCGCGGTCGCGCAATTCACGCTCGAAGTGTTGGAGCGGGTAGCTACTCGACAGCCTTGACGGTGATGGCGGTCAGGTTCCGCACCCAGCGCGCGGGCCGCTTCTCTTCCGTCGAGACCAGTTTGAAGGCTCCGTCGGTGGCAATGGGCCTTCCATCGATCTGGTCGGCGACCAGGACATCGCCGGTGTGGTTGGCGGAATCTACCTCCGCCAGAGAATAGAGCACGCGATAGTGATCTGTGCCCTCTACGATGACTCCCAACAGATAGAGTTTGCCGCGGAGCTTCTCTCCAGTAGGCACGTCAACCTGCTTCAGCAGGTCCGTGAGAGGAACACCGGTGTAGGTTTCCTTCGCCTTGCTGTGCTCGTTGAAGACCTCTACAGACTTGTGCGGCATGGCTTTCAGGTCTTCCGGCGACACCTTCAGTACCTTGCCGGTCGGGCCGGTTACTGTCAGTGAGGTAGAGGGAGTGGTGGCTTCGTGCGCATGGGCCATTGCAGGCTGCTGCGTGGTCTGGGCTGCGGTCTCGGCGAAGACGGGCAAGGCGATGAAAACGCAGGCGAGAGCAAGGATGACTGGGCGCATAGCGGATACCAGCGTAACCCCCGTGTGGCATATACTCAAACCATGTCCATCGTCAGCAACGTCGCCGCGATTGCCAAAGGCATGAGCATCACCTTCAAGGAAATGCTGCAGCCCACCGAGGTAGAAAACTACCCCGACGGTCCCGGACCGATGCGCGGCGCTCAGTTCCAGGAGCGCTTCCGCGGCAAGCACCAGTTGCAGCGTGACGAGAACGGTCTGGAGAAGTGCGTGGCATGCTTCCTGTGCGCTGCCGCCTGCCCCTCTAACTGCATCTTTATCGAAGCGGCGGACAACACGGAGCAAAAGCGTATCAGCTCTTCGGAGCGGTACGCCAAGGTCTACAACATCGATTACAACCGTTGCATCTTCTGCGGGTACTGCGTTGAGGCTTGCCCAACGGACGCAATTACTCATGGTCATGGCTTTGAACTTGCCAGCCTGAACGCCACCACTCTTGTGATGCGTAAGGAAGATATGCTGGTGCCTATGCCGGCGCTTCCCGCTCATACTGGATCCGCAGAAGAGAAGTCCGAAGTCCTGGCCTGACGCTGCCATTGCGAAAGGCCTCCCTTATGGATTCCCCCCACCGGAAAGCTGTTCTGCATGTCTGCAAACGGGACATGCTGCGTCCCCTGCGCGATCAGATTTTGCGCCTCTCAGGCTATGAGGTGGATTCGGTCATTAGCACGGAGGAAGGACGCTCGAGCTTCTGGCAGAAGCACTATGACCTCGTGTTGATTGATGTGGAAGGTGAGCGCGGTATCGCCGAAGCTGAAGCGCTCTGTAGTGAGCTGAGGGCGGCGCAGCCTGAGCAGCTTATAGCCTTCGTGTGCAACTGGCGCGTGGCCCTGATGACGGATTGTCCCGATGAGATTCTGCGGACGGAGTTCGATCCGAAGAGCTTTGTAGAGGGTGTGAAAGAGATCATCAAGCCGAATTAGGCCGGCCATTGACTTTGATTTGTCATTTCGGAGCGAAGCGGAGAACTCGGTTTTCTCGATTTCATTGCCCAGGTGCCCCGCCTCGGGGCTCCAGAGAACTTATTCTCTGAAGTGGGCGCTCACGAAGTTGGGGTTGGTAAGGAATACCGAAGACGCCTAACTGGCCTCAAACTAGTGCTCCCGAACGCGAGAAGCAGAGTTCTTCGCTATCGCTTCACCCCAACCAGTGAAGCCGGCTGGGACCCCGAACGCCGCGAAATGACAAAGGGTAAGCTGCTATCGCTTATTCCATTCCATAGAAGGCGCCAAAGAACTTATAGATGGACCAGTGGTCTACCTTCGAACTCATCTCATAGGTTGCATGCATGCTGAGCAGTGGAATGCCTACGTCCAACACTTCCATATTGCGCGCCGAGAGGAAGCCTCCAATAGTGCCTCCTCCGCCGACTTCAACACGCGGTGTCTGCGTCTGCCAGGTGATGTTGTTCTTGTCGAGCAGCGCGATGATGCGGGCAGTGAATTCCGCGTTCGGATCGAAGCCTGCGCCGTAGCGCTTGATAGTTACGCCATAGCCGACGACCGCGGCGTTCGATGCTTCCGAGTTACCAGGAAAGAGGGGATTCACGCCGTCATTACAGTCGGCTGAGAGGACAGCGGCATTGCGCAGCGCGTGACGGACATCGAGTGCTGAAGCACCTTTCTTCTGCGCGTCCATCAGCTCCGTAAAGACGGTATCGAGGAACTGCGAGTTTGCGCCGGTGTTGTTGATGGAGCCGACCTCTTCGAAGTTGGTGACGTAGACCATCGCGGTCTTTTTCGGCGTGCCCTTCAGGTCGAAGATGCTGCGTGACGCCGCATAGCTGAGCGCTTTGTCATCCTGGCCCCAGCTTCCGGTCAGGCCATTGTCGATACCGACATCGGCCGGCTGAGTTGCTGGAACAAGCTCCAGCTCAGCGGCAACCAGATCCTCGTCCTTGATATTGAACTTCGTACGCAGGGCGGCCATGACCTGGTCGGCAACGGAGTTCTTCTCGCTGGGAATCGAACCGGCCACCGGATTCATCTCCTCACCTGCGAGGACGGTGGTGTAGGTGCGTGTGCGGAGCAATGAGTCGGAGTGAGGCGCGGCGTCGGCGATCACGAAGACAGGATCGCCAGGAGCAAAGCCGATATTTACCTGCAGGTGCCGGCCATCTGTGGCGTCGATGCGGCCGACCAGTGCCAGTGGAAGATTCGACCACTGGTACTTTTTGATGCCGCCGTAGAGCGTGGTCTTCAGTAGCGCAACCGAGCCTGGAGCTCCGACGACCGGACGAGACTTCAGGTTCAGGTGTGGAGAGTCCTGATGAGTCGCGACGATGCGTGTGCCCGTTTCTACCGAGTCGGAGCCGATGACGGCAAAGACGACGGAGCGGTCGCGATTGTCGAAGATGAGCTTGGCGCCAGGCTTGATCTGTGAGGGAGACGTGAACTCGGTGAACCCTGCTGCTTTGGCCAGACGAAGGAACTCCGCCGTCGAGAGGCCGGCGCTCTTGGCGTGCCGCAGGTAGTCCTTGTAGGGGGCGGCAAAAGCGAAGACGTCGGACTTCTGCTGGGGCGTAAGCGTCAGCCAGGCGGACTTGGCGGCGACCTTGCCGTCCGGGTTCAACGGGGTCTCCTGCGCGGCGAGGGGAAGCGTGGCCACGGACGCAAAAGCAGCGGCTATGGCCGCGAAGGCTACGGTGCGAACCAGGAATTTCACCATGGCGGAAGAATAAACCGAAAAGGGTGGTTTTCCTGCAATTCAATGCACTTAGCCGCCGTTGACTGCTGCCATGGCTTGTCTGGAGGCGGATGGCGTGGTACAAACAATACATTCAAGCTAGCCCGCAAGGGCAAGCGCGAATTTCATGAAGAGTGGTTGAGGGACGAGCCCTGTGACACCACGACAACCGGACAGAACAAAGGCGTACCGGTGTCAACTCTCTCCTGGCGACAGGGAACATGAGATTCGGAGTAGGAAAGTTGCAAGTTCCCACCCCGCGCCTCCTCGTTCCTGAGTTAAGAGCGCCAATCAGAGAGACAGTCACACGTAAAGCCCTCCTCCACATGGAGAGCAAGGCCCTATGTCTTCCGGTGCGTGTGCGCCCTACGATCTGAAGTGCAAAGAGTGCGGCAAGAGCTATGGCAACCAGCCGCTTTCTGTCTGCGATGAGTGCTTTTCGCCGCTTGAGGTCTTTTACGACCTGGATGTGGTGAAGGGCAGCGTGACCCGGGAGTCCATCGCTGCCGGGCCGGCAAGCATCTGGCGCTATCGTGCGCTGCTTCCTATTCCTGAAGGCTTCCAGCCCGATCTCCCGGTTGGCTTCACCCCGCTGGTCAAGGCCAACAATCTGGGCAAGCGTCTCGGCGCTTCCGACATCTACGTGAAGAACGATGCCGTCTGCTTCCCGACGCTGAGCTTTAAGGACCGTGTCGTCGCCGTGGCGCTGGCCAATGCCCGCTACTTCGGGTTTGACACCGTCGGCGCCAGCTCGACCGGTAACCTGGCAAACTCAGTGGCAGCGCAGGCCGCCCGCCTGGGCTTGAAGAGCTGCATCCTGATTCCGGCGGACCTTGAGCCGGCAAAGATTCTGAATACGCTGATCTATGGCGCGCGGCTGGTGCGCATTGACGGCAACTATGACCATGTTAACCGTCTGTGCTCGTTGATCGCCGACCAGTACAGCTGGGGCTTCGTCAACGTGAACCTGCGGCCTTACTACGCTGAGGGTTCGAAGACGATGGGCTATGAGATCGCCGAGCAGCTCGGCTGGCGTTTGCCCGACAACGTCGTGGTGCCGATGGCCGGCGGTTCGCTAATCCGCAAGATCAAGAAGGCCTTCGACGAGCTGGTGTATCTCGGCATCGTTGAGGCAAAGCACGTGAAGTTCTTCGGAGCGCAGGCTACGGGCTGCTCGCCGATTACCCACGCGGTGAAGAACAATCTTGAGCGTCACGAGCCGCAGAAACCGAACACTATCGCCCGTTCGTTGGCGATCGGCAACCCGGCGGACGGCCCATACGCGGCTCGTCTAATCCGCGATACCGGCGGGTGGGGCGAAGATGTCTCCGACGTCGAAGTCGTCGCCGGCATTCAGGAGCTGGCAGAGACCGAAGGTATCTTCACGGAGACGGCAGGCGGCGTAACCACTGCGGTGACCGCGAAACTCTTCGCACAGGGCCGCATCGGTAAGGACGAGACCACGGTGGTCTGCATCACGGGCAACGGCTTGAAGACGACGGATGTGCTGCAGGGCCGCTATGACATCGGACGCGCGGTGAAGCCGCGGCTGGCCGAGTTCGACGCTTATCTACGGGAGCTGGATGGTTTGCCCGCGGAAGAGGCCGAGCTGGTGGCTCAGTAATGCTGAGCTAAGGCTCAGTTCGCTGAGCTGTGGCTCAGGTGGACGAGAAACAGAAAGAGCAGGGAAGATTCAAATGTCAATCAAAGTACTTTTGCCGACTGCCTTTGTCCGCCACACTGATGGCGTGAAGAAGGTTGATTCCGCTGCCACCAACCTGCCGGGCCTGGTCGACGACCTGGGCGTGAAGTTCCCGGCGCTGGGAGCGCATATCAAGGACGAGCAGGGCAAGCTGCGCCCGTTCATCAACGTCTACGTGAACGATGAGGACATCCGCTTTCTGGGCGGCGAGACGCATACCTTTGAGGACGGAGATGAGATTATGCTGATTCCGTCTATCGCCGGTGGGTGTGTGTAGGAATTCGTTCTCTGCATGAAGTAAGAAAGCCCGCCGTCCGGCGGGCTTTTGCTTTTGTTGAGGATGACTACGGATAAGGAAACAGTCGCGCGGAGCGCGATAGAGCGAACGAAGTTCGTTGGGGATCCAACCCTTGCGCTTCGCGAAAGAATGGGGCAACGAGAATGTGCTTGCGTCGTAGTTTGGTGGCGGTGCGAAAGCGGGTCCTTCGCATTCGCTCAGGATGACAGGCGAAGAGACTACACTACAGCGACCGAAGCCGTCTGCAGGCCTCATCCAACGCATCGTCCTTCTTTGCGTAGCAGAAGCGCAGCAGGTTCTCTCCTTTGCCTGCACGGAAGAATGCTGAACCAGCCACGGCAGCTACGCCAACCTGCTTGAGCAGGTTGCGCGCCTTCTCCTTGGAGGTGGAGCCCTCCACGCGGGTGACATCGGCGAGGATGTAGTACGCTCCCTGCGGGACCGTTGGCGTGAGCCCTGCATCTGCAAGCGCGGCTACCGTCTTGTCACGCTTGGCGACATACTCGGTCTGCATCTCGGTGTAGAAGCTGTCGGGAAGGTCGCACAGGCCTGCGGCCACACCATGCTGCAGCGGCGCCGGAGCGGAGATAAAGAGCAGGTCGTGGAAGTAGGCGATGGATGGGGTCCAGCGCTTACTGGCATGCAGGTAGCCGAGACGCCAGCCGGTGACAGAGAAGGTCTTTGAGAAGCCGGCGATGGTGATCGTTCGCTCCGCCATGCCGGGCAGTGTCGCCGGGGAGATATGCTCGTGACCGTCGTAGAGGAAGTATTCGTAGATCTCGTCGGTGATGACGAAGAGATCGGCATCGATCGCGATGGTCGCCAGGGCTTCCAGTTCCGTGCGGGTGAAGACCTTGCCTGACGGATTACCGGGCGTATTGACCAGAATGGCGCGTGTCTTCGGCGTGATGGCGTTTGCCAAAGCTTCGGGATCGAAGTCCCAGCGAGGCGCGGTCAACGGAACGATGACTGGCTTCAGATTCAGGCCCAGCAGCATGTTGACGTGGTAGCCGTAGAAGGGCTCGAAGACGATCACCTCATCGCCTGGATCAAACAACGCCATGCACGTCGCCAGCATGGCTCCGGTGGTTCCGGTCGTGACCAGGATCTCGCCATCGGGATCGGCGGTAATGGCGTTGTAGTGCGCAAACTTACGCGCGATGGCATGGCGCAGCGAATCAATGCCGTCCATACGCGCATAGATATTGAAGCCATTGCGCATGGCGTTGACGGCGCCCTCAATGACTGGATGCGGCGGGTCCGTATCGCAGACGCCCTGGGACATATTGATGCCATCGATGGCGTTGCATGCGATGGTCATGGCGCGGATCTCAGATTGGACGATCGAGGGAGCCAGTTTACTAAGTCGTAGGGCGGATGTAGTGGAAGCAGTCGGCATCGAAGACACTCCTACTGATGTGCCTTCGATGATAGCAATTGCGTAGGATGTGTCATCAAACTCCTGTCGCCAGCGTTGCGAGCGCAAATTTGTCCAGACGAGGCGAAGGCCTGTGGCGGGTCCACAGTCGAGGACGACAACGCACGGGCGAATTTGCGCCGCAACCGGAGGGCCGGGGCAGATTTTCTTCACCCCAGCCAGAAAAGCTGACCGGGGTCCCCGATTCCCGATCTCTTCGTCACTCGTCGTCTCAGTGGACTAGCTACAGTTCTCTCCTCACCCTCGACTCGTAAAAATCTGCTCCCGGCGCTGACGGTACGAGTTTGATGACACACCCTCAAGCCATTTGTCACGTTCTAAACCCGGTGTGTCAGCAGAAGTACCAACACAATCAGGACGATCAGGCCGAGGCCGCCACTCGGGTAATAGCCCCAGCCACGGCTATAGGGCCATGCTGGAAATGCGCCGAACATCAGGAGAAGCAGAACGATCAGAAGAATCAGCATAAAAAACCTCCATGAAGATCGATGAGGTAGATGCCGAACATGCGCATTTGGGCTGCCCTGGCGTATATCTCGCTAAATACAGGTAGCTAAAGCAACAAAAATGCCTCTATGGGACTCTTACTTCCCGCGAATGCCGCGCAATAGTGCGGATTTTTGACGACGAAAGGGAGGACACAACAATGTTTCTGGTTCTGGCAATCATCCTGGTTCTTGCGTGGCTTGGTGGATTTACGCTAATGCACGTCTCCGGATTCTTGATCCATCTATTGCTGATCTTTGCGGTGATCTCGCTGATCATGCACTTCATCGGCGGGTCGCGTAAGGCGGTATAAAAGCGCATCCGGTAAAGCATTTTTTCCTGTAGGTGTAGTGTAGGGCTTCTGCATCTATGGGCGTTTTCCTCAATGAAAACGCCGCTGCACACCACTTACGGGCGACCCAGCAACAGGGAAAATGCTCTAAAGAAGAAGGCCGGGCGCTTGCCCGGCCTTCTTGCTTCGCTTATTGAGGCTTACTGGTGGGTGACGACCGGCTGAACGGTCTCGGTAAGCGGGACCCCAAGGGCATCCGGTGTCTCTTCCTTCAGATCCGGAAGCTTGCCTTCCAGGGCGATCTGCAGCACCTCATCCATGTTCTCGACAAAATGCATCTTCATGCTGTTCTTCAGCAGGTCGGGCAGGTCGGCGAGGTCCTTCCGGTTATCCGCCGGGAGGATCGCTTCAAAGATGCCGGCGCGATGTGCGGCCAGCAGCTTCTCTTTCAGGCCACCGATCGCGAGCACCTTGCCGCGCAGCGTGACCTCTCCCGTCATGGCGACGTCCCGGCGTACCGGAATCTTCGTCAGGGCAGAGGAGAGTGCCGTTGCCAGCGTAATGCCGGCCGACGGGCCATCCTTGGGGATGGCGCCTTCGGGCACGTGCACGTGGATGTCGATGTTGCGATAGAAGTCCTTGCTGAGGCCCAGGTGATGCGCCCGCGAACGAACATAGCTGAGGGCCGCCTGTGCCGACTCCTGCATGACGTCGCCGAGCTGACCGGTGGTGGTCAGCTTACCCTTGCCGTCCAGGACCTGTACTTCGGTCTGCAAAATGCTGCCGCCAACCTCGGTCCAGGCAAGACCGGTGACCAGGCCAACCTCGCTCTTCTCCTGTACCTGCGACTCGCGGAACCGGGATACGCCCAGGAAGTCGGAGAGGTTGTCTTTCGTTACCTCTTCCTTGTGCTTTGGCCCATTCTTTACGACGCGGCGAGCTACCTTGCGGCAAACATTTCCGATCTCGCGCTCCAGGTTACGAACACCGGCTTCGCGGGTGTAGGAGCGGATAATGTCCTGCAGAGCATCGTCAGAGAATACGACCTGCTTCTCGGTCAGCCCCGTACCCTCGCGCTGTTTCTTGAGGAGGTACTGCTTGGCAATCTCAAGCTTCTCGATATCGGTGTAGCCTGACAGGCGCAGAATCTCCATGCGATCCTGCAGAGGGCCGGGGATCGTATGCAGCACGTTGGCTGTCGCTACGAAGAGCACCTGCGAGAGGTCGTATTCGACATCCAGATAGTGATCCTGGAAGCTGTTGTTCTGCTCCGGATCGAGGACTTCGAGCATGGCCGAAGCGGGATCGCCGCGGAAGTCAGACGCCATCTTATCGATCTCGTCGAGCATGATGACCGGGTTCTTCGTTCCGGCCTTCTTCATCGACTGAATGATCTGGCCGGGAAGGGCGCCGATATAGGTACGGCGGTGACCACGAATCTCAGCCTCATCGCGTACGCCACCCAGAGACATACGAACAAACTTGCGTCCGGTGGCTTTTGCGATTGACATGCCGAGCGATGTCTTACCGACACCCGGAGGTCCGACAAAGCAAAGGATCGAGCCCTTCGGATTCTTCACAAGCTGACGCACAGCCAGGAACTCGAGAATGCGGTCCTTGATCTTATCCAGTCCGTAGTGATCCTGGTTGAGGACCTTCTCCGCATGCTCGATGGAGCGGATCTCCTTGGACTTCTTCTTCCACGGCACAGCGAGCAGCCAGTCAAGGTAGTTGCGCGAAACAGTCGACTCGGCGGACATCGGCGGCATGGCTTCAAGCTTCTTGAGCTCTTGCGTCGCCTTATCGAAGGCTTCCTTCGGCATGCCTGCGGCTTCGATCTTTTTCTTCAGATCATCGAACTCGCTCTTCTCGCCGCGGCCCAGCTCCTTCTGAATCGCCTTGATCTTCTCGTTGAGGTAGTACTCTTTCTGGGCGCGCTCCATCTGGCGCTTCACGCGCGACTGGATGGTGCGGTCCATGTTCAGCTTTTCGATCGCGGTCTCGAGGGTGTCGGCGACGCGCGACAGACGCAACTCCGGTGCGAAGACCTCCAGCAACTCCTGCTTCTCATCGATGCGAAGCTGCAGGTTGGCTGCGATCATATCGGCCAGCTTGGCGGGCTCATCTAGGCGAACGCTGGCGGCCATGGTCTCGTAGTTCAGTGACTGCTGCAGCTTGACGTACTGTTCGAAGAGCGAGTGCACCTTCTGCACCAGGCCTTCTACCTGCGGAGTCATTTCAAGCTGTGTGCGGCCGGTGCGCAGCGTGGCGACGAAGAAGCCGTCTTCGTCATTGAGTTCGGTGGCGCGGGCGCGTTCAATGCCTTCTACCAGCACCTTGATGTTGCCATCAGGCATCTTGACGCTTTGCACGATGTTGCCGATGGTGCCTACCTGGTAGATATCGTCGGCGCTGGGATCGTCTACCGTGGCGTCATGCTGTGTCGCCAGGAAGATGCGGCGGTCGCCGTTCAACGCCTCTTCCAACGCGCGTACGCTGGACTCGCGGCCGACGACGAACGGAGTCATCATGTGAGGGAAGATGACCATATCGCGTATGGGCATCATTGGCAGCTTTTGAACCTCGCTGCTTAGGACTTCTTTCGAGCTCATATCTGTCATTCCTCCCATTAGACGCGCCAGGGCACAGCTGAGATGCGGTACTGGTTCCGCGGCGTTCCGATGATTGTAATTCGCTTTGCCTTAACATGCGGGGCAAGTCGCTTTGTTGAAGTGAAAGAAAATCGCCGTGGCTTGAAAGAGCCACGGCGATGGGTACGAAAGTGTAGAAGAACAGGCTATTTAGAGAGAAATGCTCTAGCCGGCTTTTTCCAGAGGGAGAGAGGTCGTCAGGTCGCGGTTTTTCACCATCTCCGCCGTGATCTCCAGCTCCTTGATCTTCTTGTTGCCAGGCACGTTATACATCAGATCGAGCATCAGCTCTTCCAGGATCATGCGCAAACCGCGGGCGCCGACCTTGCGGGCAAGAGCCTCCCGCGCAATGGACTGTGCCGCCTCGGCGGTGAAGGTTACCTTGACGCCCTCGTACTCAAACAGCTTGGAGTACTGCTTCAGAATGGCGTTGCGCGGCTTGGTCAGAATTTCGATCAGTGCTGCTTCGTCCAGCTCGTCCAGAATGCCAAGCACCGGCAGACGACCGATGAACTCGGGAATCAGTCCGTACTTCAGCAGATCCTGCGGTTCAGCCTGACGCAGCAGCTCGGTATCACGCTGCGCGCGGATCGGTGTAATGTCGCCGGCAGGCGTCTCCGGCTCGGTCAACGTCTTGAAGCCAAGGGCTTTCTTGCCTACGCGGCGTGCGATGACACGCTCTAGACCGACGAATGCTCCGCCGCAGATGAACAGGATATTCGTGGTGTCGACCGCGGTGAACTCCTGATGCGGATGCTTGCGTCCCCCCTGCGGGGGAACGTTGGCAACGGTGCCTTCCAGAATCTTGAGCAGCGCCTGCTGAACACCCTCGCCCGAAACATCGCGGGTGATGGAGGGGTTTTCGTCCTTGCGGCCGATCTTGTCGATCTCATCAATGTAGATAATGCCGCTCTGGGCACGCGCTACGTCACCGTCCGCCGCCTGCAGCAGCTTCAGGATGATGTTCTCAACATCTTCACCCACGTATCCGGCTTCGGTCAGCGTAGTCGCATCCACGATAGCGAAGGGAACATCCAGCATCTTCGCCAGGGTCTGCGCAAGCAGCGTCTTGCCGGAACCGGTAGGGCCTACGAGCAGGATGTTGGACTTCTGCAGTTCAACATCGTTGCCGCGCGTCCGGTTCATCTGAATGCGCTTGTAGTGGTTGTAGACAGCGACTGCAAGCTTTTTCTTGGTAAGGTCCTGGCCGATGACATACTCATCGAGAAAGGCCTTTACTTCATGGGGCTTGGGCAGGTGCGCTGGAGCTGCGCCTTGCTGCTTTTCACCACGGTCGTCCTCGAGGATGGAGTTGCAGACCGCAACACACTCATCGCAGATATACGCGCGGGGATAGTCAGAAGGAGAAGAGATCAGCTTGGCGACTGCGTCCTGCGACTTATGGCAGAACGAGCAACGTAGGGATTCGTCTGAGCCCCGTGATGTTTTCATCGGTAAGGCTACTCCTGGTTACAACGGGACGTGCTGGGGAACTTGTTGTCAGTTTACACCCGTTTCGCATGTCCCTTTGGAAACGGGTATCGACCTTATTTCCCATAACCAAAATGGGAAAAACGCCCGGGACGTCTCCCCGGGCGTCTCACTTTACGCCGATTGGGTTTGCATTTCAAATCAACCGCGAGTGCGATCAATAATATCGTCGATCAGACCATAATCCTTGGCCTGCTGGGCGCTCATGGTGAAGTCACGGTCAGTGTCGCGCTCGATCTGCTCGAAGGTCTGACCTGTGTGGCTTGCCATGATGGTATTCATGCGCTCACGCAGACGAAGAATCTCGCGGGCATGGATGTCGATCTCCGTCGCCTGCCCCTGAATACCATGGCCCATGATGAGCGGCTGGTGGATCAGGATGCGAGAGTTGGGCAGAGCAAAACGCTTGCCCTTGCTGCCGGCCATCAGAAGAAATGCGCCCATGCTGGCTGCCATGCCGATGCACAGAGTCTGCACATCGTTCTTGATGTACTGCATCGTGTCGTAAATCGCCATGCCGGCGCTGACTGAGCCGCCGGGCGAGTTGATGTACAGCATGATGTCCTTCTCCGGGTCTTCGCCAGAGAGGAACAGCAACTGCGCAATGATGACATTCGCGATCTGATCGTCGATCGGCGTCCCCAGGAAGATGATGTTGTCGCGGAGCAGACGACTGTAAATGTCATAGGCGCGTTCGCCACGACTCGTCTGCTCAATCACCATGGGTACAAGTCCCATACTTCTCCTCTTCTCTACCTGTAGTGGCGCCAGGGGCGCGGGTTGATTGCCTACGAAGCCAGCTTGTCGTAGAGCACGTTCCCAGTCTTTTCGCGACGAAGTTGTTCCCGGATTCTATTGAGGCCGCCATCCGACGTCAAACGCTGCTTCAATTGCTCCAGCGGTTCACGCGACTGGATGGAGAGAATCAGAAGCTCGCGATCCACATCCTCATCGCTGACTTCAACGTTCTCAGTTGCGGCAATCTTGTCCAGAATGAGTGATGCCTTGACCTCACTGACAGCCTGATCACGCTGTGCGGCGCGCAGGCGACTGAAGTCGAGCTTGCGCATGTCTTCGGCCTTCATGCCCTGGGCTGCCAGGGCGCGCAGGCCGCGATCCAGACGGGCATCGATCTGCTGCTGTACAAACGACTCCGGAACGGGGAATTCAAACTTTGCGATCAGCTCTTCGACCAGCTTCTCCTTGGCCTCGTTCTCGAGCGCGTGCTTCTTGCGATCGGCAGCATGCTCACGGAGTTTGCTGATGAACTCATCCCAGGTCTCGTAGTCGCCAAGCTGCTTGGCCAGATCATCGTTCTGCTCCGGCAGTGTCTTCTTTTTGATGGCCTTGACCTTGACGTCATAGCTGACGGTCTTACCGGCGAGGCGGGGCTCACCGAAGTCGGCAGGGTATTCGACTTCAAGAACCAGCTCGTCGCCCGGCTTCTTGCCCTGCAGTGCATCACTGAAGGCAGGAAGCGTGTTCTTGCCACCGAGCTCTACCGGTACATCTTCACCGGTGATCGGCTCTGACGGAGTTACGTTCTCCAGACCCTCTTCGCCGACTGTCTGTGCCAACGGCTTGATCTCGCCGGTGAAGCTGATCTCGGCCAGGTCACCAGTCGTCAGGGTACGGTCGTCCGTAACCGGCTCAATGGTTGCCTGCGAGTCCAGAGCGCGATCGAGCTCAGACTGATATTCCTCTTCGGTCAGCTCAACGGACGGCTTGGCTACCTTTACAGAGTCGTAGCCGGTGATGTCGATCTCGGGCAGCACTTCAAAGGCAGCCTTGAACTTCAGTGGCTGACCCTCGAACAGGGTCAGCTCAACGATCTGCGGCTGCGAGACCGGGTTGACGTTCTGCTCTTCAAGCGCGAGACGGAAGCGCTCGCTGACAAGCTGCTCCATGACCTCCTGGCGAACGTCCTGGGCAAACTTGCGTTTGATGACGTTGGCAGGAACCTTGCCCGGACGGAAGCCCGGAATGCGAGCCTGCTTCTGGAACTTGCGGACAACCTTATCGAATGCAGCGTCAACAACCTCGACCGGCGCTTCCACCGAGATCTCGCGCGTGAGATCGGGATTCAGCACCGGGCCATGATCATGATGATGGTGCGCATGGTCGTGATCGTGATCATGGTCGTGGGTATGATCGTGCGCTGCAGCTTCGGTGCTCGGGGTCTCGCTCTGAGGCGTCTCCGCCGCGTTCAACTCGTTGGTCTCAGTAGGGGTCAAAACAGTGCCTTCCAGGGTTTGAAAATCTCCGTCGCGGCGCCGGGTCAGAGGACCACTCGACGCGCAGAAACGACTCTCTCTATCCTAGAGCATTTTTCCTGTTGCTGGGTATCCCGGGAGGAGCGTGCAGCGGCGTTTTCCATTGCGGAAAACGCCCATAGATGCACAAGCCCCGCACTACACCTACAGGAAAAATGCTCCTAGGGCCGCGCCGGAACGGGGTCAAACGTGGAAGCATCGTTGGCCGCCTTCACCTGCGTTGATGGGATGAACAACTCCATGCGGACCCTCCATTGCAGGGTCTTCCCGGGCGCCAGCATAAGGTCATTCGCATTTTCGGCATCGAGCGGCTTGCCGGAGGAATCGTTCGGATTAGCGACCGCTGAAACCACAATCCAGTTCTTTCCAGAGGGGGCAAGCACCCGTATGCCATTGATGGAAGCGGACATACCTACGACACGCAGGCCATAATCGATCGCCGGATCGCGGAGTTCCACAGTTGGTCCGTTGTCGAAAAGGGAGGGCTTCGGATTGACGAGAGTGACGTCGAGCTCCTGTGTCCCGAGTGCTTTGCCCTGGCGGGCATTAAAGCCGTCGGAGGAGCTGCTGAGATTACCCGCGGTCGACGTTTTAGGAAGACGCACGGTGGCTTGTGCGCGATTGCCGCTCGGGATGGCGAACCGGGGATACCACCCGGCGCTCACAGGAACCGGTTCGGAACCGGTGTTGGTTGAGGAGATCAACAGATCGATCGCCCTCCCGCTTAGCAGGGTCGATACGGTTACCTCTAGTTTGCCGGGCCAGTGGCCGCCGAAGTTGCCCGTCTCATAGGTCGCTCGTCCTTCACTTCCATCCGGCATGGTGTTGATCTGCGGGATCGAGGTGCTCATCAGGCTCAGCAGGCCGAATCGGGCCATCGGTGGCGCGGCCGGATGATCAGGATCGATCGCGACAGGCAGGGAAATGCTCTTCCCGTGTACGTTGACGGCGAGATTCTTTCCGTCGGCACTGACGGAGCCGGCAAGGGGGTTGACAAAGGGAACAAGAAAGGCTGCTCCGGCGGTCGCATTGGCTTCTCCATGACTATCCGCACCTGTTCCTGTCATCAGAGCTGCGATCTGGCTGAGAGGGGGAACATTGAGAAGCTCCGTTTCGCCACGGCCGGGCAGGTACGCCTTGATGGATGCGATGTCCATACCGCGTCCGGGAAGTACAGTGATCGCGGTAAACTCGGGGACCTCGCCGCTGTAAGTCTGAAGGCGCTTCAAGGTCAACGCCTCCTGGCCGCCAAATTTGGGGGGAGCAGGCGGAGCCGGTACGGAGTCGTCTGTGCTGGCCAGACGCTTCAACGCCGCGGCGCCTTCACCTCGCTTGCAACCAAGACCTGGGAACAGCAACCAGCTTGAGAGGGTAAGGGCGATCAGGCCATGTCGCAGCCCATTCCGCCGAGGAGTCTGAAGACGAAAAACCTGAGAACCAGTGCTGCGGGGGGCAGGGAAGATTTCGGACAAACCGTTGCTCTCCTCGTACATAACTTCCGGCTAGTATACGCAGCCCGATCCCGGGGCTATCTAGGGTGTGTCATCTAACTCCTGTCGTCAGCGTTGCGAGCGCAAATTTGTTCATACGAGGCAGAGGCCGAAGGCTGTGGCGGGTCCACAGTCGAGGTCGATAACGAAGTATGGGCGAATTTGCGCCGCAACCCGGAGGGCCGGGGCAGATTTTCCCGATCTCTTCGTCACTCGTCGTTCCAGTAGACCAGCTACAGTTCTCTTCTCATTCCTCGATCTCGAAAAAATCTGCTCCCGGCGCTGATGACAGGAGTTTGATGACACACCCTAGAATCGCCCTGCGCGGATTGCACTATTCTTAAAGCGGATCTGTCTTATGTCTTCTCGTTTATCCCGTTTATCGTTGCCCGTGCTGGATCAGGTTGTTCAGTCAATTGTTGCCTGCGAACGGTGTGAGCGGCTTCGTACCTACTGCAAGGGAATTGGAGAGACAAAGCGGCGCGCTTATCTGGACCAGACCTACTGGGCCAAGCCGGTGCCCGGATTCGGAGACCCCAGAGCACGGATCCTGATTCTCGGGCTGGCGCCGGGCGCCCATGGCGCCAACCGTACGGGGCGCCCTTTCACGGGAGATGGTTCCGGAGACTTCATGTATCCGGTACTGCATGCCATGGGGCTGGCGTCCAAGCCGACGGCAGCGCACCGTGACGACGGTCTGAAGCTGAAGCACAGCTATATCGCGTCCGTAGTGCGATGTGCGCCGCCAGGCGACAAGCCTACACCGCAGGAGATTCGGAACTGCTCACCGCATCTCACCGCCGAGATTGCCTCGCTCAAACGGGTAAGGGTTGTCGTTTGCCTGGGGAAGATTGCCTTTGACGGTTATCTGGCTCACCTGGTTAATACCGGTGAACTTGCAAACAAGCGAGGCTTCAAGTTCGGCCACGGAGCAGAGTATGTTCTGCCGGGCGGCGTGCACCTGATCGCGAGCTACCACCCTTCGCTGCGAAACACGCTTACAGGAAAGCTGAATGCCGCGATGTTTTCCAAGATCTTTATCCGGGCCAGGGGACTGGCCGGATTGGATAGAGCATTTTCCCTGTAGGTGTAGAGCAGGGTTTCCGCATCTATGGGCGTTTTCCGGAATGAAAACGCCTTTGCACACTCTTGTCGGGCTACCCACCAACAGGGAAAATGCTCTAAGTGACACGCCCTAACGTCGCATCGCAGTGACGGCGTGGCGGGTGAGGGGCTTCTTCCGAGTGATGCGCCGGGGCGTCAGCGTCATACTCTCCAGACTCGGCAGTTCACCGGTGGATGTCGATTTTGCAACCTTCTCGCGCCCGCCGCGAAAGGCGAGCACTACTGGGAGCCCAATGAGCACGAGGTACAGTCCTACCTGAAAAACATCTTGCATGGCTGCACTGTACGTCCAACTACGGCGGCCGGACTATATCGTTCTGAGAAGGAGCACTCGCGTGGATATTGGCGAGCCTGATGCTAGGGCACTATCCCTGTTGCTGGGTATCCGTGAGGGGTGAGCAGCGGCGTCTTCATTGCGGAAAACGCTCTAGTTTTTACCGCCGGCGCGAACGGCAACAATAGCAGGGCCGATGAGCATAGCAACAAAGACTGCGCCAAGAATGAGGTCGTGCGTCATAATGGTGGTCCTTTCGGGGGGTGCTGCTCAGTGGCCCGGGAGAGAATGATTAGAACAATCTAAGGATGTACTGTCATAGTACATATCGCCATTCCACCTTTTGGGGAGCGATGCCACAAAGGTGGATGGCCCAAAGGTGCTATTTCGGTAGCGGACTTCGAGAGCTGACCCTTTTCAACGAACCAACCTCTCTGAAACTTCGTCCATCACAGTAACCAGGGATATGACGTTCCCGAACCGTGCAAGAAAGGGAAAATATTATGAGCGCTAAAGGAATCTGGATCGCATTTGGAATCGGCGTCGCTGCCGGCGCGACTGTGGCGCTGTTGTATGCTCCTCAGTCCGGCGACCGTACCCGCCGCCAACTGAGGAAGGGCATCGATGATGCAGGAGATTATCTTGAGGACGCGGCCGATTATCTTAAGGGGCGTGCCGATAAGGTTGCGAAAGAGTCTCAGAAGCTCTACAAGAAGACTCGTTCGCAAGTAGAAGATGCCATCGATACGGCAGGCGATGCCGTCAATGCGGCAGTCAAGTCTGTCCAGACACTGATGTAAAACCAATCCGTCTGATTGCAGGACCCCGGGTTCACGCCGGGGTTTTGTTATTCCGGCGGACCGACAGTCACCACAGAGTAGGAGACCCGTGTCTTGCCTGCGTTCGCCACATAGTGACGATCTCCAGCGACGCATGGAGCATTTTTCCTGTAGGTGTAGTGTAGGGTTTCTGCATCTCAATGAAAACGCCGCTGTACGCCCTTCCGGAATACCCAGCAACAGGAAAGATGCTCTAGCCCTACATCTCCGACGTTGAGCAGATGCGGCGTTCCGTTGATGTTCAGCTCCAGTGTGCCTTCGGTGATGAGCCAGATCTCGCTATGCAGATGGGTGCCCACGGCCTCGTGTATCTGACCCCGGTTCAATCGAGGTAAAGTGGCTCTCCAGCCGGATGTTGCCTGCCTTCAGCAGTCCCTGGCTCAGGATCGGCCCGGAGGTTCGTCCGGCTTGCGGCGTCGGCTTCAGGGCTCCTCGCTTGTAGCCTCCGCTCACCAGTTCTTTCAGTTCGGCTGCTTCGGCGGTTTCAGTTATCGTCAGACCCGCCAGCAGCGCAGGCAGAAGCGTTCCGAGTTCGCGCCGATTCATCGAGTATGGCCTCGGCTAGGCATTTTCCTGGAAAAATGCTCCAACCAAACCTATCAGAAAAGCAAAAAGCCCCGGGAAAGTTCCCGGGGCTTTTCGGGTTGGAACGCAGGTGTTATGGGATTGAGAGAGCTGCGCCGGCAAGCTTCTCTTCGCCTTCTGACGAAACCGGGCGATAGAAGAGCTTGTCGCCTTCGAGGTAAACCTCCAGGAATGCGGGCCGCATGGTGATGTTGCCTGCGATCAGCGCCTCGGAGAGCGGGTCCTCGATATAGCGCTGCAGCGCGCGGCGCAGAGGACGCGCACCGTAGGTGCGGTCGGTCAGCGTCTTGTCGAGAATCCACTTCTTCGCCTCGTCGGTGACCGAGATCGTGATCGCCTTGTGCACCAGGTTGGTGTTCAACTGCTGCACCAGGAGCTCCAGGATCTGCATCAGGTCGCTGTCGCTGAGCGCCGTGAAGACGATGACCTCGTCCAGACGGTTGAGGAACTCGGGGTTGAAGGTACGCTTTACCTCGCCCTTCACCAGCTCTTCCATCTTTTCGAGCACGACATCTTCCTTGCTCGACTGGAAGCCAAGTCCCTCACGCTTCATCAGGTGCTTGGCGCCGATATTCGACGTCATGATGAGGATCGTGTTCTTGAAATCGACCGTATTGCCGAGACCATCGGTCAACTGGCCGTCTTCAAAGACCTGCAGCAGCAGGTTGAAGACGTCCGGATGCGCCTTTTCGATCTCGTCGAGAAGGACAACGGAGTAGGGCGAACGCTTCACCCGCTCGGTGAGCTGGCCACCCTCCTCGTATCCCACGTATCCCGGAGGCGAACCGATCAGCTTCGACACGGAGTGCTTCTCCATGAACTCCGACATATCGAACCGGATCAGCGACTTCTCGCTGCCGAAGAGGAACTGCGCCAGGGTGCGCGCCATTTCCGTCTTGCCGACGCCGGTCGGTCCCAGGAAGAGGAAGCTTCCGATCGGGCGTCCGGGGTTCTTCAGGCCGGCACGCGAGCGACGAATCGCGCGGGCGAGGGCGCTGATGGCCTTCTCCTGCGAGATAACCCGCTTGTGCAACTCCTGCTCGACACGCAGCAGCTTCTGGGTCTCTTCTTCCTTGATCGCCGTGATCGGCACGCCAGTCCAGCGGCTGACGACATCCTCGATGTCTTCGCGGGTAACGATGCCCGAGGAGGAGTCGTCCAGATGGTACTTGTCGCGCAGCGTGCGCAGGTTCTCACGCTCCTTGCGTTCTTCGTCGGAGTAGAAGCGCGCCTTCTCGAACTCGTGGTTCGCGATGGCGTTCTCCATCCGGTGCACGATGAACTTGATGCGTTTCTGCACCTCGGTGATCTCATCCGGCAGGGAGGTCTGCTTCAGCTTCACGCGGGCGCCTGCCTCGTCGATCAGGTCGATGGCCTTATCGGGAAGGAAGCGATCGGGAATATAGCGGCTCGAGTGCGAGACGGAGAAGGTGATCGCGTCGTCGGTGTAGCTGACGGCGTGGAACTTCTCATAGCGCTCCTTGATGCCCATGATGATCTTGATGGCATCTTCCTCGTTCGGCGGGGGAACTTTGACGGCCTGGAAACGACGCTCGAGCGAGCGATCCTTTTCGATCGATTTGCGGTATTCCGCCGGCGTGGTTGCGCCGATGCACTGAATCTCGCCACGGGAGAGCGCCGGCTTCAGGATGTTGGCGGCATCGAGTGAGCCTTCGGCCGATCCGGCGCCGACGAGAGTATGCAGCTCATCGATGAAGACGATGGAGTTCTGATTCTCCATCAGCTCCTTCATGATGGTCTTCAGGCGCTCTTCGAACTGGCCGCGGTATTTAGTGCCGGCCACGATGAGTGAGAGGTCCAGAGACAGGACGCGCTTGTCCGCCAGGAAGCTGGGCACGTCGCCGTCGGCGATCTTCTGTGCCAGGCCCTCGACGATGGCGGTCTTGCCGACACCGGGTTCGCCGATCAGGACCGGGTTGTTCTTGGTGCGGCGGCACAGGATCTGGATGACGCGGTCGACCTCAGCGTCACGGCCGACCAGCGGATCGAGCTGGGCGTCCATGGCGGCCTGGGTCAGGTCGCGCGAGAACTCGGCGAGCATGGACTGCTCACGCTGCTGCTGCTGACGCTGCGCTGGTTTCTCCTGGGTGGTGCGCTGCAGCTCCTCGCGGATGGCTGGCAGCCGCAGGCCGCGCTCCTGCAGAATCTCAGCGGCAAAGCACTTTTCTTCGCGAAGCAGACCCAGCAAGAGGTGCTCCGTACCGATGTGCTTATGGCTCAGACGCTCTGCTTCCTCAGCGGCATAGGCCAAAACGCGCTTGCACTCGTTGGAAAGGGGTAGGTCAACCGAGGTCGAGACCTTCTCCCGAATCGTCGTATGTCCTTCAATCTGCTTGCGAATGGATTCAACTGAGGCGTGCGACCGCAGAAAACGGTTCGTCAGCGCCTTATCTTYGCGGAGCAGACCCAGCAACAGGTGCTCCGTCTCAATGTAAGGTGACCCAAACTGACTGGCCTCGTACCGGGCGAAGAAGATCACCCGCCGTGCTTTCTCCGTATACCGTTCGAACATGTTCCCCCTGCAGCTCACCGGATATCCCGGCAGTTAATCCGCCGGAGACTCGCGGTGCCTTCGGTACTTCAGACCATCACCGAATCAGTTATTTGATGCGGTGACACTCAGGTTGGGTGCCGCTCAAACGTCGGAACACCGCCCACATCTACTACTTCCAGTAGTGTAGCCGCTTGCCTAAAACCCTACTGGATGGCAACTTACCGCCCACAATACCAGTAAACGGCTGCACCATCTACTGTGAAAATCCGGTTACCTAACCCAAAGTGCCGACACAATTCCCAACTCAGGAAAAGTCCGCGGATATAGATATGGACGCGGGCTTCACCCCAAATGTGATGAACGTGAGGCTTGACTTTTGATTTGACAGAAAATTCATAGCGATGGCAACATCTCGACATAACCGCAAATCAAAAGGGCTCCTGAGAAAGTGCATCCGCTTTTCTGGTGAGGTGTCTTTCGCCGGAGCTACGAGCCGTCGCCGGGAACATCCCGGACTGTTGTGACGCTGTACCGAAGTGAGCCGTGCTCCGCGAGGAGCAGGGTGAAGTCGATCGTCAGTCCCAGGCAGTGCAAGCAGTTCCTCGTTTTATCGGTACAACCGAAGTCTTTTGCGTGAGGGTTCGCACCTTCCTCCCCGTGGTGTCTGGCCGCTGCGGCCAGGAAGAAGCCGGCTTTCACGCTTTCGCTGACGCGCGCCTGAACGTCCCGTCCTGCCCTTTCTGGCGGCCACGGGCGCGAGCAGATGTGTCTCTACCGCTTTGCCAGGAGGATTCCGTGATTGCTCATCTGTTTCGACTCCGTGCCGTCGTTGCGCTGTTCGCCGTAGCGTTGTTTTGTACCTCTGCGCTTCCGGCGCAGACCAACTATGGCGGTGTTCGCGGTCTGGCGACCGATGCCACCGGGGCGGTGGTGGCTGGCGCCGTCGTCACGCTGACCGACGAAAGCACCAACATCTCTCGTTCGGCCGTAACGACCAGCGCCGGAGAATATACCTTTGCTGCCGTCGATCCTGGAAATTACTCCGTGACGATTTTGGCGCCGGGGTTCACCAAGCTGACACAGACGCATGTCCTGGTCACGATTGGGGTTACAACCACCGTCGATATGGGGATGAAGACGGGTTCGACGGCGGAGAGTGTGGAGGTCACGGCGGATGTCCCCATGATCGATACCGCCTCCGCCTCCAACGGCCAGACCTTCGATCAGCAGAAGCTGCAGACGCTGCCCAACATGGGCCGAAACCCGTTCCTCTTCACGAAACTCGATACGAACGTCACTTTTACCGGAGATCCACGTTTCGTGCGTTTTCAGGATCAGTCCGGCTCGTCGCAGCTTTCCATCGCGGGCGGCCCGACCGGGACCAACAACTACCTTCTGGACGGTGTTCCGATCACAGACTCCACCAACCGCGCCGTGATTATCCCTTCGCTTGAAGCGACGGGAGAGATGAAGCTTCAGGCAAACACGTTTGACGCGGAAATGGGAAGAACCGGCGGCGGTATGTTCAATACCTCGCTGAAGTCCGGCTCAAATACACTTCACGGCACTCTGATGGGCCTGACCCGCCAAACCAACTGGACCGCCAACAGCTGGGCTTACAACCGTACTCCCTACGTTGTGAACGGTGTTACGGTGGCTCCGCAGACACCTCGCGGAGCGGCTGAATGGTATAGCTATGCCGGCGCCCTCGGCGGTCCGATACGTATTCCTGGTTTATATAACGGAAGGGATCGCACCTTCTTCTGGGTGGCCGAAGAGGGATATCGTCAGCGTTCACCGCTCTCCAGTACCGGCGCCCGGTTTCCAACGGCGCTGGAGCGGACCGGCGACTTCAGCCAGAGTGGCCTAACGCTGTATGACCCATACGCTGCGCCGACCGGAACGAATCGTACCGTCATTATTCCGAATGCGAAGATTCCTTCTTCCTATCTGTCTCCGGCTGGCTTGAAGGTTGCCGCAGCTCTTCCGCTGCCGACCACGACTTCGGCGACGGGTAACAATACTTTCGGCAACGATACTCTTGGGGATCGCGCTGATGAATTCAGTCTGAAGCTTGATCACCAGATCACAAAATGGTGGGGAGCGGCGGCTTCTTATCTTCACTATGGCTCCAAAGAACCATCGGGTAACGTCTACCAGATTCCGTACTCGACTGCGAACCTGCTATATCGCAAAGTTGACGCGATTAATGTAACGAGCGTGGTCACACTGAGCCCCACTATGGTGCTGAATGCAGGATGGGGTTTCAACCGGTTCCCGAACGAGACCAAACGTATCCATACGGGCTATGACCAGACGCAGCTTTTTCCGTCGGCGTATGTTTCACAGCTCAGCTCGAAGACCTTCCCTACGATCACGACCTCGGGAGGAACGACAAGTGTGCTGGGAGGCAGCGATTCGGGTCCATCCGATTACTTCTCGCGTAGCTTTGTCGTCGGTTTGTCCAAGAGTTATGGAAAGCACACCTTCAAGACTGGCTATGTCTTTCGCTCGATCTCGAATGTTCTCTGGAGCACGAGCTCGGGTGGCGGTTCCTTCACCTTTACCGGCGGATATACCAACTCAACCAACGTAGCCAGCACGGCGACCGGAAAGGTGGGGTCCGATATTGCGGACATGCTGATGGGGCTGCCGAACTCAGCCAGCCTGGGAGTTACGCCTGGATCCTTCCAGTTCAACACCAAGTACAACGCGGTGTATGGCCAGGATGACTTTCGCGTGAACCAGCGTCTGACGCTGAATATGGGAGTCCGTATCGAAATGGAGCCTGGCTTCCACGAGGCGAACGACAGGCTGACGATCGGGCTGGATCCGCTGGCGGTTTACAACTACGGATCGCTGACTAATTTGCGCGGTGGTGTTCAGTATGCAGGCGTCAACGGCGCAAAGACCTATACCAGCAACTACAGCTCGTTCAAGGTGGCTCCGCGCGTCGGTGTTGCCTACGGCATTTTGCCGAAGATGACGGTGCGCGGCGGCTTTGGCGTCTTCTTTGCTCCCTCCAGCTTCAGTCCGACGACTAACTATTCTCCAGGGTATGCGCCTTCGGCGTCTTACAGCGGTCCTTCGGGTGTTGCGGCGCTGCCGGCGAACTCTCATCCGCTCGATGCTCCGCAGAACCTCTACAGTGCTTCAGCGCTCGTGCCCTCCGGTAACACGCTTGGATATGCGGCGGGCATCGGTGGAAGTCTTAGTTTCATTGATCCGGCGCGACGTTCGCCGTTCGTCTATCAGTACTCGGCTGATATTCAATACGAACTACCGGCCGGTTTTGCTCTGAAGGTCGGCTATGTCGGAGCTCACGGCCGCGACCTGGCCAACAGCTTTAACTACAACCAGATCTCCTCGCAGACACGCGCAGCGAATGGATTTGCCTATGTTTCCGGTCCCGATGCCGGCGTAAAGACCGCAGCAGCCGCGCCGAACTCTGCGAACCCAATCGGAAAGGCTGGTGAATACAATGGTGTTTCGTCCGGGCTGGCAACTACGGTTACGAATCCCTACTACATCTCTGGCGGGAACGGCTTGCTGGCCCGAACCACGATTACGCGGGCACAGTCGCTGCGGCCGTTTGCGCAGTTCACGGATGTCACGTACGCGTCTTCTCTGGGGGGCACCCGCTATAACTCGCTCGCAGTGAAGGTGCAAAAGCGCTTTACTCATGGCTTGACCATGATGGCAACCTATACCTGGGCGTCTTCGTGGGACAATCTCTGGGGTGCGAGCAGCTCTCTCACCAGCTCCGGCGCGGGTCCCCAGGACACTGGCAATCTGGATATGGAGTGGGCGCGTTCGACGACCGGTTCTCCCCGGCGATTCACGCTCAATGGAACGTACGAGCTGCCATTCGGGCGCGGACGCCAGCACATGGCTAACATCAACCGCTTCATGGATGCCATCGTCGGCGGATGGAACTACAACCACGTCATGATCGTGCAGTCGGGTTCGCCCCTCGCGGTGACGCAGACCAGTGGTAGCACGGACGCAGGCTACGGCGCACAGCGTCCGTCTTTTGCTCCGGGTGAGGATGCTCACAGCGTATGCAGTGGAGGATCGCAGTTGCAGCGTCTGTATGCCAATAAGTTTATGGCTACGGGTGCCTACGCCTATGGCAATGTGCCGCGTACGCTGCCGTGCCTCGGACCTGGGTACTTCAACTCGGACATCTCCGTAAATAAGAAGTTCCACGTTACCGAGCGGGTGTCTGCGGAGTTCCGCGCGGAGGCGCTCAACGCATTCAACACTGTGCAACTGGCTGCGCCCGGCTCAAGCAATATCACCAGCGGTAGCTTCGGTACGATCAACTCGCAGATTGGCTTCAACCGCCTGATCCAGATGGGCGGAAGAATCCAGTTCTGACATAGGAAATGTCGCCGCCCTGGACGGCTCCGCTTTAGCGGAGCCGTTCCGCTGTTTGCGGGCGAGGCTTTGTGTAAAGATGGTTCCACCATGGGCCTTCTGCTGAAGAACGGTGAGATCGTTACGGCGACAGAACGTTATGTCGCCGACGTCTATGTTGAAGGTGAGACCATCGCCCGCATCGGACAGAACCTGGATGCTTCTCCGGGCGTCGAAGTGATCGATTGCACCGGCAAGTTCATCTTTCCGGGCTTCATCGATCCTCACGTCCATATCTATCTACCCTTCATGGGAACCTTCGCGCGAGACACCTATAGGACTGCCTCGGTTGCCGCGCTGACAGGCGGGACGACGACTCTGATTGAGATGTGTTGTCCCTCACGCGGTGAGGATGCCCTGGAAGGGTACAAGCTCTGGAAGTCGAAGGCAGAGGGGCAGTCGGCATGTGACTATGCCTTCCACATGGCGGTCAGCCGCTTTGACGAGGGAACGGCGGCACAGCTGCGCGAGATTGTTGCCGACGGAACCACGAGCTTCAAGATATTCCTCTCCTATAAGAACTTCTTCGGTGTGACCGACGACGAGATGTACCAGACATTGAAGCTGGCGCACGAGTTGGGTGTGATCGTCACCGCTCACTGCGAGAACGCGGAGCTGGTGGGACGTTTGCAGCAGGAGCTCCTCTCTGAAGGAAAGACCGGGCCGGAGTGGCACGAGCCCAGCCGTCCTGAAGTCGTGGAGATGGAAGGGACGACACGCTTCTGCGCCTTCCTGGAGACGACCGGAGCCCGCGGATATGTCGTACATCTCTCGTGCGTGCCTGCGTTGAAGGCGGCTTCCGACGCGAAGAAGCGCGGTGTCAAAGTTTCCGTCGAGTCGGTGCTGCCGCATTTTCTGCTCGATAAAACGATGGCGGAGCGGCCTGGCGTCGAGGGCATGAAACACGTCATGTCGCCTCCGCTGCGGCAGAAGCACAACCAGCAGGCATTGTGGGAGGCGCTGGCGGCAGGTGAAGTCGATACGGTTGGAACCGATCACTGTCCGTTCACCATGGAACAGAAGCTGATGGGAAAGGACGCGTTTACCGCGATCCCCAATGGCATTCCGGGTGTGGAAGAGCGTATGCCGCTGATCTATACCTATGGCGTAAGCCGGGGAAGTCTCACTCTGAACCGGTTTGTGGATGCGCTGAGTACRAGACCGGCAAAGCTCTTCGGGCTCTATCCGAAGAAGGGAACCATTGCCCTGGGGAGTGATGCTGACTTGGTGGTCTATGACCCTGCCTATCGCGGTACGGTTTCGGCCAAGACACACAAGACCAACACGGACTACAGCGGCTTTGAAGGTTTCGAGGTCGATGGCCGGCCCTCCCTGGTGACAGTGCGCGGCGAGGTACAGGTTCGCGATGGGGAGTTTGTGGGAACAATCGGCCGGGGGCAGTTCCTGTGCCGGAAACCGGAGCTACCGCATGCCGATTAATCCGCAACGCATGCTTGCCGACCTGCGGGAGCTGCGCTCGCTGACCGCTGATGAGGACGGGGCTCAACGTGTGGCGTGGACGCCTATCTGGTTGAAGGCCCGGGCCTGGTTCTACGAAAAGCTGAAAGCAGTTCCGGTCACGCAGCATCTGGATGCTGCCGGGAATAACTGGGTGACGCTTCCGGGCAAGAGCGGGAAGACGCTGGTTCTTGGCAGCCACCTGGACTCCGTTCCGAACGGCGGATGGCTCGACGGCTGTCTCGGTGTGCTGTGTGGGCTGGAGATTCTGCGTGGTGTCAATGAGGACTACGACGGCAAGCCGCCGTTTACCATTCGGCTGGTGGATTGGGCAGACGAAGAAGGCGCGCGCTTTGGCCGCAGTCTGTTCGGTTCATCCGCCTTCGCCGGAACGCATACGATCGGAGCCGATCGTGTTCGGAGAGACCGTGACGGCGTCACGCTGGAAGATGCGTTGCGGAAGTGTGGTGTCGACGTTGAGAAGATTGGTGGCGCTTCCGTCGAGCGTGGCGACATAGCCGCGTATCTCGAGCTGCATATCGAACAGGGACCGGTGCTGGAGCGCCTGGGGTTACCTCTCGGTGTTGTGCTTGGAACGAAGGGCGTGGAGCGACATGCGATCGCCTTCCATGGGCAGGAGGCGCACTCGGGATCGACTCCGATGGGAGATCGCCGGGATGCTTTGGCTGCTGCCGCCAAGCTGGCGCTGGAGATTCGCTCCATCGCGGGCAGGCATGCGGATGCGGTGTGCACCATGGGCAGCGTGAAGACCTTTCCCGGCATCGTGACGGCGGTGGTGGGTAGATGCGAGGCGACACTCGATCAGCGCGATCTCGATGCCGATGTCCTGGCAGGAATGTATGCCGATGCCAAAGCCGCCAGCGAGCGGTTTGCCGCGGAGGAGCGCTGCACGGTGGAGTGGTCGAAGATCTGGAATATCGAGCCGATTCCGTTTCATCCCGAGTTGATTGCGCTGTGCGAAGAGGCGGTCCGCGAGATTTCGGGGACGTCGCATCGCATGCCTTCCGGCCCGCTGCATGATGCGGCGGAGGTCTGCCGTGCCGGCATCCCAACCGTGATGATGTTTGTCCAGTCGCTGCGGGGGATCAGCCACAACAAGATCGAAGACACCCGGGCCGAACATCTGGAGATGGCTGCTCTGGCCTTCGACCGGCTGGCGCGTAAGACGCTGCGATGGATGGCGAGCGCGTGAGATTTGAGCTCTTTATTGCTGCACGATACTTACGTGCGAAGCGCAGGCAAGCCGTTATCGGCATCATCACCGGGATCTCGGTTGCCGGGGTCGCCGCAGGTGTGATGTCGCTGATTATTGCGCTGGCTATCACCAATGGCATGCAGCGCGACCTGCAGGATCGCCTGCTCAGCTCTACGGCGCACGTGGATCTGATGCGGATCGCTTCCGACGGCATCTCCGACTGGCAGAGCCTGCTGGCTCGTCTTAAACAGCAGCCGCATGTCACTGCCGCTGCTCCTGGACTCTATGGGCAGGTGCTGGTCTCCCGCGGCGCGAAATCCGGGGGCGCTCTTATTAAAGGAGTCATCCCAGCAGACGAGCGCACCGTCAGCGGCCTGTTGCAGCAGGTAAATCAGGGTTCGGCCGTGGCGCTAGAGAAGCAGGGACCGATCGCCGTCCCGCCGATTGTCATCGGTAAAGACCTGGCGGAGACCATTGGCGCTGCGGTCGGGGACACGGTGCTCGTGACCAGCCCGCAGGGAGGTCTCACGCCGATCGGGATCGTACCGAAATATCAGCGGTACTCGGTCGTCGGCATCTTCCACTCCGGCTTCTACCAGTACGACTCCAGCTATACCTTTATGCGGCTGGCGGATGCGCAAAGACTGTTCTCCGAGCCTGATCTGATTTCGGTCATCAGCTTTAAAGTGGATGACCTTTACAAAGCCAACGAGATTGGGCGCCAGATCGAGGCAGCCGCCGGGCAGGGCTTCCAGACAACCAACTGGATGGAGCAGAACCGTGAGCTCTTCCGTGCCTTGAAGCTTGAACAGATTGTGACGTTCATCGTCCTCGGGCTTATCGTGTGCGTCGCCGCGCTCAATATCCTGATCGCTCTGACCATGATGGTGATGGAAAAGACCAAGGACATTGCCGTCTTGATGAGCTTTGGAGTCCGTGCCGACCAGATACGCCGCATCTTCCTGTTCCAGGGGTTGTTGATCAGCGTACTGGGAACCGTCATCGGCCTGGTGCTCGGTTACGGGCTCTCTGTCTTCGGCGGCCACTATCGGTTCCCCCTCGATGCATCGGTTTACTCGATCGATCATCTGCCGTTCGCGCCCAGCATCACGGATGGGCTTCTGGTCTCAGCGGTATCGCTAGGCGTCTCGCTGCTGGCGACGCTCTATCCTTCGACCTCGGCGGCGCGGGTCCTGCCGGCGGAGGCGTTGCGATATGAGTAAGACCCTGCTCGATGTTCGAGGGCTTTCCAAGTCCTACGCCACGGGGCGGGGCCGCCTGGATCTGTTCCGCGAGCTCTCTTTCGAGGTGGCGGAAGGCGAGATGGTCGCCATCGTCGGCGAGTCGGGGGCGGGGAAGTCGTCTCTGCTGCACTTGCTGGCGGCGTTGGATAAACCGGACGTCGGCGAGGTGTACCTCGGTACTACCCGCGTCGACCAGCTCAGCCTGCGGGAACAGGCTGAGTTCCGCAACCGGCAGATCGGTTACGTGTGGCAGTTTCACTACCTGCTACCGGAGTTCACCGCGGAGGAAAATGTTGCCATGCCGTTGCTGGCGCGCGGGACGGCCAGGGCGGAGGCGATCTCGGCGGCTCGGCGCTGGCTCTCCGAGGTGGAACTGGGGGACCGGTTCAGCCACCGCACGGGCGAGCTCTCGGGCGGTGAGCAGCAGCGTGTCTCGCTGGCCCGGGCTCTGGTGACGCAGCCCAGGCTGTTGTTTGCCGATGAACCGACGGGCGATCTGGACAACAGGACCGCCGACGTCGTCTTCAGCCTGATTCAGCGGCTACACAAGGCGCACGGCCTGACCTCGGTTCTGGTGACGCACAATCTGGAGTTTGCGGGGCGGTGCGATCGTATTCTGCGGCTGCGGGACGGCGGACTAAGTCAAACTCCGGCAACGGTATAACGCCGCCACATCAACCACGGACCGGTGGCATAATTCATCGGCGTGCTCCGCAGTACCGGGGTATGTTGGATGGGCGAACCTCACGGAGGAGACATGCTCCTGCTGCAAGTGTTTGGGATTGGAATTGTTGCCGGCATGCGCACCATGATGCCGCTCGTGATGCTGAGTTGGGCGGCGCGGCTTGGTGTTCTACATCTGGAGAACACCAGTCTGGCGTTTCTTGGGGCGGCCTGGGCTCCGTGGGCCTGTTCGGCCGCCGGAATCGCCGAGCTGGTCGCTGACAAGCTTCCCTTTATGCCCAGCCGCAAGACACCGCCACAGTTCGGTGCGCGGATCGTCACCGGCACCTTTGGCGGTATTGTCCTCGGATTGGCAGGAGGTTCTCTTCCCCTGGGAATCTGCGGAGGAGCTGCCGGCGCCATTGTCGGTACGCTCTTCTGGGCGTGGGCCCGGGGCAAGATGGCCGAGGTCTATGGCAAAGATATGCCAGCGGCGCTGACCGAAGACGTGGCGGCGATCGTTCTAGGCCTGGTAACCAGCGGCCTGTTGTATTGAAAGGGGAGGGGGCCGGAGGGCCGTCTTTTCCTGATTTATACTTGTAGCTTGCCCTGCCAAATGCCGACTGACGGCGCGTAGCAAATCCCGGGCAATGCGCCTCAGACGAGAGGTCGCGTGTGAAGTGAAGGTTTAGTCGCCAAGCATGATCCGCATTCTTCAGAAAGACAATCGCCTCACGAAAGCTCTCTTCGCCGTCATCATCGGCGCTGCCGTTGTCACCATGGTCATTACGCTGGTCCCTGGCATCTTTGACAACGATGCGACTACCAGCGGGATCTATGCCAGTGTCCGTCGGCCGGGTGTCTTTGGCCGCTTTAGCCAGGCCGAAGATATCCCCACCACCCAGGTGAACGCGATCGCGGAGCGTCAGCTTCAGGCGCAGCGCCTGCCCGACTTCGCTCTGCCGTTTATGGCGCAGCGTGTGGCTCAGGGTCTGATTCAGCGCGCGGTTCTGAAGCAGGAAGCGGCGCGGCTGCACCTGGAAGTGACTGAGGCCGATGTTCGCAACGAGCTTCGCACCCGCTACGCCCAGATCTTCTTCCCGGGAGGCAACTTCATCGGGGAAGAGAAGTACAAGCAGCTCATCACATCGCAGGGCATCTCGGTTTCGGACTTCGAGAAGGACGTGCGTGACAGCCTCCTGCTGGATCGTCTGCAGTCGACGATCACCGGCGGCGTGACCGTCAGCGACAATGCGGTTCGCGAGGCGTTCCGCAAGCAGGGTCTGAAGGTGAAGTTCGACTACGCGTTGATCAGCGCCGACGACATCAAGAAGAGCCTGAACCCCACCGATGCAGAGCTGGAGGCGTTCTTCAAGACCAATGCCGCCCGCTATGCCACCGCGGTTCCTGAGGCGCGCAAGCTAAGCTACGTGGCTTTCGACGTGTCGAACCTGCCGGGCGGACGTCCGCAAATCTCTGATGCCGACATCCAGAGCTACTACAACCAGCACCTGGCCGAGTACAAGGTTGAGCCGCAGGTAAAGGTACGTCACATCCTTATCTCGGTGGCTCCTGGCGCGGACTCCAAGACCGATGCCGCTGCCAAGGCCAAGGCCGAGAGCCTGCAGAAGCAGGTGAAGGGCGGCGCCGACTTTGCCAAGCTGGCGAAGGAGAACTCTGACGATCCGGGCAGCAAGGAACGTGGCGGCGACCTGGGAATGGTCCGCAAGGGACAGATGGTGCCCGAGTTCGAGAAGCAGTCGTTCTCTACAGCTGTCGGTCAGACCTCAGATGTCTTCAAGACTCAGTTCGGCTACCACTTCCTGCAGGTGACCGAGAAGCAGGATGAGCGCACCAAGCCGCTCGCTGAGGTGAAGGACGCCATTCGCCCAATCCTGGAGCAGCAGAAGGTGGGCGGCGCGATGCAGAACTTTGCCAACCAGCTTGCGGCGGAAGCTGCCAAGCAGGGACTGGCTGGCGCTGCCGCGGCCCACGGTCTCAAGGTACAGACGACTGATTATCTGGGTGCGGACGGTGTGATCGCCGGCGTTCCTGATGGCTCGTCGATGCTGAGCAAGGCCTTCTCCACCCCCAAGGGTGCTGCTCCTGTCTCGGTGGCGACCGGCGAAGGTTTCGCTATCTTCCAGGTTGACGATATCCATGCGGCACATGCGCCGGCTTTCGCTGACTGGAAGTCGCATGTTGCCGACGACTATAAGGCCGATAAGGTTCCCCAGTTGCTGAACGCGAAGCTGAAGGCTCTGGCCGATCGCGCCAAGCTGCTGAACGACCTGAAGAAGGCTGCGGCGGAGGAGAAGATCACGGTCAAGACGAGCGATCTGGTGGATGCAGCCGGGAGTGTTCCGGACGTAGGCAGCATGAGCGGCCCGGCTTCGGCAGCCTTCGATCTGCCCAAGGGCGGCGTCTCAGGCCCCATCAATGCCGGTCCCAATGGCATTGTGCTGGCGGTAGTCGAAAAGCAGGAGCCCACGGCGGAGGAGATTGCCAAGAACTTCTCCCGCACTCGCGATGCCATGCTGAACCAGCAGCGCCAGGAGGTCTTCTCGGTCTACGTCACCAAGCTGGTGGAAGACTATGAGAAGGCAGGCGCCATCAAACTGAATAAACAGGCGGCTCAGACCGGACTTCAGTAAACCGATTTCAGCTCTTACACATCCGAATGGCCGGGAATTTCCCGGCCTTCGCTTTTGTTAGGGATTTCACTCAGCAAAGCGGCATCATGAAGAGGGAGAGCATCAGATTGAGCGTGGACAGGTCTCGTAGAGTCTCAGGAATTCTTCTTCATCTCACATCGCTTCCTTCGCTGGGTGGTATCGGCGACATGGGCCCTGTGGCCTTTGCCTTCGTCGATTTTTTGCACAGCGCTAAGCAGCGGTTGTGGCAGGTGTTACCGCTCAGTCCAGTTGGCTATGGAAATTCTCCGTATGCGGCCTTGTCTGCGTTTGCGGGAAATCCACTGCTGATCAGTCTGGAGAAGCTGGCCAGCGGCGGCTGGCTGCCGCACGAGCGGCTGCAGGGATTGCCCCCCGCCCAGGGCCCAGTAAACTTCGCCGCGGCCTCAGAGAAGTTTGCGTTGCTGGTGGAAGCTGCTCAGAACTTTCTGGACGCTCCCAAGGGGGATGAGTGGCGGCGTTTTGAACATTTTTGCGAAGAGCATCGGGACTGGCTGAATGACTGGGTGATGTATGCCGTGCTGCGCCGTCGTTTTGGGTATGCCTCCTGGAACGACTGGCCCAAGGAGTTTGCGACCCGGCAGCCGGAGGCGCTAGAAAACCTGCTCCGTGAGAACGGGCGTGAGTTGGCAATCGAGCAGATTATCCAGTTTTTCTTCGCAGTGCAGTGGGGGGAGCTGCTCGCCTACTGTCATGCACGCGATGTGAAGGTGATGGGCGATGTCGCCATCTTCGTGAACTACGACAGTGCAGACGTCTGGATCCACCCTGATCAGTTCTCCCTCGACGCCGACCTCAGACCGGTCGAGGTTGCCGGTGTTCCTCCGGACTATTTCTCTGAGACAGGGCAGAAGTGGGGCAATCCTCTCTACAACTGGGAGGCGATGCGACAGACAGGCTTCTCCTGGTGGGTTGCCCGGGCGCGTCGCGCCATGCAGCTCTATGACCTGATCCGGCTGGATCATTTCCGCGGATTCGAGGCTTATTGGGCGGTTCCCGCCGCCGATGAGACGGCAATCAACGGGCAGTGGGTCAAGGCTCCCGGCGAGGCACTGTTTGCCGCGTTGCGCCATGAACTGGGCACGCTTCCGTTCGTCGCGGAGGATCTGGGAATGATTACCCCGGAGGTCGACGAGCTGCGCATGAAGTTCGAGATGCCGGGAATGAAGGTTCTGCAGTTCGGCTTCGGTGACCGTGGAGCACATAGCTACCTGCCTCATCTGTATGAAGAGAACGCAGTCGTCTATACCGGGACGCACGACAACAATACGACGCTGGGCTGGTGGGTTGAGAACGTGGGTGAGGCGGAGCGCCTCGGCGTGCAGACCTATCTTGGAACCTTCACGCATGAGGCTCAGGTGGTGTGGGCGATGATCCGGGCGGCAGAGGCATCCGTCGCACGCATCTGCATCTTGCCTCTGCAGGATGTGTTGCACCTGGGCAGCAGCGCCCGTATGAACACACCGGCACTGCCGGATGGTAACTGGAGCTGGCGGTATGAGTCCGATGCGCTGCATTCGGACTTCGCCCGTCAGCTCGCCGTGCTGATGGAGATGACGGACCGCGATGGCTGGGTTGATCCTGATCTTGAAGCTCTTGGTCCGCCCGAAGAGCAAGGCACCGAGGATTGACGTATTCTGGTGGAGAAAGATTCACCAGGAGAAGTGACCCTATGCCGCTGTCCGGCGAAGCCATCCGCACGATGAACTATGTCGACGATATTGCTGTTACCCTGCGCCGGATTCTGGCTGTGCTGCCGACGCTGAACGCCGAGGAGCGGCAGCGTCTGCTGGACCACGTCGCCAAGTCGGAGCCGAGCTTCGAGTCCGTTCTGGCCGCCATCAAGGCAAAATAAATGCCTCCGCTACGAGTTGCCGTTATTGGTGCCGGCCGGCTGGGCCCCAGTTTTGCCCTGGAGTGTGCCCGGGCCGGCTTTTCCACGGTGCTCGAAGACGTCATGCCCCACAAGCTGCGCCGCGCCGGGGAGCAGATCGAGCAGGCTGGCCTTGATGTCGAACTGGCCAGCACGGTCGAGGCTGCGGTGCGCGAGGCCGATATCGCCATTGATTTCGTTCCTGACGAGCTGGAGTCGAAGCTCGAGATCTTCTCGCTGATCGACCGCATGGCTCCCCCGAAGACCGTCATCTGTACGCCCACCGATGCGCTCAGCATCACCGATCTGGCGAGCTGCACCTACCGTTCCGAACGCTGTGCCGCACTTCGTGGCCTGGCGCAGAAAGAAGTAACTCTCGTTCGGGGAGAAGCTTCGTCTAATGAAACGGTTGCGCTTGTAACCCGCCTTCTGGAGAGCCTTGGCCGTTCGGTTCGCGTCGAAGCGGACACCATGGCCCCCATGCTGACGAAGAATCTGTAACTTCTGCAAGTTACGGAACTCTGGGACCTGCTTCTGCGTAGATCAGGATATTCGTCCTTCGTATGGGTTTCTTCGGTGATATTGTCGGTCAGGTCTTCCGTGCCATCTGGGCGCATAAGCTGCGCTCATTCCTAACGATGTTCGGCATTGCCTGGGGTGTGGCGTCCCTGTTGCTGCTTATCGGCATGGGCGAGGGTTTCCGATCCGGACAGCAGCGGCAACTGAAGACCCTGGGAGAGAACATCATCATGATGTGGGGAGGCACCATGCTCTCCAACCAGGGCACTCTCCGGCCTTACCAGTTGACTATCAATGATGAGGCGGAGATTCGCACCCAGGCGCCGGATGTCGCCAATATCACCGGGTTTATCCAACGCGGCGATCTGAAGCAGCAGAGTCAGTACCAGAGCGCAGGCGGCGCGGTGATGGGCATTGAAGCCAACTATCACACCGTGCGCAATCTGCCGCTCGGTAAAGGCCGCTACCTCAATGACCAGGACATCAAAGACCGGCGCATGGTCGCGATCATCGGTAAAAAGAGTGAGACGCTCCTCTTTCCGAATGGCCTCAACGGTCTGGGAGAGTTCATCACCGTCAATGGCTACCGCTTCCAGGTCATCGGCGTGGCCCAGTGGATCGGCCGCGGCAACCGCGACTTCGACAACCAGAAGGTCTACATCCCGCTCAGCGTGATGGCGGATATCTTCCCCATCAAGGGCAACAACATTGCGCAGGGTGCACTTACCTCTATCCAATATCAGCCGATCGATCCCACGCACAACGCGCTGGCTAAGGACGAGGTCCATAAGATCGTCGCCCAGAACCATAACTTCGATCCTGAGGATCAGGAGTCGATCGAAGAGTGGGACACCATCAAGAGTCAGCAGACGGTTGGAAAGATCTTCACCGCGATGGATGTCTTTCTCGGCGGTGTGGGCATCGTAACGCTTGCTCTTGGCGCCGTCGGCATTGTGAATATCATGCTGGTCACGGTCTCGGAGCGTACTCGTGAGATCGGCCTGTTGAAGGCACTGGGAGCGACAAAGACCAGCATCCTGGGACAGATCATGCTGGAGGGGCTGGTGCTGACCGGAGTCAGCGGCTTTGTGGGGATATCTGCGGCTGCTATCTTCATGGGCGTGTTGCATGCGCTAATGGGCAACAGTCAGATCGGCTTCGACCCGCCCAGAATTGTGCCGTGGTCGGCTGCTCTTGCCATGGGAACGTTGACGCTGTGCGGCCTGCTCGCCTGCTTCTATCCGGCACGTCAGGCGGCAATGCTGGAGCCGGTGGAAGCCCTGAGAAAGGATTAGCCATGTTGAAGGACATCTTCGGACAGGCCATTGAAGCCATGCGCCACAATCTGCGGCGCACGATGATCACGATCATCGGCATGGCATGGGGTATCGCCACTGTTGTGCTGCTGCTGGCCTACGGAAATGGCTTCGGCAAGGCAATTGAGGCGATCTTCTCGCAGTGGGGAACCAACCTGCTGGGAGCGTTTCCCGGTAAGACCAGCGAACAGGTAGGCGGTTCCAAGGCAGGCGTCATCATCAAATTCACCCTGGACGATGTCGAGCACATCATGGAGACCGTTCCTGGGATCCAGCACGCCACTCCGGTTTTGTGGAAGCAGGTGCCGGTGAAGAGTGACCTCCACATCTTCACATGGGAGACGGACGGCGTCATGCCGGAGATCGCCGATGTGCAGAAGTGGTCCATCGGCCAGGGCCGCTTCATCACCGCCGAAGACGTGAACTCTCGCGCGCACGTGACCGTCATCGGCCCCGAGGCAAAAGATAAGCTTTTTGGCGGAGTCGATGCTCTGGGCCAGACCATCCGCGTGAACGGCATCCCATTTCAGATCGTGGGTATTCTGAAGCCGAAGATGCAGGAGGGCGACGACAACGTCAACCGCATCATCAATATTCCGTACTCGACGATGTCCGATATCAAGGACATCAAGTATCCGGACGGCATCTGGATGAGCTACCAGGGCAACCACACCCAGATCGCGCAGGCGGTTCGCAAGGCGCTGGCGCAGACGCATCATTTCAAGCCGACGGATAAGACCGCCGTCTTTACCGCCGACATCATGGAGCAGCTCGCGCAGTTCCAGATCATCACGATTGCACTTCAGGTGCTGCTCACCTTCATCGGTGCGCTGACGCTCGGCATCGCCGGCATCGGCCTGATGAACATCATGCTGGTGAGCGTGCAGCAGCGGACGAAAGAGATCGGAGTGGAGAAAGCCCTTGGCGCGCGACGTAAAGACATCCTCTTCCAGTTCCTGTCGGAAGCGATGGTCATTACCGGTATCGGAGGCGCGGGCGGCATGCTGCTGGCCTGGCTGGTAAGCGTCTTCGCCGGACGCATCACCTTCTACAGTGCGATTGCCAAGGGCGGGGAAGCGGCGGACATCCGGCTGATCCTCTCACCTACTATCGTGATTGTCTCGACCACGATCCTCATCGTGGTGGGCCTGGTCAGCGGAATGGTGCCGGCGTTGAAGGCCTCGCGGCTGAATCCGATCGATGCTCTGCGGTATGAGTAGGCGTTGAGAGACGATACGTACTCGGGTACCGCCTACCATCTCATCACGACTGAACCCTGCTCTTGTTACTAGTGCGCACGAAAGTAGGGCACACGGTTGGCTCAAGCGTTCATCGCGGCATCGAGGAATCGCTTTGCATGTGTCGAGCTCGCATCAGTACCTATTCCACAATGTGGTCGATGATCTCAAATCTGATTGTGCAAGAGCAGAACTCACATTCAACCGTGTTGATTCCAGTAATAGGGTTGAGCACGGGAAAGGTCCGTAGACAACCGGTGCAGGTCACGGCGACGATGCCGTTATCCCTTTTTACCCAGACCGCCGCTTTGTCTGGCTTGCCAATGCGCGGGCGCGCCGGGAGCTCTTGAAGCAGTTCCACTATCTTTTGGAACAGACCTTCCGCCTTGTACTGCCCCTTTGCAAAAAAGGCGTCGGCGAGGACGCTCTCTGGGACTGTAGTACCAGAAAACTCTCCCGAAATGACGATTACAGGAATTATAGGAAAACGGCGTCGCACGACGGATAGGAATTCAAACCCGTTCATGTGCGGCATACTCAGATCGGAAATGATGATGTCTGGCAATGCCCGCTTTAGTGCAAGCAAGCCTTCGAAACCGTCTCCGGCGGTCAGCACTTCATAAGCTTGCGATTCCAGCAGCAATTTGCCTAGCTCACGCAGCCGGGCATCATCTTCCAGGATCAAGATACGGTATGGAAATGAGTTTTCGGGCAAAAGCTCTCCATTCTCTAGCAGGATGCCAGTGGGCTCGTCAGATCCATCCAATAATGATAGACGCGGTTGTCAATAGGCGCGGACGCCCCGCGCCATATTTAGCCAGTTCCTGGAACTGGACATCTAGGGTACACCTTATGGGAGGGCTGCCTTGCAGGAACGCAGATGCGGAACACAGTACCGGTTCTTTGCCCCGCACCGGAACGAGTGCGCGCACGCGAATGGCACCGCCGTACTTGTGGGACGAGGCACTGGCGCACCCAGAGCCTCACACCAGTTCCTTGTCGCTTGGTCGAAAAGAATAGCTGGAAGATCGGGATCCATCCACGCTTCGACACTTCGGAGGAGTCATCGTCAACCGAAGGCTCTTCGACGCCTGGCTCCAGCTCAGCATCGGAGCGCAAAGAGGCATTGAACACAAAACAGCGCAGCCAGAACATCGTTCGGCTGCGCCTTTCCTAGAGCGATCGAGTAGTAACTAAGGTCAGGATGTTGGGATGGATTGTTCGTGGTCCACCATTGCAGATATGACCAGCTCCGGCGCAATCACAGCAGTGCGGAACGAGTGTGGCAGGTCCGATTCCTTGAATTCAATTCCATCTCCGGCAAGTCTGCGCGCCGTCTTGACCAACAATTCGCGTTTGCCATTCATCTTCCGGAGGGCCGTTTCGCGCTCTGCATCGGAAGCAAATATCTCGAACCGATTCAGGTGAGCCATTTTGCGATCATACAAACTGATTTCCTGGTGAACGGCCTTCAGATAGTATTTGTCTTCTACTTTGCCGGGCTTCTGCATTGATCCTCCTGCTTTGCGGTTGGACGTGCAATCTGAGGTAAACGGCGAGGTGCAGACGATTTCGCCGACGCAAAAGGGGCAGTCCTGAGGACTGCCCCTTCACTTTAGCTCTCTGACTTAGGCAACCTGAACGTTCTCGGCCTGCCAGCCCTTTGGGCCTTTGCTGACGTTGAACTGAACGTTCTGGCCTTCCTGAAGCGAGCGGAAACCGTTGCTCTGAATGGCGCTGTGGTGGACAAATACGTCCTCACCATTTGAGCGGCTCAGAAATCCGAAGCCTTTTGCGTCGTTGAACCACTTAACAGTTCCTTGTTCCATGATGTTGTTCATAATGCTTTTCCTTGTGACTTGATGTACCGCTGAACGCAATGTGGAATTGTTTGCGAGCAAAGCGACAAGCCAGAACAAGCAAGAACACCAGATCAAATTCGACGTCTAGAAACAGTCTACCACTGGTGGGAAAGGGGCAGAAAGAACTGAGCGATCGAAACAGCAGGTTTCCCAAAATGGATTAGTCGGTGCGCGGTGAGAGCTCCCACGCCTGGGACGCTACGAAGCAACATTCTTGCCTGTCGCTCGGTCTGCATGGGTTGCCACGGACGCACACACGGGTGCTTATTATTGGTGCGGGAATTGGCACACTCGGCGCCACCTCCATCTAATTTCTTCCCTCTAGTGAAGCGACAGAAGGACGATGCCGCTGATGCAGAAGCGACTTGCAATACAGTTCAGCGGATCGCAGGAGAGAGAAATGCGCCGCAAGAACATTGTCACATTATGGAATCAGCCGGTGCGTCCATGACCCACTAGCCATCAGCACGGCCGGAGTCAGCTTATCCCGCCGGGACGGCATTTCTCTTTATGAACGTTCCTCTATAATTCTTGTCCGACCAGTCGTTCGTTTGAATCGCCTGGCAAGCAAGACCCTCTAATCTGGTGAGAAGAGGAGCGTGCGGGTAGGAGACATGCGGCAACCGCACTCGCCATATAGGGGATTTGTGAAAGAAACAAAGAAGCATTCGAGCAAAGGTGAAAGAACACGCCGGAATATCATTGCCAAAGCCGCAGTCATCTTCAATCAGCGAGGCTTCGACGGCGCGTCAATGCAGGATATCGTCGAGGCGGTCGGGCTGGAAAAGGGGTCTATTTATGGTCACTTCGCTAGCAAGGAAGCACTGGCCCTTGAAGCCTTTGATTTCGCTTGGACCGATACAGCGCAGAAACGCCTGGCTAACCTGGATTCGGTCTCCAATGCGATAGACAAACTCGCAATCCACATCAGCAATTACGTCAAGACTCCAAGCTTTGCCGGCGGTTGCCCCTTATTGAACACAGTCGTCGATACGGACGACGGCAACATGGCTCTTCGCGATCGCGCCCGCAAGGCCTATCGAGGGTGGGAAGGCGTGCTGGTGAACATCATTACGGAAGGACAGAGCAGAGGTGAGGTTCGTAATGGCGTTCATCCGCAGAGTGTAGCCACCTTCCTAATCTCCACACTTGAAGGAGCGACCGCTGTTTCAAGGATCGACAAGCGCTCAAGCGCGCTCGCATACGCACAGGACAACCTGACTCGTTTTCTAGATAACGAAGTGCGAGCGCGCTCGTAAGTCTCGAAGATTTGGCTTCGAAATAGCCGCCTGTTGGGATTGCAATCCTCCTGTTCGTCAATCTTCTAAGCAAATGAGCCGGCTCATCGTTAGAATATTCGTATCGTAATTTACTTCCGACCGGTCGGAATTTTGCAACCTCGATTTACCGCTTGCGTCTGTTACAGTATGAAGTTGCGCATGAAGCGCAAAGAGTCGACATGCAGTCCTAGCAGACGCACGGCTATGAGCGTCACAGAAAACAAGTTTCTAAAGGGAGTAAAACCATACCAGTGTTTTGGGATCAATTTGCGAAGGGCCTGTACGTCAAGGAAATGGCCAGCGCGAGTCTCACCATCTCCCGATTCGCTCCTTTCTCGTTCGGGCGCATCCGGAGCGAAGAAGGACTTCCGGCAGTCACGCGCGGAGACGGCGCAGCGCGTGACTACATGGTCGCACTACAGCTTGCAGAGATCCCGACTATCGAGCAATTCCTAGGAAGCAAGAAAGTATCGCAAGGGTATTATCCCGTCGGCGGAGTGAGCGTGCTCAGGCTCGAAGATAGGCCGGGGATCTTCCTGCCCGGCCCTTTCGACACATTGGTACTGCATCTCACGCAGGACGCCCTAGACGAGGTTGCTGCTTCTCATCGGATGGGTCGAGTGGATCGACTCAGCGGGCCGTTCGGGCAACCGGATTCTATTGTGCATCACCTGGGCCAGGTTCTTCTCACGACGTTGCATCAACCGCACGCCGGCAAATTGTTCGTCGACCATGTATTGCACGCACTGCACTGTCATTTTGTCTGCTCCTACGGCGGCATCACACCCGTGACGAGGGCTGCTCAGGGCGGACTGACAGCTCAGCAGATGAAGAGAGCAACGGAGTTTCTCGATACTCATCTTGACGGAGAAATCGACCTTCAGCAGGTCGCCGACGTCTGCGGTCTGTCGCTCAGCCACTTCGCACGAGCCTTCCGGCAGACCTACGGTAGACCGCCGTATCGGTGGCTCATCGAGCGTCGCGTTGATAAAGCGAAAGATCTGCTGATGAACTGTCGTCTGCCACTTGCGGACATCGCTGTTCGGTGCGGCTTTACAGATCAGTCAGGGTTGAATCGATCCTTCAAGCGCATCTATGGAGTCACTCCAGGAATGTGGCGCAGGACCCAGGAATGACGAAGCGACAACACCGCCAACCCGTCTGCGATTGTTCGCCGTCGTGGTCGGGAGAATCGTTGTAGTCCATGCCGGGAGCGCCTCTTCGCGCAAACAAGCTTTTCGCACCTGTGCCATTCTGCAGCAGGAATGTCCCGTCTTTGGCGGTTTTCGCCTAGATAGGACGCCATACCAAACATAAGCTCAGATCAAACAAGAGAGCGAGTGTTGGAACTACCGCAGGAACCTGCGGTAGTCGACCTGCGCTTCGATTCGTACGGATCTTGAATGAGCCTCAAACCTGTATGGGGCAACTCTTGTGCTAAGGGAGTATGACAATGCAGATTTCAAAACTAGTTCGCAACATTATGGCGCCGTGCGCCGCTCTTCTCGCGTTCTTGCCCAATACCAATATGGCTGCTCAATCGGCGGCCAAGGAAGGAGTGAAGAGTGTCCTCCTTGTACATGGTGCATGGGAAGACGGTTCAAGCTGGTCCAAGCTCATCCCTCTGCTGGAAGCGAAAGGATTTCACGTCGTTTCCGTCCAGATTCCGCTTACTTCGTTTGCGGATGATGTCTCGGCGGCACAGCGAGCAATCGCGCTTGAGGATGGCCCCGTCCTGCTGGTAGGTCACTCCTACGGTGGTGCAGTCATCACCGAAGCCGGCAACGACCCGAAGGTGGCTGGATTGGTGTATGTCGCTGCCGTCGCTCCAGATAAAGGTCAATCTGCCTTCGGGCTGATTACAAGCGTGCCCACTCCTGTCGGCGCGGAACTGCGGCCGGATAAGAGTGGCTTCCTCAAACTTACGTCGAAGGGCATCGCAGAGGATGTGGCACCGGACCTCTCTGCCAAGGAGATCTCGACCTTGATCGCGACACAGATACCCACGAGCGTCGCAGCGATGAAGGGCGAGGTCACGGACCCAGCGTGGAAGTCGAAGCCGTCGTGGTACATCATCGCCGGCAATGACCGCACGATCTCGCCAACGCTCGAAGCCGCGGAAGCAAAGAAGATCGGCGCAACGACGTCCACCGTTGCATCCAGCCACGTCATCATGCTGGCCCAGCCAGCAAAGGTTGCAGATGTGGTTGTGAACGCGGTATCCAAGGTGGGCTCGAAGTAGAACCTAACTGCTAGGCCTCTCGAGTATGGACCACTCCGATCGAGAGGCCTCATTGCTAACAACGTCTTTTCATCGCTATGACAGAAGACCTGTCGCGAAAAGAAGACACCTAGAGAGAAGAATAAATGAATACGATCGTCATCTCTGCATTCGTCATCGGGTTTGCCTGTGGCCTTCGTGCCATCGTTGGACTCGCCGCTCTAAGCTGGGCCGCTAACTCGGAGCATCTTCCACTCCAGGGAACATGGCTCTCCTTCCTCGGAAAACGCATCACCGCGCTTATCCTCAGCTTCATGGCTTTAGGAGAGCTTGTCACAGACAAACTTCCGAAGACCCCAAGCCGCCTTGTTCTACCACAGTTCGGCGCTCGTCTTCTCATGGGCGCAACAAGCGGAGCGGCCGTTGGCCTCTCCAGGGGCAACACCATCGTCGGTCTCATTGCAGGCATCGTCGGTAGCGTCGCTGGCACATACGGCGGCTCTAAGGCACGGGCTTTCGCCGCCCGCTCATTTGGTCGTGACCTGCCGGCAGCATTGCTCGAGGATGTCCTGGCGGTCGCGCTGGCCTTCATCGCACTCCACTAGCAGTTAGCAACAAAATCTCCTGGGAGTTCCCACCAGAAAACATACCCAGGAAGTTACACCGAGAAAAGGATCAATGTATGTTCAGCTCTAACGTCAAGGCTTCCTTACGCCTTCTCGTTCCGGCGATGACTCTCGCTCTCGCCGGATGCTCTTCCCGGATCGCTAGCGTTCCGACGGTGCAGGCCTCTGGCCCAACCGGCATCAAGAATGTCCTGCTCGTACATGGAGCCTGGGCCGATGGCTCCTCGTGGAATCAAGTCATCACGAGCCTGAATGCAGATGGTTACAACGTGACAGCGATTCAACTTCCGCTCACCTCTTTGGCCGACGATGTCGCGACGCTTCAACGTGCTTTGGCGCGAGAGACTGGCAAGACCCTGCTGGTGGCCCATTCATATGGAGGCGTCGTCATCACTCAGGCAGGAACCGACCCGAAGGTTGCGGGGTTGGTCTATGTCGCGGCCTATGCACCTGACAATGGAGAGTCCGTACTCGACCTCAACGGCCAAGCTCCAGCCACGCCAATCATGGCCGATTTGCAGCAGGACTCGCTAGGCTACCTTACTCTCAGTACTGCGGGCGTAGCAGCGGATTTCGCCCCGGATCTTACGCCTGATCAGCAGACAACCATTGCCGCCACGCAGGGCCCTATCTCGGCTCCGGGCGCATTCGCCGCGAAGATCTCACAGGTTGCATGGAAGAGCCTCCCCTCCTGGTATGTCGTGTCAAGCAATGATCACGTCATATCGCCGACGCTTGAAGCCACAATGGCGAAGAGAATGAACGCCACGACGACCACGCTCTCCTCGGGCCATCTTGCAATGCTGAGCCACCCCGCGGACGTAACGAAGGTCGTGGAGAACGCCGCAGGCTCTCTTAAGCCGTAGACCGGTAACAACGATTGGAATGACTGCGCGTAGGGATCGTGTCGACAGGCGTCGTAGATTATCGCGTCGGAATGGGAACGTGCCGCCTGTCTCCATGTTCCCCCGAGGTCCGACGAGCAGTTCCTGCGCGCTTAGAGCATTTTCCCTGTTGCTGGGTATCCCGGAAGGGGAGTGCAACCGCGTTTTCATTGCGGAAAACGCCCATAGATACGGAAGCCCTACACTACACCTACAGGGAAATGCTCTAGCTCGCGTGAGAGTGCAATGCCAAGCATTCGTGCAATGACCGCGAGCTGACCAAGATGGTGCAGCTCGTGTTCCTTTGTTCTCAAAATCATCTCAAAGCGGGTCTTCAATGTTCCGTCGCGTTGGGCGACGCCTTCAGTCAGGAACCGCTCAGGCAGGAATTCCACCCACTCTGCCCAGCTTTCTCCCGAAGCTCTCAGCAGCTCAATGAGCTTGGACTTTGTATGGAGCCTCTTCTCCCGGGACTCGCTATCTCTAAGGAACTTGCCAAAATCGAAGGCCTCAATCGTTGTCATATGCTTTTCTTCGTGGAAGAGATAATCGAAGTTGGAGAAGAAGGCAATATGGATCAGGATTTCCGCGACTGAGCGGCTGTCCCCAGCCGGACGGAATAGGTAGTCATCTTCATGGACGTCTTCGGCGATAGAAACCGTGTTTCGTCGAACTGCGCGAATGCTGTCGGCCAACTGTTTTGGACCGTAAAGATTCATCTCTTCTCCCGAAGTGAAAAGACCTACTTCGCGTCCAAAACCTCTTGCTCAACGAGCATCGAGGTTGTGTCGTTGACCAATTTCGCCAGTGCGTCCCAGCGTTGTTTGCCGAGCCGTTTGCACAGAGTTTCCTGCGCGCTTCGCCAGTACGGAACTGCACGGTTGAATTCGGATTCCCCAGACCGAGTCAGACTCAGCCGCCGCTCTCGCCGGTCGGCCCCGTATTTCTTAGCAATCCATCCATGCCGGTCCATAATTGCGAGCGTTCGAGTCAGCGTGGTGCTGTCCATGGCGAGAATTTCTCCGAGCTCACCCTGCGTCGGCTCTCCCGACAATGAAAGCGCCTGAAGGATGGTGAACTGCGTGATCGTCAGTCCGAGAGGTCGTAGCGCCTCGTCATAGGTCTGGGTGAAAGCCCGAGCAGCACGGCGAATATTGGCGCACATGCAAGGAAGAGTTGGAGTCAACGAGCTCTTCATGCTAGAAAAGATGCGTATACATCTAATTAGGATTCAAAAATAACTCGAAATCCAACAGGAAGCGGGCGAGCCTTCACGGAGACCGTGCGTCCGGGAGGCGGCGGATTCCAAGCTTTGGATTTTACAAATTCCTTTTTGAATCTCAATTATATGCATATACATCTATTGTGCCATGGAAAACCGTACGAACTTTGCGTGTGTACGCGATTTCGTTCAAGTAAGGATGCCCGAAAATGTTGCCCCAAATAGGCTCATCTGCTGTGCAAAAAATCACTCTTCGAATCGGCTTTGCCATCGCACTAACCGCTGGAATTACAGGATGCGCGGTGGGGCCGAAGTATCAGCGCCCTACGGTCAACCTGCAGCCGTTTCATAACGCTCCCTCCATCGAAAGCCGTACTGCTTCCCTAACGGCACCGCCTCTCGATCAGTGGTGGACAGGCTTCCATGACCTTGAGCTGACAAGGATCGTGAAGCGGGCACTGGACCAGAATCTCGACCTTGCCGCTGCCATGACGCGAGTGCAGCAGGCGCGCGCCGCTGCACGGGGAGCAGGAGCGCAGCGGATGCCAGCAGGAAATCTCAATGCTTCGACCACCACAATTCACCAGTCGACAGAAAGCACGACCGGTCGTCTTGCCTCGCACCTGCCCGGCTATGACCGCAATCAGAACTATTACGACTTAGGAATTGCCGCGAGTTGGGAAACAGATCTGTTCGGCGGTTTGAAAAGAGGAGCCGAGGCGGCAACTGCTGAAGCCCAGGCAGCTGAAGCATCCCAAACGGGAACCAGGATCACAGTGGCTGCGGAAGCCGCCGATGCTTACCTGCAGATACGTGGCGCACAAGCTCGCCTGAACTTTGCCAAAGAGCAAATCGCCACGGACAACCATCTCGTCGAGCTCGTGCAGCAGCGCAGGGATGCGGGCATCGCTTCTGACCGCGAACTGGCTCAGGCACAAGCTGTACTGTCGCAAGCCAGGGCGACCATTCCACTGATTACGGTTTCCCTGGAGGCACAGCTCAACCGGCTTGATGTCCTGATGGGAGCCCAGCCGGGAACCTACGCAGCGGAGTTGACGTCGGTGGCCGACATTCCCGATGTACCGGAAATTTCCGCCTTCGGCACGCCCATGGATCTATTACGCAGGAGACCTGACATCATCGCTGCTGAGCGAATGGTTGCTGCTTCAAATGCTCACATTGGCCAGGCAATCGCCGAATACTATCCCAAGCTCTCCCTTTCAGGCATCGTCGGATCTCAGGCGGTCGCGCCCGCACACCTTTTCGAGCAGCAGGGATTTCAGCCCGCCAGTGTAGTTGGTCTTCGCTGGAGACTCTTCGATTTCGGCCGTGTCGCCTCAGAAGTGCAGCTAGCGCTAGGCGCGAATGCTGAAGCCCTGCTCCAGTATCGAAGCTCCGTCCTGCACGCCGCTGAAGACGTTGAAGACGCCTTCAGTCTCCTCGTCCAATCGGAGAATCGCCGCAATGAGATCCTTCGTGAGATTGCTGAACTACAGCGTGTGCGCGACCGCTCGGAAGAGTCCTATGCCGCGGGAGTCATCGGCCTTACGGATGTGCTCGACGCCGATCGCCAATTGCTTGTCGCCAAGGATGACCTGGCAGTAGCTCGAGAGAGTGCGGCACGCGCAGCAGTCGGCTCTTATCGCGCTCTCGGGGGCGGCTGGCTCCAATGATCAAAATCGAAAACTTCAAGAAGGATCGCCATATGAAAAAGATGAATTTCAGTTACGCCGCCCTGGTTATTACCGGTCTCGTGGTCAGCCTGGCTGGTTGCAGTCAGAAGCGGGAGTTAGACCCGAGAACGGAGCCGGAGCTGATTCGCATCGTTGAAGTAAGCTCACACTCCGGAGCAGATCGCGCATTCACGGGCGTGGTATCTGCGCGTGTAGAGAGCGATCTGGGCTTCCGAATCCCCGGCAAGGTTACGAAGCGGTTAGTCGACACGGGGCAGTTTGTCCGTGCCGGACAACTGCTTATGACGATCGATCGGACCGACTACGTCCATGCCATCACGGCGCGATCAGAAACCGTCGCTGCAGCGAAGGCAAAAGCTGTTCAAGCGGCGGCCGATGAGTCCCGGTATCGCGGTTTGGTCAAGAGCGGCGCGGTTTCCGCTTCCATCTACGATCAGATCAAGGCTGCATCCGATGCGGCACAGGCTGAGCTCGCTGCCGCCAAGGCTCAGGAGCAAGTTGCGCGAGATGAGGACGATTACTCGCAACTTGTTGCGGATGCGGATGGCGTAGTTATCGAGACCGAAGTCGAGCCCGGACAAGTGGTAGCGGCAGGCCAAACGGTCGTTAAGCTTGCCCGATCCGGCCCGAGAGAAGCCACCGTGAGCTTACCGGAGACATTGAGACCGGCGATTGGATCGACCGCATACGCAACCCTCTACGGCAGCACGACGAGAGTCCCAGTTCGATTGCGGCAGCTTTCTAATGCCGCTGACCCACAGACACGCACCTTTGAGGCACGGTATGTTCTCGAAGGCGCTGCCGCGAACGCCCCACTGGGAGCGACCGTTACCGTCCGTCTCTCCGGCGATCCGGGAATGGACATCTTGCAAATACCGGCGTCGTCCATCGTCGATCGAGGAAGAGGACCGGGGGTCTGGGTCCTGAACCAACCTACGTCCACAGTGTCATTTCAACCTGTACAAGTGCGCCAGCTCGATGAAGAGCTGGCAACCATCAGCGGTAACCTGCGTCCAGGACAAGAGGTCGTGGCCCTTGGAGTTCATCTCCTTCACGATGGCGAACGCGTGCGGGTAGAAGCCAAGGGAGAAGTTCGATGAGCGATCACTATACGTCAGACAACACCGAAAAGCTGCACCATGAGCATGGCATCTCTGGACCCGATGTTCGCGAACATGCCGAGAAGCAGTTTCTAAACCTTTCGGCCCTCGCGGTCCGCGAAAAGGCGATCACTCTCTTCTTGCTGATTGCGATCGCCGCCGCCGGTATCTTTGCCTTCCTCAAACTGGGACGCGCAGAAGATCCCAGCTTCACCATTAAGGTGTTTACTGTTGCAGCGGTGTGGCCCGGAGCGACAGCACAGGAGATGCAGGATCTTGTTGCCGAGCCACTCGAAAAGCGCATGCAGGAATTGCGCGACTACGATCGGGTAGAGACTTTTACGCGCCCCGGGTTGGCGCTGATGATGGTAACTCTCAGGGACAATACCCCTCCAAAGGACGTTCCGGAAGAGTTTTACCAGGCCCGGAAAAAGCTAGGCGACGAAGCGCACAACTTGCCTCAGGGCGTGTTGGGACCCTTTATCAATGATGAGTACTCGGATGTAACGTTCGCACTGTACTCGGTCGAGGCTCCAGGTCTTCCTCCTCGCCAGCTTACGCGCGAAGCGGAAACTCTTCGGCAGCGGATTCTTCAGGTCCCGGGTGTAAAAAAGATTGACATCGTAGGAGAACGGCCGGAACGTATTTTTGTCGAGTTCTCGTATCCACGGCTCGCGACGCTGGGAGTAAGCGCACGAGATATTTTCGACGCGCTGGTTCGCGAGAATGCGGTCACTCCATCCGGATCTATCGATACGAAAGCTCAGCAGGTTTACATTCGCCTGGATGGAGCGTTCGACGATCTCCAGAAGATTCGAGACACGCCGATTGTCGCCGGCGGGCGCACCCTCAAGCTCTCCGATGTTGCCGATGTAAAGCGCGGATACGAGGATCCCGCAACCTACCTTATTCGTCATAATGGCCAACCGGCCTTACTTCTAAGCATCGTGATGAAGGAGGGCTGGAACGGTCTGGACCTTGGTAAAGCTCTTGTGGCCGAACAGAAGAAGATTTCCGCTGATCTTCCTGCCGGCATCACTTTCACCAAGGTGACGGATCAGGCAGTAAACATCCGTGAAGCAGTGGATGAGTTCATGCTGAAGTTCTTTGTGGCTCTCGCAGTGGTCATGATCGTTAGCTTCATCAGCCTCGGTTGGCGCGAAGGACTCGTTGTGGCCGCAGCCGTTCCGCTGACCTTGGCAGGCGTCTTCGTCGTCATGCTTGCCACTGGAAGAGTATTCGATCGCATCACGCTGGGTGCGCTGATCCTGGGCCTTGGGCTTTTGGTGGATGACGCGATCATCTCCATCGAGATCATGGTGGTCAAAATGGAGGAAGGGTGGGACCGTGTCCGGGCCGCCGGATATGCATGGAGTCATACCGCTGCTCCCATGCTGGCAGGCACGCTGGTCACTGTCATTGGTCTCATGCCGGTTGGGTTCGCGCGATCGACTGCCGGCGAGTATGCCGGAAATATCTTCTGGGTCGTGGGTTTTGCACTGCTCGCCTCATGGATTGTCGCGGTGACCTTTACTCCTTTTCTCGGCGTGCAGATGCTGCCCGAGATTAAAATCTCGCCCGGCGGCCATGGAGCAATGTATGCAACACCCGGCTACGAGAAGCTCCGCCGGCTGATCGCCTGGGCGGTACGCCGGAAGCTTTTCGTTGCGTGCATTGTCCTGGGCATCTTTCTCGTCTCAGTCGCAGGAATGGGACTCGTCAAGCAGCAGTTCTTTCCTCAATCCGATCGTCCTGAACTCCTCGTAGAGTTGACGCTGCCTCAGGGCACGAGCATAGAAACTACGAACGCGACTTCAAAGAAGGTAGAGGACTGGCTGCGGCAGCAACCCGAGGCAAAGATCGTCACGGCTTACATTGGGGCTGGGGCTCCGCGCTTCTTCTTTTCCTATAATCCAGAACTTCCGAACCCCAATTTCGCGAAAGTCATCGTCCTGACGGACAACGAGAAGGATCGGGATCGTCTGAAGCTCAGGCTGCGTGAACGGGCTGAGCAGGGCCTTGCGCCGGAAGCCCGTGTGCGTGCCTCGCAGCTTGTATTCGGACCATATTCCCCCTGGCCGGTTGCGTTTCGCGTCATGGGCCCCGACCTGGCAAAGGACCGCGCCATTGCAGCGCAAGTACAGGCTGTAATGCGGGAAAATCCTCACACCCGACAAGTGAATTTGGACTGGGGCGAACGCGCGCCAACGGTGCATTTCGTGCTCGATCAGGCGCGGCTACAACTGATCGGCCTTTCATCCCACGAGGCTGCCGAACAGATCCAATTTCTTCTGACCGGTGCGCCGGTAACGCAGGTCCGTGAGGATATTCGAACGGTGGAGGTCGTTGCTCGAAGCGCTGGAACAGATCGCTTTGATCCCAGAAAGCTTAACGATATGACCTTGATGAATCGCTCGGGGAAGGCTGTTCCACTCAGTCAAGTCGGCCACGTCGAGATTCGCCCCGAAGAACCGATTCTCAAACGTCGTGATCGGTTGCCGACCATTACGGTACAAAGCGACCTTGATGAATCGCTTCAGCCTCCACAGGTCTCTGTTGAGATTGAAAAGGCAATTCAGCCGATCATCGCAAGCCTGCCCGAGGGCTACAGGATCGAGACGGGCGCCAATATAGAAGAAGCCGGTAAGGCAAACAGAGCTCTGGCGACGGTATTTCCCCTAATGATCGTGCTGATGCTCACGGTGATCATCCTCCAGGTCAGGTCATTCTCGGCGATGTTCATGGTGGTTCTTACAGCCCCTCTCGGTGTCGCTGGCGTTGTTCCGACACTGCTTCTCTTTCATCAACCATTTGGGTTCAATGCGATTCTTGGTTTGATCGCATTAGCTGGCATCCTGATGCGCAATACGTTGATCCTGATCGGTCAAATTAAAACAAACCAGGAGGAAGGACTTGATAGTTATCACGCTGTCGTTGAGGCAACAGTACAGCGATCACGCCCGGTAATCCTTACAGCGCTCGCGGCTGTGTTAGCCTTCATTCCCCTGACTTTCTCAGTCTTCTGGGGTTCGATGGCATACACACTGATCGGCGGAACCGCTGTGGGTACAGTGCTGACGCTCGTATTTTTGCCCGCACTCTATTCCATCTGGTTTCGAGTAAAAACAACAGCGGTCCAGAAGGATGAGGCGCAGGCAGTGCTGGCGCATTCCTAGCCGAAAGGCTCGATCATCAATAGCCGAACTTCAGACACAAAAAGCGATTCGTATCGTCCGTAATTAAGGAGCTCTTATGAAACTCACCGGTCGCACTATTCTCATCACTGGAGGCTCTGCCGGGATCGGCCTAGCTTTCGCGCTCAAGTTTCTCGAACTCGGCAACACCGTCATCGTGACGGGCCGCCGCCAGACGGTGCTCGATGAAGTGAAAGCCAAGTACCCAAAACTCCACACGATTCAGGGCGACGTTGCGGACCCTGCGCAAATCGCAGCGCTGGCGACGCGTGTGAAGGCTGAGTTCCCGAAGTTGGATGTGCTGATGAACAACGCGGGAATCATGCTCTACAAGAACCTCAAGGCGCCGGCCGTCGATCTCGACGGATTGATGACCGAGGTGAATATCAACGTGGGCGGTGTGATTCGCATGACCTCTGCATTCATCGACATCCTCACGGCCAACAAGGGTACCGTCATCAACGTGTCCTCTGCACTCGCTTTTGTGCCGCTGCCGTCCGCGCCGATCTATTGTGCCACGAAGGCGGCGGTTCACTCTTACACCCAATCGCTGCGTTTCCAGTTGGAGGAGACGGGCGTCGAGGTGATCGATGTTATGCCGCCAGGTGTAAAGACCGATCTGGCAGCAGATCTTGCAGAAGAAGGTGGAGTCGCTCTGATGACCACAGACGAGTTGATCAAAAAATCCTTTGCAGCTTTCAAGGCAGGTAAGCTCGAGATTCGGCCGGGGCAGTCCAATCAACTCGCGTTGATGCGGCGCCTCGCACCTAATTTCATCAACCGCCAGCTCTGGAAGGCTTCTAAGCCATTGGTCCCGACCGGGAAGAAATAAGGAGGCTCTGCCGGTGAAGATGCGGCACAGGACGTTCAGCTTCGTTTGGAGTACGCCCCCAGCGCCTCCGTTCGACGCAGGGCGTCCAGAGACCGCACCTCCTCATATTTTGCATGCTGTCAGTGCGAGGTTTGCTGCTTCAGCGCGAGAACGGTATGAGCGAGTGAGGTTGATCGCTGAGAAGCGCGGGCGAGTTTGAACGCTAGGGTAGGCACCCGGGCAATGTAAACGATAAGCGCTGAAGGCCCGCTCTATAACTCCGCAGCCAAGGCGAATGTGTCGATACGCCCCAGTGTAGTGAATCTAAAGTTCGCGACATAATCATGAAGCTTTGCCATCCGAAGCATTGAAAAAGCAGGTCCTTCACTACGTTCAGGATGACAACATTTACGACGCTCTCGTTGTCCATTCTCCGATGGTACGCATCCTTATGGGTTTCGCTTCGACACAAGAATAACTACCGACCTGGAACTGGCGAAGTAGCTGGGCGTTGTGATTGCCACTTCTGTACCGGGAGCAGCGATCGTATTGGGTGCGGGTRGAACCGTGTCGGCGAAGCGGAACCACTGTCGTCCCTGAAGTTGTGGAAGCTGGAAGGGAAGCGCCGTGAACTCCATGTTGAAGATCGCATGGATATGCTCCACGCCCGCCGGGTCGGCGATCGTGATGGCGAGTACCCGTGAGTTCGGGTCATTGAAGCCGGGCTGATATAGGTTGCAGCCGTGGAAGGAGATATCCTGCAGGCCGTCAGTTATGACCTGCCCGGTGAAAAAGGTCTGCCGGCTGAGCGCTGGGTGGCGCTTTCTGAAGTCGATCATGCCCGCTGTAAAGGCGACCAGATCTTTCTCCATTACGGGCAAGGTCCAGTCAAACCAACTGATTGGGTTGTCCTGGATGTAAGGATTGTTGTTCCCTTGTTGGGTGCGACGGCACTCATCGCCTCCCAGCAGCATGGGGACTCCCTGCGAGAGAAAGAGAAGGGCGAGGAAGTTGCGTATCTGGCGTTCTCTGATGGAGTTAATCGCCGGGTCGGCCGTGGGGCCTTCTACTCCATAGTTGTTGCTGATGTTGTCCGCATCGCCCGAGTCTTCAAAGTTCGCTTCGTTGTGTTTGGTGTTGTAGCTGACTACGTCGTTCAGGGTAAAGCCGTCGTGGCAAGCAAGGTAGGAGATGCCGTTGTGCGGGCCGTAGCCCGATTGCTGGAAGATGTCGGAGCTGCCGCAGAGGCGGCTGGCGACCTGGCTGATGAGTCCGGCATCTCCGCGGACGAAACGCCTGATCACATTCTTGAACTGAAAGTTCCAGGTAGCTGACCGAATATCCGGGAACTTCCCCAGCACGTCTCCCTGATCGCCCCCAAAGGGTTCGACGATGACCTTGATATTGGCAAAGCGTTCATCCAGGTTGATTGCCCAGACGATCGGCGGATACTCCAGCTCCCGGGCGTCTTCTCCCAGTGTCAGAACAGCCCCGAGGTCAAACCGAAAACCGTCGACATGCATGTCGGTAACCCAGTAGGACAAGCTCTCCGTCAGCATCTTGGTCATTGCTGGGTGGTTACAGCGTACAGCGTTCGGACATCCGGTGAGGTCTCCACGGTAGTACGTATGGTCCAGCTGCTGCAGGAAGTAAAAGACGCTGTTGTCGATGCCCTTGAAACTTATGACCGGCCCGTTCTGATCGTCCTCGCCGGTATGGTTGAAGACCACATCGAGGATGACTTCGAGGCCCGCCTTGTGCGCCGCTTTGACGAGATCTCGAAATTCGTTGACGTGGCTTGAAGTCATGGGCGAGACGCAATACTCCGCATGCGGCGCAAAGAAACAGATGGGATCATATCCCCAGTAATTGTTCAGCCCCTGGCCAGTTGTCGGATTAATTCTCTTCGGGGTCTTGGAATCAAAGTCGAAAACCGGCATGAGCTCGATGGCGGTCACACCAAGGGATTTGATATAGGGCAGCTTCTCGATCAGGCCGGAGAAGGTTCCCGGGTTAGCAACGTTCGACGATGGTGACTCCGTAAAGCCACGCACATGTAGCTCATACACTACCGTTGACTCCAGTGGAGTATTCGGCGGCGTGTCGCCCTCCCAGTCGTAGCCGGAGTCGTCGATGACCATGCTGCGCATGGATTGTGCAACGTTATCGCTGTTGTCCTTTGACGGCGCGGCAACCCAGAGGGTGTCGATGTTGCCTCGCGAATAAGGGTCGATCAATACCTTATTGGGGTTGAAGCGGTGGCCGAAGTTTGTCAGGTCGGCCGGACTGGATGGGCCATGCACGCGAAACGCATACGCAGTATTCGCCTGCAGGCCATCCACCTGGACATGCCAGTAAAACATCGTCGGTTGCTGAATCGTGATGACCTGCGAAGGCGCAGGATCCAGCGGTGAGGCAAACAGGAGCAGGTCAACCTGTGTGGCGTTCTGCGAGAACAGAGAAAAGTTGACGCCTGACGGGTTGACCGTTGCTCCCAGGGGTTGTGATTGTCCTGCTCGCGTGGCGAAGGGCATAAGTTTAGAAGTTGGCCACTACAGTAAGGACGGAAGCAGTATCGAAGACCTTCACGAAGACGGTCTGCAGAGAGACGTTGAAGTAGAAGGCATTGACRTTCGAGGCTCCCAGCGCGGAGGCGCCCGCCTGGTCACTGGAGCTTGTGAGATCGGGAACTGCGGTCCCGTTGACCGTAACACTGGCGGCATGTGTCGCCTGCAGGAGAGAGACATAGAAGAACGTCTCCTTGGGTGTGAACTGGTCGTAGGTCCGGGTTACCGTTACGGTGCGTACGCTGGGCACGGTCTTTTGTGCAATGGTCGTAAGCCTGTACTTGCCTTCCTGGTAGCCTGTGCCGATCTTGTCGTCGAGGTAGAGTGTGTAGTCGCGGTCGGGACCGGGATAGCACTCGAAGGTAAGCGGGCACAGAGGCAGTTGACCGACGTACTGCTCAAGTTCGCGCCGCGGAAGAATCGCTCCCGCACGAACGTACATCGGCACCAGGTCAAGCGGAGCATACCAGTTGAAGCTCTGGCCGCCCGCGTTCTTTTGCGGCAGAGGAGCCTGAGCATCCTGATAGGCAAACCAGTCACTGCCTGCCGGAAGATAGACGTTACGGTTCCAGCTCTGTTGAATGATCGGCGCGATCAGCAAGTCGTTGCCCACCATGAACTGAGTGTTCAGAAACGCTTCCTGATACACACCGGGGTCCTGGCGATCGGTAAGGAACAATGGACGGCAGATGGGAAGACCCGTCTGTGTGCACTGGTACAGCGTGTCGTAGAAGAGCTGCAGCAGCTTGTAGCGGATCTCAATGTACTTGCGGCATGCGGATTGGCAGGGATCCGGATATGCGTACGGCTCCTGGTACTGCTTGTTGTATCCGTCATAGTGGTTGCGGCACCAGCCGATGAAGGCGCTCACGGTGGTCCAGCGTGCCATTAGATCGGGATTAGTGACTCCATTGGGACCAGTACCGTTCGCAGAGCCTCCGGCAGAGCTGGTCGCAAAGCCTCCAACGTCTGCGCCTGACATTGGCTGACCTGAGAGACCGAAGTTGAGGATCTCCGGGATCAGGATGGAGAGGAAGTTCCAGTCAGACGCAGAGTCACCGGTCCAGCTGGCAGCGTAACGATGGACTCCCGCGTAGCCGCCGCGGGCGATGATGAATGGCCGCTTGTCTACACCCGCCGCTTTGCGAAGCCTGATCATGCCTGTATGCGTTGCGCTGATCAGGTTGAGCGCAAACACGTTGTGGATCTCGGCGCTGGGCACCATCTTGTTCTGCGTGTAATCGAACATCAACACGTTGAGCGGGAGTGTCTTATAAGGCGCGGAGTCGCAGATACTGGGCTGCGTTGCAGGATCGGTCATGTCCTGCCACACCATCTCGAGGCCGGCATCGAGCAGAGGCTTGTATAGTTCACCCCACCAGTCGCGGAACTGCAGTTGGCCGAGGTCCGCGTAGTAGCCATAGGTGCCCAGCGCCGTCCCGGAACCGGGATTGTAAGGAGCGCCTGGCGATGGATATGGATTGAACCCGTAGTTCACTCCATAGCTCTCATTGGTGACGAAGGGCTTTGGATAAGCCGGCCCCTGGCCTTCCGCGCGATTGTCCTGCACAAAGGCATTGATAGCGAGTCCGGATTGCAGTACGGAATACGGCGTGGCATTGCCGTTTTCATCGAGAGGCTGAATCGTCACGATTCCGGTGATATTCGTACTGCACTTGACGCCCATGGCGGCGGCCTGCGAGAAGCAGTTCGCTCCCCCATTGGGGAACTTCATCTGACTGGCGGTAAAGGTGCGGTAGTTATCCTGGAAGTCGACATCGATGTGCATGCCGTCGAGCGGGATATTGCTTGCGCGGTATTGCTGAATCGCATTCAGCACCCGGCCCTGGTCGTAGTATCCGTAGCATCCCTGGTGGTTTCCAAGCGCCCACATGGGAGCAAGAGCAGCCGGGCCTACCAGCGTTGAGTATTGCCGCAGCACATCCGGAGCGGCATCTCCGGCCATGAAGTAGTAATCGATCTCTCCATAGAGTGCGCCGAAGAAGTACTTCCCGTACATATTGCCGTTGTAGCTGGAACTTGCTCCGAAGTTCATGTAGCTCTGGGACTCGTTGTCCAGCAGGATGCCATAGGCATACGGAACGCCGGTGGGCTGTCCGCCCTGGTCAAGGGGATTCGGGTTGTCCTCAAGAAAGAAGGGGATCGAGTTGTACAACGGTTCAGACCAGTTCAGTGGCCCGGGCTGTACCATGGGGTCGTTGTAGTTGGAGTTGTAGGGGATGACTCGCAGGAACCCATCGCCGTTAGGAGCGGGAGGATCGTCGGAGTTCTGGCCGCAGTATTTGAAGTTGTCGTAGTTGAAGAAGGTCAGGGCGGCTTCATTCAACCGCAGGTCGTTGCCGCCCTTTTCTCCGGCTCCAAAGTAGTTGGCATTCGCAGGATAGGTCTTGAAGTTGGCGACGGCGTTGCCGCCGTTGGCGACATAGATGAGGCCAGGGGCCACATCTGTGCTGATGAGATGGTTCTTCCAATACACCTGCACGGTGAATGGCTGAAAGAGGACGTCGAGCCGCAGAGAGCCCAGATCCACTGAAAGCTTGACGGAGTCATTTTGCAGAATGTTGACGGCCGGTGCTCCCAGATCCTTGTTGACCACAGCGAAAGAGCCATCCATGCTGTAGTCGTTTTGGGGATTGAAGCGCACACGGAATGCCGCCGGCCCAAGCACATAGATCTTGAGTTCAGGAGGCTGACTGCCTCCCGATCCCGTGCCGGTCAGGGTAAAGATCCCATCACCTTTGTCATAGAGGCATTGGCTTACATTGCCGAATGATGTCCATCCTGTTGCACTGTTCGGGTTGAAGCCATCGACGGGAACATAGCGGTAGCTGGAATCTCTTGAATCAACACTCATTGCGAAATGACCCCTTTGCTGCTCTTCAATGTGGAGTTCTAGAGCATTACACCTACAGGGAAAATGCTCTACGGCTGACGATTGGGTGTGTGCATTGAGAAACGCTTTCGGGCCGGAACACTTGCTTCCGCTCCCAGGTTTTGTTTACTGGTTTCAATCTGCAGCATCCAGCTGAAGCTGGCATGGGCCGAACGTCCAAAGTGGCCGTTCTCTCCATAAATAGGCTGCTTCACTCCGTTGACAATCACGGGATTCCCGTTCATGTCTCGCTTCCAACCCGTGGCAATACCCGCGGAATAGTGGCAACCGACGCAGCTCTCCGTACCTGTCACCGGTGTGTTGTCAGCAGTGCAGTTGTCGGGTAGACGATCGTCCTGTTCCAGGCAGCCGGCGTTTTGTCCGCCCTTCTGGAAGTAGGTTTCCATGGTGGTGTTCACCAGAAAGACTGGAACCACGTCGCCGGGTGTCTTATTGGTGATGCTCTCCGGGGCACTCCCCTGGCCGCCGGCATAAGCGGGCGCGAATTTGTGTACGGGCCACTGTGTTCCGATCAGCTCATAATACTGAAAGACGGAACCTTGGCTGTGAAGCAGTGCCTGCACCTGCTTGTTCAGCTCCGCTACGGCGTCGCTGATCTTGTCATCGATGGGGTTGAGGCCATGCTGGAGCGGGATCTGTACGCGAGACGTCTGGACAGGTGTGGTGGTCAGGTTCTCATACCAGGTCTGGCAGTTCGTGCCGTTGGTGCAATCACCGTTCTTTGCTGGAAGCACGTTCACGGGAGCGTTCTTCAGCGCAGGGTTCATGAAGTTCGCGTGGCTCAGGCCGCCGTGTTCCAGAGGATTCTGACGCACATTGTCGATCTGCTCGAAGGTGCTCCAGATCCACTCCGGAGAAGATTCGGTACGCATCGCAATATGCATCCCGACGAGACCTGCGTCGATGGTGCGGTACTGCGGCGGCCCACCGTTGGTTGGTTCGGAAAGTTCAACACGAACCCGTTTCGTATAGAAACGTGACCGGTCGTCGTTTGGTCCCAGTTCCTTCCAGGAGAGCTTGATCTCGATTGATCCGTGCTTCTTATTGCCGGAATTGAGCGGCATCGAGACTTCGCTTTGGTTGACGTCTTGATTGCTGAAGCGAATCTGGCCATCGATACTATAGAGCTCATTCTTGTAGAGGTATTCGTACTCCTCTGGATCCACCAGTGCTTCATAGCGAGCCCACTTGCCGTTCTGGTCAACCAGCGGCCCGGAAAAGGCTTGAAAGTTATCGCTGGCAGAGGCCTGCTGCCGCCATGCCGCCTTTGTCATCGTCAATGAAATGCCGTTGGTTGCCGCGTCCTTCACCTGTTGCGCGGGATTCCATGGGAATTGGGGCCGAGCGCCATTTGGCAGAAAGATCTTTTCGATCGGGACCCAATAGCTCCATAGAGGCTGACCTGAAGTTGCATTGAGGCTCGACTGTGGCGACTCATAGGACTGTTGCGGCCAGTTCAGCGCCAGGAAGGCCTGCCACGAGAGGATGTCAAACTCCCGTTGCGCTTTCAGTACAAGCTCTGTGTCGTGGGGCGAGTACTCGCCGCCGTTCTGCGGATGGACCTCCGCCATCATCGCCTCAATCTGAGCGGCGTTTACATCGTAAGGAAGCTGTGGTGAAAGTGTTGAAGGGAACTGCCGCAGGCCAGCCTGCAATGGCTGAGCGCCTGTTCTTCTAACCAGGTAAAAACCTGCCAATGAGGCGATGACAAGTAAGCCGCCAACGAACGAGAGGAGAATCCATTTTCTCTGCATGATTACCCCGATTCTTTCCAAGAGGCAGTACAGAGCCAGCGCAATTCGCGCCGGTTTCACAGCCTCTTTTGTCACAACCAGAAATGAATTTAAAGGCCCGGTATTACGCAGTTCCCGCACAACCGATGAAGCGCGAGCGTGGATGGTCCACTGAGCAGTCGCGATCGACGCTGCGGATATCCAGCTACTTGAAACGCAATTACATTGTTCAGATCTGGGAAAGGTGTCTACTGCAAGCGGAGCCTAGACTCTTGAACTGAATAGAAACCGACTGTACCAACATCACGAGCAAATGACAAATGAAATTCTTGCTCGGGCGGGAATGCAAGGGATGAAGTGCAATCGATCATGCGTGTATGGCTGCCATATCACCCTTGCGTACACCATCAAGGACTTCACCGCGAATGATGTGGATGAATATTGGGACCTGCTTGGCCTGCTTCTATTCAGCACATTTACGGATAGGTTCTATACGGGGGTCGTAGAGCATTTTCCCTGTGGCTGGGTATTCCGAAAGGGGCATGCAGCGGCGTTTTCATCGCGGAAAACGCCCATAGATGCGGAGGCCCTACTCTGCACCTACAGGGAAGATGCTTGAATCTCCACACGAAGATGATGACCTCCGAGTGGAGATTATGACTCCGATTTATTCGTCCGTCTTCTCCCGCTTGTAGGGCGAAGCCATGCGTGCCCGGGCCTCGTTGATGGCGCCCTGGGTGTTGTCGTTGGTCTGGATAGCAAGGCGGTACTCATTCACGGCGCGATCGCGTTGACCGGTGACGTCGAAGATGTTGCCCAGCTTGATGTGGCTCCAGACCTCGGTCCACTTGGGATCGCCGTCTCCGCGTAATGTATCGCGGAAGGCGTTCGCTGCCGACTGGTAGTTCTTCTGCAGGAAGAAGATCTCGCCGATGCGGTAGTTGGCGAGGGATGAGTTCTTGTTTGCGTCCAGCGCCTTCTGATACTCATTCAGAGCGGCGATCAGATCGCCCTGGGCAGCCTGTTGCTGACCGCGCAGAACAGCGACGCGCACGGCAAGATCAGGAGTGGACTTCAGCACCCAGTTGTCCGGATCGATAGTGACACGGCGCGGACGCCCGAAGGTCTCGACCGTGTACTGCGACTCGGACCCGGAGACATCGATGCGGCGAATCTCTGTCTTACCGTCGGTCTCGATGCGCAGCTCCACCGGCATGCGGAAGAGGTCGAGGTCCTGGGTGATCTGGCCGATGGTGCGGAAGCCTTTCGAGCTGCCAAGACGGAAGACGGTGTACTTGTTCTGGAAGGCAGGTGCTCCGGTTCCGTCGATCCACTGGGCGAAGAAGGCTTCGAGCGTAGTGGCCTGCGGGTTCATCTTTCCGGCCAAGCTTTGCAGATCGCTCGATCGGACGCTCTTGTCGGTATAGACCGACAGCAGGTTGCGGAGGAACTTGATGAAGTTGTCGTTGCCGATCTCCCAGCGCAGCATGTGATAGACCATGGCGCCTTTTTCGTACGACATGGACTGGAACTGCGGCGAGAACGGATCCAGGCGGCCGATGGAGGAGATGGGCACCGTGTCATAGGCCAGGGCTCCGGCGGAGATATCGGGGATGGCGCTCTGGAGGGAGTTCTTGCCGTTGGCGTCTTCCATATACATCAGCTCCGAATAGCGAGCCATGCCGTTGGTGATCCAGGCATCGTTCAGGGTCGCGGGAGAGATTTCGCTGCCCCACCACTGGCGCGAAACGGTATTGGCGAGCAGGCGATAGCTGTTGTGGTCAGGCCAGCGGCTGCCGGCGATGGCAGCTACCTCCGGTCCCCAGGTAGAGCTCACGGCATCATCGGGCAGCTCCACCAGGTTCACGCGGGTTGATTCCGGCTGGCCGAAGGTGGAGCTCATGAACTCGAACTCCTTGGCGGCAGTTTCGCCGTAGCCGGCGGCATCTCCGGTGTGCTTCTCGGTGGTGTAGGTGCGGATGTTGCCAACGGTCTTTTCCGTGAACTTGCCGGCGATGACGGTTCCCGGAAGTCCCGGCTTGGTCCAGTTGAAGTCAAACTGGGTCTTGCCGCCGGCGATGTCTTTGTGCCCGCCCGCGCCGCTGGCGACTGCGGTCTCGCCCTTGGGGACGACGATATGCATCTCGGCGGTGAAGCGGTCGGTATAGAGGCCGCTCACGGGGAACCAGCGGCCGGGGTAGAGCAGGATCGAGATGGGGTCCGCAATTGCGGCCATCTTAATACCCTCCACCGGGCTGGTATCGGCATCCTTCAAGACGCCCGCATATTCGAAGGTGTAGGTCGCCGTCTCACCCTTGGCGAGCGGCTTGGCGGGGGTAATGTGAACGGTGGAGTCGGTCGCGACGCGGTCGGCCGACAGGGTTGCTCCGGCGCCGTCGGTCAGCTTGGTGATCTTGAGGCCGTTATTCAGCTCCAGCGTCACGCTGGAGAGGTCTTCCAGGGCGGTGAAGGTGACCTTGGCCGTAGCCGTCAACTCGTTCTTCGACGGGTTGAGATCGGCAGTGATGACGTACCCGGTGACATCGACCTGGGGACGGAGGGGAGCAGCATAAGCGCTGACGGAAATCGCAGCAAGAGCAAGCAGATAGCGGACGCGGCCGGACATTCTCTTCGATATCCTCTGGGGAGATGGTACTCCCATCAGTCGGTTAGACGCAGGTTTCTCCAAGTAGTTGGAGTACCGCTGCTTTTACCCGGCTGATGGCGGTTTCTCCGGGTTTCCCGGGTTCAAGTTGAAGCCTCAGCGCATGCAGATCCTGCCGGACTGTGGCCAGCTTCGCCGGATCGGCCAGCCAGCTTCGCAGTAGATCGGCGAGCTTTTCCGGGGTGAAGTTCTCCTGCAGTAACTCAGGAACAATTCTGCGGCCGGCGATCAGGTTGGCCATAGCGATGGGCAGGTTGCCATGCTCGTCCAGCGGAGCCGGAATCTCCGACGGATAAGAGACCAGCTTCTTAGCCAGCCGGAAGGTCAGCGGGGATACCTTATAGACCACCACGAATGGATTGCCGATCACGGCTGCCTGGACGGTCGCCGTACCGCTGGCGACGACGCCGATGGTGGCATGGTGCAGCGCTTCGCGCGCGTCAGGCACCAGGACCGGGCGGATCGTGGGTTGGGGCATAGCGGCGATCACCTCCTGAATTACCTCTGGATTCAGGGTCCATGCGACCGGAAGCAGGAACTCATAGCATGACTGGCGCAGCCTGCCTTCGGGAGAAGTGACCTGGAATGTGACCATCACGACAGATTCTTTCCGCGGCTCCAGCATTTCGGGAGGGACGGCAGGATTCAGGGAAAGCTGTTTGGCTGCCTCCAGCATGGTGGGCAGGTTGGCCTGGATCTCTTTCCTACGGCTTCCGGGCAGAAGGGCGATCCAGATTCTGTCCGGATTCAGACCGTGGCGCGCAGCGAACTCCTCGCGGCTGGAAGAGGGAAGCGCAAGCTCTGCCAGGGGGTGGCCAACGAATTCCGCATCGACACCACGCGCCTGGTAGAACGGTTGCTCGAAGGGGAAGATGACCATCATCTTCGAGATGCGTTCCTGCACCCAACGCAGGCGGCGTTTCTTCCACGCCCAGAGCTGCGGGCTGACAAAGTAGACGACCGGGACACCCTGCCGATGGAGCTCTTTTGCCAGGCGGAAGTTGACATCCGGGAAGTCGATCAGCACGGCTACGTCAGGCTTCCGCTCGCGGATGGCGCGGATCAGGCGGCGATAGCTGGCATAGATCTTCGGGATGTGCCGAAGGATCTCGGTAATGCCCATGTGAGCGACATCTTCGGCACGTACCACGCGTTGTTGTCCGGCCGCTTCCATCTCAAGGCCACCCAGGCCGAGGAAAGTGGCTTCGGGTAACTCCGCCTTGAGGGCTGCAATGAGCTGTGCGCCGTAGTGGTCTCCGCTGGCCTCGCCGGCAGAGACAAAGATGGTCGGGTTGGATTTGTCAGCGATGCTTCCAGCCTACTAGGCTAGGGCGTTGATGGGCCAGCAAGTGCAACGCTGCATTAATCCACGGCCTGCATAGTGAATACATGATGAAGCGTACGATTGCCTGTATGACGTTGTTGAGCAGCTTTGCCATGGCGCAGAGCAGCGATCCCTACCTGGCTTTGATGAAGAAGGCGGGCGAGCATGCCCGTACGAAAGGGGCGAAGCATACGCCGGTGCTATCCCCGGTAGACTCCAGCGTCGTCGGACCCAACGCAAAGGTACGCGTCGATACGCTCCATGCTGCCGGCTTCAAGGTCGTTTCCTGGACGACCAACGATGCGGCCAGGATGAAAGCACTGATCGACCTTGGCGTGGACGGCATCATCTCCGACCGCCCGGACATCCTGCATAAGGTCGTCGAAGATCTCCGTGCCTCGGGAAAGCCGCTGAAGGGTTTCGATATCACCGCGCACCGCGGCGGGCGCGGCCTGCGTCCCGAGAACACCTTGCCCTCGTTTGAGAACGGTATGGACCAGGGCGCCACCACTCTGGAAACGGATACCGGCGTCACGACCGACGGAGTCTCCCTGATCTGGCACGATCAGTTCCTCAACCCGGAGAGCTGCCGCCGCGCTGATGGAGCGTCCTACACCATGGAGAACCGTGTCTATATCAACACCATCTCCATGCCGGAGGCACAGAAGACCTTCATCTGTGACAAGCTGCACTTCGGTCCGGACCAGAAGAACGACCTGGCGCTTTCGCCGGTCGCTGTCGCCTTCGCAAAGCTGGAGAAGATGCCCAGTCCGTACGCACCTACGAACGCCGCGCAGCTCTTCCGCTTTGTGAAGTTCTATACGGAGTACTACAAGAGCGGGGCAGGGAAGAACACGCCTCATGCCGCGGAGCGTGTCGCCACCGGGGCGACGGTGCGGTTTAATCTCGAGACCAAGATCATGCCCGACCGGTTGCCATCTGAGGTGGCGGGAGCGCAGAATACCAATGCTTCGGCAGACCTCTACCAGAATCACTCGGCTGGGCCGCAACAGTTTGTCGATGCGCTTTGCGGAGCCATCATCCGCGAAAAGATGATTGGCCGCGCCGAGGTGCAGAGCTTCGATTTTCGGACCTTGCAATTAGTGGAAGAACAATTTCCCGAGATTCCAACGTACTACCTGACGAACAATGCGAAATTGCTTAGCAGCGAATTCGTTCCCGAGACGCTTCGTCTCTCGCCGGAAGAGACAAAGTAATGGCCTCCGTCCCGCGCTGATACCTTCCCGGCGCGGGACGGATTTTCCTCCGAAAACACAGGGGTTGAAACCTTATATTCACCGTCTCGTCACCGGCTTGCAATATGCGTTCCCTACGGTGCAAACATGCGAGATTTTGCGAGACTCCTTCTCCTGGCAGTAGTGTGTTTTGCGTTACCTGGGCTCTTACATGCCCAGTATGACAACGGCAGCCTGGTCGGTACGATTCATGATGCGACCGGGGCTCCGATTGCAGGCGCGAACCTTACCATCATCAACACTGCGACCTCCATCGCGACACAGGTCAAAACAAATGAAGATGGAGATTACAGCGTTCCGCAGTTACGCGTAGGCGTCTACAAGATCACTGCTTCTTCGACGGGATTTGCAGATACCATCGCGGACAATATCACCATCTCAGTCGGTGGCCGTCAGCGTATCGACCTGACCATGAAGGTCGGAACGACGGAAACCTCCGTGGAAGTCAGCGGCATTGCGCTGCAGGTTGAGACCGAGTCCAGCCAGCGTGACCAGACCGTAACCCAATATCAGTCGGCGGCGCTTCCTCTCGTTACCCGTAACTATGCCGACTTGATGGGCCTGGTCACCGGCGTTCGCCAGGCGCCCAGCGCGGCAACAACCAGCTCGATCAGCAGTCTTGTCCGTGCCGGCGCCTATAACGTCAATGGCCAGCGCAGCATGTTCAACAACTTCCTGCTCGACGGTCTGGATAACAACGCCTATGGCGAGTCCAACCAGGGCTTCGATAACCAGATCGTTGCCGTGCCGCCGGACTCGGTTGCGCAGTTCAGTGTTGTTACCAACAACCAGAGTGCTGAATATGGCCGCTCCTCCGGCGCTACGATCAACGTGGCTACCGCCAGCGGAAGCAATGCGTTCCACGGTGTGGTCTATGAGTTCCTTCGTAATACGGTGTTGAATGCCGCCGGCTTCTTCAAGCCGACTCAAGGCTCCGTGGCATTCAAAAAGCCGACGTTCAATCGTAACCAGTATGGCTTCACCTTCGGGGGTCCGATTCTGAAGGACAAGCTCTTCTTCTTCCTCGATTACGAGGGTTTCCGTCAGACGCTGAAGCCGCTAACGGTGCTGACGCTGCCCACGCTGAATCAGTTGAACGGCGTACTGACGCAGCCGGTGCGTGATCCGCGTACAGGCACCATCTATCGGGCCGGTTCCACAATTCCTACCGCCGCATGGAGCCCGCTCTCTCTTACTGTGGTGAATGCCTTCAGGCAGATTCCCGGTCTGCCGCAGTCCGGTGCGGCGACGACCGGTCTGGCATCGAACGACTACGCGGCTCAGGTCCCGTTTACCGATAAGAGCGATAAGGGCGATCTGCGCCTCGATTACCAGCAGAGCCCGGCGACCTCCTACTTTCTCCGTGTCAGCGACCGCAAAGAAAATGCCGTCAACTATCCGAGCATTCCGCTTCCTCTTGATGGCCAGACCAACGGAAAAATCCGCGTGCTGAATGAGCAGGTAGCGGCTGGTTTCAATCACTTCTTCGGTTCGAACAAGATCATCGATGCGCGTGTCGGTCTTTCGAAGACCAAGGCTGGTAAATATACGCTTTCGATCGGTAACAACTCCTTCTCGATTCCTGGCCTGCCCTCGAATCCGGTGGTCGCCGGCGGTCTGCCGTCCATCGGTATCACGGGCTTCAGCTCCTTTGGCCGTCAGAGCACGAATCCACAGTGGCAGAATCCCTCTCTGCTCGATCCGAAGGTCAACTTCACCTGGGTCAAGCATGACCACACTCTGAAGTTCGGTTACGAGTTTGAAAAGGTGTGGATGGCCGTCAACGATAACAATCCGCTCTATGGCGGATGGAGCTATGGCGGCGGCTACAGCCTCTGCACCCCGTCGATCAATGCCAGCCTCTGCGGTTTGAACAGCAGCGGTGGAGCGGCGTCTACGGCTGCCGTCTCCGATACCTACTGGGCTGATTTCCTCTTCGGCACCACCAGCGCCTATCAGCTCGCCAACTACTTCGTTGTTCACCTGCGCCAGAGCATGCACAACTGGTATGCCCAGGATGACTGGAAGGTGAACAATCGCCTCACGCTGAATCTTGGTCTGCGCTGGGAGTACGGCTCGCCTTACTCAGAGCAGAACAACTACATCTCCAACTTTGATCCCACCTCGCAGACCGTGTTGACCCTTTCCCCGGGAGCAGTGACCGGAAACGGCATCACGAAGCTGCCTGGCTCCGGCGGTGTCTACGGTAAGACTCTGATGGATCCGGATCTGAATGACTTTGGACCCCGCGTCGGCTTCTCATATGCGGCTACTTCGAAGACGGCGATCCGCGGCGGCTTTGGCATGAGCTACGTTCACTACTGGCGTGCGGGCTCGGGTAACATCACGGGCATCAATGCGCCCCAGGCGTTATTTGTCGCTGTGGCACAGTCAACACCGAGCACGACGAATCAGTGCCCGGCGGGTGCTCCCGATACCTCCTGCTACGTGCGTGCGGAGCAGGGTTTCCCCTCAACGCTGGTGACACAGTTCAACAAGGCAACGGACAACATTACCTGGGTTCCGCGCAACACGCGTGACGCCTACGTGGAGAGCTACTTCCTCAGCGTGCAGCAGCAGTTGGCCAAGAACATCCTGCTGGACGTCGCCTACGTGGGCAACCACGGCCTGAAGCTGCAGGGCTTCCTGAACGGCAATCAGAAGAATCCGTCACAAAACTTTGCCCGTCCCTATGGAAACTGGCCCAGCGATATCACCACAGCGCTGAACGAGTTCATGTCGAACTACAACGCGCTGCAGGTGCGGTATGAGCAGCGTGCGACCGGCGGCCTGACGCTGCTGAACTCCTTCACCTGGCAGCACTCCCTCGATAACGCCAGCGCCTCGCTCGAAGGCAACACGCCTTCGCCGCAGGATGCCAACAACATCCGCGCGGATTACTCTCAATCCGACTACAACCTTCCGGTATCGAACGTCACCAGCCTGGTCTACGAGCTTCCGTGGGGTCGCGGCCGCCGTTGGATGAACAAGACCAACGGTTTCGTCGATTCGGTTCTGGGTGGATGGCAGTTGAGCGCTATCAATACCCTGCAGGCGGGTACACCATTCAACCTGACCTATACACCGAACTCGGCGACAGCCGTTTCGCCGCAGATTGGCGCCAGCTACCGCGGTGCGAATCTCTATCGTCCGAACCGTGTCGCCGGAACTCCAGTCACGCAGGGACGTTCTGTTCGTGCGGCGGGCACCGGTTATGTGCAGTACGTAAACCTGGCCGCCTTTGCGCTGCCGGCGACCCGCGACTCCGCAAACAACCTGCTCAGCCCGTTTGGCAATGCGTCGCGTAACCCGGGCCGTACGCCTGCCTTCTACGAGACGACACTCGCGGTGAACAAGAAGTTCTCCACGCCGATCGAAAGCCTGAAGGCTGAGTTCCGCACGGAGTTCTACAACATCTTCAATCACACTAACCTCTACCTGCCTTCCGGTGGTCTGGGTGGCACCCTGGGCGGCGCCCCTTCCAGCGGCGGCGTGGTATCAAGCACCTTCGAGCCCCGTATTGTCCAATTCGGCTTGAAGATTCTCTACTAGACGAGAGGCACTTAACCGGCGGCAGACGTGACAAACGTCTGCCGCTTTTGTTTTCTATGTATGCTTTCTACGAGAGGAAAATCCTAGGATGCGTTTGTTGGGGAAGGCTGTAGCGGCCGCTGCGATGGCGGCGGCATGTGTCTCGGCGGTGGCCGATGAGTATCACGCAAAACCGAAGCTGGTTGTCATTCTGGTTCTGGACCAGATGCGCGGCGATTATCTTGACCGGTATCGCGACGACTTCAAAACCGCGAACGGCTTCAATCTCTTCCTGAAGAAGGGCGCGCACTTTACCGATTGCTACTACGACTACGCCAATACCCACACGGCTCCCGGCCACTCGACCATCGGTACCGGAGCCTATACGGATGGTCATGGTATCCAGGCCAACCAGTGGTGGGATTTCTCGCGTTCGACGGAGCATGTCTACTCTTCGGTGGATGACGACGACTACAAGGTCGTCGGAGCGCCTGCCGGAGCGACCATTACTCCCGGTCAGTCACCGCGGAACCTGATGGCTTCCACTCTCGGCGATGAGATTGTGCTGGCGACACATGGTGAGGCGAAGGTCTTCGGCATCTCGCTGAAAGACCGCGCTGCGATTCTGACCTCGGGGCATGCTACGCAGGGCGCCTTCTGGATTGATCAAAAGTCCGGCCACTTTATAACCTCGACCTACTGGATGAACGATCTGCCGGCCTATGTCGCGAAGTTCAATGCCAGCGGCAAGGCTGAGGCGGCGGCCAAAGAGGTCGGCGGCAAGGGACAGAACTTCTATAACGAGGTTGGCGCGACCCCGGCGGGTATCCGCTACGAGCTCGAGTTCGCAGAGACTCTCATCGATGCCGAGCAGCTCGGCAAGCATCCGGTCACCGATATGGTGACGATCAGCCTGTCGTCAACCGATATCCTCGGACATGCTGTCGGGCCGAACGATCCCAAGCAACGTGCCCTCCTGGATGGAGCTGATATAGAGCTGGACAAGTTCTTCACCTGGTTGAATACGCATGTCGACGGTGGCATGGCGAATGTCTGGGTGGCCATGTCGGGCGATCATGGTGTCGCTCCGGCGGTTGGTGAGACGCAGAAGCTCGGCATGCCGGCAAATACGTTTTCCTACGCCGGTCTGATCGATGCCATGAACGAAGAGCTGACGAAGAAGCTCTCCCCGGGCAATCCGCAGAAGTTCCTGCTGCAGGGCGGGGAATACGCCTACTTCCCGCTGGATCAGCGTGTGTGGGAGAAGCTGCATATGTCTGAGGCCGATGCCGAAAACATGGTTGCGGCTATGCTGCCTGAGGTGATGGCGAAGACACAGCCTGGCCTGCCGGGCTCAAAGCCGGCATCGAAGCCGATGGTGCGCCGCGTGTTCACGAAGGCACAGATGGCCTCGGGAGATCTGCCGAACAACGATCTCGGCCGTCTGCTGCAGCACAGCTACTCGCCGAATGGCGGATGGCAGGTCTTTGCGCTCTTCGGCGAGTACCAGCTTCCGGGTGCGGCGACGGGCACAACGCACTATGCGCCGTACTCGTATGACCGTCACGTGCCGCTGGATTTCTACGGTTCGGCGTTCATTCCGGGCACGTATCACGACCGCGTCGCGCCGGTGGACATCGCTGCGACCTTTGCTTCGCTGCTGCGCATTAATCAGCCATCCGCCTCGGTGGGGCATGTGTTGACGCAGGTTCTGAAGCCTGAGGCGGAGCCCACCGCCGCTGCCCCTAGGACAAAGTGAGGATGCGCGGACAGGGACACTCTTGATAAAGTTCTAGCCGTGATCACACGGCGTAGCTTTCTTGGTTCTCTGTCCGCGGTCTCCGCTGGTCTGGCGGTAGCCGACGCTCTCCCCCTTGCAGCTTTTGCGAAGTCACCCGCCTCCAGCGATGTGACCAAATATGTGAAGATCGCCATCGGTACCGGCGGTCACGGACATACCTATCCCGGCGCAACTATGCCATGGGGAGCTGTGCAGCTCAGCCCCGATACCGGTGTAAAGGGTTGGGATCACTGCTCCGGATATCACTGGGACGACAAGACCATCCTCGGCTTCAGCCACACCCATCTCAGCGGTACGGGCGCTGCCGACCTGCTCGACTTCCTGGTCGTGCCGCGGGTCGGAGCGGTAAAGCTGGCGCCGTCGGAGTATCAGCAGAGCTTCTCGCATGACGAAGAGGTTTCTCGTCCGGGGTATTACAGCGTCAAGCTGAAGGATTCCGGTATCTTCACTGAGCTCTCAGCGACCGAGCGTTGCGGCGTCCACCGCTATACCTTCCCGGAGTCAAAGTCCGCGACGATCATGCTCGACATGACGCATCTGATCGAAGGCAATCCGCAGAAGGTCAATTGGGCGAAGGTGAAGGTGGAAGGCCGCCGCATGTTGACTGGCGGACGCAGCACGCAGCTCTGGTCTCCCGGACGCGAGATCTACTTCGCCATGGAGTTCTCCCGTCCCGCGGACTCGATCCAGATCTTTGCCGATGACAAGCTGGTGCAAGGAGAGACCTCCAACGAGCCGCGCCTGAAGGTTGTGGCGCACTTCCATACCACGGCAGGGGAGAAGATCCTAGTCAAGACGGGCATCTCCGGCATCAGCACCGAGGGCGCGCTGGCGAACCTGAAGGCCGAGGTTCCGCACTGGGACTTCGATGCGGTGCAGCACAAGGCGCACCAGGCGTGGCAGCAGGCGCTCGGCGCCATTCAGGTGGAGACGGAGAACACCCGGCACAAGGAGATCTTCTACACCGGCCTGTATCACACCATGCTGGCGCCAACGCTCTTTGACGACGTGACCGGCAAGTACGCGGGCATGGACGGCAAGGTGCACGATCTGCCCGCGGGGCTGCACAACTACTCCACCTTCTCGCTGTGGGATACCTACCGCGCGCTGCATCCGCTCTACACGCTGATCGCTCCGGAGAAGGTGCCCGACCTGGTCAATTGCCTGATCCGCGAAGCGGAGCAGAGCCCGGGCGGCGTGCCCATCTGGCCGCTGCAGCAGAAGGAGACCTTCTGCATGGTCGGCTATCACTCGGCTCCGGTTGTGGCTGAGGCGCTGGTAAAGGGCTTCCAGGGCATCGACGCCAAGGCTGCCTACAAGGTCTTCCGCAAGCGCGCGATGGTCGATGACTATCGCGGCCTTGGAGCGTATCGCAAGTACGGTTACATCCCCTGCGATGTCGAGGAAGAGAACGCCTCCAAGACGATGGACTACGCCTACGACGACTCCGCCGTTGCGGCCATTGCGAAGGCTGCAGGTGAGCAGCAGGAGTCGGAGCAGTTGCACAAGCGTTCAAAGAACTACCGCAATCTCTACGACAAGGAGACCGGCTTCATCCGTCCGAAGTATACCGATGGCCGCTGGGCCGGTCCGTTTGCTCCGAACGCGATCAGCGTCTCGCGCAAGTGGCGCGACTACACCGAGTCCAACGCCTGGGTTACCACCTTCAGCGTGCAGCACGATCCCAATGGCCTGGCAGAGCTGATGGGTGGCAAGCAGGCTCTTGAGAAGAAGCTCGATGACCTGTTCTCGGCAGACTCCACGCAGCCGCCGGACATGCCGCCCGATGTCGCCGGACTTGTTGGTCAGTACGCTCACGGCAATGAGCCCAGCCATCACATCGTGTATCTCTACAACTACGCGGGCGTTCCGGAGAAGGCACAGAAACGTCTCCGCAGCCTGATGGAGACGATGTACGACAACAAGCCAAACGGCATGCAGGGCAACGAAGACTGCGGCCAGATGTCTGCCTGGTATGTGCTGAGTGCTCTGGGTATCTATCCGGTCGATCCTGTAAGCGCGACCTGGGATGTCGGCACGCCGCTCTTCGACCGCGCGACGCTCGAGGTAGGCAACGGCAAGACACTGACCATCGAGACCAAGCGCAGCTCAGCCGACGCGGCGATCGTGAAGAGCATTACCTTCAACGGCGAAAAGCACGAGGGACTGACCTTCGAACACGCCGCTCTAGCTAAGGGCGGGAAGATCGTTTTCGAGATGGCATAACTGCCATTTGACGCTCGACTCACCGCGTGTTGCGATGGAGATGTGAACGTTTCAAAACAGCTTCCGGTCGATCTCATCCTGCCGGAAGTTGTCCAGCATCTCCTCGCAACGCCTTCTCTTGTGATTGAAGCGGCTCCGGGCGCGGGTAAGACGACCCGCGTGCCTCCGGCGCTGCTTAAGATTCTTCCAGGCGAAGTCATCGTTCTCGAGCCGCGGCGTATTGCGGCTCGTATGGCCGCACGTCGTGTCGCCCAGGAGATGGGCGAGCAGGTCGGAGAGACGGTCGGCTACCAGGTGCGCTTCGAAGAGGTCTCCGGCCCGCGGACGCGGCTGCGTTTTGTCACCGAAGGTGTGCTGACACGCCGCCTGCTCTCGGACACGATGCTCAAGGGTGTCAGCGCCGTTGTACTGGATGAGTTCCATGAGCGGCATCTTGATGGCGATCTGGCCTTGGGGCTGTTGCGGCGGTTGCAGGTGACGACACGTCCAGACCTGAAGATCATCGTCATGTCGGCCACGCTGGATGCCGCGCCGATTGCTCAGTATCTGGATAACTGCCCGATCGTGCGCAGCGAAGGCCGTGCCTTTCCACTGCAGCTTGATTACGCGGGCTACTCCACCGCTCCGTTGGAGCAGCAGGTCGCTCGCGCGGTGGAGACACTTCTCTCCGAGGGAGAGACCGGAGATACGCTGGTCTTTTTGCCGGGTGTTGCCGAGATCCGTCGTGCTATTCGCGAGATTGAGCCCATCGCGCGCCGAAGAGGCATGCTGCTGGCTCCGCTCTATGGCGAGCTCTCTCCCGCCGAGCAGGACATGGCTGTGCAGAAGGCGTCGAAGCAGAAGATCATCGTCTCCACGAATGTTGCCGAGAGCTCGGTGACGGTGGAAGGTGTGACTGCCGTCGTCGACAGCGGCCTGGCTCGTATCGCCGGTCACTCACACTGGACGGGGCTTCCTATTCTTGAAGTACAGCGCGTCAGCCAGGCCAGCGCAAAGCAGCGCGCCGGGCGCGCAGGACGCACCGCGCCCGGCCGCGTGATTCGGCTGTATGCCGAAGAGGACTTCCGCCGCCGCCCTGAGGTTGATCGTCCCGAGATCGTGCGTGAAGACCTCAGTGGTGTTGTCCTGGGCCTTCGTTCGATGGGAATTGGCATTGATCAGATCCCGTGGCTCGATGCACCGCCTTCAGAGGCTGTTGCTGCTGCGAATGAGTTGCTCGATCGCCTGGGCGCAACAGGAGAGTCCGCGAAGCAGCTCGCAAGGCTTCCGGTGGAACCGCGCCTCGCACGTGTCGTGCAGGAGTCGATGCGCCGCGGCGTTGGCGAGAGCGGATGCGCGCTTGCTGGATTGCTTGCCTCAGGTGTACGGATCGAAAAAGGCGACATCCTTGAAGCAATGGATCAGCCGATGGACGACCGTGTCCGCCGCCAGGTCGACCAGTTGAAGCGAGCTGCCCGTCCTGCGAAACAGATGAAGCACGATGATGATGCGGTGCTGATCAGCGTCCTGGCAGGCTTTCCTGATCGTGTGGCTCGGCGACGTTCCGGTAATACCGTCATGCTTACCGGCGGCATGGGTGCTGAGGTCTTTGGGCAGCCGCGTCCGTATGAGTTTCTTCTGGCGCTCGATGCGGAGGAGCGCAAGGAGCGTGGGGCTCCTCTGATTCGCCTGACGGCGCGCATGGAACCGGAGTGGCTGATCGATCTCTTTCCGGAGCGCGTCCTTGAGAAACGCGAGGTCGTCTGGAATCGCCAGGGCGAACGCGCAGAGGCGATCAGCTCACTGGAGTACGACGGGCTGGTGCTGGAAGAATCACGCGGCCCTGCAAACGAAGAAGAGGCGGCTGCTGTTCTCGCGCATGAGGCGGTATTACTTGGGGTGGAACGCTTTGTCGATCCTGAAGCGTTGGCTGAGCTGCAGGCGCGGATTGCCTTCGCCGGGGTTGAGAGCATCGATATCGAAGGAGCGCTGCGCGAACTCTGTTATGGGCTCAAGCGCTTTGCGGAGCTACGCAGGGTCGCGTCGACAGATCTGCTGCCGTTGCTGGAGCAGCGTGCCGGCCGCCTGGATGAGGTTGCTCCCGCGAAGCTGAAGCTCGCGGGTGGGCGCTGGGCAAAGGTGCACTACGACCTTGGAAAACCCCCGTGGATCGAGTCACGGCTGCAGGATTTCTTCGGGATGCAGGAGACGCCGCGCATCGGCAGAGACCGCACACCAGTGGTGGTGCATCTGCTGGCGCCGAACCATCGCGCCGTACAAACAACCACCGACCTCGCAGGCTTCTGGCGGCGGCTTTATCCGGAGGTGCGGCGAGAGCTGATGCGCCGCTATCCGCGACATCAGTGGCCGGAGAAACCGGTATAAGCAGAATGTTTCGGATGTCTCGACCGGGTGCCCCATGTCCCGCTTTTGGGACGTGGGCATTCGCGCGAAGCGCGAACCGTCTTATGACAGCAGAGCGCCACCAGCACGGTATGGGTAGAGAAGCAGATTTCTCCCGCTCCCCTTTACCCCAGCCGGCGAAGCTGGCCGGGGACCCCGATCGCTGCGAAATGACAAAAGTGCATATTCGAGCTTCGCTCGAACACCCATGTCCCCGAGGGACATGGGGCACCCAGAGCCGAGGTGATTTCTAGATTATTGCGTAGCGGATGAAGCTATTGCTTCCGGCTCGTGCGTCCATGTCACCTGTCCACGAGCGTTGATCACGAACCAATAAAAGACTGTCCCGGTCAACAGAAACGCACTCGCAATGGAGAAGGCTGCGCCAAAGCTGTGGGTCGCTGCCAGCGTCGCTCCTGTCAGCCACGCGGAAAGTGTCGCCGAAAGATTCGCAAAGAGGTTCTGCAGGCTCGTCCACTTTGCGGCGGCTCGTGGACCGGACAATGATTGGGTGAGCGCCCAGTTGTTCGAGGTGAAGAGACCGAGCCCGAAGCTGGCGATCATCATCGCTCCCATGCTGACGGCCTGCCGATTCGACGCTACGACAACAATCAGAGCGATCGCTGCCACGATGCAGCCGATGCACACCGTACCTTTGCGGACCATCACTGCATTGCGACCTTGCCGCACTAGCCGGTCTGAGACCACCCCGGCAACGCCGCATGCCACCGAAAGACACCAGAAGGGCAGAGAACTGACAACCACCAGTTGCTTCGCACTGTAGTGATAGCGCTGCTCGAAGTAGTACGGAAGCCAGCTGACGAACATGCTCCACGCATAGTTGCTTCCGATGTGGCCGATGGCCGCGCCCCAGAACTGCCGCTGCGCCGCGACCTGCAGGTAAGTAGGAGACCATGCCCGCTCACTTCCGTGTGACACGCGGATCGAACGTGTGGCCACAAACCACAGCGGGATCCAGAGCATGCTCCCCAGGCCGAGGACCAGGAACATCATCCGCCATCCGGATGCGGCAACAATGGCTGTACCGGCCATGATGCCAAGCGCCGGGCCGATCTTGGTGCCGACATCGATCAGGCTATTGGCGGTACCGCGCAACTCTTCCGGAAAGAGCTTCGTGATCAGTGCCGAGGTTGCCGGAAAACTTACCGACTCGCCGCAGCCCAGGATCAGGCGCAGCGTGAAGAGCACGGCAAAGCTACTGAGGGTGATGCCAAAGAGATGCAGGTCGCGGCTGAAGCCAGTCGCTGCGGTAGCCAGTGACCAGACGACAAAGGCCAGACCGAAGACTTTAGCTGCGTCAAACCGTTCCAGCAGTTTGCCGACGGCTAGCTGCATGAGCGTGTAGGAGAGAAAGAAGGCTGAGCTGAGCAGGCCGAGCTGCTTCTCGTCCAGGGAAAGGTCGCGTTTCAGGCTGGTGAGCGCAATCGACAGGCTGCCGCGGTCGATGAAGCAGATACTCATCGCCAGCACCAGCAGCAGAAGGATCTGCCATTCTTTCGAGCGCTTCGGCGCAATCTCAGGCACGGTCGTAGGGCCTGCCTTTCACAGCCAGTTGCAGCATCGTCTCGGCCACGCGGTCATAGTCGTGCCGCAGCACGGCGCCCTCGTAGACGAAACTGCCCGTTACCGGTTCGACTCCAAGTTCGCGTACCGCATCGAGGTCAGCGACAATTGGCGCCTGGCCCTCACGGGCGTACTGTGCCAGCGATGCAGCGCTCATAGGCGCGGTATTGATCAGGGCATAGTCGAAGAGCCGGTGGCCGCCGGCGTGGTCCATGATCTTCTGGATATGCTGAGATGCGGTCAGGCCCAGGGACTCGTTCGCCTGGGTCATCAGGTTGCAGACGTAGATGCGGGTCGCCTTTGCCGTGGCGATCGCTTCGGGGATGCCACGGACCAGCAGATTGGTGACCAGTGACGTGTAAAGGGAGCCCGGTCCCACGCTGATGAGGTCCGCCTGTCGGATCGCCTCCAGCGTTTCAGGCACGGGATGCGCCTCGGCTGGTTCGAGATACAGCTCGTGAATCCGCTGCTTGCTCGCCGTGATGCTGGTCTCTCCGTGAACGTGGCTGCCGTCGTCCATCAGGGCGGCGAGGGAGACATTGTCCGTGGTCGCTGGGTAGATGCGTCCGCGCGTGGCCAGAATCTGCGAGGAGTGCTGCACCGCCTGCGCGAAGTCGCCGCAGAGATCGTCCAGTGCCGCCAGGAAGAGGTTTCCCAGCGAGTGACCTTGCAACTCGCCCTGTCCGAAGCGGTACTGGAAGAGCCGTGAGAGCAGATGCTCATCCTCGGACAACGCCACCAGGCAGTTGCGGACGTCTCCGGGGGGCAGCATGTTGAAGTCTTCACGCAGACGGCCGGAGGAGCCTCCATCGTCGGTTACCGTGACGATGGCCGCCAGATCGGCAAGCAGGCAGGGACCGTCAGCACAGCCAGAGGTAGCTCCGGAAACAGCAACATATCGCTTTAGACCGCGAAGCAGCGTGGAGAGGCCGGTACCGCCTCCGATTGCGACGGCACGTAGAGCAGTTGGGGGAACGGACCGCATTCCCGCCAGTGTACGGGAAAAGCTTTGAGGACACAGAGCCATCCCCTAGAAGGGCCGGGGCATCATAGAGATCGGTCCTCACCGGAGGTAACATTTCGAAAATGTTACTTGAGTTACCGGATCTTCTCTGAGATGATGACTTTTGATGTCGTACGATTGCCCGGCCGACACAAAAGGCGCTCAGACCTGAATGGCCGAAGGGCATGACATGGAGTGTTGCTATGCACGACTTGATCGTTGTAGTTGCTTGCCTCGGCGTGGTCCTTATCCCGGCCGCCGTCCTCGCGTTTCGTGGTGAGGAAGCCCAGGAAGAGTAATCACCCACTGTGGTAGCATCGGGCCACCGTGAAGAATCCGAATAGCGCCCACCAGCGTCTGACGCCGTCGCAGAGGAATGCATTCATCGCATGTTTTCTCGGCTGGTCGCTGGATGCCTTTGATTTCTTTATCTTTAACTTCTGTATTACGGCGATCGCCGCGGACTTTCACGTCAAGCGCGCTGTGGTCGTTGAAGGTACCTTTTGGACGCTGGCCATGCGGCCGCTGGGAGCGCTGATCTTCGGAGCTCTGGCTGAGCGCTGGGGCCGCCGTCGTACCCTGATGCTCAACGTCATCAGTTTTTCGATCTTCGAGCTCGCCAGCGCTTTTGCACCCACGCTTACATTCCTGATGATTACCCGCGCACTCTTCGGCATCGCCATGGGCGGAGAGTGGGGCGTCGGCGCGGCGCTTGCTTTCGAAACGCTGCCGAAGGAGCGGCGAGGGTTCTTCTCCGGCCTGTTGCAGGAGGGCTACGTCACCGGCAACCTGATCGCCGGCCTAGTCTACGCCCTTGTCTTCCCGCATCTGCACATTGGCGGCCCCTGGGCGCCCTGGCGGACGATGTTCATCATCGGTGCTGCACCCACACTGCTGGTCTTCTACATCCGCAGCAAGGTGGAAGAGAGTCCGGCCTGGATCGCAGGGCGTGGCGAGCGTGCCATAGCTCCTAAGAGGGGACTCTCGATGCACGACATCAGAACGTACCTTCCATCGTTCGTCTTCCTCATTCTGCTGATGACCGCCTTTACCTCCTTCAGTCACGGATCGCAGGACCTGTATCCGACCTTCCTGCAGGCCGATCGTGGGACTAACGACTTCTGGAAGGGGATGATCTCAAATGTCTCCAGCGTCGGCGCCCTGGCCGGAGGCATCACCTTCGGCAGCCTGTCGGAAAGGATTGGGCGACGGCGCGCCATTATCCTGGCAGCGTTGCTTGCCATCCCGATGATTCCGCTCTGGGCCTGGACACATCACTTTGTCCTGATCGCACTCGGCGGTTTCCTGATGCAGTTTGCCATCCAGGGGGCGTGGGGAGTGGTCCCGGCCTATCTGAACGAGATGGCTCCGTCAGCCGTACGCGCAACCTTTCCGGGTGTAGCGTACCAGCTCGGCAATCTGCTCTCGTCACGCAATGACGTCTTTCAGGAGAAGATCGCTGAACTCCACTTCGGCGGCGATCTGACAGTGGTCCTCAGCGCAACCGTCGCTATTGTCGCCGTCATTCTGGCGATCATGACGGCCCTGGCGAAGGAACGCAAAGGCCTGGATATGTCACAAGCTCTCTGAGCATTGAATCATTGAATGATGAAAGGGCGCGGCTTCTGCCGCGCCCTTTCCACTTCGCTCAAACATTATTCAATTATTTCGTTATTCAATTCTTCAATTCTTGGGTTTGAAACTCCGGATCACCTTCAGGAGCTGATCGAGTTGCTCATCGGTGAAGGTGCCCTTGAAGGCGGGCATGCTGCCGTTGCCGTTCTTGATAACGTCCTTGATCTTGTCGTCGGTCATATCCTGAATCTCTTTGGAGCGCAGGTCTTTGACCTTCAGCATCTTGCCCATGTCGGAGCCGGCGCCGTCTTCGCCGTGGCACATGACACAGTTCTTCTTGAAGAGATCTTTGCCTTCAGCCGGCGGGTCCTGCGCCAGGGCGGCGGTAGAGAAGGTTGCGACAACAGCGACGAGGGAAAGGGTACAGCGAAGAAGGGACACGATGGCAACTCCGTCGAAGAAAGAATTAGCTTGCTGTTCGATTCCATCCGTTCGGCCACGCGATGGATGAAAGGAACGATACACGGTTTCAACTACGGTTCGCCAGCGGGACGCCGCGACAGCCCAGCATGTAAGCTGCCCGCATGGCTATTCGTGTGCAATTCTGGGGCGCGGCCCGTACGGTTACCGGATCTTCTCATCACCTGGAGTGCGCTGGACGCAACATCCTGCTTGATTGCGGCTTGTTTCAGGGCCGCCGGCGTGAGGCTCGCGAGATCAATACGAACTTCGCTCTTCCCCCAGAGGACGTCAGCGCTATAGTCCTTTCCCATGCACACATTGACCACTCCGGCAATCTGCCGGGATTTGTCCGCGAAGGCTACCGCGGTCCCATCTACGCCACACCGCCCACCATCGACTTGTGCGATCCCATGTTGAAGGACTCAGCCCACGTGCAGGAGATGGAAGTTGAGTTCATCCGGAAACGCGCGCGGCGCAAGTTGTCGATCGGGCGCGATGGCGCCATCGAGCAACCGGTTGATCCTCTGTACTCGATGGAAGACGCTGCCGCAACGATCGAACTCTTCCGGCCAATGCAGTTGCACGAGCGCCAGGCTCTCAACGGCTCCACGGCAACAGAGGGATTTGCGGTCACGCCCTATGGCGCCGGACACATGCTGGGTTCGACCTGCGTTCTGATGGAAGGTACTGAGAACGGGAAGACGACGCGCGTGCTCTTCTCGGGCGACGTCGGCCGCGTCAGTCTGCCGATTATCAAAGACCCCGAGTCCGCCCCGGCCGCCGACTATCTGATCATGGAGAGCACCTATGGCAACCGCCTGCACCAGCCCATCGGACCGGTAAAGAACAAGCTGGCTGCTCTCATCAAGCGCACGGTTCAACGAGGCGGGCATGTCGTGATGCCTGCCTTTGCCGTAGGACGTTCCCAGCAGGTGGTCATGATGCTGCATGAGTTGATGCAGGAGAAGAAGATTCCCGAGCTTCCGATCTTTCTCGACAGTCCTTTGGCGACTACCGTAACCCAGGTCTTCGAAAAACACACAGAGGAGTGGGATGCAGACTTAGCGACCTTTGCTGAGTTGACTACTCCTTTCGCCTGGAAGCAGATGAGCTATACCCAGACGGTGCAGGAGAGTAAGGCGCTGAACCAGATGCACATGCCGTTCATCGTGATCTCGGCCTCAGGAATGTGCGAGGCCGGCCGTGTGCTGCATCATCTGCGCAACTCCATCGAAGATCCCCGCAACCTGATCCTGTTGACCGGCTATCAGGCGGAAAACACCCTGGGCCGCCGCATCGAGCGTCGCGAACCTGAGGTCCGCATCTTCGGCGAATGGATGCGTCTGCGCGCCGAGGTCGATTCGATCGGCGAGCTGAGCGGTCACGCCGATCAAAAGGAGCTTCTGGACTGGATGGAACCGGTCACGAAGACGCTGAAAAAGGTCTTTCTGGTCCATGGCGAGCCTGAGGCACAGCAGGAACTCAAGGCCGAGATCGAGAAACGCTACCGGCTGCCGGTGGAGATTCCGGCACGCGGCGATCAATACGTGCTTGAATAGGGAGGCGTCGTCCGGTTCAATAGAAAGCAGAGGTCGCTCGCTTGCCGCGCATTCACTTCCACCAACAACTCGCTGCGTTGAAGGATAAGCTGCTTGCTATGGCAGCCCTGGCGCATCAGGTGCTGGAGTACTCGGTGACGGCCTATGTCAACGGCGACATGTCGCTCTGCGCCCACGTTCTGGAGATTGAAGCTGCGATCAATGCCGCCGAGCGGGAGGTGGACGAGATGGCGTACGAACTGCTCAGCCGTGAGCAGCCGATGGCGATCGATCTCCGCTTCATCCTTTCGGTAATCAAGATTAATGGAGATCTGGAGCGAATCGGCGACCAGAGCGTCAATATCGCTCAGCGTGCGCGTACGTTGGACGGCCTACCGCGCATCACTCTGCCGGTGGATATCGTCCGCATGGGGGAACACGCCGGGAAGATGACCCAGTTGGCAATCCAGGCGCTGGTGGAGGGCGATGCCGCCATCGCCGACCAGGTGCTTGCCATGGACGACGAGATGGACCTCATGAACCGCGAGGTCCAGGATGTGATGGTGGAGCTCATGCAGGAGAAGCCTGAGACCACCGATTACGCCCTGAACGCCATCATTATTGCCCGGAACCTCGAACGGAGCGGGGACCACGCCACCAATATCGCAGAGGACGTCATCTTCTGGGTCCGAGGTTCCGACGTACGGCATAAGTTTGCCCTGGCCGACGCGGACTAGAGCATTTTCCTTTTGTGGCGAGGATGAATCTCACCGCGCGGATGCAGATTCGCCGCTTCACACGCCTGACGAACGCCTTTTCAAAGAAGATGGAGAACCATGAGGCTGCGGTGGCTCTCCAGTTGATGCACTACAACTTTTGCCGGGAGCATAAGACTCTGCGTATCACCCCGGCGATGGAAGCTGTTATCGCTGGTCATGTTTGGGAGATTGAGGAGTTGGTGGCCATGCTGCCTGAGCCGGGAGCAAAGAAGCGCGGGTCTTACAAGAAGCGGTCCGCGTAGTAGCATTGGCGGCATGACGAGACGGGAGATTGGGTTCCTCATAATTGGAATTGGCTTGGGACTGCTATTTTCCCTGGCAGTGACCCTCGAAGTCATGCTGACACTCCGTAATGGCAGTACACTGTCCGCCTTCAGCATCGACAAGGTAATCCTGATATTTCCGATTGCCCTGCTGATAGTGGGTTTGGCCGTGGTGGTCTACCGCAAAAAGTCGGAGCGGATTTCAAACTGAGGTACTACCGGAAAACGCTCTAACTTGACTCCGCCCCGCCACCTCGATAGCCTTAACATTATGCAGACAGCGAAAAATGCGTGTTGTTGTCCCGTCTGCTGCTGGGTGTGACGCTTCCGTCCTTTGAGTATTTCTCCGCAGCCAGCGCCCGCGTTCCAATCGCGGGCTTTGTTATTGAAAGCTTCAAGAAATTCTTCTAACCCACCGATTCGAGGAAACTTAGCAACGCCATGATGTCGCCCGATGCAGTGCAGACCGCTCCCGTAAAAGAGACCAAGGCCCAGAAGTCTGAGCGCTTGAAACTAGCCAAGAACCCGTGGGAGTCTTGGTCGGACGTGGAGGCGTTTGCGAAGGCCGGTTCTGCTTCGGTTGCCTCGGAGTGGTCCGGGCTCTACTTCAAGTGGTGGGGAATCTATACCCAGGGCGACGGAATCGGAGCCGTAGGCGGCGTCGGAGGCGAGGGTAAAGCCACCGAATACTTCATGATGCGTATCGCCGTCCCCGCCGGCTTCCTGACCAGCAAGCAGGCGCGGGTTGTTGCCGACCTGACGAAGAAATATGCCCGCAACCTGGCCGACGTTACCACCCGGCAGGCTATCCAGTTGCACTGGCTCACCATCGAGTCGCTGCCGATCATCGTGCAGGAGCTGGAGAAGGTTGGTCTCTCTCCTAAGAGCGCCTGCGGCGACGTGGTCCGCAACGTGACCGGCTGCCCGCTGGCCGGTATCGATGGGGAAGAGATTACCGACGCCTCTGGCCTTGCCAAAGAAGTCGCGGCCGAGATGAACGGAAATCCGGAGTTCTACAACCTGCCGCGTAAGTTCAAGATCGCGGTGAGCGGGTGCCCGGTGTGGTGCTGCTATCCGGAGATCAACGATCTCTCGCTTACGGCGATCAAGCGTGGCGACGAGCTCGGCTATAGCCTGCGTGTCGGCGGTGGTCTCTCCAAGGAGCCGCACATGGCGGTTCGCCTGCCGGTATTTCTCAAGCCGGAGCAGTGCATCGAGGCCGTGCGTGGTGTTTTGCGGATCTTCAGGGACCAGGAGGAGCTGCGTAAAGACCGCTCCAAGGCGCGCATCAAGTACATGTTTATGGAACATGGCTGGACGGCCGAGAGCTTCACGGAAGAGCTGCAGAAGCGCGTGGGCTTCACCTTCGAGCCTGCGGTCGAGGAAGTGCTGCCCGAAGATGTCTTCCGCGATCACTGCGGCATCCGCAAGCAGAAGCAGGAGGGCCTGAGCTCGGTCGGTATGAGCGTTCTGCGTGGTCGCGTAAGCGGCGAGCAGCTTGAGAAGATCGCCAACCTGGCCGATGAGTTTGGCAATGGGGAGCTGCGGACCACCATCATGCAGAACCTGATCATCCCCAATGTTCCGACAGAGAAGGCGCAGGCACTGGCGGCTGAGCTCGGCAAGCTGGAGCTGCACGTTGAGGGATCGGTCTTCTGGCGCGGAACCGTGGCCTGCACCGGTACAGAATTCTGCAAGCTGGCGATCAGCGAGACCAAGGGATTTTCCAAGTGGCTGGTCGATGAGATCGAAGAGCGCCTGCCGCAGTTCGATCAGCAGATTCGCATCAATGTGACCGGTTGCCCGAACGGCTGCGGCCAGCACTGGATCGGCGATATCGGCCTGGAAGGCAAGAAGGTCAAGGTCGACGGCAAGATGGTTGATGCCTTCAACTTCGCCGTAGGCGGAGCGGTCGGCAAGTATCAGCGTCCGGCGCGTCCCATCGGCTATCGCGCAGCCGCGACCGAGGTGCCGGAGGCCATCGAGCGCCTGCTGCGCGGCTACCTGGCCAAGCGTGAGCAGGGCGAGAACCTGCGCTCCTACTTTGCCCGCACCCCGGATGAGGAGCTTCGCAACCAGCTCGCAGGACCAGGGCCGGCGACGATTGGGGAGTAACAGCCTATGAGCAGTCTCTTTCCCATGTTCCTGAAGCTCGACGGCCGTAGATGCCTCGTCGTAGGCGCCGGCCGGATTGCGGATGGAAAGGCGGAGGGATTGCTGCGTGCCGGCGCTGATGTAACGGTGATCGCGCCCGAGGCGAACGACTCGGTTCGTGCTCTGGCTGCGGTCGGACGCGTGATCTGGCACGAGCGTGAGGTGCAGGCCGGAGATACAGCTGGTTTCTTCCTCGTGGTTGCCGGAACCAACGTCGCTGCGGTGAACCGTGCCGTCGTTGACGAGGCACGGGCAGCGAATATCCTCGTCAATGCTGTCGATGATCCGCCGTACTGCGACTTCTACTATGGTTCTATCGTTGAGCGTGGCGATCTGCAGATCGCTATCTCTACTGCCGGTGAGTCACCCGCTCTCGCACAGCGTTTGCGCAAAGAGATCGATGCGCAGCTTCCGCCGGATACGGGAGAGTGGCTCGCTGAGGTTGGTAAGCTGCGCCGCGAAGTAATCGAGATGGAGCCGGTTGCCAACGACGAGCGGAAGTGGATTCTGCACCAGTTGGCACAGCGTGAAACCTGTAGCAAAGATGATTGCCCGTCGCGTGCGATGGCTCGCGAACATGCCGCTGAGGTGACGCGGAAATGACGACGGCACACAAAGGCGTTGTCTATCTGGTAGGTGCGGGGCCCGGCGATCCTGAGCTTCTGACGGTGCGAGCCGTGCGCCTTCTTGAGACCGCGGACCTGGTGCTGCATGATGATCTCGTGCCCGGCTCGGTGTTGGCGCTGATTCACGCTGGAGCGGTGGTGGAGTCCGTAGGCAAGCGCTGCGGCCGAGCCCGCATCACGCAGCAGGCAATCAATGCCATGCTGGTCGAGGAGGCCCGCAAGGGGCTCTCCGTTGTTCGTCTCAAGTCCGGTGATCCCATGGTCTTTGGCCGCGCTGCTGAGGAGTTGGATGCGTTGCGCGAAGCGGGCATCCCCGCCGTCGTTGTGCCCGGGGTTTCGGCTGTCTTCGCCGCTGCTGCCACGTTGCAGACACCGCTGACGGACCGCCGTTCGGCCTCGCGTCTCATCCTTGCAACGGGCTCTCATGCTGAAGGCAAGCAGGCACCGCCGCTCTGGCAGGGAATGCTGCCCGACGAGGCAACACTGGCTGTTTACATGCCCGGACGCGACTTTGCTGCCACCGGAGCCGAGTTGCTGGCCAACGGTATGGATGCGACAACGCCTGTCGTTGCGGTTTCTCGCGCAGGGCAGCCGGAACAGTCTGTGGTGATGGGGCGTGTCGGCACCATGCATACGCTCGAGCCTGGACACGCGCCTGTGCTTCTACTGGTCGGCAGAGCCCTGGAAGATGTGGTCTTAGGGAAGATAGCCGTAGATCAGGGCCTTCGTCCGCTTCTCGCGGAACTCACTTAATCCCGCATCCCACATCGCTACGATATCGTGCGGATCTTTGTCTGCCTTGATGGCATCGATCGTCGCCTGATTCACGACTAACCGGTTCGCCCGATCCAGATCGAATTGCTGCGGATACAGATGATGCAGTGCCGCCAGGATCTCAAGACCCAGGGCTGGACCGTCGAGTCTCGTGCGATCCGTCACCACAATGCGCACGCCCGGAATCGCCTGTCCGTGGAAGGGATACTTGTGCTCGTCTTCGGCGACCTTCAGTGTGGTGGCTTCGAAGCGCACCTGCGTGATCTTACGGCTGTTCAGGTAGGTCACAAGCTCATCCGCCTTGATCCAAGGAGCTCCGAACTGCTCAAAGGGAAAGTCGGTGCCGCGGCCGATAGAAGCGTTTGAGGTCTCCACTAATCCCAGAGCCGCATAGATGGTCACGGAGGCCATGGTGCGCAGATTCGGGCTCGGATTCTGCCATGGCAGTCCGGTCTGATCGAACCATAGGCCACGGGTGTAGTTCTGGGTGCGGACGACGGTCAATGGCGCATCCAGCGGCTTGCCGTTAGGCCCGAGTTTGTTCTGGTTGAAGTAACGGGTCACTTCGCCCAGTGTCATGCCGTTCTGAGATGGAAGACCGGCCATGTAGTTGGTATAGCCATCGTGGCCGGTATCGGAGAGCGGTCCGCCGACGGTGGTGCCGGCGGGCATCGCCGGACGATCGAGAATCACGATGTCGAGACGATGATGGTACTGCTGTTCTTCCTGGGCGGCCGCGTCGAGGAAGTAGCCTACCTGTGCTTCGTACGTGTAGTAGCGGAAGCCTGCATCCTGCAGATCAACAAAGACGGCATCGAGGTTGGCGAGATCTTCGTGCTTCGGATGTCGCGCTGCTACCGACGCATAGAGCGAGATGACGGGCAGGCCCGATGCTTTGTCCTTGCCGGACTCGATGCCTTCGCGGTCCTCGGCGCCAAGAATGCCGTGCTCCGGCGAGAAGAGCATCGTGAGCTTCAGCCCAGGAAGGCTGGCGTGGGTAAGGATATCGATGGTGCGCTTCCCGTTGCGATCGAGGCCGGTGTTGTTGGTGAGCAGGCCGATGTTCAGATGGTTGTTGTGGTGCGCGAGTAGCGGCTTGAGCTGCGCGAAGCTTTGAGACTCGAGGGAATCGATGCCTGGAAGGATCTCTGCTCCAGTCGCTGTCTTCGATCCAGGTGTATAGAGGTTGAGTGCCTGCGCTGTTGCTGTTGCGATCTTGCCGCGCAAGGGGGTGATCGGAGGGCGTCCCTTGGGGTGAATCGCATTGGCCAGCAGGATGATGTAGGTATTGCTGCGTGGGTCCATCCACAGGCTGGTGCCGGTGAAGCCGGTATGACCAAAGCTACCGACAGGGAAGAGGTCACCACGTGGTCGGGAATAGGGCGAATCGATATCCCATCCATAACCGCGCAGGTATTTTGCGCCAGTCGGCTGTTCCGGCTGTGCCATCAGCTTCAGCGTCTCGGTCTTGAGCGGGAAGCTTGAAGGCCGTCCCGCGAGCTTATCGAGCAGAGCCTGCGCGTAGATGGCGACATCCTGCGCGGTCGAAAAGACACCGGCATGTCCAGCGACGGAACCCATGCGTCGCGTCGTCGGGTCGTGCACTGATCCTCGAATGAGCTGGTCGAAGTGCGGATTCACCTGGGCGTTGAGCTCATCGTCATGTGCCGTAGGAGCGATGCCCGGAATCAAGGTGCCGGGCCACGTTCCCTCGGCGCACTTGTACATGGCCTTGCTGTCCTCATAGACCAGCGCCGCGCCAACCTTCTTCGCATGTCCGCACACCTTGTCGAATGGGAGGTAGCGGGTGTGCGTCATCTTCAGCGGTTCGAAGATATGTTTTTGCGCATAGACGTCGAGCGGCTCACCCGAAAGCTTCTCGACCAGGGCTCCGGCAGTGATGAAGTTGATGTCGGAATAAACGAACTTCGCCCCCGGGGGATTGATCGGCGTGGACTCCATCGCCCGCGTGATGCCTTCCGCCTTGTCTGGAGCGGCCAGTCCCCACGGGTCTTTCAGAGAAACATCAGGCGCGAGACCGGAGTAGTGGGTCAGGACCTGACGAATGGTGATCTTTTCTTTGCCATTGGCGGCGAAGGCCGGCAGATACTTGGAGACCGGATCATCAAACTGGAACTTGCCCTGCTCATAGAGCTGCATCATTGCCGTCGCAGTCGCGATGCACTTGGTCAGCGAGGCCATGTCAAAGATCGTCTCTTCGGTCATTGGCTCCGCGGCGGTCGAGCCATCGAGGCCGATTTCGCCGGCGACCTTGCGGTCACCGTAAGCCTTGTGAAAGACAACCTTCCCATCGTGCCCAATCACTACGACACCACCGGGCAGTTGCCCAGCCTTCAGGGCGTCGGCCATCAGCGTATCGATGGAAGAGAAGTCCTGTGCGTGCGAAAAGGTACTGACAGCAAACAGAAGAGCGGCGGCGAAGACTTTGCGCATGGCGATCATTTTGGGGATAGCTTTCAGTGACTGGCGATTGCGTTAGAGCATTTCCCTGTAGGTGTAGTGTAGGGCTTCCGTATCTATGGGCGTTTTCCGCAATGAAAACGCCGCTGTACATTCCTTCCGGGATACCCAGCAACAGGGAAAATGCTCTTAGTTGTCCGTTGGTTTGTCGGCTTTGTCGACCACGAGGGTAGAGACCGATCCGTGAGTTGCGGTGATCTTCAGACCGAGTTGTTCCTGCAATGCGATGAAGAGCGGCGGGCTGGGCGCATCGTTCGATGCCCGAGGCACCTCGCCTCCGAACTGTGTCTCATCCGGAGCCCATTCCAGGTCGAAGTCATAACGCCCGCTCAGTCCGGTCTTATCCACCACAGGGCGGTCGAGCATCGCCCGCTGCATCATCGCGGCAAGTTCGCTAACGGTTGCGTTGCGTGCCGGCAGCACGATCTTCGAAGGGGGATAGACCGTGGCAATCAACGTTGGTGGATCATCCGGCTTCATCGTGCTGGGCTTCAGCTTTGGTCCATGAGGAGCCACGGTGAGCTCATAGATCGAGAAATCTTTTTGCTCGCGGTGGAAGGCAAGATGAAATCTCTCGGTGAGCAGGCCCCGCAGCATGACCATCTGTTCGGTGCGGACCGGACGGGTGTCTCCCGGTGTCAGGGCATCGATGTTGTAGTGTTCCGAATCAAGCCAGTCTGGTCCACCGGAGATGGTCCGCGGGTTCAGATCATAGGCCGCAGCAATAAGCAGTTTGAGAGTGTAGTCGCGGACGACGAAGCGGTTGTTGCTCTCCATGCGGAAGTAGCGGCCGCCTTGCGGATTATGTTCGATGGGTTTGACGGTCGCGACTTCGAACCCATCGAACTTCGGCCGGGACGTCGATGTCTGCTGCGCGGAAAGAACCGCGGTTGAGGCTGCCAGGGCTGTGATCAGAAATGGCCGGATCATAGAAGACCTCACGCAGGATCTTTGGATTGGACGAGGCTGATGCCCGCGCCGACGGCAACCGTCACCGTCGAGCCGAGCAGTACGTACCAAGTGTAGGCAATCGGAGGCAAACCGGGAATGGCTGGGATTATGTTGATGCTGCTCAGCCAGAGCACCAGATTGACGGCGAAGCCCGCAATCATGCCCACAATTGCTCCGGTCTGGGTTGCGAACTTCGTCAGCGTTCCTAGCAGAAAGACTCCGAGCAGCGAGCCGTACGCAACCGAGGCGATGGAGAGGCCGGTTTCAACAACATGGCCCTTGCCACCTGCAAAGACGGAGTAGACGGCGATGGCAAAGAGGATCACCGCCCATACACCGGTCGAAATACGCGACAGGCTGGTGCGTTCGCGTTCTGTCGCCTCAGGGCGGATCCGCATATAGAAATCGACGACTGTGGTCGATGATAGCGAGTTCAATGCGGCACTCAGGTTCGACATCGCCGCTGCAAGGATGGCGGCAATCAACAGACCGGCGATGCCGGTCGGCATCTCACGCACGATGAAGGCCGGGAAGATACGGTCGGCGCTGCTGAAGCCCGGTGTGCCGCTCGACGGCTGTCCGTAGAAGACCCAGAGGCCTGCGCCGATGATGAGGAACAGGAGGAACTGCAGAAAGACGACGCCGCCCGATGCGAGCAGAGCCAAACGGGATTCTCTGAGGCTCTTTGCCGCCAGCAGGCGCTGCACCATCAACTGATCGGTGCCATGCGATGCCATGGTGAGGAAGGTTCCACCCAGAATGCCGGCCCAGAAGGTGTAGGTCTTTACCAGCGAAAAACTGAAATCGAGCCAGTGCAATTTGCCTACCGCGGAGGCGGCTTCATGGATGTGTGTCCAGCCGCCGGGGACATGGCGGCCGAGTGTGATCAGCGCGACGAAGGTGCCGGCGATGTAGAGCGTCATCTGCACGACGTCGGTCCAGATCACCGCGGTCATGCCTCCCTCGAAGGTGTAGAGCAGAGTCAGTGCGGAGATGATGGCGATCGACAGGATGTCGTTGGTTCCTATCGCCAGTCCGACAACGATCGAGATGGCGAAGACGCGCACACCTTCAGCAGCTGCTCTGGTGATCAGGAACAGACCTGCGGTCACGGTGTGCAGGGTCGGTCCGAAGCGCCGACGGATAAGCTGATAGGCCGTAAACAGCTCGCCATGGAAGTAGCGCGGAAGAAACAGGACGCAGATCACAAGGCGCCCGATCATGTATCCCAGCACAAGCTGCAGGAAACCGAAGTTCGAAGTAAACGCGATGCCGGGGACCGAGATGATGGTCAGCGTACTGGTCTCCGCCGAAACGATGGAGAGTGCGATGGCCCACCACGGAATCGTCTTGCCGCCCAGAAAGTAGGAGCTCAGCGATTTGTCCTGCGACCGGAAGCGCAGACCGAAGAGAGTGATGCCAACAAGATAGGCGGCCACGATAGCCAGATCGAGCGGGTGCAGGCGAGTCATCTACGTGTGAGTGTAAGGGCACGGTATGATCACTGGCTATGGCGTTTTATCTGGGAATGGATGCCGGCGGGTCCCGTACCCGCGTGGCTGTCAGCGAGGATGGCCGGGAGCTGGCCCGCGTGGAAGGTGAGAGTATCAAGACCCTGCGCATTGCTGAAGGCGACGCCGACGCCCGTCGTGCCGCCGAGGCGCGTTTTGGAGCGTTGATAGAAGAGCTTGGCTCCAAAGCAGGCGTCGATCTGCGATACGTGGAGCGGAGCAGTGTCGGACTTAGCGGGGCCAGCGTTCCTGCGGTACGGGAGTTTGTAGATCGTGTGCTTAGCCGCCGTGTGGGCGGAACGGTGGAGATCGTCGGCGACCAGGTGATTGCGCTGGATGCGGCGTTTTCTGGTGGCGATGGAATTCTGGTGATCGCGGGTACGGGATCCAATGTGGGCGGACGGTTCGGAGACACGCTGTTCGGCGCCGGCGGCTGGGGGCCAATGCTGGGAGATGAAGGTTCTGGCTATTGGATCGGACACGAGGCATTGCGGTCTGCCACCAAAGCGCGAGATCGGGGAGAGAACCCGCTGGTGCTTACGGAGGCGATGCGGGCATGGAATGTAGAAGGTATCGGTGATCTCATCGCCGTTGCGCATCGGCCGGGCACTTCGTTTGCCGGGTTATCGCAGGTTGTGGTGGCCTGTGCGGATCGCGGAGATGCCGTGGCCATCGATGTCCTGCGGCGCGCGGGTGAGGAGCTGGCAACGCAGGTCGTCACGGTCCATCGCAAGATGCAGGCCGCAGGCTTTGCGGCGTCTGAGTGCGGTGTGGCGTACACGGGAAGTGTTCTCGGCAAGATCGATCGTGTCAGGGAGAGCTTCAATGCTGCGATTCTGCAGCAGATCCCCGGCGCACGATTTGTTGAGGGAGAAGTAGACGCCGTTGTCGGAGCTCTGTGGAGAGCGGCTCACCGTCGGTAGCCACAGATCCGGGTGCATGGGCTGTTTCGAATTTGTCGACACTCCAACGCAGTTCGTTATGCCAAAAACGTGCCGCCCAGACAGGTACCCAGCAGCTTGCCGTCTTCGGTAAACAGGTTGAGGTTCGCAGGCTTTCCCTCCGCAATCACCGGCGCTTCCAATCCAAGCATCGTTGCCGGATTGGTGCTCGCCAGCCCTACTGCTGTAGCCAAAGACGTCCCTGTAAAGGCACGCACGTTCTCAATTGCCTTATCGAGCGTAAGAACGCTTCCTGCCAGAACACCACGGGCGGTGGCGCGTCCATCGGCAACTGTCACCTCGAAGTCGCCTAGCATGTAGGTGCCTTCCGGCATGCCGGTGGCGGAGATGCCATCCGTGACCAGGATCCCGCGATGCGGCCCCTTGGCTTTGAGCCAGAGCCTTACCAGCTCCGGTGCGACATGGACGCCGTCGCAGATGAGCTCTGCGAACAGAGCATCGCGATCAAGGACCGCGCCGAGCACACCGGGTTCGCGATGGTCGAGCGCTCGCATGGCGTTGAAGGTGTGGGTTGCAGAAACAGCTCCGGCAGCAATGGCCGCGTCTGTTTCTGCAAGCGTGGCATTGGAGTGCCCGACGGAGACGCGAACGCCCTTCTCCACGGCGCGACGAATGACATCCATCGCACGCGGTTCTTCGGGAGCGATGGTCAACAGGCGAATGTGCCCGCGTGAAGCTTCATAGAAGCGGTCAAAGAGGTCCACACTCGGCGGCTGAATCAAGGCTGCGGCGTGGACGCCGCGCTTACTGTGCGAGACGAAAGGGCCTTCCAGATGGACGCCGACGGGGCGAGCCTGGCCTGGCTGCGCCGGCCCTTCGATGATATCGGCCAGTCCACTGAGTGCCTGCAACGTGGCATCGATCGGAGCGGTCACGGTCGTGGGCAGAAACTGCCCAACACCACGTGTTGCCAGAAAGCTTGCGACCGCCGATAACGCAGTCGGGTTCGCCTCCATCACATCGTGGTTCGCAGCTCCGTGCAGGTGGACATCGAAGAGCGCCGGAGTAATGGTGGCGTTGGGGAAGTGCTTGGCGCCGGCCGGCGTTTCACTGCTCTCGCGAGTGGAGATGTGTGCAATGCGGCCGTCCTCAAGGGTGAGGATGGGATTTTCGACAATGCCCTGCGATGTAAGGGCCCGTGCGGCTGTAAGAATCGTAGACACTACTCGGTTATGTTACCTGTTCTGGAAGCTGATTAGAGCATTTCTCCTGTTGCTGGGTATCCCGTGAAGAGCGTGCGGCGGCGTTTTCATTGAGGAAAACGCCCATAGATGCACGCCCCCTGCACTACACCTACAGGAGGATGGCTCTAACGTGTGGCGACTGGCGGTGCTGGAATCCCCAGATCACTGGCGGGTGGCAGTGTGCGGTCGTTGGTCCACTGCCGTTGCGCTGTACGTACCTTGTCGATACGCGACAGCCAGAGCTGAATGGTGAAGTCGTAACGCTCCAGGTTATTACGCAGGAAGTAAGGACGGTTCGACTTGAGCCATGCTGTTTCATATAGATCGCGCAGCAGTGAATAGTTATTGCGCAGGTCCTGCAGCTTGCCGTTTACGGCATTGATCACGTTGAGTTCGCGGCTTACTTCAAGACGGTCGTCGCGGGTCTTTGAGGCTTGCAGGCTGTATGCATGCTGGTATCCGGTTGCCATTTCGTCGGCGAGCTGGAACTTCAGGCCGATCAGGTCGAAGCGCCGCGCGCCGAGCTCCAGCGCGTCCAACGCATCGGTTTCGCGGAGGTTTGGGTTTGTTACGCGAGCCTTGGCAATCAGCGTCAGCGCCGCCTCGGCATGCAGACGCAGCTCGCGCAGCACCGGACGGAGCTGCGTCGCCTGTTTCTGTCCGTCCGAAGACCAGGGATCGATCCAGAAAAGAAGGTCTCCTCCGTCTGCCTTATAGTCAGAGTCCTTCAGAACCTGGTGGCAGAGCATCAGCTCCTTCTGCGCCTGGTCAATGGAGCCGGTCGTATCGCCGTGGAAGCTGCGGCCATAGCTGGCCTGGAACGCCGGGATCGAGGCCTGTCCCTGGTGCCATGCGGCTTCCGCGCCGAACAGAATGCCGTACCAGTCGTTGTTGGCCAGGGCCTCACCATCGTCGCGCCAGATAGTGTTGAGCTGGCCGGTGGCTCCCAACCGTTCTCCGTCGGCGGTGAAGTTCTGGATGTTGGAGAGCGCGTAGTTGTTGTTGGGATAGACGCGCGACCAATTGTTCACTCCCGGCGCGACCCAGGTCTCGAACGCCGCATTGGTGAAGGGAGTGATGTAGCTGTCGAAGCTCGCATGTGGGTTGTACTCCCAGGCCACGGCCAGCGTATCCCGCTTGAACTGCGCGGGCATCGCTTTCAGTAGAGCAGGCTCCTTGTAGGCAATATCACCCCAGAAGAGCAACCGCCGGTTCAGCGGCTTCAGGTCGGTAACGATCCGCTGCATGAAGTCGAGGTAGACCGGTCCAAGCCCACGCGCATCGACGTCGGGTTTCGTGGCGCCTTTGCCCAGGTCTACCGTCTCATCCGCACCGATATGCAGGAACGGTCCGGAGAAGATGTTCGAGAGCTCCGTGAACATATCGCGGATCAGCGTGGTGGAACCCGTCGCTCCGGGGGCCAGTACATGGCCGTGCGGTGTCTCCGCCAGCGGCGTGTACTGCTCCCAGTTGAGCAGGTAGTGGAGGTGGCCGAAGGCTTCCTGCTCGGGAATGATGGTGATGTGCAGCTTGGCTGCGTAGGCGGCCAGCTCCCGCGCTTCAGCCTGGGTCAGATGGCCTCCGGGCGGCTGCATCAGCGGATGCCCCGTGTACTGCATGGTGTGCTCGAAGTAGGGCGAGTAGATGTTGACCTTGTAGGCCGCCAGTACCCGGAGTTGCTTCTTCATGAAATCTAGTGTGGGAAAAGGGCCGCGCGAGAGATCGTCGTGCAGGCCGCGATACTTCAACGCCGGCCAGTCGCGAATGGTGGCCGTATGCAACACGGCCTGGGGTCCATTGCCGTCGATAAGTTGCTTCGCGGTCTGCAGGGCGTAGAAGACTCCGCTAGCAGTAAAGCCTGTCAGGGCGATGCCTTGCTTGTCAGGGATGATCGCATATCCCTCTGGCTTGATGGCATCATCGGGCTCTTGGGGAGCGCCTTTCGGCAGAGCGTCCGTGTAGATCGACTTCGCATTGGTGCTGCTGCCATAGCGAGTGACGAAGACGTGGACTGGAGCTCCAGCTGGTGGGGTAGCAATAGAGCGGGATGCCAGGAATGCCTTGAAGTCGTCTAACGCGAAGGCGTCTTCGGGATCGCACGGAGAGGCACATGTTACCTCGATGCCCTGGGTGAGGGGGAAGGTCTCACCTGCTGCTGCCTCGCGAGGAACCGGGATCAATGCAAGCTTCGGCGGAGTGGTGTTGGCAGAGGATTGAGCAAACAGGGAAGCAGAGCAGCCGAGGAGGATGGCTGCAGTTAAACGATGTGCCATGCAGACCACCGTACATCAGCGCTGTGGAAATGGAAATGTCGGGAATGCGACCATGAGATGATCGATCAATTTTTATGACCGGGAGAGATGTTTCAATGCGGTTTTGGCGTATTTGGTTGGTAGGTGTGGCATTGTTGCTGGGCGGAGGCGCAGTAGATTCAGAGGCGCAGGAAGCACGAAACGAAAGCGAAGAGACAAAAACGCTGCGTGCGGAGATGGCCGCCATGCGCAAGGAGCTGCAGGCGCAGATTGACCTGCTGAAGACACAGTTGGCGTTGAGTCGTGGCGCGCAGCCGGTCTCTGCTGCGGCTCCCATTCTGGCTGCAGAGGCAGCTCCGGCGCTGCCTGTTATAAAGGTCGTTCCGGCGGCGGCTCCTGTCGCGGCGGCGGAGTCATCCAGCGTCGCCATGGTAACGCCTGTCCCGGTCAAGCCGACCGAGGCGATTGTTGCTGCCGTAAAGCCTCCGGCAGTCGCCGATGGCCCATCGAGCTTCCGCTTCAAGGGCATTTCTCTGACGCCCGGAGGCTTCCTCAGCCTGGATACGATCTACCGCTCGAAGTCCATGGCCGCTGAAGTGAACACTATCTTCAGCCAGTTGCCATATGCCGGTTCGGGGCTGGCCCATGTAAGCGAGTGGTACGGCAGCGGACGTCAGTCGCGTTTCAGTCTGCTCGCCGAAGGCAAAACCGGCTTCGGAAAACTTACCGGTTACTTTGAAACCGACTTCGTTGCCGCCGGAGCCACCTCGAATAACAACCAGTCCAATAGCTACGTTTTGCGGCAACGCCAGCTCTGGGGGCAAGCTGCCTTTAACTCCGGCTGGACCTTTACGGCAGGCCAGATGTGGACCCTGGCGACAGAACACCGTCGCGGCGCGGAGCCACGTGCTGAGAGTCTGCCAAATGTTCTCGATGCTGCCCAGCACATCGGCTATACCTGGGGCCGGCTGGGATCGGTGCGTGTGACGAAGAAGTTTGGAGAGTCAGTGCAGGCGGCCTTCTCGCTGGAACAGTCGCAGGCGCTGTTCAATGCGACCAACGCACCCAGCAACTTCTTCCTCGGAGCTCCCGGCAATGCACTGGGTGCTTATAACCCAGGCTTCAACTACACCGAAAATCCGGCTCCCGATGTGCTGGCGAAGGTCTCCTATGATCCGGCGAAGGGTGGCGTATGGCGCGGACACTATGAGCTTGGCGTGATGGGACGTCTCTTCCGCGACCGCTATTATCCGACCGGCGCGGTGACACCGCAGAACGACACCAAGGCCGGTGGATCATTCTTTGTTAGCGGCCGTGTTCCAGTGGGACAACGGCTGGAGATCGGCGCCAAGGTGCTCGCAGGCCGCGGCGTAGGCCGTTACGGTGCAGCCACCCTGCCGGATGTCACTGTGCATCCGGATGGTACGTTGGCCCCGCTGCGCGGCGCTCAGGCATTCTTCCGCGCGGAATTCAAGGCGACGAAGAAGCTGGATCTGTTCACCTATGACGGCCTGGAGTACACGCAGCGGCTCTACTACCGCGACAGCAATGGAACGCTGGTTGGGTATGCTCCGCCGTCCATGGTGAATACGGGCTGCCTGACGGAGGCTGCTCCGACGGGGAATACCGGGTTCGTTCCCGGCACACCTGCGAATTGCGTCGGTGCAACGCGCATGCTGACAGCACGCTCGGTCGGCTATGTCTATCGTTTCTATGACGGTCCGGCGGGGCGCTTCCAGCTCTCGACGGTCTACAGTTACCTGACCCGCGATGGATGGGCTGGGGTAGGTGGAGCTCCGCGTGCGACCAACCACTTTGTCTACACGGGAGTTCGTTACTTCCTACCGTAGTCTAGTCGTGGAGATAGAACCAGAAAGGGCCGGCATTCGCCGGCCCTTCTTCTTGTTAGTGTGCAACTCTTAGTTCTGCTTCAGGCCTTCAAAGTAGCACCGTTCGGTCATCGCACAGAAGACGTGTTCAAGGGCCAGGTGGCACTCCTGGATGTGGGCGGTAATCGAGGAGGGAATAATCACGGTAAAGTCGCAAAGCCCGACCATCCGGCCGCCGTCCTTCCCGGTGAAGCCGACGGTAATCATGCCGCGCTTCTTCGCTTCGTCGATTGCCGCGAGGATATTCGGGGAGTTGCCCGAGGTGGAGATTCCAAAAAAGACATCACCCGTGGCGCCAAGGGCTTCGATCTGACGGGAGAAGAGGCGATCGAAACCGAGATCGTTGCCAATTGCCGTCAGATTGGAGCTGTCGACTGTCAGGGCGACGGCGCGCATGGCGGCGCGGTCATGCACCAGGCGGCACACGAACTCGGCAACCAGATGCTGTGCATCGGCGGCGGAGCCTCCGTTACCCGCGACAAGCAGCTTGCCCCCTTTTAGCATGGAGGCCGCTGTTGCTTCGGCTGCTGCAGCGACTGCCGATAAGATGGCTTCGTCGGCCAGAACCTTCTGGATGGTGGCGGCGGTTCCGTTGAGATGTTCGCGGACGAGGGATGTCATGTCCTTAGTTTCTAGGGTAGTTGTATGAGGCGCAAGTAAATCCTGTCGGCAGCGACCCCTTGGCGACGGAGTTGCGCGGACTTGATAGGCTGATTGTTGTGAGGATGAACAAAATGCTGAACGAAGCCCGTTTGTTCCCGGCGGAGCCGGGTGTACGAAAGATCGCAGAGAAGCTCTATGAGACGGTACGTGACCTGCCCATCATCTCTCCGCATGGACATACTGACCCGCGCTGGTTTGCCGAGGATCCGGCGTTTCCTGATCCCGCCGCGCTGCTGATTCAGCCGGATCATTATGTCTTCCGCATGCTGTACTCGCAGGGCGTCAAGCTGGAGAGCCTGGGGGTGCCGCAGATCGACGGCAAGCAGAAGGCAGATTCGCGTGAGGTGTGGCGGATCTTCGCGAAGCACTATTACCTCTTCCGCGGCACGCCGACGCGTATGTGGCTGGATTACACCCTCGAAAAGCAGTTCGGCCTCACAGAGCTGCTGAGCGAGAAGAACGCCGATGCGTTCTATGACACGATTGCGGCGAAGCTGCAGACACCTGAGTTCCGGCCGCGGGCTCTGTTTGAGAAGTTCAATATCGAGGTACTGGCGACGACCGATTCTCCGCTCGATAGCCTCGAATATCACGAAGCTATCCGCGAATCCGGATGGAAGGGGCGTGTGGTCCCGACCTTCCGTCCCGATGCGGTGATTGACGCCGAGTATGCCGACTTCCAGGGCAACCTGAAGAAGCTGGGTGAGCTAACTGGCGAGGATACCTCCAATTACAAGGGCTATCTGGCTGCTTTGCGCGCCCGCCGCCGTTTCTTCATCGAGATGGGCGCAACCGCTACCGACCATGGCCACTTGACGGCGAAGACGGCCGACCTGGGCGAGGCTGCTGCGAGCGCTCTGTATGCCAAGATCCATGCCGGTACGGCCGATGCCAAAGAGATGGAGCTCTTCCAGGCGCAGATGCTGACCGAACTGGCCGGTATGAGCGTGGAAGACGGCCTGGTGATGCAGCTGCATCCGGGCTCTGTGCGCAATCACAATCTCGGCATCTACAAGAAGTTCGGCCGTGACAAGGGCGCCGACATTCCGTCGCCGACGGAGTATGTCCGCAACCTGCGTCCACTGCTGGATAAGTACGGCAATGAACCTGAATTTACGTTCATTCTGTTCACGCTCGATGAGACCACCTACAGCCGTGAACTGGCTCCGCTCGCCGGACACTATCCGTGCCTGCGGCTTGGCCCGGCATGGTGGTTCCACGATTCGCCGGAGGGCATGACGCGCTTCCGCGAGCAGGTGACCGAGACCGCCGGCTTCTACAACACGGTCGGCTTCAACGACGATACACGTGCCTTCCTGTCAATTCCTTCACGTCACGACGTGGCGCGGCGTATCGACTGTGCCTTCCTGGCACGGTTGGTGGCCGAGCACCGCATCGAGGAGCAGGAAGCCTTTGAAGTAGCCCAGGACCTGACCGTCAACCTGGTGCGCAAGGCATACAAACTGTAACAACCCGTGACGAATGGGAGGGCCGGCAGAGTGCCGGCCCTTTTCCTTCGCCGGCTGGCAGGGACGTTCCGAAATTGCGGCATTTCAAGTGGTTTTACCTCTTGAGTAGCCGTTTCTCAGTTCCTTAGGGAATGCAAGTTTCTTCACGATAATCATGGGGCAGCTTTTCGTTGATATGCTTGGTGTCATAAAATTGGTTCGACCAGTTACGGGAAATGAGGAATTAGTTCGATGAGTGACGTATTGCGGCTTCCACGGTTTTCGATCGGTACCGGCGATCGGTTCGCCCACCAGGCAAAGGCGCAGCTTCAGGCTTGCGTGAATGCGGCTAAGGCCGGTGTAGAGGTGGTGCCGGTATGGAACAAGTCGAACCGTGAGCACACCATCATTGGCAGCGAGCCTTCGCTGACGCGCGCCGCCGCCGATGCTGCCGTAAAGGCGCTGGGCTGGGACAAGCCATACTTCCTCGACGCGGACCATATCAATCTGAAGACGATGGCGCGCTTTGTGGCTCCCTGTGACTTCTTCACCATCGATGTGGCGGACGACATCGGCAAGCCTGCTGCGGCTGCTGACGTGGATGCATTTGTAAGCCGTCACCCGGAGCTGGTGGGCACGGTGAACATTCCTGGTATCGCGGAGCCGTTCCGTACCGATGAGGCCTTTGTGCGCGGTGTAGCGAACAAGTTCCTCGGCGCGGTGCAGGAGGCCGGAAAGATCTATCGTGCCATCCTGGAAGCGAAGGGCGAGGGCAAATTCGTTCCTGAGATCTCAATGGACGAGACCGACCTGCCGCAGACCCCGGTAGAGCTGCTGATCATCCTGGCTGCGATTGCAGACGAGAAGGTGCCGATCCAGACCATCGCTCCGAAGTTCACCGGCCGCTTCAACAAGGGTGTGGAGTACGTGGGCGATGTCGCGCAGTTCACCCGCGAGTTTGAGGAAGACCTGGCGGCGATCGCCTTCGCCGTGAAGAACTACGGCCTGCCGGAGAACCTGAAACTGAGCGTTCACTCGGGATCGGACAAGTTCTCGATCTATGCTGCGATTCACAACGCTGTGACCAAGACCGGCGCGGGCGTTCACCTCAAGACGGCCGGCACCACCTGGCTGGAAGAGGTGATCGGTCTGGCTGAGGCCGGTGGTACGGGCCTGGCGATTGCGAAGGAAGTGTATGCCGAGGCGTTCTCGCATGCCGATGAGCTGATGGCTCCGTATGCCACGGTGATCGACATCAAGAAGGAACAGCTTCCGACGGTGGACGAAGTCAATGGCTGGACGAGTGCGCAGTTCGTTGGTGCACTGCGTCACGTACAGAGCAATCCTCTGTACAACGCGAACTTCCGCCAGTTGATCCACGTCGGCTTCAAGGTTGCGGCCAAGATGGGACCGCGTTATCTGGAGGCTCTGGAGGCGAACGAAGAGATCGTCGCCAAGAACGTGACCGAGAACCTGTGGGATCGCCACATTCGTCCGGTCTTCCTGGGCGCGTAATACTGAAGATGGATACAAAAAGCGCGGCAGAGCAGGTGCCGCGCTTTTTGCTGAGGCGAAGATGATTCTGGTTTTGATGGGAGTTTCGGGAGCAGGCAAGTCGACGGTCGGTCATGCACTGGCCGAACGGTTGAGTTGTCCGTTTGCCGATGCGGATGATTACCATCCGCCTGCGAACAAAGCAAAGATGGGTGCTGGGCAGCCGCTGAATGACGAGGACCGCCAGCCCTGGCTGGAGCGGCTGAACCAGCTGATGCGCGAATGGCACGAGAAGAGAAGCAACGGCATACTGGCCTGCTCCGCGCTGAAAGACAAGTACCGCGTGACTCTGAGCCAGGGTATGCCGGAGGGGGCTGTGCAATTTGTGCTGCTGGATCTTCCGAAGGAGACGCTCACGGAGCGCCTGGCGGCACGTCAGCACGAGTACATGAATCCGAAGCTGCTGGACAGCCAGTTGGCTACGCTGGAACGCCCGTCCGACGCTGTTATCGTGACGAATGACAGACCCGTAGAACAGGTCGTAGACGAGATTTTGAGCAAAGTGAAGTAGGAGGGGAAAGATGGGGCACAAGCTGTTTGATCTCACGGGCAAGACTGCCGTGGTGGTTGGTGGAACGTCGGGCATCGGTCTGGCAATGTCGCTGGGCCTGGCTGAAGCCGGCGCGGATGTGGTGGCGAGCTCGCGGCGCCAGGAGCAGGTAGACGAGGTGGCTGCGAAGATTGAGGCGCTGGGCCGCCGTTCGCTGCGCGTTCCGACGGACGTAAACGACCGTGCGACGCTGCAGACCCTCGCCGACAAGACTCTGGAGGCGTTCGGCAAGGTCGACATCCTGATCAACTGCGCCGGCAAGATCAAGCGTGAGCCCACGCTGACAGTTCCCGAAGAGACCTGGGACGACATCATGAGCACCAACGTGACCGGCACTCTGCGCGCCTGCCAGATCTTCGGCAAGCACATGCTGGAGCGTGGTTACGGTCGCATCGTGAACATCGCTTCGCTGAACACCTTTGTCAGCTTGAAGGAAGTCTCTGCTTATGCGGCCAGCAAGGCTGCTGTGGGCGCGCTAACCCGTTCGCTGGCGGTGGAGTGGTCGTCGCTGGGCGTGACCGTGAATGCGATCGCTCCGGGCGTCTTCCGCACGGACCTGAATGCCAAGCTGCTCGATGAGTCCCCGCGTGGACAGGAGCTGAAGATGCGTACGCCGATGGGCCGCTTCGGTAAGACTGAAGAACTGGTCGGTGCGGCGATCTTCCTGGCCAGCGATGCTGCTTCGTTTATCACTGGTGAGATTGTCGTGGTGGACGGCGGCTTCCTGGCCAGCGGTGTAAATCAGTAAGCTTCTGCGATGAAGCGGAAAAGGAGCGCCAATGGCGCTCCTTTTCATTGAAGGAAGTGTTTCCTTAGCGTGCGAGCCATCCACCATCGACATTGAGTACAGTGCCGGTGATGTAGTTGGCGGCAGGGCTGGAGAGGAAGACTGCGGTAGCGGCGATGTCTTCAGGATCGCCCCAGCGGCCGGTGGGGATGCGCTCGAGGATCTGGCGGTTACGCGTCTCGTCATTACGCAGCGGCAGCGTATTGTCGGTGGCAATGTAGCCGGGAGCGATTGCGTTGACCTGGATGCCGCGCGGCGCCCATTCATTCGCTAGTGCCTTCGTGAGCTGTGCCACAGCGCCCTTGCTGGCGGCATACGCAGGCACGCGGATGCCGCCCTGGAAGGAAAGCAGCGAAGCGATGTTTACGATCTTGCCTGGAGCTTTGCGTTCGATGAGCGCACGTCCGACCAGCTGAGAGAGCTGAAAGACAGAGTTCAGATTGATCTGGATGACGCGCTGCCAGTCCTCAAAGGGATAGTCGACAGCCTCGTGCCGGATAATGGTGCCGGCATTGTTGACCAGAATGTCGATCTGGCTAAACTTGGCGATGACCTGGTCGAAGAGCTGCTGGGCGCCTTCCGTCGAAGAAAGGTCGGCTTGGAAGGCCGCTGCGTTGCCGCCGATGGAAGCAGCGGTGGTTTCCGCTGGGCGCGAGTTGCCATGACAGGCAACTGTGGCTCCGGCTTCAGCAAGCGCCTGAGCGATGGATGCGCCGATTCCTGCAGAGGCGCCGGTGACAAGAGCTACTTTGTTATCGAGACGAAAATGATCGAGTACAGGCATGGTCTGGCAATAGATTACGGGAAATCAGGAAGTGGTAGCACGGGTTCTGGTAATGTTGGTTGGTAAAAAAAGGATTCCGTATATGAAAATTATGACAATGGCGGCAGCAGCGCTGCTCATGGCGATTCCTGTGGGTGCTCAGGAGTTCGGTCCAGCTACGGTAGACCCCGCAGAAGTACTGGCTTCGCGCGGGAAAGAATTCGTGGCGAAGGCAAGAACCGCCGAGACCGGCGTCTACAGTGAGACGCTAAAAGAGTATGGGAATCACAAAACTATGCTGGCGGCACGGGCAAAGACGGGTGCTCCCGAGTATCACGAGGCGTGGTCGGATTTCTTCGTCGTCCTCGATGGAGAATTCACTATGTTGGTGGGTGGAAAGCTGAAAGACCAGTACCCGATCGACGGGAAGCCTGGAGAGCTGAGTGGCTCGGGAATTGAGGGTGGAACGAAAATCGCACTGAAGAAGGGGGACGTTTTCCACCTTCGGCCGAAGACTCCGCATCAGGCCGTGCTGACTCCGGGTAAGACGCTGCTCTACTATGTCATCAAGGTGAAAGAGTAATGAAGCTGCTGCAGGTTGCGGATGCTGTGCGCTATGAGCGCATGACGACGGAGGAGATCCGGGAGGCGTTTCTCGCGGATGAGCTGGCCATAACCGGCTCGCTGGAACTGAGATATATCGATCTGGACCGTACCGTGGTTGGATTTGCGGTTCCTACCAGCGGCGCGTTGGAACTGCCATGTCCGGCGGAGCTGCGGGCAGACTTCTTCTGCCAGCGCCGTGAGCTCGGCATCCTGAATGTTGGCGGCCCTGGCGTGGTGACGGTCGATGGCACGGAGTTTGCGCTCGATAAGCTGGACTGCCTGTATGCCGGCCGTGGAGCGAAGCAGGTGACATTTGCCAGTAAGAGCTCTGATGCTCCGGCTGCCTTTTATCTACTGAGCTATCCGGCTCATGCGGAGTGGCCAACAGCGATGGTGAAGTTCGCCGACCTGAAGCCGGTGGAGTTGGGCGCGCTGGAGACCTGCAATCATCGCAAGATCTACAAGGCAATCCACCTTGAAGGCCTTCGTAGCTGCCAGCTCGTGATGGGCTTTACCCTACTGGAGCCGGGTTCGAACTGGAACACCATGCCGCCGCATACGCACATGCGCCGCAGCGAGGTGTACATGTACTTCGATGTGGATGCGGGACATCGTGTGCTGCATCTGATGGGACCGGCAACCTCGACAAAGCATCTGGTGGTCGCGAATCACGAAGTGGCGATCTCGCCCGGCTGGTCGATTCATGCCGGTGTCGGTACCAAGAGCTACGGTTTCTGCTGGGGCATGGGCGGCGAGAACCAGCGTTATGACGATATGGATGCACTCACGATTGCGGACCTGCGATAAATGATTGTCTCGATCAAGCCGGTGACAGAGACCGGACATGACCTGGTATCTCTTGGCGAAGTAATGGTGCGTTTCGATCCAGGCGAGACGCGGATTGCACGAACGCGCAGCTTTACCGTCTGGGAAGGCGGAGGAGAGTACAACGTCGCCCGCGGTCTGCGCCGCTGCTTCGGCATGAAGACGGCGATCGTGACCGCTCTGGTGGACAACCCTGTCGGTCGCCTTGTGGAAGACCTGATGCTGCAGGGCGGCGTCGATCTACGGCACGTCCTCTGGTCGAAGTTCGACAGCATCGGCCGGGAATCGCGCAACGGAATCTATTTCCTTGAACGCGGCTTCGGCCGCCGTGGCGCGGTCGGCATGATGGATCGCGGACATACGGCGATTTCACAGGTAAAGCCTGGCGAGATCGATTGGGATGGGATCTTCACGCATGCCCGTTGGTTTCATACAGGCGGCGTAATGGCGGCTCTGAGTGAGAGCTCAACTGCGGTGGTTCTTGAAGCGATGCTCGCTGCCAAGCGTCACGGAGTCGTGGTCTCCTTCGATGCCAACTACCGGCCTTCGCTCTGGAAGGAGCGTGGTGGCCGGCGCGCTGCGGTGGAGGTAAACCGTATGCTCGCTGAACATGTCGATGTCTTCTTCGGGCACGATGGAGACTTGAGCGCAGAGCTCGGGAAATCATCGCAGGGACCGGCATGGCATACGGTCGACAGCTTCGGTGAGATGGCGCAGAACGTGATTCGCGACTTCCCGGGATTGAAGGTGCTGGCGACGACGATGCGTCGGGTTCACTCAGCCAGCAGCAATGACTGGGGAGCCTTCGGCTATGCCAACGGCGCAGTCGCTGAGGGAATCCGGTACAACAACCTCGAGATCTTTGACCGTGTGGGCGGGGGCGACTCGTTTGCTTCCGGTCTGATCTACGGCCTGTTGATGGGACGCGATCTGAAGTGGTCGCTTGATTGTGGTGTGGCGCATGGTGCGCTGGCCATGTTGACGCCGGGCGACAGCTCGATGGCGACACTGGCAGAGGTGGAAGGTTTAATGGCCGGTGACGGCGCAGGAGTGAAGCGATAAATGGCTGCAAAGCAGGAGATTCTGAACAGGATTCGTGAGGCTTGTCTGGTGCCGGTGTTGCGCGCCAGCAGCCCGGAGAAGGCTGTACGCATGGCGCGCGCTGCGGCCGAGGGCGGTGTGATCGTCATGGAGGTCACAATGACGGTACCGGACGCGGTGCGCGTGATCCGCACCCTCGTCAAGGAAGACCCGCAGATGCTCATCGGTGCAGGCACAGTACTCGATCCGGAGACGGCAAAGGTGTGTATCGCAGAGGGTGCGCAGTTCGTGGTGAGTCCGGCATTGAATCTGCGGACGGTGCAGTATTGCCGTGAGATGGATATCGCAGTGTTTCCCGGTGCGCTGACGCCGACCGAGATCGTGACCGCATGGCAGGCAGGCGCTGACGTGGTTAAGGTCTTCCCGGCCGGAGCGATGGGGGGAGCGAAGTACCTGCGCAGCCTGAAGGCACCGCTGCCGCAGATCGAGATGATTCCGACCGGTGGAGTTACCGTCGAGACGGCTCAGGATTTTCTGTCTGCCGGAGCATTCGGCCTGGGGGTCGGAGCCGACCTGATGGACGAGCGCGGCCTGGAAAATGGCGGTGTGACCGCCAAGGCGCGCGAGTATATGCAGGTCGTGAAGAGCTTCCGCGCACGCTAGACTAGGACAAATTCAATGCTGAAAACGGAGCGCTATAAGCGCTCCGTTTCGTTTTAAACGCCGGGGACGCGGCGGGACCACAGTAGCGGCTGCCGCGCGGGATAGAGCCGCAGCAGGGCAAGATTGTCGAGATCGGCTGGGTCTGGCGGCAAGGCCTTCCAGATGGCTGTATATTCCGGCCTCTGGTAGGCACGGCCGGCCAGGTAAAGCGAGAGAGGGCGGAGCGGCAGGTCGCGGAAGTTCAGCGCGTCAGCGCGATAGCGCCACTGCTGCTTGTTCTCAAGCGACGGAGCCATGAAGGCGACGGCGGAGCGCAAGCCTTTTCCATCGCTGGTCTGGAAGGTCCACTGCGATTCGAAAGGTGTGGAGAGTACCTCGCAGGTAAGGGCCAGGCACTCCAGATGAAAGATGGAGTTGGCGAAAGGAGCCGTGGTTGCCAGCGCTGCGGGGAAGTTGCCATCCAGTGAGATCAGCGTCAGCAGGACTTCGCGGAAGCGGCGCAGGCAGTATCCGGAGATGGTGGCGATATTGGCGAAGCGGGCGTATTCGCCGGCCTGCGCAACCCAGCAGATGCCATGGATGGAGCGCGTATCCCGCTCTCCCTGGCCGAGGGTAGAGTCGTACATCCAGTGCGCGTAGTCCGCGAACCAGGAACGAAGCCCCTTCAGATCGGTATCCGGAAAGTCTTCCGAGGTTGCCAGAAAGCTGATGGCGCGGACAACCTCGACGAGATAGATGGTCTCAAGGATCCCGGTAGCCCGCCCCTCGGCCACGCCTTGAATCGCCTGCGCGTGGTTCAGCGACGGGTTCATGCGTGTCTCCGGAGTCAGGAACCAAGCCCGCAGATGAAGCAGGGCAGCGCTGACGTACTTCGCGTCTTTGGTGATCAGCCAGGCTGCGGCAAGTGCCGGAATCACCTGCGCCATACGCAGCAGAGCATCTCCATGAGCATGAAATGCATTTGGATTGCGTTCGCCTTGATGCCGTACCCAGGGCTTCTCCGGATCTACATCCGGAAACCATTCAGGATCTTCAGAGTAGAAGTCGTTCGGTGTTGCCTGAGATCGTTCCGCAGGAAAGGCCGTGATGGTCGTGGGCTTCTGCTGAAGATAGATCCCCGCCAGACGAAGGATGCGGTCGTGATCGATCGCTGCAATGTCAGGCCGGGTGGTTCCCGCGGGCAGGCCGGGCATCTGGGCGTGCATTCTAAGGCCGAAGGCGCCGGTGATGGCAAGGAAGTGACGGCGATCCATGGCTGGAAGCATACCGGATATTTCTGAGTGTGGAACTAGGGCATTTTCCCTGTAGGTGTAGAGTAGGGCTTCCGTATCTATGGGCGTTTTCCGCAATGAAAACGCCGCTGCACACCCCTTCCGGGATACCCAGCTACAGGGAAAAATGCTCTAAGACGCTCCGCGGCCTTTGAGAACCGCCGGTATGGTCATGACCAGAATGCGCAGGTCGAGCGTCAGCGTCCAGGTATCGATGTAGCGGAGATCCAGAGCGATCCAGCCGTCGAAGTCGAGGTTCGATCGTCCGGAGACCTGCCATAGGCCCGTCACCCCCGGCTTTACAGAGAACCGGCGCATCAGGCTCAGATCAGAGAACCGGCTGACATCGCGTGTGGGGAGAGGCCGCGGCCCAACCAGAGACATATCGCCGAGCAGGACATTGAACAATTGTGGCAGCTCATCAATAGAAGTCTTCCGAAGGAGTGCTCCAAGGCGCGTGATACGTGGATCACGCTTGATCTTGAAGACAGGACCGGAGGTCTCATTCAGGTGTTCGAGTTGCGACTGCTGGCTCTCCGCGTCCACCACCATGCTGCGGAATTTGTACATGGAGAATGGATTCTTGTTGAGGCCATAACGCGTCTGCTTGAAAATAACCGGCCCTTTGCTGGTGAGCTTGACCGCAATGGCAATCAGCAGAAAGAGAGGAGAGAGAACAATAATGCCCAGCAGCGAGGTCACAAAATCGAATGCCCGCTTGAGGAATCGGCGGCTGTCATGGTGCACCATCTGCATCACCACGCGGTCCTGATCGCGACGGAGCTTCTTGGTGATGGAGGTCGTAAAAATGTTTGTGAGGTACTGAGACTGCACTCCCGCGGCCTCACACAGATCGATCACGCGCTGAATCTCTTCGTAGTGCGACTTCAGAGGAAGAGCAATGAAGACCTCTTCTACCGGAAGACGCATCAGCACATCATGCAATGCAGCGACTTTACCGAGATAGGGAGCATGGATGCGTTTTTCCGAATCCGGCTGCGGTTTTGAATCGACGAAGCCAATGACCCGGTAGTCCCATTGAGGATGGTGCGGAAGATCCTGCAGCAGCTTCCGTGCCAGCGGACCGCTGCCGATGACCAGCGCCGTGCGGGGAGCACGTGTGTAGCTGTGAACGTAACCGGCTGAGATGGCCAGCAAGCCGCGGCTGGCATAGATAGAACCCGTTGCCAGCAGAAAGAACAGTGCGCCTGGACGAACGATGTTGCCGCCTGTCGAGCGTTCGATGAGCGCGAAGATCGCGACAGGGGTGCAGAAAAGCCCTGCCAGCAGAATGCGGCTGGAGAGATGCCGGAACGATGCTGCGCGATAAAGGCCCGCGGTCCAGAGAACCAGTCTCCATGCGGCTAGGCAGATGAGAAACAGAAGCAGATTGCGCAGGGAGATGCGAAGGCCGAGGGACGCCTTGAGATGTGACGGCTCGATTGAAGTGCGATAGTTAGCCAGTGTTGTGACGGCGAGGCTAAAAGAGAGGAGCAGCAGGTCGAACCATACGACAGCGGAGTTGGCGTAAAGACGGACAGCAGCCTTACTCTCCGTCATACCGTATCCCGAAACCGCGTGAGACGTATCGCGTCCAAGGGAGACAGGACCGTCGGAAATCATTCCTGGTGTTGCCATACAACCGATTCCTTTTGGCGCCCGTAAAATAACTCAGCTCAGGACAGCCATTCAAACCCATGGAATGAGCAGGGGGAGCGACTCTGCTCGTACAGCCTAAGTGAGATTAACACCGCAAATCACTGATTTGAGGTCGTTATGTTGCAACTTTCGTGTCATCTAATGTTCGCTTTGGTGCTTCTGCGCTCATTGATGTAACTATCGGTATCGAGTGCACTCTCGACCAGTTACCTTTGGGGCAAACCTTTGTCTATATCCCCATAAAAGTAACGCGGCCCGCCTGTGGCGAGCCGCGGATTACCAAGTGATTCGAGGGTTATACCATGTGTTGCGGAACCTCATGCCGAACGGCTGCATGTCCCTTCCGCAACCTGGCCAGCACGTTGCTCATGAAGACATACAGCACGGGGATAAAGATCAGGTTCAGCACGGTCGAGAGCAGCATGCCTCCCACAATGGCAGTACCGACGGAGTGACGTCCTAACTTACCTGCGCCTTCTGCGAAGACCAGGGGAAGTACGCCCAGGATGAAGGCGAAGCTGGTCATGAGGATGGGGCGTAGGCGAAGCTCTGCAGCTTCGATAGCAGCGTCGACAATTGATCGGCCCTGCTCGCGGAGCTGTTCTGCGAACTCGACGATCAGGATGGCGTTCTTCGCCGAGAGACCGATCAGCATGACCAGACCGATCTGCACGTAGACGTCATCCACAAGTCCGCGAGCCGCAATCAGTCCAAGAGCGCCGAGCACGGCCATCGGTACGGCCAGAAGGATGATGAACGGCAGCGCCCAGGACTCATACTGTGCCGCCAGCGTGAGGTACACCACCAGCAGGCCGAGGCCGAAGATGACGATGGCCTTGCCCGCAGACTCAATCTCTTCCAGCGCCAGACCCGACCACGAGTAGGTCATGCCCTGGATTTTGTTCTTCTCGAAGAGCTTCTGCATATTCTCGAGACCCTGGCCCGAGGAGAGCCCAGGCGCGGCGGAACCGAGAATCTCAGCCGAGCGGAAGAGATTGTAGTGCGAGATGATCTGCGGTCCCGAATCTTCCCGGATGCTGACCAGGTTATCGAGCGAGATCATCTGCCCGGTATTGGAACGCACGTAGTACTGGCGGATGTCCTTCGCATTCTTGCGGAAGCCGGCATCGGCCTGAATGTAGACGCGGTACGAGCGATTGTTGAAGTCGAAGTCATTCACATAGGTTGACCCCATGAAGACTCCGAGCGCGTTGTTGATCTCAGAGAAGGGAACGCCGATGGCCTTTGCCTTCTCGCGGTCGATGACCACGGTGATCTGCGGATCATTGGCCGTGAATGAGGTATAGAGGCCCGTCAAGCCCGACTTTGGATCGCGGCCGGCGCCTACGATCTGATGTGCCACGCGATCGAGATCGGCAGGCGTGTTGCGGCCCTCATCCTGAAGCTCGAACTGGAATCCGCCGAAGCTGCCGATACCTTGAATCGGCGGTGGCTCGAAGGCAGCGATAATGCCGCCGGGAATCTGCATCAGCTTGGGAGCAACGCGCGCCACGACGGCTGAGGCTTGATGTTCGTCGCCCTTACGTTCTGCCTGCGGTTTCAGCGGGGCGAAGATCAGGCCCTGGTTGGAGGCGTTGCCGCTAAAGCCGAAGCCCATGACGGCAAAGGTGCCTACGACCTCAGGTTCCTTGGAGAGCAGCACCTGTGCCTGGTCGGCAAGGTTCTGCGTATAGGCCAAAGATGCACCCTGGGGAGCCAGCACCTGCATGATGAAGTAGTTCTGGTCTTCGCTGGGAACGAAGGCTGTGGGCACACTGCGATAGACAACAGCCGTTGCAACCAGACCGCCGATGAATAACAGGAGCATGACCCAGCGAATGCGGAGCACGAAATGGATCAGCTTCGCATACTGACGTCCCAGCCAGAGGATGAAATCGTCGATGCCGTGAGCGAATCCGCTGTAACCCTTGGCCAGGAAAGGAATGTGCGTCCAGTCCAGCATGTGGTACTTGGCCTCTTCGCCGCGCAGCAGAATTGCCGACAGAGCCGGCGAGAGCGTCAACGCGTTGAAGGCAGAGATGGCGATGGAAAAGGCGATGGTCAGCGAGAACTGTTTGTACAGAATGCCGGTGGTTCCCGGGAAGAAGCTAACCGGGATAAATACCGAGATCAGCACGAGGGAAGTCGCAATGACGGCGCTTGTTACCTCCGACATGGCTACCGAGGTCGCTTCGTGCGGGTCCTTGATCTTTCCATGGGAAAGGTGACGCTGTACGTTCTCGATGACGACGATGGCATCGTCCACCACAAGGCCGGTAGCCAGGGTGATGCCGAACATCGTGAGCGAGTTGATGGAGAAGTTGAAGATCTTGATGAAAGCGAAGGTGCCGATCAGCGAGACCGGGATGGTGACAGCCGGGATAATAGTCGCGCGCCAATCCAGCAGGAAGAGGAAGATGACGATGACGACGATGATGATGGCTTCAATGAGGGTATGAACAACCTCATTGATCGATTCGCCAACGACCGTGGTCGTATCGAACGCAATCACATACTTCAGTCCCGGAGGGAAGTTCTTCGCCAGGCGGGCCAGTTCGGCTTTCGCCGCTTTATCCACGGCAAGAGCATTGGCGTTTGAAAGCTGCTGAACACCGACACCCACACCCGGAATGCCGCTGTACTTCAGCGTACTGCCGTAGGTTTCGGCGCCGATCTCGGCGCGGCCTACATCCCTCAGGCGCACAATACCCGCTGAAGTGTTCTTGAGGATGATGTCTTCGAACTCTGAGGGTTGCGTCAGACGGCCTACAGCCCGGACCGCAATCTGATAGGTCTGGTTGGGATCGGCTGTCGGCGGTGCGCCCACGGCGCCGGCGGCGACTTCGACGTTCTGCTCCTGCAGCGCGCTGACAACGTCTGTAGCAGTCAGGTTACGGGCGGCGAGTTTGGTCGGGTCGATCCACAGGCGCATGGCGTACTTACGTGCGCCGAAGATGACCACGTCGCCCACGCCGGTAATACGCTTCAGAGGATCCTTGACGTAGAGGTCGACGTAGTTGGAGATGAACTCCGGTGAGTAGCGGTTATTCTCCGCGTAGAAACCACTCGCAAAAACGAAGTTCGGGTTGGCTTTGGTGATGGTGACGCCGGTGTTTTTGACGGCCTGGGGTAGAACACCCTGTGCCGATTGAACTCTGTTCTGGACGTCCACGGCTGCGATATTGAGGTCGTAGCCCGTCTGGAACGTAATGGTGATGCTGCTGGTGCCATCGTTACCGGAAGACGAGGTCATATACCGCATGCCCTCGACACCGTTGATGGCGGTCTCTAACTGGGTCGTAACGTCGTGCTCTACCGTCTGCGCATTGGCGCCGATGTAGACGCTGGTTACGGTGACCTGAGGAGGCGCGAGCTGCGGATAGAGCGAGATAGGTAATTGCGGAATGCAGACCGCGCCCGCAAGAATGATCAGCAGGGCACAGACGCTCGCAAAAATAGGGCGCCGAATAAAAAATTCAACCACAGAAGTAATCCTCGATAGGGGAGAGGCAGTTAGCTGAGCGGTTTAACCGGCATGCCTTCGGCCAGGAACTGCAGGCCGGAGGTGATGACCTTGTCACCCGGTTTAAGTCCTTCGAGCACGGGATAGGTGTTGCCAATGGGGTCGCCCACTTTGACCGCGACCTGATGTGCGATATAGCCGTTGCCTTGGGGCGCGGCGATCGTCACAAATGGCTGACCGTTGATGCGGGTGATTGCCAGCACTGGAACGGTAGGCTTGGGGGTGACATCCCAGGTCACACGGGCCTTGACGATCTGGAGATTGCGTACCGGGGCCGAGCTGGGAACCGGTGCCTTGGCCAGAACGCTCTGCATCCCGTTCTCCACCTGGGGAGAGAGGAAGTAGATGTTCGACTTCACGAGCGGCTTGCCTGTGTCATCCAGAATCTCAACCGGCAGGCCATTGCGCACCTGTGCGCCGCGTTCCGTCGGGATATAGATGTAGGCCTCGAGCTGTGAGTTCTCATCGACTGTGGTGAGCAGTGTCGTTGCCGAGACATAGTCGCCCTGGTGAACAGGGATGTCACCCACGATGCCATCGAACGGAGCCCGGATCTGGTAGTACGCCAACTGCTGGCGTTGGGCCGAAGTGCTCTCCTGAGAGGCCTTGTAGTCGCCTTCGGCGTTCTGGAAGTTCTGCAGGGCGATCTCATAGGCCTGCTTGGAGACGACACCGGCCTCGAAAAGGCCCTTCTGCCGGTCCAGCTCTGCCTTGTTGTACTGCAGAACGGCCTTCTTCTGGTTCTCTGTTCCTGCGGTGGAAGCGACCGTGGCCTGCTGCTTCAGCGGATCGATGGTCATCATCAACTGGCCGGCACGCACGTGATCGCCGCTCTTCACCAGAATGCGGGTCAGGTTGCCGTCTACCTGCGGCTGCAGCGTGGCGGAGCGCCGGCTCTTGATTGTGGACACATAGGTATCGCCATTGGGGACAGGGTTCAGCGATACCGCGGCCACCTGGACCGGCATGGCCTGCATCTGCTGGGGCTGCTGCTGCGCCGGAGCGCTCTGGCGGCACCCTGTCGTGGTGATGGTGGCAATGGAGACGAGTGTTGCTGCTACTGCTAGGGGGATGCGCATACAGGGCTTCCTCTGAAACGAACCTGAAATCTCTGGAACATCCAATTGGATGTGCAGTTTGCGTCGCGGATGCACGAAGAAAAGAAGAAAGTGCGGGCGATTGTTTCGATCTAGAAGCGTTCTCCATCCTAGCCCCTATCTTCTTCTGTCCAAAGGGGGAGCCGTAGGAATCAGAGCCTTGCCGGAGAGTGGTATCGTGATGAATGAAATACCCCGGAAAGTAAAGCGGGATGGGGTGGCCTATATAGGACAAAATGGGCCATTCAGACTTCCCTGGAGTGACGGCATTCGATGCGAGTAGTCCGCTGGCTGATCGTCCTTGTGGCCCTGTTTTTGGCGTTCCAGTTCATCAGCCTGTACCTGAGCTGGCAAAAGCAGGCCATTCTTGGCGCCGTACTGGTGGTTACGGCCATTGTCATAAACCGTATCTCCACCTCCAAGGTGGTCACCATCAGCCTGATGCTGCTTTCGGTCGTCATTACCAGCCGGTATGGCTGGTGGCGCATCGGGCAATTGATCGACTATTTCTCGGACGAGGCCAATAACCCATACAAGATCGATTCGGTGTTGATGCTGATCCTGCTGTCCGCAGAGATTTACACCATCCTGATCATGGTGCTGGGCTATATACAGACGGTATGGCCGCTCCAACGGCGTCCTGTGCCCCTGCCGGCAGATGAAGAGTTGTGGCCGCACGTCGACCTGCTGATTCCTACCTACAATGAGCCGCTCTCCCTAGTCCGCTATACCGCCCTGGCGGCCTTGAACATCGACTATCCGCCGGAAAAGCTGCATGTTTACGTTCTCGATGACGGTGTTCGGGACGAGTACCGGCTGTTCTGCGAAGAGGCGGGAATCGGGTACAAGATCCGGGAAAAGCATACGCACGCCAAGGCCGGCAACATCAATACGGCACTCGAGACGATGGACTCGCCGCTGGTCTCCATCTTCGACTGCGACCACGTGCCCACCCGCAGCTTCCTCCAGATGACGGTCGGCTGGTTCCTCAAGGACGAGAAGCTGGCCATGCTGCAGACGCCGCATCACTTCTACTCGGCGGATCCGTTCGAGCGCAATCTGCGCCAATACCATAGCATTCCGAATGAGGGCGAGCTGTTCTACGGCATTATTCAGGACGGCAACGACCTATGGAATGCGACATTTTTCTGCGGGTCGTGTGCCGTCATCCGGCGTAGCGCCCTGGATGAGGTAGGTGGCATCGCGACGGAGACGGTGACCGAGGACGCCCACACATCGCTTCGACTTCAGAAGCTGGGATACAACACGGCGTACCTCAACATTGCGATGGCTGCCGGATTGGCCACCGAGACCCTGGCTGCGCACGTGGGACAGCGAATCCGCTGGGCACGTGGCATGATCCAGATCCTGCGTACTGATAACCCGCTGCTGGCGCGCGGGATGAAGATGACCCAGCGGCTGTGCTACTTCAATGCCATGGCGCACTTTTTGTATGCGGTTCCGCGCCTGGTATTTCTGTGTGCCCCACTGATCTATATGCTCTTCAGCCGGACGATCATTCCCGGCTACTGGGTAGCTATTCTTGCGTACGCCCTGCCGCACCTCATCATCTCCAGCATAACCAACTCGCGCGTGCAGGGGACACACCGGCACTCCTTCTGGAATGAGATCTACGAGACGGTGCTGGCGCCTTACATCCTGATGCCAACCACGTTGGCACTGCTGAACCCCAAGCTCGGCAAGTTCAATGTGACCGATAAGGGCAGCACTCTGATGGAGACGCGATTTGACCGGTCTATCGCCGCGCCGACAACATGGCTGCTGCTTTTCAACCTCTTCGGTCTGGCACTAGCCCCCTATCGCTACTTTGTGACCGATCCAGGGCACCCGGGTACGGTGTTGAGCAATACCGCATGGATCGTTTTCAACATCATCATCCTGGGAGTTGCCGCGGCATGCGCGCACGAGCAGAAACAGCGCCGTAAGGCGGTTCGTATCGAAGCACGGATTGGCATACGAGCGCACCTGGCCGATGGGCGCGAGATCTCCGGATCGACCTTTGACATCTCGGTCGGCGGAGCCTCGATCGTGTTGGATGAAGATGTGCGCCTTCAGAAGGGAGACATCATTGAGATGTCTTTCCCCATGCAGACGAAGTCGCGCACGGTAAAGGCCAAAGTACTGGCGATTCTCGCAGGTGAGATCCGCATTGCGTTCTATCACCCGACCGTGGTTGAGCAGGAGACCCTGGCGCGCGTGCTGTACTCCCGTGCTGATTCATGGGTGAGCATCGAACGCGAAGTCGAAGTCGATCGCCCGCTGGTCAGCTTCGCGAGAGTGGCCAGGCTGTCACTCACCGGGCTGTACCAGGTGACGCGTGGTCTATTCGCATCGAAGAGCATCATCCTCTTCGCTCTTCTGCTGCTTGGCGGAATGGGGTATGCCCAAACAACGCCGCAGCAATTTGCGCCGCCGCAGGTTCAGTTGCCTCCGCAGACCTTCCGCCCACCGGCCGTTGGAAATGGGCCGGCTCCAGCGCCGGCACCGGTGAAGAAAGCTGCAGCTCCTAAGCGTCAACCAGTGCCGGCAGCTCCGGCTCCTAAGGCGGAGCCGGTGAAGCAGACCGCGGTTCAACCATCGAGGCCTGCTCCTTCGACAAGTCCCGTAGCTCCTTCACCAGCACCGGAGGCCCAGACGCCGGCGGTCGCTCAGAGCGCGCCCGAGACAGCACCGACTGCCGGTACCGCAAAGCCGATCCGGATCACGCTGAAAGACATGGGAATGGATAGCGGCATCGAGCTCCGGGGACCGCATAGCTACTACCCCGTGGGGTTTTCGTTACCGTATACCTTTGTTTCCCGGCATGCCGTACTGAAGGTCAGCTATAAGCTGGCTCCGGGTGTCGCACCTCACCCAGGGATGTTGAGGGTCTCTCTCAATAACAGCAACGTCGGCGAGATTCCGGTTGTGAACACCGGCGGTTTTGCCTATGCCGAGATCGATCTTCCGACCGATACACTCATCCGCAACAATGGTCTGACGTTCGAGTTCACCAGCAACGGCATCTTTCAGACAGAGGCCCAGGCGAAGGCGCAGGCTCAGGGCTGGATCGGCGCCACCTCGACGGTCGAGATCACAGGCGACAGCCTTCCGTTCCGCAACGATATCGGTCTGTTACCGATGCCTTTTCTCGATCGGGACCTGCAAACGATCACCACGATACCGTTTGTCTTTCTCTCGCAGCCTGGTCTAAAGACATTGCAGGCTGCCGGTGTGGTTGCGTCGTGGTTTGGCACGCAGGTAGGTCCGAAGCCCATTCGATACACGGCATCTCTGGAACAGCTCACTGAAGGAAACGTCGTTGTCTTTGCCGACAGCGCGGCAAGGCTTCCGGAGAGCATGAGACCCGCGCAACCGGAGCCGGGGCCCTACATCGCGGTGCGGAGAAATCCTTACGATGCCAACGGAACCGTGCTGATCGTCGCTGGAAATGATGAGGATCAACTGTTGGCCGCGGCGCGTGGCCTGGCGCAGAGAAAAGGCGCTCCCACAGCCAGGATGACGGAGCCGTCGCAGCCGGAGGGAGACACGCTGCGTATCAGCGATGCTTCGCCACCTTCACAGCGTGACATTGACGATGCTCCCCGCTGGATGCCGACGAATCGCCTGGTAAGTCTGGCCGACTACTCCAGCAAAGACCTGCTTAAGACGGATGGATCCCACCCGGTGCCGATCTATTTCCATGTGCCGCCGGATCTCTTTTATGGGGAAGTGCAGAACCTTCGCATGCTGGTCAGCTACCGCTATAACGCGACTACCATCCTGCCCGGTTCGGCGCTGCGGACCTATGTGAACGGAACGCTGGTCAATGAGGCTCCGCTTGCAGTGGGAACTGGGACGGTCGATCGTCAGCGGCAGATCGTCGTGCCCGTGGCTGCAATGCGTCCCTTCGGTAATACGCTGCAGTTCAGTTTTGATTTCATTCCGACCAAGGTGGGCGCGGCTACCGAGGGAGAGATTCTGAGCAACTCGGCACTGGATATCCGGAACCTGCCGCACTATGCGGGTCTGCCTGACCTGGAACTCTTTGCCAATGCTGCGTTCCCGTTCACGCGCCGAGCCGATCTTTCGGAGACGACGGTGATTATGCCGGCGAATCCCACCGCGAACGAGATCTCTCTGTATCTGCATCTGATGAGTCACAGCGGCTCTCAGACTGGATATCCGGTGTTACGAGTTGAGGTCGCCGGCCCTGATGCTGTCCTCGGAAAAGACCGGGACTACGTGATCCTGGGCAGCGTACAGAGCCAGCCGGTCTTCACTTCGCTGGACACGTCACTGCCGGTAACCTTCGCTGGAGATGCCATCCAGGTGAAGCAGGGACAAGGATCGCTGGCTCGGTTGAAGGATCTGTGGCAGCGGATTGCGGGGCGCTTCGTCACGCGCGAACTTCCTTCTAATGACGGAGGCCGCATCGATGCCATGATCGAAGGAATCGAATCACCAGCGTCGCCAGGGCGTTCCCTTGTCCTCATCGCCTTGCGTGACGACGGTGCGGCCAAACTCTTCGAAGATGTCTTTGTAGATCGCTCTCAGTCGAGCGATATCGGCAGCTCGGTCAGCCTTCTGCGTAATGGAAAGTTCCATTCGTATGGCATGAACGACCGTGTCTACTATGTGGGGAATCAGTCACCGTACCGGTTGATGCGTATCTGGATGGCGCAGTACTTCATCACGCTGGTGATCGCCATGGTGGTCTTCAGCCTGACGCTGGGTGTCTGGATCCGTAAGTATCTGGCAGAGCGAGCTCAGGCTCGCCTTGCGGTTGGCTATGAAGCGGTGAACAGTTAAGAGCATTTTCCCTGTAGATGTCATGTAGGGCTTCCCGATCTATGGGCGTTTTCCGCAATGAAAACGCCGCTGCACGCCTCTTCCGGGATGCCCAGCAACAGGGAAAATGCTCTAACTCTTCACCGCTTCGCAGTCTACGGCTGGTCTGGGTTCTGGTCTAGGCTCGATTTTTGGGGAAGGCCTGCGCATGTTGCTGTTCATCAGAATCAGGCCGGCGATCACGACCAGTACTCCTACATAGGCCAGAGGCGCAACCTGTTCATGCGCCACAAGCCCCCAGAAGATGCCCCAGATCGGCAAAAGGTAGGTCACCGCGACCACGTGGGTCGCGGGAATGTGTGCCAGCAGGTTGAAGTACAGGAAGTAGGCCACGCCGCTCCCGGCAAAGCCAAGAACCAGGATGGCAAGGACGGGCGGTAGTGTGATGTGGGCGGGATGGCGGGTGAGAGCAGCTACGGGAGCCAGCATCGATGCTGCCAGCGAGAGCTGTGCTGTCGCCAGGCCGATGGGATCGAGTCCCTGTAGCTTCGCCTTCGCGATAAGAGTAGCGGTCGCGTAGCCGAGCGTCGCCAGCACAATCACGGTGATTCCGAGAGTAAGGCTGCCCTGCCCAGGCGCCGGATCGGAGGTGCGGCTGTAAACCACCAGGGCCACGCCGCCGAAGCCGATCAACACACCGAGTATCGTTGCCAGTCCCATCTTCGTGCGGTGCACGGCCATGCCTAAGAGCATGGTCCAGATCGGGAGAGTTGCATTCAGTACGGCAGCGGTATTGCTGGGCACCGTCTGCTCTCCCCAGGCGAAGAAGCTGAACGGAATGGCGTTATTGAAGAGCGCCACGGCGAGCAGCCAGGGCAGCATCTTTCGCGGAGGAAGCCGGTTTCCCCTGAGTTTCAGCAGGACAAGCAGCAAGGCTGCGCCTGAGCCGGAACGCAGCATTCCGACCCAGACGGGCGGGAAGGTGGTGGCCGCAATCCGGATCATGAGGAACGAGATGCCCCATACCGCCGAGAGTAGGATGATCTGCGCGATGTGCCGTGGCTTCATGGAGCTTAACTTTCGCAGGTTGGCATGGATCGCGTCCAGCGAATTGATATGATTACTTGCATCGAAATTCCTGATGGGAGTGAAGCTGTGCTCGACCTCAAGCAGGTACGGACCTTCGCGGAAGTTGCGCGCGAAAAGAGCTTTACCCGCGCTGCCAGTCAGTTAAATTATGCGCAGTCCAGTGTGACCGCGCAGGTGCATGCGCTTGAAAGCGAACTTGGATTGCCGTTGTTCAACAGGCTTGGCCGGCAGGTGGAGCTGACGGCGGCAGGCACACAGTTCCTCGCCTATGCGACCCGTTTGCTGGTGCTCGCTGAAGAAGCGCGTACCTCTGTGCAGAAGAGCGGTCAGGTGGTGGGCCCGCTGGTGATTACGGCGTCGGAGAGCCTGTTGACCTACCGTCTGCCGGATCTGCTGCGGAGTTTCCAGTGCACTTACCCTGGCGTACAGCTTACGCTGCACACCAGTACGCAGTGCGCTTCGGTCAGCCCACTGGAGCCAGGCATCGACATCGCCATCACCATCGATGAGCCGATCGAGGTGCCGCAGCTCCTGGTGAAGTGTGTCCGCCGGGAGCCGATGCTGGCCCTCGTTGCCAAGGAGCATGCGCTTGCCGGCCAGAAGAAGGTTACGGCAGCGGAGATTGCCGAACACCAGATTCTGCTCACGGAGCGCAGTTGCAGCTATCGCGCATTATTCGAGCGCACGCTGGCGCAGTGCGGCGGCCGTGTCAGTAAATGCCTGGAGTTCGCAAGCGTCGAGGCGCTGAAACAGTGCGCGCTCGCGCGCATGGGTGTCGCGGTGCTGCCGGAGGTCGTTGTGGCGGAAGAGCTGGAGAAGGGAAACCTGGTTGCGTTGCCATGGCCGGAGAAGAGGCTCTCGGTCTATACCCAGGTCGTTCGCCATCGGGACAAGTGGTTTTCGCCGGTGATGCAGGCATTCTGGTCCATGGCCCTGGAGATGTTATCGGAACGGTAGAGCTGTGTTTGCAGCTTCACCGTTCCGCATGGAGAGTAGAGACTATTTCGACGTTGTTGCCGCAGCGGGAGGTTCTGCTGCAGGTTTCGGCGCCTCGAGCAATGATGTCGCGACAGTGAGCTTTTCGCTCTCCTGCGCTGTCGAGATGGCGAGGATGCGAATCTTATCGTTGTTCGGCAGGGTGATGGTCTTCGCGCCTTCCGCGAGGTCGATCGGATAGGCAAAGAGATAGGAATACTGATAGGGCTGGTTGAGTCCCTGCGGCGTATGAATGTGCGAGGCGTACCAGGCGAGGCCGGCCGTCTTCAGGAAGCCGGGTTTCAAGCCGATATAGTCGTCCGGATAACGAGGCGCCGGAGGACGCGCCTCGCGCTGTTGCAGGTCTGCGGGCGGCCAAGCCGCATGATTGGCTGAGATGGCCCAGTCGCGACCGGGCTGTTCCTTCCAAAGGCGCGTATCCCACTGACCGATATAGCCAGTCCAGTCCTGGATTTTGAGCGTCGCAGTATGAGTGCCGACCTTGAAGACACCTGTCTGATCACCATCAGCAGATGCGGCAAGGACATAGACACGGTTGAAGTGTCCTTCAGGAAGCTTGATGGTCTGGCCTTTTGCTACCACCGCATTTGCATTGCCCGTCTTCGCGGATGCAAGGTCGAAGACAACGCCGTGATAGTCGATCTTGTCGGGAAGCATCTCGGCGGGGATTGCGTTGCCTTTGCCGTCGAAGCCACCACCATTGGTTGCGGTATCGTCGTTGCTGCCCGTGGCAAGGTCATACTGTAGCGGCACGGCCTGGGATTGAACCGCATTCAGCTTCGCCGTAGCATTGGCAAGCCGAATGGCAAATGTTCTTGGCTGATAGGCCGTGAACGATGTCTTGAGGACGCCCTGTTCGACGACTGCATTACCCAGGGATTGCTCCTGCGCGTTGACTTCGCGGGCGGAAGCAATCGGGCCTGCGAAGGATACCTGGACATCCTGCGCCGGTTTGCCGTCAAGCTCGACCATGCGAAGGATAGTTTCATCGCTGTCTTCGGCTTTCTTCAACGCAAGCACGCGGATGCGCGAGTTGTTCAGGTGGACGAGGGAGAAAGATTTCCCAAGCGTTCCCTGATGCTTGCCTGTCTGGAACGCGATGACGGGAGCGTTCATGCGATAGGCCTGCCAGTCTGTCTGCGCACTATGCCAGTCGCCGTCGTGCCCAGAAAGGCCGAAGGCAAACTCGTGATGTCCCCAGTCCTGGTTGGCCTGATCGGAGTAGGGAATCGGCCGTCCGTTGGCCGAAGGCTGCAGTCCCGGAGAGCGCAGAAGTGTCAGCCGGATGGTGTTGTCATTCGGCTTGTCCGACGCATTCTTGAAGTCGGTCAGGAGCGTTGCTCCGAAGCTTCCGCTCTTGTCCTGCAGATCGATCCACTTGTGTGAGGCAACCTCGAACTGCCGCTCGTTGGCATTGGGTCTTTGAACCGTTCCGAGATCCCAGTTGTAGGTGGCATTCTCGTTCGAGGCGCTCAATGGGAAGGCGACTTTCAGGTTGGCCGAGCTTGTCTTCCAATCGATACTGTTCGCCCACACCACACGGTTGCCGGCGTTTCCGGCGGACAGGCTGATGGTCTGCACGAACTTCGAACCCTCGGCTTCGCGGGTTACTTCCAGAGCCACGCGGACAGGGCCATTCTCCTTGATGCGGATCGTGGGTTTGCCTGCGACAAAGGAGCGAGGCGCCGCCTGCTCCTGATCGAAGTCCATATTCCATGCCGGCCACTGCCTTGGCTTGTCATTGGAGATGGCAAGACGTACAGGAGCGGAGAGAAGTTCCTTCTTCGTCTGTTTGTCGTAGATGCTGGAGACATCGCCATCTCCGTTGAGCTTCACGAGATAACGAGCATTCTCGATGGAAGAGTTCGTTACCTTGAGGCCGGTTGAAGGTGCCGCCTTTTGTGCCGCCTGCACGTGATAAACGGCGTACCCCACAGATGGGACCGTTGCGAGGAAGAGAACCTTCCCCTCGGCGATCTGAGCCGGCACTTCTTTGCCTTGGGCATCGGTCACTGTGACGCTCTTCGGGGTCGCTCCGGCAAAGTGGAGATCGGCTTCGACCACATCTTCCCGCTCAACATTCAGCGGATTGAAGAGCACAACCGGGATGCCCGCGCCTTCGGTGTCCAGTCCGGAGGCAATCGCCTGGCTAGCGCTGGTGAGAACGCCGTTGAACTGATTGGCGACAATGGCATCGTCATTCCACGCATACTCATACGACTTCGGTGTGGCGGTTCCAGCGGCGGTGTCATGGAAGTGGCCTCCCAACGCCAGCATCCAGGCATCGTTCAAACGCTGTTGCGGATAGGCGGCGCCTCCCATCCATGCTGCCGCGAGCGATGACTTCTCCGCGGCGTCGGCCAGAAGCTCATTCTTCAGCACCCAGCGCTTGTGATAGGCCTGCGAGGTCAGCGAACCGGCGGAGTGATTGATGAGCTCAAGGTCGCCCTTCACCGTCGGCAGCTTTGAGGTCATGGACGGAGGTATATCTTTGAAAAGCTGGTCGGCGGTCGCAATGACGACGTGAACCGGGCCCTCGCCCACCTGTACTTCCGCTCCGCTTTCGGCTGCTTTGGGTGTCTCCCCCATGGCAAATGCGCCTCGCGGTGGAGTCGGCAGAACGGTCTTGCTCTTCGTTACGATCGCTTCCAGAAGTTTGACGGTGGACTCCTGAGTCGCGCCGCCCACATCTCCCGTGCCGACGTAGTGATAGTCGGCGAACAGGCCTGTCACCTTTCCATCAAGATCGACGCGCTTCACCCAGTTCGGCTCTACATTGCGGCGAGGCGGGGGAAGTGCGGCAAGCTGCTGCGGTGAAAGGCGGGCACGCTCTTCACTGGTAAGTTGCGGGGCGTTGGCGACAGCCTCCGTCGGTTCCTTGCTCAGGTCGGTGTAAGTATTGCTACCGTAGCCACCGGGATTGAGGGCTGCGATCACACCCTTTCCATCAGGGCCGTACCACATGCCGACGTTGAACGGGATGCCTTCCGGCGTCTGCTCCGGCGAGTTCGGGCCGCCGATCTTTGGTGCCGGCTGCCATTCGGCATTCAGCTTCTGGGTCGAGAAGCCCTTAATGCCGGCATGGGCAAGAATGCTCGGCAGCGATGCCGGGAAGCCGAAGCAGTCCGGCAGCATGTACTCCTCGCTGGCCTTGCCGAAGTCTTTGCGGAAGTAGCTATTGCCGTACAGGATCTGGCGGAAGACACCTTCTGCGCTGGGAAGATTGACGTCACCTTCTTCGACGGAGGAGCCGGCGGGATACCAGCGGCCGGCGGCAACATAGGTGCGCATCCGTTCGTAGTCGGAAGGGAAGTACTCCTTCATCAGACGGTAGCGATTAGCTCCGGTCCAGTTGAAGACGTAGTGCGGATAGCGATCCATGTAGTCGAAGTTCACCCGCATGGTCTTCAGCAGATATTCGCTGATGGTCTGCGGAAACTCCCAGCGCCACTGGGTATCGAGATGGGCATAAGGAACGACATAGAGCGTCGGCTGGCTGGTGATATCGGGAGCCTTCATCGTCTGGGCAAAGGCTGCGCTGGAGAGAGCGCCGACCCACAGGACGCGGCGGATGAGTCTCTGCCTGGAAGTGTTGCGATGTCCGACGTTGAAGCCCGGGCGCGAAGAATCCATCGATCGCATCTGACCGCTCCTCGTTCCTTGAATCTGTTGTAGGGGAGAAAGAGAAAAGCCCCGCGGCGTTTGCCGCGGGGCTCGGGGTTTAGAACGCGTATCTCAGACTGAACTGGAACTGGCGTTCCGACGCGTAGGTTGTTCCCTTGTTGGTCACCTTACCGAAGGTGCTGCTGGTCGGGCTCATATCGGGGTTATCAAGGTTGGGATGGTTGACGAAGTTGAACGCTTCGGCCTTGAAGACCAGTTGATGGTTTTCGTGACCGGGGATGACGTGGAAGGCCTTCTGCAGCGCGGCGTTATAGCTCTGGAAGCCGGGGCCGTAGATGGAGCCACGGGAGCCACGTGCAGCAAAGGTTCCAGCGGCAGCAGGTTGATAAAGGCAGGTTGAATTGATCGGGCCGCAGCCTGTACCAACTTCAAACCACTGTCCTGAGGTGCCGAATGAGTGCGGCAGAGCAGACTGGCGGGTGCGGTTGTAGTACTGGTTGCCGGAACCCGGTCCAACACCAGCCTGATCGAGGTTGCGCGTAACACTCTGCGGACGTCCAGACTGGGCCTGGATGGTTCCGGAGAACTGCCAGTCGCCAACCACCGTGCGAACGAACGGGTTGCTTGCATGGGTTCCGTAAGGGATATCCCAGACGTAGTTGGCAACCATCACGTGTTTGGTGTCGAAGTCGCTCGGACCATAGAGGTTAGCGTTGCTAAAGGCGTTGGGAATGTTTGTACCGTTCGAAGAGCCGTAATCCAGGCTCTTGGACCAGGTATAGGCCACACCGAAAAGGAAGCCCCTGGTGAGGCGGCGCTTCACATTGGCCTGCATGCCGTGATAGATAGACCCACCGTTATTCTGGGCCTCGATGATGGTCGAGAAGCCCTTGTACGGACGAAGCGCATCCGGAGCCTTGACGGTCGGGTTAGCCTGAATCGTACCGGGCTGGAGCGAGTTGATATTTGCCAACTGTTCCAGGTGGTAGCCGCGACGGCCGACATAGCTCAGGGTGAACGTGGCTATGTTGGTGAACTCGTGTTCCACCGTCAGGTTCCATGCCCAGGCCTCTGGGCTTGGATAGGTGTAAGCGTGTGAGGTGAAGGCCAGCGGAGTGACGCTTCCGGCGGCGCCGCCGGGATTATCAACGCTTCCCTGGCTTACCGTAGAAGCCGGCTGGAACGGAGCATTGCCGCCCACGTGCACCGTGTCGCTGATACCGAGACGCTGCATGTAGCGGCCGGCGCCGCCGCGGATTACCGTACCCGGCTCAACCTGGTAGGCAAAACCTACGCGAGGCTGGATGTTGGTATAGACCGTCGGCGAGTAGTTCGAATCGTAGCCGCGGAAGAGTCGCTGGTAGTTACCGTTGAGGATGCTGTCAGGAACATGTCCCTTGGCTGCGCCGGGGAAGCCGGATCCCGGGATCACGACGCCGTTGTACTGATCTCCACCGGTCAGGAAGCCCGTGGTCGTGTTGACGGCGGGAGCCAGTGACGGGTTGTAGTCCTTCGGGCTGAAGAACGCCTGGTTACCCCACAACGAATGGTAGGGCTTCATGATGCTGTAGCGGACGCCATACTCGAGAACGAACTTCGAGGTCATGCGCCACTGGTCCTGGGCAAACATCTCGAACATGTTGCCGCGGAACGGAGTATAGGAACGCTGGCCGATTTCGCCGTACGTGTCGAAGAGGCCGAGCGCGGTATTGGCAACTGCCGCCTTGGAAGTGGAGCCGCCACCGCGGTTATCCGTAAAGACGAAGAGGCCGTTCTGGTTGTTCGTGGTGCCAGGGCGCGTGTTGTCGACGCTGATCTGGTCGTAGTTGTTCTCGCCGGCATACTCCCATACTCCGCCGAACTTGAGCGTGTGGTTGCCCTTAACCCACGTGAACGTATCGCCCACGTCGTAGACCATACCGCCGGAGCGCGACGGATATGGACCGCCGTCGAGCGTGCCGAAACTGCCAAGCTGAATGGTTGGGATCTTGTTGGGAACAACCTTGTTGGCAGCGCCGAAGAGGTAGGGATAGTTAATGCCGTACTTGGTACGGTCATAACGGCCCGAGGACGTGTCGATGTTGATGTCGACGTGGTCCGCTGCGCCGGAGACGAAGGCATCGTTCACCATCGTGGAGCTGACAGTCCAGGTGTGATGCAGAACCGCGATCTGGTTCGGGCGATGGAAGATACGAGGATTGGTGTTGAAGTTGCCGAAGTGCGGCTCGTAGTCGTCGTAGTTGTAGTTCAGCAGGCTGAAGCGCAGGCGATGCGCGTCACTGGGGACCAGGTCGATGATGATTGTGTCCTTACGCTGCTTCTCGGCGTAGAGGGCCGTATCGGTCCAGTTGCTGGAGGCATTTCCGACGAGGTTGGGTGTCGGATAGGCGTTCAGCAGGCCAATGCCGTTCGGGCTCAGCTGTGCGGTCGGGATGACGTTGTTGGCGTAGGCAACACCCGTGGTGGGATTCACGATCTGCACCGGGGTGCTGTAAAAGATGTTCGAGCCAAGCAGTTCACCGAAGTCACCCGTGCGCATACGCACTGTCGGCACCTTCAGTGTGGCGCTGGATGTGTCATCGTGGTTGTACTTCACCCACTCCTGCCCTAACAGGAAGAAGAGCCTGTTACGGCCGGTGTTGAAGTGGCCGGGAATAAAGACCGGGCCATTCAGGTTCCAACCGTACTGGTTGTAGCGGAACGCGCCGCGCTTCAACCCGGCACTATTGCGCTGCCAGGTGTTGGCATTGAGATAGTTGTTGCGGAAGTACTCAAAGACACTGCCGTGGAAGTTGGCCGTGCCGCTCTTGGGAACCAGGCGGATCAGGCCGCCTGAGGTGCGGCCGTACTCGGCCGGGTAGTTTGAGCTGAGGACCTGGACCTGCGAGGTGGAGTCGACGTCCGCCACGCCAGTGCTGGTGCCGTTCGAACGGGTACGCACCATCGGTGCACCGTCGAAGGTCTGCATGCTCTCCTGCGAACGGGCTCCGTTGATGTTGAGCGGATTATCGAGACCGAAGCCAAGGGCCGCCATCGAGTTGTTGCGGACGACACCGGGCTCCATCTGGGCCAGGTAAAGCGGATTGCGTCCGTTGAGCTGGATGTTCTTGACCTGCTCCTGGGTGATCAGCTGGCCGACCGAGGCGCTCTCGGTCTGCACCGTATTGACGTTTGCTTCGACGGTGACGGAGGTGGTGCTGTCACCCACCTTCATGGTTACGTCGACGCGGCGTCCAATGTTGGGATCGACCTGGATACCGCTGAGCGTTACGCTCGCAAAGCCCGAGGCCTCAACGCGCAGGGTGTACGCCCCAGGTGTGACGTTGGTGATGGTGAAGTTGCCTTCGTCGTTTGAGACCRCATGGATCTCAGCGCGGGTAGCGTTGTTCTGAAGGGTGATATTCGCCTTCGAAACAAGCGCTCCGGAAGGATCGGTAATGGTTCCTGACAGTGACGACGTATCCTGCGCAACGAGTGAATACCCCGTTAAAAACAGATACACCAGAACGGATAGAAATATCCGTATAGGGATTTTATGGCGTTTCATCCAGCCTCCTCGAAAAAGTACAACGACATCGTTTACGTAAAATTATGATTGCGCTATCACAGCAGCAACCTGTTTAAGCGTTTGGAATAAGTATTGTCAAGATAGAGGCACCGATTTTATTGTGGAATACTGACGCTACCAGAAAACCGGTGATATGGTAGCTCTCTCAGATTTGAGGCCATGATTGCATCAACAATCGAAGAAAAAACGGGCAACGCTGCAAGATGTAGCAAAAGCAGCCGGAGTGGCCCCCATGACCGTCTCCAGGATGATCAATGGGCATCCCTATGTCACGCCGGCGACTGCCAAGAAGGTCCGTGAAGCGATCCGGAAGCTGAACTACCGTCCTAATCATGCCGCACGCATGTTAACAGGAAAGTTATCCCGCTCGATCGGTCTGATTGTTCCTGACATTTCCGATACGTTTTTTTCGGTTGTAAGCCACGCCGTCCAGGAGACGGCCCGGGCCCAGAACTACCTGGTATGGCTTGCCGCGTCTGAGGACGACCCCGCCATTGAGGCGGCACAGGTCGAGAGCATGACCCATCACCCCGTGGACGGCATTCTTCTGGTTCCTACCCAGAGCCGTGAGCCGTATCTCAAGGCCATCGTTGCCGGGAATACGCCGGTCGTGACGATCGATCGCCCGATTGAGGTGGCCACAACAGATTCGGTCGGCGTTGAAAACCAGGCCGGCGCCGCGATGGCCGTGGATCACCTGGTAGAGCATGGTTACAAGAAAATCGTTTGTATTTCAGCGAATGCGCACCTCCGGACCATGAAGGATCGAATTGCCGGCTACAGGGATTCGCTCCGGAAAGCGAAACGTTCTTATCAGAACGAGCTGGAGTTGAAATCGAGTGCTTCTTCAAAGGCGGTGCTGGCCGAGCTGCTCACCGCGCGCAACCGTCCTGACGCTATTTTTACGGCGAATAATGCGTCCACGATCTGGGTGATTGAGGCCCTCAAAGAGCTGAATATTCAGATGGGGAAGGACATTGCGCTGGTTGGTTTCGATGACGTCGACTTTTTCACTCTGATTACTCCCGCGGTTACCGCGGTGCGCCAGCCTGCCGCTGAGCTGGGAAATGTGGCTACCCGGCTTCTGTTACAGAGGATCAACGGGGAGTTCAAGTCGACAAGCGTCAGAACGATTCTGCCCGTGACGCTCACCATCCGCGAATCCTGCGGATGCCGAAGAGCAAGTGCATAGTCTAGCGGATCCCCCAGCCCTGCGGGGCAAGCTGTGAGAATGTGACGCCGCCGGAAGGCGGTAAGAAACAGGAGATGCCTTGAATCGCTATCTGGTAAAAGCAACCGCCGTCGGAGCCTTGGGGGGCCTTCTATTCGGCTTCGATACCGCCGTCATCGCGGGCACGACACAGCAATTGACCGAAATCTTCCATCTCACGCCGGCGACGCTGGGCATCACCGTCTTCATCGGCCTGGTTGGAACCGTAATCGGCGCCATGGGATCGGGAGTACTGGGGCAGCGGTTCGGCGGCCGGGAGGCTTTGCGGTGGATGGCCGTGCTGTATACCGTCTCTGCCATTGGTTCCGCAATTGCCTGGAACTGGGATGTGTTGCTGGTTGCGCGCTTTATCGGAGGTCTTGGTATCGGGGGATCATCCGTCCTCGGACCGGTATACATTGCTGAGCTGGCGCCGGCAAAGTGGCGTGGCCGCATGGTGGGCCTGTTTCAGGTCAATGTCGTCGTCGGCATCCTGCTGGCGTATCTGTCGAACTTCCTGATTACCTTGATGCACCTTGGCGCCGCCCAGTGGCGGTGGGAGTTCGGGGTGGCGTTTCTGCCGTCTCTCTTCTTCCTGATCCTGCTGTACGGCATCCCGCGTAGCTCCCGCTGGCTGGTGACGACGAACCAGACCGATGAAGCCCTGGAGGTGCTGCGCCTGATGGGCTCACCGAACTCAGAGGCCGAGCTGCAGGAGATCATCGATTCCGTGCATCTGGAGCGCGGTGTCACGCAGGAGTCGTTGTTCCAGTGGAAGTACCGGCTGCCGATCTTCCTGGCTGTCTCCATCGGCATGTTCAACCAGCTTTCAGGCATCAACGCAATCCTTTACTACTCGAACTTCATCTTTGCTTCGGCCGGATTCAGTGAAAGCTCGGCGGCGTTACAGACCGTCGGGGTAGGCCTGGTCAATCTGCTGGCGACCTTTCTGGGAATGAGTTTGATCGACAAGTGGGGGAGGGTGACACTGCTGATCGTGGGCGCTGCCGGAATGGCTGCGGCCTTGGCAGGGACTGCCGCGATCTTCTATCTGAACGCGCATCAGGGCCTGCTGATCTGGATGCTGGTCGCCTTCATCATCTTCTTCGCCATCTCCCAGGGATCGGTGATCTGGGTCTACCTGGCGGAGGTCTTTCCGTCGCGCGTCCGGTCCAAGGGACAGAGCCTGGGATCATCGTCCCACTGGATCATGAATGCGGCGATCGCGGGTGTCTTCCCGACGATTGCCGCGAAGAGCCAGGGGCTTCCGTTTGCGTTCTTCGCGGTGATGATGCTGGTGCAGCTTGTGGTCGTGCTGGTGGTGTATCCCGAGACGAAGGCGATCTCTCTGGAGCAGATCCAGTCGAAGCTGGGCGTGTCCTGACAATTGCGGGTAGTTAAAGGCAAAAGCCCCGAACCATGTTCGGGGCTTTTGCTATATGGATAGGTATTACTCGTCGGCGACGACGGTCTGCTGCTGTTCTCCCAGCCCCTGGACTCCCAGCCGGATGACGTTTCCGGCACGCAGGTAGACCGGAGGCTTCTGGCCCAGGCCGACTCCCGGAGGGGTGCCCGTGCTGATGATGTCACCAGGCTGCAGGCTCATGAAGCGGCTCAGATAGCTGACCAGGTGGGCTACGCCGAAGACCATGGTCGATGTTGTGCCGTTCTGGTAGCGGTGTCCGTCGACCTCCAGCCACATGGAGAGGGCCTGCGGGTCGGGCACCTCATCGCGGGTGACCAGCCATGGGCCGGTCGGGCCGAAGGTATCGGCGCTCTTGCCCTTGACCCACTGTCCAGTGCCTTCAAGCTGGAAGGCGCGTTCGGAGACGTCGTTGATGACGCAGTAGCCGGCAACATAGTTCAACGCGTCCGCTTCCGAGACATACTTTGCTTTAGCGCCGATCACCACGCCAAGTTCGACCTCCCAGTCTGTCTTCAGGGAGCCGCGGGGAATCACGACGTTGTCATTGGGGCCGCAGATCGAAGACCCGGCCTTCATGAAAAGAACCGGTTCCACCGGTACTGCCATGCCAGACTCGGCGGCGTGGTCTGAATAGTTCAGGCCAATGCAGAGGAACTTGCCTGGCTGGGCGACGCATGAGCCCAGGCGGACCGTCCCTTCGACCAGCGGAAGGGAAGCAACATCGGCTGATGCAATCTTCTGCAGCCACTCCGGCGTGAGATACTGCCCGGCCAGGTCCGGAACAATCGAAGAGATATCGCGGATGCTGCCGTTCTTGTCCAGGATGCCCGGGCGTTCTGCCCCAGGGGCTCCATATCGTAGAAGCTTCAATGCCGATCTCCTTGGTGATAAATGCGTGTGCTCATGAATAGATTAGTCTGCCTTATGCGGCTGATGCGAGTTTGTGGCGACCCTGGTGTAAAGATCGATATGGGAACTCTATCGCTGTCAAGAAGAGCACAGAGCGTAAGCTGTATGACGGAATGGTAGATTCGAGAAACATTCCATGGACGACTTCTACGACTGGCTGGTTAGAAAGTGGTTTGACGGTTCCGGCGCCCAAGAGGCCCTTTCTGGCGATCTTATTGCGTGCGAGGTGAGCGGCGTAGGGCGGATTCGCGGCTACGTCCGAAAGGGCTATGACATTGAACTCCTGTAGGTGGCTGGTGTTGTCTTTTTGCTGCCTGGTGGTGGGGACAGCGGCCGCACAGCAGGATCGATCGCCGCTTGCACCCTATCTTTATCGTTCGCACTTTCAGCCTGGCGCTGGCGTTGCTTCCAATTCCGGCTCTCGCGATGGATGGGAGAGCTTTCCCCTCGCGGAGGATACGGGCTACGACCCTACACTGGGCGTCGAGACATCCCATGGCCTCAGCTCCGTTACCCGCGAGGTGATTCCGCATCGCGATGGAAAGCTGGCTGTCGGTTTCATCCGCCGCGTGCACGTGGTTGCCGGACCCTCGTCTTCATTGGCATTTCGGCTCAAGGCCTCCTCGACGAGCGGGATACCGGTTTCAATCCACATCTATCGAGGTGAAGAAGAGGTTGTCCTGCGATCGGCGATTCAGGGAGGCGGGCAACGCGTACAGGTCGCCTTGCCGGCGTCTTCGCACCGCATCACCGCAATTGCAGTTGCGGCGAATCTGACTCATGTCAGCAGCGGATGGCCTGAGCGGGTTGCCATCTCCGATGTCGAGCTTCGCGCACAGGCGACGCGGCACTATCTGCTGAAATCGCCCACGGCCCTCTGGGATGGCTTTCGAGAGCTGTACTACCTGCAGCATGTGCTGCGGACTGGCGATCAGGTCGCTGTCGAATTCGATGGCCCCAAGCCATCCTTCCATGCGCGCTGGGCTATCGAAGGTCCGGACGGCCAAGTGATCGATCATGGCTCTGGTCTCAAGGTGCAACACGCTATCTCGCTGTCTGATCCCGCCGGTGTCTGGACTATCCGTGTGGAAGGACAAGGCGGCTCCTCAACAGTGCTCGCTCTGGTTCGCTCCGTGGTACCTCAGCCGTTACTTGGCGTCGCTGTACACGCGGTCTCCCCGGAGCTTTTACAGCTGGTCACTGCCCGGCGCGACGAACTGCGGAAAGATCTGGGGACGAATCTTGCGTTTGGGCTGGGGGCGAATATCCAGGAGATGGACCCGCAGTTCCTTCTGCCGGGGCTACCGTCTTACTTCAATCTTGTTCAGAAGCCGACGGAGCTTGCCCTGTGGGATGCGGTCTCTTATCGCACGACTGGCGAGAATCGCGAACGGGAGGAGGCGCTCCACATGTTGCGGGAGATTGCCTCATGGCAGCAATGGATTCACCCCTGGTTTCCAGCACATGGATATCACAGCTATTACCCGCTCGGCATCATGACGAAGAACATTGTCATGGCAGAACAGTTTCTGGGGAATGCGCTGCCCGCGGACCTGAAGCACACGCTTGATGAGGCTTTGTTGCAGCAGTCCATCAGGCCTGTTTATGAGGAGTATGTCGTAGAGGATCGCCTTCAGTTCGACATCAGTAACTGGATCGGTCATACCGTCGGAGCAGCGCTGCTGGCGGCTCTACAGAGCGACAATCCCGATACCGCCGGTTATGCCCTTGCCCTCTACGCGAAGGAACGTTCGCATCTCGGGTCGGCATATACCGCAGACGGTTCCTATGGTGAGGGAATCTCCTATCATCGCTTCGACTTTGAAACGACGGCGCTGGTGGCTGCTGCGACAAAGGAGCAGCTGGGGATATCGTTTGACAGCCAACTCGCCCGGCCGCAGCGCTACTTCCGTTATGCGACCTACGGTAAAGACTCGCTGGAAGACTTCGGCGACAGCCATGTCGACACCGCTCCTTCGAACGTCTTCGCCTACATGGCGGCCCAGAATAGCGATCCCGATCTGACGGCGTTTTATTTCCAGTATCGGAGTCCCGGAATAACAGAGCTGTTGAGCCGGGTTCTTTGGGAAGACGCAATCCATCAGTCTGCAGCGACCCAGGTTGATTCGCCAACCTCGGCTTTGTTTGAGAAGCGTGGCATTGCGGTGCTGCGCGATAGCTGGTCGCCGGAGTCTCAGGTCATTGCCATGCGCGCCGGACCGAACTTCAATCACAACCATGCCGACCAGGGCAGTCTCTTCTACGCCTGGAACAACCGCCTCTGGATAGGCGAGGCGGGATATGCCGATTATTACAAGGATCCGAATTACCCCACCTATAACATCCAGGCCATCGGCCATAACACCATTCTGGTTGACGACGATCCGCAGAGCCAGATGGTTGCCGGAAATATGGTTTTCGGGAAGTACCCTTCGATGCGTCAGCTCGCTTCGAAGGATGGTATCCAGATCATCAGCGCCGACCTCAGTGCTGTCTATCCGCAGGTTCGTTCCTATGTTCGTACGCTGGTCTATCAGAGGGGCGGAGCTCTGGTGGTGATGGATCAGATCCGCGCCGACGGGCCGCACCGCTTCAGCCAGATATGGCATCCCACGCAGCCCATTGCGGCCTTCGACCTACAGCAAAATATGGTTCGCCTGCAGGCGCAAAACGATGGTGTGGAGATGCATATGTTCTCCACATCCGCGATGATATTGGGCCAAAGCAAGGGCCCATTTCCCCTGAGCAGCTACGAGAGGGCTGAACGGGAGCCTGCGCCGCGGCCAACGATCATTGAGTATCAGTCTGGCTCTGTTGACTCCCTGACGATTCTGACGGTGATTCAGCCATCTGGTGGCGGGGCAGCGCCGCAGTGGAGTGTGGCGGCAGGGAAGAAGAGAGAGCTTCGCCTGGGAGACCTTCTGATCCGATGCGACAACCGGCAGGCTACGGTCTCTTTCGGAAAGACACCGGATACGACCTGGACGATCGGGCTCCCTTCGCAAAAGTAAATATGTTTTGCAGAAGGGAGCTTGCAATCGAAGTGGTGTCTGAATGGATGGGGTATCGCGCTGCAGTGTTAGCGACGGGTTGCTTCGAAGAGGAACCAACTGCGGCGCTGTGATTGATCGATCCAGTTCTCCAACAGACTGGCCGTAGCAACATCGCCGCCGTCATCGCAGAGAGTGTGGATGGCGCGCATTCTGAGCGTTAGCGCCTTCTCGTCTTCGTGCAGTTCGCTCAACATGTCTTCGGGGGTGACGAACTCGGCATCGTTGTCCGCAACCCGCTGAAGACGGGCAATGTGGCCGATTGAGCGGATGGTGGTGCCGCCGATCTTCCGCACACGCTCCGCGATGTCATCTGTCATGGCGAAGAGCTGATCGCCATGCTCATCCAGCAGCAGATGGTAATCACGGAAATGCGGCCCGCTCATATGCCAATGGAAATTCTTCGTCTTCAGATAAAGCGCAAAGACATCTGCCAGCAGGCCATTCAGGCCGGCCGAGATATCGCGCACAGCTTCACTGGAGAGATCTGAGGTGAGGGTGAGTGGTGACTGTTGGCGCTTCTGCAGATCAGCGGTCGCTGTCATTGATTTCCTCCCGGGGGATATGGAGATTACCTTAATTCCATCCCTCTCTTCTCACCATACTCCTTCGAGGGGGATACCAAGCCTACGGAAGGGTGACGTAGCGGGCCAATGGTTGATGTCTGCGTATCCGTTCATCGCGTTCATCTGCTGCTGATTAGAATTCCCGGTATTCGCACGCCCGAGCGACTACCGGGCAAACGAAGTAGCGTGCTTCAGTGAGGAAGAGCTTTTGGCCATTTGGCAATCGACTCACACCGGGAGGCCCTTGGGCGACGAGAGCTTTGTTAGTGGCCTGTAGTCCTGTAGTCCGGGGACAGACGGGACGTTCCCATTCCGACGCGAGAAATCTGCGCTTCGACATCAGTTGTGCCTGTGCGGACCTCTCGGTCGGATTTGCCCCCGTCTTTGCGGCGATCAAGTCCTGTTCATTGTTTCTTCTAGAACATGATTGGACGTCAGACAGTATCCCAGTAGGGAGGTTCTAGACTGTTGCGCAGCAACAACTTCAAATACAACCGCTCGGTCGGTATTGTCCAATCGTCTCGCATTCCACCTTGTGTAACGTGATGGCATCTCCCAACTGCAACCACTCACGCAAATCGTTCCATGCCTCAACTTATCTATTTACGTCCCATCTGCCCCCGGGTTTCAGTCATAGAACTAGTAATCCAAGCGACGAAAAACTGCTGCACTTCTTCAGCCGCGCAATCCGTGTTTTGTATATCTTCTTGTGACCGTTTATTCACGGATGTGAAGTGGGCAATTCTAGTGCTTCTTTACGATTGGAGCAGCCTTCGGCATACCTGCTGGTAGGTCTGCAACATGCTCCTGCATGAATTGCCGCAGCTCAGAAGCAGTGATTGCTTCACCAATATCGATTTGTGTCTTGTTGTAGAACTCGTCAAGCACGGCAGCCGTCAGTTGTGCTTCCATCAGCCCGCCTTTTGTCCCATCGGGACGGGTGTAGTTGTAAACAACTCCGGAGCCGGAATTCGCCGCCATTGCATCTATGATCTGACGTACCTCTGGGGGGTAGAAGTGGAAGGTCAAAACGATAACGCCGATGACTTCATTCTGCTGGGAAACCAACAAAGGTCCGCCTGAATTGCCATGATTGATTGCACCGTTGACAACAAGGTGCTTTACGGACCCACCATTGTCCCGAGAAGTACGATAGCCAGCAACATATCCAACACCTAGTAAGGGGAATGTGCCGTTATAGCCAAATGGGTACCCCCAGAAGTCGACGCGAGTGCCAGCCTCTGGAGTAACGTCAGCTCCGAGAGCGTAACCCCCGGAAATTGCCTTACTAGGAATGAGAATTGCAAGATCACGAACATTATCCAGGATGGTATTCGAAAACGTGATTTCCTTGTTGGATGTGCTGATCCCAGCCAATTGCTGGCCAGTACAGTCGTTCACCACGTGCGCATTAGTGACTAAGACTCCATTATTGAGCAGGAAGCCGCTGCCGAAAGAGATCATTTTCCCCTTCTGGCATCCAATCAAATAGACATTTTGCAGAGAGGCACGTTGCGTTGGCCCTGCAGCGTCGAGCAGCAGTTTAGTATCAACTGACGTAAGAATAGGAGTTGCCTGTTGGTTATCCTGGGCGTCAGAATTGAGACACAGTGTAAATCCAAGGCAAAGAACAATAAACAAACCAAACTTGCGAATACCGTACATTACACAGCCTCGTCGATATAGCCAGGGTGACAGACAAAGCAAGTTTACAACGGCCAGCTAAGGCCTATTTCTCGAGTCCAAACGTCCGCCATTAACCATACCTGCATGCGTCGGCTGCATCCACATTTTGCGCACGCGAGGGTCAAGGTGTAGCGATTCGGAAACCTGGGGACAGACGGGTGGAGTGAAACCCCTGAATTTCACCCGCTGTGGCAAAAATCCTTGCGAGTGCCTCATGCCTGCGCGGAAACAACGTCACATCCCGATCCAGAGTCCTGACCGCAATCGCAAGAGACGCGCCGCCGTCAGGAACACATGGCGTCGTATGACCATTGCTGAGTTCCGCGAATGGATTCTCAAAGCCTATAAAGATTGGGTTAGCTGATGGGGAATAGGGAGCGGCCCATATTAACAACAAAACCCGCGTCAATGGCGGGTTTAGAAGGCTGATGGCGGAGAGGGAGGGATTCGAACCCCCGGTACCATTGCTGGTACGTCTGATTTCGAGTCAGGTGCATTAAACCGGGCTCTGCCACCTCTCCGTAGAATTAGTTTAGCAAAAGCTCCTGCTATGGGGAATCCGGTTACATCCATTGGCTCTGAACTTCGCGATGCTCTTGTAGCTCGTGCGTTGGAGTGTGGCTTCTCCGCTGCCGGGATTTCTGCTGTTCCTGAAGACAATCCCGATGCCCGCCGCCGCTATGAATCGTGGGTTGATCAAGGCTATGCCGGAGAGATGGGGTATCTGCAGCGGCGTGATGAGGCTGGGCAGTTGTTGCGCTCCTCGTTGCGTGTGGCCATTCCCTGGGCGAGATCGGTGATTGTCTGTTCGCTCAACTACAACGCTGCTCATCCGAAGTCGATCGATCCGGCTCCTGAAGGCTCAGGCTGGATTGCTCGTTATGCCTGGAGCGGTCGGCCTGATGGTGACGACCTTGCTCCGACTGATTATCACGATGTCCTTCTCTCGAAGCTGCGTGGTGTGGAAGAGTTTCTGCGTGAGCAGGCAGGGCCTGATCTGGAGGTCCGCAGCTATGTCGATACCGGTCCGGTGGTTGAACGAGGCTTCGCCGAGGCCGCAGGTGTGGGCTGGGTAGGGAAGAATACCTGCCTGATCCAGCAGGGAATCGGTTCCTGGACGCTGCTTGCGGTCATCGTCACCTCGCTGCCTCTGGCCCTTGAAGCTGAGCTCCTCCCGGCTGCAGATCGCTGCGGTACGTGTACACGCTGCCTGGATGCCTGTCCGACTGGAGCGCTGATCGCTCCGCGGCAGATGGACGCACGCAAGTGCATCGCCTATCTGACCATCGAGAAGAAGGGTGAGATCGAAGAGGAGTTGCGTCCGCTGATGGGGCGGCAGATCTTTGGCTGCGATATCTGCCAGGATGTCTGCCCGTGGAACCGCAAGGCTCCTGTGGGCAACACAACAGAGATGCAGGCGCGCACTGAGCTGGTGAACCCTGACCTGGCGATGCTGGCGGCGATGACGCCCGCAGAATTCCGCACGCGTTTCCGCGGATCGCCGCTGGAGCGCACGCGTCTGAAGCGCCTGCGCCGGAATATCGCGATTGCGATGGGGAACAGCGAAGACGCACGGTATCTGCCGCAGCTTGAAGCGTGGCAGCAGTCAGAGGATGCGGTATTGCGTACGACGGCGGCGTGGGCTGTGCAACGCATCACCCACAGCCGCCAGCGTGCTTCGGTTTAGACTCGCGGCCTAGACCCCGCGAACAACGTTGGCGGCGTTGAGTCCCTTCGGACCCTGCTGGCACTCGAATTCGACTGCCTCGCCTTCGTTCAACGTCTTGTAGCCTTCGTCCTGAATTGCAGAGAAGTGTACAAATACGTCCTTTCCATCAGCGCGCTGGATAAAGCCGTAACCTTTTGTTCCGTTGAACCACTTCACGACACCCTTTTCCTTCACAGCCAGTCCCTTCTTGTTTGCGAGCCTCTCCCTGGAGATAGAGAGACACCTCGGAGAACCTTCGACATCTGCGAAGCGGAGGAGGCTCCTACACCCGAAAGAGGATATGGAGGTTTTGAGTTACACGTGGAGTTGCAAGACACCGAGGGCCCAGTGAAACTTATGAGTTCGAATGTCTTATGCCTTTTATGGCAAAAAACGGGCCGTCATGCAACACAAATCTTTCAGCCGTCCGGCTCTGCTAGCATCAAAGTTTGCGGATTCCGCTGCCGATGCCATCCATTCTTCCATCCAGTGAGGAACCTCGCGACCCCGCGTCGATGTCCGCTGAAGAGCTGGCGAAGCGTCCAGCCGTGCTGGAAGCTGGCTCCTGGCCGCAGCTGCGGGCGCTGGTGAAATATCTCACCAAAACTGAGGTTCATACCTACGCCTTCAGCGTCGCCGCACAAGTGATTTTGTCGCTGTTTCCGTTCATCGTGATGATGTTGTCGCTCAGCCGCAACCTCTTTCATTCCCGAGCCATGGAAGCCGTCGTCGGCGACATGATGCACAACCTGTTGCCGGTGGGGCAGGACTTCATCGTCCGCAACATGCAGCTCCTCGCCCATCCCCGCAAGGGGGTGCAGGTCTTCTCCATCGTCATGCTGCTGATCACCTCTACCGGCGTCTTCCTGCCGCTGGAGGTTGCGCTGAATGCGGTGTGGGGGGTGAAGGAGAATCGGAACTACCTGCATAATCAGGCTGTTTCCCTGGGGTTGGCGGCAGCGGTGGGCGTGCTCGCCATGGCCTCGGTTGCGGGTACTGCCGGGCAGCGGTCGCTGCTGAGCTGGATCTTCTTCGGCCATAGCGACAACTGGGTCTTCAACCTTATCTCGCACACGTTGCTGAAGATCTTCTCCGTCGTCGCGGGCATTTTGCTCTTCTTTCTGATCTACTGGTTGCTGCCCAACCGGAAGATTCCAGCAGCCGCTGTAATGCCAACAGCCATTGTGGTCGGCCTGCTGTGGCAGCTCGCCAAGGTGGTGTATGTGAAGGCGTTGCCGTGGCTGGACTTCCCGAGTGTCTACGGCCCCTTCTATATCTCGGTGGGGTTGATGACGTGGGCCTTTCTCTCCGGCCTGCTGCTGCTGGCCGGGGGACACTTTTCCGCGAACCGGTATGCCGTGCGCACGGCCAGTCTCGCGGAGCAGAAAGAGGCGACGGAGGCATGAGTGTCGATCTAAAGGCTGCATGGCGAAGCTGGTCGGTTCTGACGCGCCTTGTCGCGCTCCTGACGACCCTGTTTCTGCTGTTGTGGCCCGTCAGCCGGCTGCAGAATGCGCTCGGCGGCACTGCCCGAGACCTCTGGATTTTCGCCGGCGGCTTGCTTCTGGTCTGTGCGATTCCTTGGGGTATTCGCCAGTTGCGTATGCGCTTTCTCTGGAGCCTGCGCAACAAGCTTGCGATCACCTATCTGCTGATCGGCCTGGCGCCGGTCGTGCTCTTCGTCACGCTGGTGCTCATCTCTGCCTACGTGGCAGCCGGACAGTTCGCGATTCACCTGGTGGGGCAACGTATCCAGACGCAACTGGATCAGATGCAGACGGAGAACACCGACTGCGCCGTGCACTTTGCACGTGTGATCGCACGGCCAGAGACGAAGGTGGACCCGCACAACCTCGATCCCAGCTTGCTGGGCCTTGACAAAGCAGAGATGGAGCGCGGGCAGATTGCCATCTTTATCGATCGTCTTCCGGCTCTGTTGGCGCCGGAAGCAGGCATGGAGCACTCGCCGCTTGGCCTGCCGGCCTGGACGCCGCCGCACGAAGGTTTCCACGGAATTGTGATCGATGACGGCCGTCTCTATCTTGCGGCGATCACGCAGCGCCATTCGCGTAATGGACACATCGTCACCGTTGTGCGCAGTGTCCCACTGGACAAACGCATTATGGAACTCACGGCGCTGGGCCTCGGCCGCGCATCGCTGGTTCCGGTATTAGCAGAGTCGGCAGGCAGTACGCTTCGGACGAACCTCACCATGGCTCGTCGAACCGACGAAAAGGCTCAGAGCGTCTCCGGAGGATCGTTTCCTGGAGCGGTGAACCTGCTCGACGTTCCGGTGTACTTCTTCTCGACCATCCCGATGACGGTGTGGGACACGGCAGCGAAAGAGAATGTCCCGGTCGAGGTCGACTCCCGTCCGTCACTGCTCTATACCCAGCTCTTCGCTGTTTCGATCGAAGGCCTGATGCCGGAGTTCTTCCGCATTCTGCTGATCGTTCTTTGCATCCTGTTCGCGTTTATAGAGGCGTTTGCGCTCTACATGGCGATGCGGCTCAGCAGCACGATCACGGCCTCGGTCTCCGATCTCTACGGAGCGACACTGGCCATCGATCGTGGCGAGCTGGCTCACCGCATCCATGTCACGCGCACCGATCAGCTTGCGGAGCTCAGCCGGGCCTTCAACCGTATGAGCGGGTCGCTGCAGCGCCTGCTGGTCGAGCAGCAGGAGAAGGAGAGAATGCAGAACGAGCTCTCCATCGCGCAGGAGGTGCAGGCCAACCTGTTTCCCTCCAGCAATGTGAAGATTCCTTCCCTGGAGCTGCATGGTGTCTGCCGGCCGGCGCGAACCGTCTCCGGCGACTACTACGATTTCCTCGTCTTCGAGGACGAGGACCAGCCGCCCAGCGGCCTCGGCATCGCGATCGGCGACATCAGCGGTAAGGGAATCTCTGCTGCCCTGTTGATGGCCACGCTGCACTCCGCTGTGCGCGCCTACCGGTTTGCCAGTGAAGAGCTGAGCCAACAGCCCCATCTCAGGCGGGATCACTGCGAAGACCTTTTCGATTCGCCTGGACACATCCTTGGCCTGCTCAATCGCCATCTTTACCGCAGCACCCAGCCGGAGAAGTATGCCACCCTCTTCCTGGCACAGTATGACGTCGCGCGCTCACGCCTGACGTACTCCAATGCCGGCCAGCTGCCGCCGCTGGTGTTGCGCCGCGACCGTTCCGTGCATCGGCTCGATAAGGGCGGTACTGTCGTGGGCCTGATGGACAACATGGACTACATGGATGACGCGGTCACGCTGCAGGTCGGCGACATCTTCATCGGTTACTCTGACGGTGTTACGGAGCCGGAGAACGACTTCGGTGAGTTCGGCGAGCAGCGTTTGCTGGAAGTAGTGTGGAGCTACCGCAACGAGCCGCTGCATGTCATCTCAGCGCAGGTGCTGCAGGCGCTTGATGCCTGGATTGGCGATGCGGAGCAGCCCGATGACATCACTCTGGTTCTTGCCCGCCAGGTATAAGGCCCGCCGCGTGTAAGGGGGAGATGAAGTTAAAAGTAAGACGGTTCGAGCATCGCTCGAACCGTCTTTTGTTTGCTATTTCGTTTTGAAACCCAAGACTCAGGCTGGTTCGAACTGGGTTTGAATGTCCCACGCGTTGAGAGCGCTCTTGTTGTCGAGCTGTGTCTTGCCTTCGACGACTGCGCTCAGGATGCGAACGCTCTCGTTGAGGGCGCGCGACTCCGTCTTCAGTGTCGATGCAACCGAGGAGCTGGACTCCGCGTTTGCGGCTGACTGCTGCGTGAGCGTCTCCATGCCGGAGAGTGAACGCGAGATCTGGATGATGCCCTGTGTCTGCTCACGGCTGCGGAGGTTGATCTCGTCGACCAGGCGCTTGACCTTGGAAGACTCTTCGGTGATGCCGGCGATGGCTGCCGTCACATCGTCGAGTCTCGCCTTGCCGCTCTGCGACTTGGAGATCGACTCACCAAGCAGCTCGGCGGAATCGCGGGCTGCTTCGGCGCAGCGCTGCGACAGGGTACGGACCTCTTCGGCGACGACTGCGAAACCGAGACCGGCATCGCCTGCACGGGCCGCTTCAACCGCAGCGTTCAGCGCGAGGATGTTGGTCTGGAATGCGATCGTATCGATGATGGCGATCACCTTCGAGATCTTGCCGCTGGCGGCGGTGATGCCTTCCATGGCGCGGATCAGTTCGTTGAGCGAGGAGTTGGACTCAATGGTCTTCGCCTCGGACATGGCAACCAGTTCAGCCGTCGAGCTGCAGCTATCGCTGCTGGCCTGCGCCATCGCACGGATCTCTTCAGAGGAAGCAGAGATCTCTTCGATGGAAGAAGCCTGGCGTGAAGAGCTCTGTGACAGGCTTTCGCTTGACTCAGAGACCTGGTCCGCGGACTCCGATACGCGGCTGGCGCCCACTGCGAGGTTCTTGGCAAGCTGGCGCAGAGGAGCGCTGACCTTCCTCTCCATGATGATCAGGGAGCCGCCGGCGACAACCAGGGCCAGCAGGAAGAGCGCGATGCCCAGCACAGCCTGAACATGGTTAGCCGAGGTCACCGACTCCAGCTCCGCACGATAGCTCGTGCTGCCCACTTCCGTACGAAGCTCATCGATGGCCTTGTCTACCGCAGCCTGGTCACGGTCGAGTGTCGCGAGCATATTCGGATCGGCGCTCGCCGGGTTGGCAATTGCCTTCGCATACGCACCGCGCGCACGCTCATGCAGTTCCTGATAGCGAGCAATCAGGTCACTGGCCTTCTGGCCGTACGTGGAGTTATAGGAGAGCTTCTCCTTTGCAGCTTCCAGGGCGCTGAGAACGGCCCGGGTCTCCGTGTCGCCGGTGTTCAGCGCCGACGGATCCTGCAACATCAAAGCGTCCTTGTAGGACTTCGCTACTCGCTGGGAACTGGACTCCGCGAGCTGGAGGTTGGAAGCGCCGGGGAACAGGAAGTCCGACGCTACGTGAAGATGGCGTTGTACCGTGGATGTGGTGATCGCCATCAGCGCAAAGAAAAAGACATACCCGAGCGCGAGGGCGCCAATGCTCCAGAAAAGTTTGCCTCTAATGCCCATTACAGTTAACTCCAAAAGGGATGATCAGTGTCTCAATGGCGACAGTGTGTGGTGTACAACTAGCACTGCTCTTCAGAGCAGTGACTAGTTGTTTGCTTCAAAGTTGATCTCTACGGTGATCGTCTCGGTCGCGTCGCCGGGAGCGAACTTCCAACGCTTCACAGCATCGACAGCAGCGGAAACCAGCATCTTGTTCGGGCTATCGGACTCAGCCTTCAGAACGTTGCCACCTGCATCGACGGTTGCTGCAACGCGGATCACGCCGCCAATGTGCATCTGCTTGGCGAGAGCAGGATAGGTGGGAGGGGTCTTCGACACAGCCTTACGCGACTGGGCATGAAGAGAGTTGGTGGTCAGGAAGAACAGACCAGCGGCGAAAAGCACCAGAGAAGACTTAGGTGACAAGGCGTACTTCATGAGAGGGCTCCTTAGGAAAGTCATTCACTCTCCCTATCGGCACTCTGGGGATGTCCATTAGAGAAACCGCGGTATTGCGACATATTTTTTTAACGCGCTAAAAACTCGACGAATTTGCAAGGCGTGTTTGAAGCTGCTCCGCGCTGTTTCTTCAACAAATACTGCAATTTAGACAGCCTATGCCGTCTGGGAAGACGTGCATGAACGGAAGCCATGCGATGTCGCCCCGGCGCTCGCACTAGTTACCTTTAGCACTGTCCTATTTCGATACATGGCTATCAGGAGGGGGAGAGGCCAACTTCGAAGAGAACAACCGAGTGCGCAGAGACGGTTGGAGGTACGAAGAAGATCAGGGAGTGGAGTTCAATTTGGGTTCACCACGGGGGATAAACAGAGACATAACCGTTCCGTGGTGATCAGGAGAAAGGCTGGAGCTAACTGAAAGCGATCCATCATGTTTCTCAAGCAATTGTTGAATCACCCACATGCCGAGCCCGTTTCCGAAGTTCCCTTTGGTAGTAAAGAAAGGCTCGAAGAGTCTTCTTCGCACCTCAGCAGGCATACCGCTTCCCGTATCTCCAACCGAGATGCGGACGCCTGGGCGGGTTCTCGTTTTCCAATCCACGGAATCGGCAATTCGAATTCGGAGACGCCCCGGCGCCTTCATCGCCTCCATTGCGTTGTTGATGAGATTGGTGAGAATTTGCTGTATTTCACCGGGCGCGCTTGCGAAGGGGGAGTTGCCACGCACATCAACTGAAAATTCGATAGCGCCGAGTTGCAATTTGGCACCAAGCAGACGGAGTGTGCCTTCCACTAGCTCTTTGGGATAGCAAGGAGTTGTAGGGGGAGCACTTCGAGAAAATCTCAAAGTTTGTTTGGTGATCTGCGCAACGCGGTCGAGCTGTTGCACTGCCATGTCTAAGTATTCTTGGTACTCTCGTTCGCGAATCCCGGCTTGCAATAGATAGAGGAGGTTTAGGGCCGCTTCGAGAGGGTTATTCACTTCGTGGGCGATCGATGCGCTCAGCCGGCCGGCGACGGCCAGTTTCTCCGTTTGCAGAAGAGCTGCTTCCGAGAGCTTGCGGCGAGTGATATCGCCGCAAAATCCACGCATCATCGCAGCCTTTCCATCCGGTCCGGCAGCCGTATTTCCCTCGAGGGCGACCCAGCGGATATCTCCGTCGGCCCGGCGAATACGATACTCGGTGAAGAATCTTCCAACGCCAGTCAAAGCTTGTGTGATATCGGCCTCCACGCGAGAGGCATCATCAGGATGGACTTGTTGCTTCCAAATTTCATAGCTAGCTATGCCGCCAGGCTCCAGTCCATGGAGGCGATAGAAGCCGTCAGACCAGATTGAGCGGTTACCGACGATGTCCCATTCAAAAATGCCGGCATTGGCTCCGTCGAGAGCCATACGAACGCGAGCTTCATTCTCTAAACGCAACTCGGCCGCCTGTTTTTCCGCGATCTCGGCTGCCTTCTCAGCGCGCAGACCACGTACCTCAACCGTCCAGGCTGATGTCGCAATGCGTTCCCGTTGCAGGGCGGCGTGTCTTGTCAGCAATCCAACCAACAGGGACCCGGCTATGAAAAGAGCTTCGCGGGTGATCCAGGCGCTTGGCGCCAAGTCGATCCGACGCGCGGAGAAGATGAAATGCTCCAACACAGCTCCAGCAACGACCGCGCATGAGACCGCCCCGGCAGTGCTCCATAGCCAAGCGGTCAACACAACCGCTGGATAGGCAAACAGGTAAGGAGACCGGTGGGTGGGAGGCATGAGGAGAGTGAGGAGGAGCGGCACGATTCCAAAAATCGCGCCATAGAAAACTCGAAGAGAGGTGGGTAGCCGAGTTCCTGAAATGCCCATAGTGCGAAAGGGACGAAAGTTCAAGGCAGGACGCGTCGTCACGACCAGACTCCAGCTTTCAAAAAATCTCGCCTACATCGGCGGACTCATTGAAGGTGGGATGCCACCTAAAACGAAAGAGTTCCTCGCTTGTGAGAGACATTTTTGTGCATTGAAATTTTCAGGTCGCCGCTTTTTAGATGGCATGGAATGCGACGTAGCAGTCGAAACTGTCGGCCATCGCCCTTTGGCTTTTGTCCAATGTTCGTGTAGTCGAATGTCCAGCAAGCGTCCGTAAAATCCGCGCGTTAAACCGGAGACTACTTCACGTTGAATGCCTTCACTCCGATGGCATTCGGCTGTGCACCTGTGGGCAGCATGGTGAAAAGCTCCGGCTGACCATTGCGGCCAACGGTGCGAATCACTGCGACATCGCCGGACTTCGAATTAGCGGCCAGCAACAGGTGTTCATCTCTTGAGAAGGCGAGAGCATCGGGTGCTGTACCGGTACGGACACTGCCGACCCGTTTCCCATCATCGATGCTGTACAGGCTCAGCATATCCGCACCGAAGTTTGAGACCCAGAAGCTTGTGTTGTCCTTGCTGCTGATCACACCGTGAACGGGATGCGTGCCGATGGGAAAGGTGTTGCTCACTTCATTGGTCCAGCCAGAGATCTCAGAGATCGTGTTTGAGGCGAAGTTCGAAACAAACAGTTCAAAGCCATCTGGCTTGAGCGTGATCTGCATCGGCGTCTCACCTACGTCCAGCATGGTCAAGAATGCATCCCGCTGCAGCGAGGGATCCTGTTTGCCGCGCCACTCATTCGGGTCAGCAGCGAGCCATATTGCCATCACCTGGCGGTTCGAGGAGCAGGTGACAAAAACCTTGGTCGAGTCTCCGATAATGGCAGCGTCTGTCGCGCCGGGACAGTTGCTCCAGGTGCTGCGAAGCTTCAGCGGAGGGCCGGCTTGTTCTGTGGACACGGCATAGACTGAGACCGATCCCGACTCCCGGTTGGTGACCACGACAGCGCGGTCGTCCGGCGCTACCACCACGACACCCGGCTTCTCGCCTGCGCCGACTACAGCGATCTGCCGGCGCGTATCCAGATCGATGACCGAGACCGAGTTCGATCCCGAATTGGCCGTATAGGCGCGCTTTCCATCGTGAGAGACCGCAATGGAGTAGGGACCGCGCTGTACGCCGATGGTGGCTTCAATACGGTTCAGCTCCGTATTGATCACCGTGACGGTGCCGGAACCTGCATTGGCGACGTACACCTCATTCCGTACTGGGTTGACGGCGATGCCTGAGGGCGACTGACCTACTTGCAACACCTTGTCCTGGCGTAGGTACACCAGGTCCAGCACGGTGACGGTATTGGCCGCGCCGTTGGTGACATACGCAAATTCGCGATAGTTTGCCGGGTACTCCGGAAAGGCGCCGCGCCTGCAACCGGCGAGGAGTACCAGCATGGCAGGAAGGGCAGCCCGGAACAGCGATTTCACACGCACAGATGCGAGTGTATCAATCCCGCGCCCTTGCAAAGCAATGCCATGAAGGCTACATTGCAAAGGAACCAGAGGGAAAACGAGACCTTGCTTCGCAGTTTCTTCATCGCACTGTCCCAAAACAAACAGATGCGCGCTTTTTCTGAGCGCTCCACCCTTGGCCGCCGGATGTCCAGCCGCTTCGTCGCCGGCATGTCGCTGGACGAGGCTCTGAAAGCCTGCGAAGACCTCAACCGGCACGGGATGTCCGTTACGCTCGACGCTCTGGGTGAGAGCGTCCTCTCCGAGGACCACGCCCGCCGCACCGGCAGGCTCTACGCGCAGATGCTTGACGCGATCGCCCAGCGCAACTTGAAGGCCAATGTCAGCCTGAAGCTGACGCAAATGGGCATGGATGTCGATCCGCTGCTGGCCGAAGAGGTGGTCGGCGAACTGGTAGAGCAGGCCGCCCGTGTCGGGAACTTTGTGCGCCTTGATATGGAGGGCTCCGGCTATACGGAGGCGACAGTCGCTATGACCGAGCGTCTCTTCCACAAGTACGGCGCTGCCGGCACTGTGTTGCAGGCCTATCTCTACCGCACTGAACAGGATGTCGAACGGCTGCTGGGGCAGGGAATCCGCATCCGGCTGTGCAAGGGCGCCTATAGGGAACCGGCGTCACTGGCCTTTCCAGAGAAAGCCGATGTCGACGCGAACTACCTCAAGCTCGCCAAGAGGTGTATGACCAGTGGTGTCTTCTGCGGCATGGCAACGCATGATGAACGCATTATCGAAGAGCTGAAGCGATTTGCCATCGAAGCAAAGCTGCCGAAGACGGCCTTCGAGTTCCAGATGCTCTATGGTGTGCGACGCGACCTGCAGCGCGCGCTGGTGAAGCAGGGTTGGGGCGTGCGTGTCTATCTGCCCTTCGGCCCGGAGTGGTACCCCTACTTCATGCGCCGTCTGGCCGAGCGCCCGGCGAACGTGATCTTCCTGGCGAAGAACTTCTTCCGGAATTGAAGAAGGCCCACGCCGGCGTATGCCGGCGTGGGCCTTTTCGGGAAAGACTATTAGTTGCTCGCCTTCAGCGTCTGCGACTTTTCGGCCAGCAGCTTCTCGACGAGATCCGTGGTCTCCTTGACCAGCTCTTCGTGAGCTTTGCCGGTCGCGGGGCCGGAGAAGCCGGCATGGATCTCCCGTACCTTGCCTTCGCGATCCAGGAAGAAGCTGGTGGGCCAGCAGTTCAGGTTCTCGGCGCCGGTGATCTTCTCGTTCAACTGGTCAGTGGTTCCGGCCAGCAGCACGGGATAGGTCACGTTGTAGCGCTTGATGAACGCCTTTACACGGACCGGGTTCTTGAGCTGATCTTCATCCTGCTCGAAGGTCAGGCTTACAACCTCCAGACCCTTGTTGTGGAACTTCTTGTAGAGCGACTCGAGCAGCGGAGCCTCATCGTGGCAGTTCGGGCACCACGATCCGCCGATCGCTACCAGGACCACCTTGTCTTTGAACTCCGGGTCCTTGCTGGAGACCGTCTTGCCGCTCAGGTCAGGGAAGCTGAAAGACAGCGGCTGGGCCGGATCCTTCCAACGGGTCTGTTCTGTGGTGGCCGTGGGAGGAGCCAGGTTCTCCTTGCGCGCGTCAACCGGACGGCGAGCGGTCCACTGCTGGTCGTCCTTGAGAGCGTTGGTGACCACCAGGGTGCCGTCATCCTGCGGCTTCAGGGTATAGAGCGCTGGTCCGGCAGCCGTGAAGTGCGACAGGACATACTGCTTCGCTTCGGCGTCGTAGTTGCCGTACAGACCGCCGGTGTCACCATCGATACGCAGGATGGCGCCCTTTATCAGGGTAGGTGTCTGCTCGACTTTCATATTCCAGGCCGACTCGCCCTTGGTGGACGTGCCAACGGCAATCTCCCAATCGCCGTGAATATCGGGCCCCTTGGCAGTGGCTGGTTTGCTCACAGCGCCACGGTGCAGCGCCAGCGGATACTTCGTCGTCGCGGTGCCGAAGGTGCCGGTCAGGTCGTCGCCCTTAACGGTCGCGTCGACCTTGCGGGCGAAGTAGTCAAAGCTCAGCAGCAGGTTCCCATCCGTGGACGAGCCGCTGGTAGCTTCCCAGCGTTCCGGTCCGCTTAGAAAAGCGCCCTTCACGCCATTGGATTCCTGCTTGAGCTCTAGCTTGACGGGGACCTTCTGCCCATGGATCTCAGAGTAGCCCTCCCACGTGCCGGTCAACGCCGATTGGCCAAGGGCCGGCAGAGTGAAGGCGAGAACAGAGGCGAATGTGACAAGACGTGCATTCATGGTGGTTTCCTTGCTGGTGAACTGTTTCGGGTGATTTCTCCGGGGCAAAGTAAGAAGCCCACGACTTCTGGGGAAGGTCGCAGGCTCTCGGAGAATTGGAGGTTTTCTAGGATCAGGAGGGAATCAGGTTGTGAATTCTGACTCTACCGTCCGAAACGCAATTCCACGGCGGCCTGCTGCGGACAGCAGCAGCGGCAACAACAAGCGTGGATGGCGTAATGAGACATCTTCTGCACGATAATCGATTACTTTCGGCCGGTCAAGTTTGAGCGGTCGCGGTACCGACTGACATCCATTGGATGCATCAACCTCTACGGTTGTTGCGGAAGCATCGGCTCTACCTGCATTAGGTTGTTAAGCGTAGAGCGCTCCTGCGGCGTGAAGTCACGGTAAGCAGGGGAGTTAAGGGTGTTCTGCCGCTGCTCCGGAGGCATCCGGCGAAGGTCGCGGAAGGCCCGCGCCACCAGCCGGCGGCGTTCCGTCGGCAATGCTCCAAGCTGGCTCAAAGCGCCACGGACCTGCTGCCGCTGCTGCGGCTCCAGCTTCTCCATCGCTTCTGCACGGTTGATGACACGCTCACGCTGTTGCGGAGGCATGGCATTCAATTGACCCAGCCGGCCCATCACCCGTGCCTGGGTCTCCGGCGGAAGCTGCTGGAAACCGGGCTCGCTGCGCAGAGCATTCTGCTGCTGCTGCGGGGTGAGGTTGCGGTGCTTGTCCATCCACTGGGCAAGATGTTCGCCACGACCGCCGCCTCCGGCGGGTGACATCTGCCGCTGCGGCGCTGGGCGGCGTTGCTGAGCCAATACTGGCATGACCACAGCAGCCGTCAGGGCTAATAGCGTCACGCTCCGTATTGTGCCTAAGCAGTTCATTTCCGTACTTGTGGTACCCCTACGCGTCCAACGATAGCAACTTTCGCGGTAAAAGCCAGAGTGAAATATCACGCCCCGCGTTACTTTTCGGTTCCCGGCCACACGCCTGAGATGCCTTCCATAGAAAGTCTGCAATCCCTTTCTATTAAGGAGGACCCAAAACTCAAGAAAAGGATGCGGTACGGGCTCCTAGGTCTGAGGAGTCCCGTCTTCGTCCTGGGAAGAGTCGTCCAGAAGATCCATCTCCTGGATCGCCTGGTCGTTGTGGTCCAGAATCTGAAGGTCGTCAACCACTGCGGCTCGCACCGGAGGCGTGGACTTCAACTGCGTAACAACCCCTGCGCCGCCCAGCATCAGAACCAGCGCCATGGCTCCGGCCATCATCGGGCGGAACTGGGCTCCGGTGTTATAGAGCAAGCGGGCGCGCAAACGCTCCAGGAATCCGGCCGGAGCAGCCTGCTGCTCAGTGCGGATGCGGGCGTTCACGCGGGTATCAAACCAGGGAGAAGGCTCAGGCGCCGTCCAGGCGTCCATTGCCGCAAATGTCGCACGCAGTTCCTTCAGCTCAACGCTGCACGGTTCACAACCGGACAGGTGAGCCTGGGCTGCACGCGAGGGAGCCTTTGCCGGGTTGAGTACCAGGTCTTCTAGCTCGTTTTGGAATTCATGGCAGTTCATAACAGTTTCATCCCGGCGCCGAAGCGCCTTATACGAAATCCTTCAGTTTCACGCGCAACGTCTGGTAGGCGCGGAATAACAGCGATTTGGTAGCGGACTCAGACAGTTTAAGCACTTCGCCTATTTGTTTGTAGTCCATTCCCTGATACTTGTGCATCAAAACGGCGTTCTTTTGCCGTTCTGGAAGAGCCATCACATGCTGCCGGATGGCTTGCATGCGTTCCTCCCTGAGGAGATCGGCTTCGATCGTCGGCGTGTCATCCGCGACATCGGGCATGGTTCCGGTCTCATGATCCGGCTCATCCAGGTGCACCGTCGGGGCAGAGCGTTCTTGCTTGGTGTCACGCGCATAGTTCACGCCGAGGTTGGTGGCGATGCGGTACAGCCAGGTCGAAAAACGAGCTTCGGCGCGATAGGTCTCACGTGACCGGAAGACCCGCAGGAAGACCTCCTGCGCCAGCTCTTCTGCGACCGCCTGGTTGTGCACCATGCGATACATAAAGCTCACAATTGGCTTGCGGTACTTGGCCAGAAGAATGTCAAAGGCGGCGACGTTGCCGGCCTTCAGCGCCAGCATGGTCTGGACGTCGTCGTTGGCCGCAAAATCGGCCTGTATGCCAGTCACCGCCGGGTCGGGAAGGGTGACGGTATGGAGGTCCGGATTGAGCGCCATCGTGCCCATATCTTTCTGAACACGGTCCTCGGCAGGAGGTTGCGCGCCTTCCTCCGGGAATTTGGATGATCGTGGCTCCGGCATTCCGTTGGCCTATTCTACCGTTTGAGATGCCAGTTGCGGCCAGTGGCGTCATCAGGGCGTCAATGGTATCTTGAATAAGGTCATCGAGGCGGCGTGAGCGGCAGTCCGCGGCCCGGTTCTACCCTTTATAGGGCGCATAACTCAGCGGTAGAGTGCCACCTTCACACGGTGGAAGTCGTAGGTTCGAATCCTGCTGTGCCCACCATCAAATCAATCACTTACAGGCAGTGGCGAAATGGACTTGATGCCATTTGATGCCAAATTGAACCGGTTGTACCGGCCGCATCCTTCCTACGTTGCCGGCTGGTTGACCCTGCGGTGAGCATTTCGAAGACCGCTCCGACCATCTCTCTTTCACACTCTCCGGCAGCTCCTCCATGTACTCGTTTGCCGTCGTGTCGGCTCTTGAGTGCCGCAGATGCGACTGGACGTCCTTCACCGACCCCAGCTTTTGTGCGCGTCGCGATCGTTCGGCGAAGCACCTGGAAGTGAGTGAGACGTCGCTAGATTTCAATCATTGGTGAAACGTACAATTCACAGGTGAATTACGTTGAACGAAGTCAAGCGAGCCCGTAAAGAAGGTGGGCTTGCCGATTTGATCTTCCGAATCTTCTGAAGAGGACATCATCTGTTATGCGGCTGATCGTTTTAGCTGTTGTTACCCTGCTGCCAATACCCGCCGCTCTCTCGCAGATTGTTCGTGCGGGCGGTTCTGCAACCGCGCCTGCCGACCGCGCGGGAACTCCGTTACGACTTTTGTATGACCATCCCGCTGTCGATAACAACGAGGGATGGGTCAGTCAGTCGTTGCCGCTGGGCAACGGCTATATGGGTGTGAACCTGTTTGGCGGCGTACAGCAGGACCGGCTGCAGATTACCGAGAACAGCCTGGTGGACGCTCCAACGGAGAAGATCGGCGGCTTGAATAACTTTGCCGAGGTCTTTCTGGAGTTTCCGCACACGGCGCCCAGCAAGTATTCACGGGACTTGGTGCTGAACAGTGCTACCGCTCATGTTTCCTACGATGATGCGGGTATTGGTTACCAGCGGGAATATTTCGCCAGCTACCCGGACAAGGTATTCGTGATTCGCCTGCGCGCCTCGAAGGCCGGCGCTTTGGAATTCACACTCCATCCCACAATTCCTTATCTTGCCGACTTCCGCCATGCTAAAGACGACAACCGCGGTAAGCACGGCGCGGTCAAGGCTGACGGCAATACCATCACCCTTGCAGGAACGATGGACTATTACGGAATCAAGTTCGAGGGACAGTTCAAGGTGATCCCTCAGGGTGGAACGCTGACCGCAGCGAATTCTGACGGTGGCTCCATCAGCGTACGGGGTGCAACCAGTGCCGTCATTCTGATCGCCATTGGCACCAATTATCAGATCGGGAATCCCCAGGTGTTCTCGGCTACCGATCGGCTGGACAAGCTCAAGGGCTTTCCCGATCCCCACAAGAAGGTCAGCGACACCATTGCTGCAGCGGCTACCCGCAGTTATGACGATCTGCTGGCGCGGCACGAAGCGGACTACACAAAACTTTATGGCCGGGTAAATTTCAGCCTCGACACTCCGATGCCGTCGATCACCACCGACAAACTGATCGATGCAGTTCGATCGGGTGAATCAAGCGGTTACCTGGACGAGCTCGCCTTCCAGTTCGGCCGCTACCTGCTGATCTCTTCATCTCGGTCCGGGGCGTTGCCGCCAAACCTGCAGGGCCTATGGAATGTTTATCAGGATCCTCCCTGGACAGCAGGCTACTGGCACAACGTGAACCAGCAGATGAACTACTGGCTCGCGTTCAACACCAACCTTCCGGAGTTGTTTGATCCCTATATTGATTTCTATCGAGCCTATCTTCCTGCCCATCAAGCCCTGGCGAACCAGTACCTTACCCAATATCACCCTTCCGGCTTAGCTACCGACGGTGACAACGGTTGGGCGCTGGGCAATTCCATGCGCCCCTACGAGCGTAGCGGTAAAACCAGTCATTCCGGGTTCGGCACTGGCCCATGGACCACGATGCTGTTCTGGGACGACTACGATTTCACGCGAAATAGAAAACTACTCCGCGAAGTCGTCTATCCGGCCATGCGTGGACAAGCGAACTTCCTGTCGCGCTTCGTGCAGGACGTTGATGGCAAGCTGCTCGCCAAGCCATCGTCGTCACCGGAAAATGCCAACAGCCTGCAGACAGTGGGCGCGACATTTGATCAGCAGATGATTTATGAAAGCTATCGCGATACGATCGAGGCGGCTCGGGCCCTCGGCATCCACGACCCGTTGATTCCCGTTCTCGAGGCACAGCTGCCTAGGCTCGACCCAATTCTGATCGGCGATTCAGGGCAGATCAAGGAATATCGCGAGGAAACTACCTACGGATCGATTGGGGAGCCTCATCACCGGCATATGTCTCAGCTCCTTGGGCTCTATCCCGGGCAGTTGATCAATTCGACATCGCCGACTTGGTTAGCAGCAGCGAAGGTTTCTCTGGAAGGCCGCGGACTTACCACCGGTACACCAGGCTGGGCGGTGGCCCAGCGGTTGGCCACATGGGCACGTACCGGAGACGGTAATCAAGCCTATGCGTGCTATCACACATGGCAGGCGAATCATGCGATGCACAACCTCTGGAATAACCATCGAGATTCCACGACGACGAAGCTCTTCCAGGTCGACGGCAATTTCGGTGTGACTGCCGGAGTCGGCGAGATGTTGCTGCAAAGCCATGAGGAAGTCGTCGCTCCTCTGGCCGCTCTTCCGAAAGCGTGGCCGAAGGGCAGCTATCGCGGCCTGCTGGCTCGCGGCGCCTTCGAGGTCTCCGCAAACTGGTCAAATGGACATGCGGATCGTTTCGAGATTCTTTCTCGAGTTGGTGGTTCACTCAAGCTGCGCTATCCGGCAATTGCAGGCGCCACGGTTCGCACTTCGAGCGGCAAGAGCGTCATGTTTAAGCGGGTGGACAATGCTGAGATCAGTTTCGAAACCAAGGCCGGCGAAACATACGTCCTCACCGCCATCCCCTAATCGGCTTCAACCAGGGATTGCTCAAAAACTGCTTTGATGCGGCACTATACGCCGACAGATTGGTGTAAAAAACTGGTCTGACCGATAGATGGTCAGGAAGCCCGGTGGGTGCGAGAATGAACGCTCCGGTGCAAACCGACACAAGCCTTGCCAGCCGCGCTTGAGTGTTGGCCTTTGTCGCACGGCCGCTTTGGCGAGGCTCGCGTGCCACTCTTCCTCGGTAGGCCGATACAACATACGATGGCCCCCTTCAACTCTCCGGGCCGCTCGATTGGTAGCGGGCGACAGAGGGCTGGCGAGATAGACTACGGGCGGCGGCGAAAGACCGCCGCCCTCCTCAATTTGTCCTGCTGGTCGATTTTCCTCCTGCTTCACAGCTCGCTACAAAGCCATCCTCTGGCCGAAAGCGAGTGATCCAGGCATGTTGAATCACTGCAGCTGTATCTATGAGCATGGTTGAACTCTAGAAACTATCGGCGTTTCATTGACATCGTCGGAAGTGGCAGCGGATGTCGTCTCTTGAACCTGCTCCCAACGGATCAGCTTCAGGTCCAAGACTACAAAGGAGTAGAGAACCGGCACGAGACCGAGCGTTACGAACGTCGCAATCGTCAGGCCCCCAATCTGGGCGTAGCACAAGGGCTCCCAGAGGGGACCACCGTGCGCCGCCAGTGGGAACAGAGCAATCACCGTGGCCGCGACAGTAATCATGACGGGTCTCAGACGGAGAATACCTGCGTCGATCAGCGCCTGTTCCAGATCCTCGCCAGCTTCCCGGCGTTCTTCGATGAATTCAAACAGAACAATGATATGGCTCACGATCACGCCGATGAGGCTGATGATTCCCAGGAAGGCCATGAAGCCAAATGGCTGCCCCATGATCGCCAACGCGATAACCGCTCCGGCGATTCCATAAGGAATAGCAGCAAACACGATCAAGGGCTTGAAGGCATGCTTGAATTGCGCGAGCAGTGCGAGGTAAATGGCGCACACGCAAATCACAAGTACAGTTGTGAGATCGCCGAAACCACTAACCTGCTCTTTTTGCTCGCCAGCGAACCGGAAGATGAAACCGTCGGGAAGTTGTTTCTGGAACTCTTTCAGCTTCGGCATAGCTGCTGCAAGGACTTCCGACGGCAAATGACCTTGAGTAGGCCAGCACTGTATGGTGATGGTCCGATACTGATCGAAGCGCTTGGTTTTCGAGACTACGGGCTCTAGAGAGATTGTCGCCACCTGATCGACAGGTACTGGCGCCGTCCCCTGTTGCGAGAAGACATACAGACTGTGCAAATCAGAGAGCTGAGCACGTTGTTCCATTTGCATGCGTCCAACAATCGGAACCTGTTTGTCGCCATCTCTCAAAGCCCCAGCGGTTACACCATGAAGTGCCGCATCGATAGAAGTCGAGACATCTGCGTTCGTGACGTGTGCCATATTGGCGCGGTCGACATCGACATGTACTACCTCTCTGGTGCTTGAGTCACCCCAATCGTCTCGAACTCTGGCAGCCACCGGAACATCGCGAAAGATCTGCTTGAGCTTCGCCGCTTCAAGCTTCAGGCGCGGCAAATCTTCGCCCGAGATTCTGACCTGAATTGGAATCCCGACAGGCTTACCCGTTTCCAGAGTCCGGGTGTCAATGATGGCACCTGGAATCCTTCTATCCAATTCGACCTGCAAAAGAGCTAGAAGTGGGGTCGTATCGTGATTGTCCTTCGTACGTAGAATGACCTGGGCGTAATTCGTCTGCCGGTCTTCAGGGGTGGCACTGCTCCAGAAACGAGGGCCACCGCCGCCCACAAACGTCGTCATCGATTGCAGCACTTCTTTTGCACGGCCATGTTCCGGATGGCGCTTTCCATATTCCTCTGCTACCTGACGTGTGATGGATTCGACCTGTTGCGCGACTTCGCTGGTTGCGCTTGCCGGAGAGTCTTCAGGTAGCCACACGTCGATATAGGAAAAATATTGGAGATCTTTGGGGAAGAATTGCGGTTTCAGCGTGGAGAAAACCACGCCGCCTGCGATAAGCAGAATAAGAGATGCTGCCAGGCAGAGCTTCCTGTGTTCAATGGCCTTCCGTGCAGTCCGATAGTACCAACCAGTGAATCCGCGCTGTCGCCTGACCTCAATAGGAGTTTCGCTGCGGCTCTGCAGAAGAAACGAACTAATGAGTGGCACAAATGTCATTGAGACCAGGAGGGCCGCTAGCAACGAGCAACTGATGACAACCGGTAAGCTGTAGAGAAACTTGCCGGTGTCTCCGGGCAGTAACAGGAAGGGGAGATACGAAACGATATTCGTTACCGTTGCGTATGCCATGGTTTTGAAGAGTTTTGTCGGTCCCACCCACGCCGCAGTGGCTCTTGGCTGCCCTTCACCCAACTCCCGTACGATCGCATCCCCCGATACGACGGGTACGTCTACCAGCAGTCCCAACGCAATGATCAAAGATGCGATCGAGACCTGTTGGAGGTCGATGCCAAGAGTGTGGATCACTCCAAAGGTGATGGCGAGCGTAATTGGCATGGAGACGGCAATCAACGTGGCTGTTCGCCAGCTCCAGAAGCCGATCAGAGCCACGATCACCACCAGCACCAATGCCTCAACCAGACTGTGGCTGAAAAGCTCAATGCTGTCGTGTACCTGCAGCGGTTGGTCTGAGGTTCGCGCCAGAATCAGATCAGCCGGGAGTGTCTTTCTGACGCTCTCCAGATTGGCATCCACCTGTTTGCCAAAAGAGCTGATCTGCTCTCCTTTTCTCATCTGCACAGAAAGGGTAATCGCTCGCGTGGTGATCCATTTACCGTCTTTACCGCTGCGGGTATAGCGGTTCAGGAACGAAGGCGGATTTTCATATCCCCTTTCAATATCCACGAGGTCTCGCAAGTAGAGCGGCGTTCCATTTGGCGATGCGCCGATCATCATGTTTCGCAGGTCGTCAGTACTCTTGAATTCGCCCGTCGTGTTGATGCTCACGGTTCGTCCGCTTGCATTGAGCGTCTGGCCGCCGTCTGGAAGATTACGAGCTGCGAGAACTTTAGGAAGATCCGCCGGCGTCAGCTTATATTGCGCCAGACGCTCCTGTGAGAAGTTCAAAAACACATTCTCACCCAGCACGCCGGAGCGCTCTACGTTGGAGACAATCGGCAGCGTCTTAAGGCTCCGCTGGATAGTATCGGTAAAATCTTCGAGATCGCGATAGGTGTACTTGTCACCCGCAGCGGTCTGTAAGGCTGCGGCTGTATCCGCCGGATTGTCGATGATTGCAGGTTGCCACGCATCGGGATGAAACTCGTCCGTCTGCAGGTTCTGATCAGCAGACTTCCTCAGGGCTGATTGGAGTTCCGCAGAACTGAGGTTTGTTGTCAGGTCCACTCCTGTGAACCCTTCACCCGAAAACGGCCGGACGTCCGCGCAAAGTTGCTGAGCGACCAAATCCTGGGCTACCCAGGACAGCTTGCGCTGCACCTCGGCATTATCGATCGACTTGGGAAAGGCGATCACAATTGAACGCCGTGGTTGCGACTGCGTCGGTAGAAGATTTCGAAGGCTCCGAATCTGAGCCTCGACCATCTTGCTGGTCCACTCAATCTGAGCCGGGTCAGCCGATGGACTGGCTACAGTAAGCATCAATGCGGACGTATCTCCGAAATCTTTGATATAAAGAATCGGCCCGGCCCCCTGGGGAAGGTCGTGAATGGCGTCCAGCCTGGTCTTTACGTCGTCCAGTTCTTTATCCCGGTCGTACTTACCCTTTTCCGCCAACTCGAACTGGACCATAGTCGATCCCGTTCTAGAAGCGCTCTTGATCTCAGTCACCCACTGATTCGAAGCAAGAGCCTGCTCGATCTTTCTGGTTACCAACTGCTCTACTTGTTCCGACGATGTTCCCTGCCAGGGTACGATCACCATCGCCTGACGTACCGGGATGTCCGGGTCTTTCCGCTGCGGCATATTCAGAAGTCCGTATATACCCCAAACAATTGCGACTGCGAGAGATACCCAGGCAACGTGGCGCTGCTCGATAAAGAAGCGGGCAAGATTTTGTTTCTTCTCTGTGGACTGCTCGTTGTGTTCGTGTGTCATTCCTGGGCCTCCTAGTTAACCACCCGGATAGGGCTTCCATCGCTTAGCTGGTTGGTGCGGTTGACGATGATTCGTTCTCCCGGCGTGAGACCTTCGTCGATGACGACTGACTTACCGAATGTCTTGCCGATCCTCACACTTTTCAACTGCGCAAACTGCTTTCCGCCGCGCTCGGTAACGGTGAAGAGTGAGTAGTTGTTTGAACCGGATTGCACGGTCATCAAGGCAGTCATTGGCACCACGGGCACCGTGTGCGGATCGCCGCGATCGATGCGGATACTTGCGGTCATGCCCACTTTGAGCGATCGATCCCGGTTAGGCAAAGTAACTTCAATATTGAAGACCCGCGATTCTCGATTCGCAGAAGCGGCGATCTCCGTGATGCGCCCCATGAGTGTCTGCCCCTGCAAGGCATCGAGGCGCACAGGGACCTCAGCTCCTGGCTTAAGGTAAGCCAACATGGTGTCGGGAACTCCGAAGTTCACTTTCACAAATCGCGTGTCGTCGAGAACGAAAGCGTTTGTGCCTGCGCTCACCAACGTGCCGCGCTCGATATTCTTCTCAACAATGACTCCTGGCATTGGAGCGATCAGCTTCGTATCCGCAAGATTGATCCGTGCCGAGGATGCTTGCCCGAGTGCCGCGTGCAACTGGCCACGACGCGCTTCGATCTGTCGCGTGGCAGCCTCCACACTGGCGGCCGACGCCAGATGCTGCTCTACCGCTGAGTCGTAATCAGGACGAGTCATAGCTTTTGCGGCGTACAAGGCCTGTGCCCGGTCGAAATCAAGGTCAGCTTTCGCTTGAGTAGCCTTGATTCGCTCGAGCTCCGCCTGAGAAGCTTCGAGTGCCTCCTCCATCGCGTTCTGCTGGCCCATCGCCGAGGTGAACGACGCCTGGTAATCAGAAGGTCGTAACTGCGCCAACACCGCTCCAGCCGGTATTTCGTCGCCGGCCTGCAGGTCACGCAAGCGTCCATCGGCTCCCTTGACGCGATAAAGAGTGGCTATATACCCAGGCTCCTTGAACGCCAGTTGCACACCGATGTCTGGACGGATTTCGCCAGAGTAATTCCAGCTGGGCTGTACCCGCTGAGTCGTAACGGTCTCCACTTGAACCGGGACCGGCTCAGGATCTGCCTGTTTCTTTGTCGCGCAGCCGGCGAGACCTGCAAACGAAGCAATACTCAACACTCCAATAAATATCCGCATCACTCTTCTCCAATCGCTTTTTTCAAATCGGCCCTTGCCTTCCAGAACGCAGCGAGGGCACGCTGTTGACCGCTGTCGGCAGAAGCTAGCTCCGACTGTGCTTGGAACAAATCGCGGCTTAATACCGCCTGACGCTTCACTTGTTCCTGAACTTCTTTGAGCCGTTGCCGCGCCGTGAGGTCTGTGGCATCGGTCGATGCCAATTGCCGCCGGCTATTTTCAAGTTGCCGGAACGCGTTTCTCACTTCCAGAAGCACGCTGCGTTCGGTGGCGTTCACTCCAACCTTGGCTTGTTCTTCCTTTACTTTCTTTTCTGCATATTCGTGCCGTCTACGGCCCCAATCCCACGGTTCCCAGCGGAGTGACAGCCCCGCCGTTCCGACGTTGCTTGGCAGGATATTTTCGAAATTCGCGGTCGTGTAGTAGTTGAAAGCCAGGCTCAACTCGGGAATATACTCGGCCTTTTTCGCGCGCGCGTCATAGTCCGCCTGCTCTACCTGAATGTGCGCCTTTTTCACTTCCGGCCGGTTTTGAAGCGCGCTGTTTTCCATGGCTTCGAGGGAGGCGAAATCGCCGTCCGCCTGGCTGATTGCAGCAACACGGAACTCCGTGTGTATATCCCGGCCCATCAGGTCATTGAGTTTTTCAGAAGCCGATGCGACTCTATCCCTTGCATCGCTGATTGCATTCCGCATCTTCAAAAGTTGTGCATCGGCATTCAGCACATCTGACCCAAGAATGGTCTCTTTGCTACGGTTTTCCTGTGCCAGCCGATGCGATTCCTCGTAGTAAGGGAGTGATGCCTGAAGGCTATCCAGGGTGCTTTGAGCCTCGACAACCTCGTAATAAGCACGACGGACGTTATCGACTACCTCAAGGCGTATTCTCTTCTGATCCTGGATCGTGCTGTCGCGTCCCAGCCCAAGAGCTTTCAATTGCAAGTGCAGCTGATACTGCGTCGAAAGTGGTTGGACGACGGCGACACTGACTGTGCCGGCTGGCTTTCTTGCAATTTCAACTTTCTGATTAGCACCCGGAATGGGGCCAGTCGCGGCATATGTGCCGAACGCGCCCGCGGGAAACGTGACCGACGGTTTCGTGACCATTTGTGCCCCAAGCCCCAGGACCTGGGTGTTTGCAAATCGCCGAGTCTGGTTTGCGGCCAGATCGTCGGTTGCCCGTTGCGTCTCGAGGCTGGCGGTCTTCAGGTTGCTGTTGTTTGCGATGGCGAGTTCAATCGCCTGTTCGAGGGGTAACTCAGAGATATCCGAGTGTTGTTCTGCCGCTCGTTCCATCGACGCGGCAGATCGAGGTGCGAGATCCTGGCCCCGCGCTAGCAGTGTCAGCGTCGCTAGTGTGAGAGTGAAGCAAGCGGTTCGAGTGCGTCGTTGCATGAGACAATGCTGTCTCAATGCGAGCGGGGAAGGGAGTAATGGGCCGTAAGCCCGACGTAAGATTACGACCTTATTACGGTTTTGCTAAACCTTTAAGTTTAGCTTTTTCAGCAGTTTGGCAAACCGGCGGTCGGCTCGGAGAGGATGGAAAAATGGCTCTACCGCGATGAGATTTGTAAAATTCGTCTTGTCTTCTACGGCTTCATCAAGCCGCAGAAAGGCGAGATCGAAGTCTTCCATCCCAATTGCGGCAAAACCTTCCGCCAAGGGAGTGACGTAAAGCTGTTTCGCGAGTTGACGTAGTCTTGCGATGCATTCCTCGGCCTGCGAAGGCCTGCCTTCTCTGGCGTGCGCCGCAGCAATCAGGCCAATTTCCAGTGGGGAGTTGGAAGGCGAGAGAGACTGGATGACTGCATCGTAATGTTGTTGTTGGAATTGCAAAAGCCCGCGGTAAAAGCGCGCTTCGGGATAGTCGCGATCCAACTCAAATGATCGTTGAAGATGTTCGGTCGCGGCCGAATAGTCTCCCTTGAGGTAATGCACATAGGCCATCCGGGCACAGTCACTGGCCGATAGCGGATCCAATTCCATTGCGCGGCGGAGTCCTGCTTCCGCAGCCGCAAAGTCTCCCTGGCACAGCAAAGCCATTGCACGAAACATGTGGGCGGGCGCATGGCCAGGTTGAAGCTCCAGGGCGCGATCGTATAAGTGGTTCGCTTCATCCCACTGATACTCGAACCAGCCGCGGAGCCCGCCAAGCACGGTACATGTCTCTCCAGACCGCGGATCGAGTGCATAGCCTCGCTCTGCATTAGCCTTTATTTCCGGATACGCCTGGCGTCCTGACACCGCGCCAAACTGCGCGAGCAGGCCGCTTGCTACAGCCATGCCACTGTATGCGGGAGCGTACTCCGGAAACGCCGTCGAGAGCGTCCGCAGTTGCTCCAGTGCTGACTGTAGTGCCTCAGGCGACTGTTGATGAATCAGAAAGCGGGCACGCAAGTACGCGGTATAAGCACTAAGATTCAGTTCGGGAGGCCGTTGAGCTACGTGCGCTTCAGGAATGCGAAGCCTAAGCAGATCTGCGATTGTTTGTGCAATCTCTTCCTGTATTGCAAATATGTCCTTGAGTTCGCGACGAAACGTTTCAGACCATAGGTGGTGTCCGGACTCCGCCTGGATCGCCTGAGCAGTGATTCTAAGTTGTTCGCCCGCTTTCCGGACACTCCCTTCGATGATGAGATCGGCGCCCAGATGCCGGCCCACTTCACGAATGTCGATGCTGGAACCTTTGAAGTGGAAGGCGGAGGTTCGGGCAATCACATTTAGCCCGGCGACACGCGTGAGTGAGTTCGTAATCTCTTCGCTGATGCCAGCGCAGAAGAAGTCCTGTTCCGGCTCGGGGCTCATGTTGACGAATGGCAATACCGCAATACAGATACGAGCGGGGGCTGTCGCTCCGATTTCTTCACGATGTTTCGCAGGCTGAGCATCAATCCATCGGAAGATAGGTACATAACTCCCGGGACGTAATCCAATCAGAACCGGGTCGCCGGCTCCTTGTCCCTCGTAGTAGGCCTTCAACTTCGTTCTCAGCCGGCGAGCTTCAACCCGGACAATTGCATCGATGTTCGGATCGTACTCTGAGGTTCGGTCGAAGACCTCCATCGCGACGGACAACTCTTTCAGACTGTCGATATCCCCATCGATGGTTCGGTTAACGATGTGTGTCAGGAAGCGGCAGATCCGTGCAGAGGCGACAAAGCCGGGGCTTTCTACCATCCGCGCCAGTTGCTCGCGAATCGCTGTAGCCGGCACAGGGGCCGCGCCAGGCGCTGGGGTGGTGGTATACGGCGGCGAGGGTGGACCTGGCACTTTCCTGTCTCCCTCGTTAATTATGCTCCAAAGCCGCGCGTCTTACGGCAACCTTACGGCTGCTTACGGCCAATGGAAGATCTGACGGCATAGGGTGGAGTCAGGAAGAACTACTACTGATGCAGACATCCAGGCGATTAGACACGGTAATCTTCGTCTCCATCCGGGACCCGGAACCAGCACTTTTAACAGATATTGAAGCATACGGGCTAGTGATGCACTGGGCCCACAGCATAGCCGCGGCATTGGACTTACTCAGGTCGATCCCGAATGAGACAGTTATCGTGACCGAACTGGCTTTGACCGACGGAAATTGGAGAGATCTGGTCGAACAGGTTCGTTGTCATGGAATTCTTACTCCGATTGCGCTTATGACCCCAGCCAGTACGGCCGAACTCTGGTGGGATGCGCTCGAATGCTGTGTAGACGAGATTTTGCCAGCTCCTCTCCAACCATCCCGCTTGCGCCAGTTTCTAGATACTCATTTCTCTCCTTGAAGATGTCATCTTCGCAATCAAAATGCTTTCGCCAGCGGCCGCGGCTTCCGACTCTCGGAGCAGGCCTCCGCATTGATCTCCAGCGCTTCTTTAGGGATTGAACCCAAGTTCGAATGGCTTTGACGATGATTTCAACACAGGTCTTTTCTTTACCGAAGCAAGCCTCCACGCGTCTCAATAGATTGCATCGGATGCTCTCGTGGGCTGTGATATCGCACTTGCTCCGGTACGTAATTCGGTTTTGCAACAGACTTCGGAACTGGGATCCACCCGATGTGGGAAAGGCACTCTCCAAAGTGCTCGTAAACACTACGGTTTATGGGAATGAAGAGAATCCGAAGAAACAGATCTACATCACAATACGGCTTTTAATCGGCTCTTTCTATTGAGTTGTTGCTTTAGAACACCGAGCCGATCATTGCGTGTGCACCCAGCATAGCCGGAGAGGCTTCGCGACGAGCGAGCTCGAACGTCTTCCGAGTACAAGAGATTGATAGAAGAAGGGAACCCAGTCATGTTGACACCGGGAGAATTGAAACAGATCAGAATCTTTTCCTGTTTGAATGAGCAGGATCTACAGTGGCTATCATTGCAGGCCGCCCAGGTTCGTCTGGAGCCTGGCGAGTATCTGATTCATGAAGGAGAACCTGCCTCATTTTTCGTATTGGTAGAGGGCTTGGCTGAAGCCACGAAAGACGTACGAGGGCGTTCGACCGGAGTTTCATGTCATCAGCAAGGGGACTTTTTCGGTGAATTATCGATCCTCATGGCAACGGCAGCTCCCGCGTCGGTCCGCTCCAAGACGCCCTGCCGGTTCGTCCGACTCGATCCGCAGCACCTGCAGGAACTCATCCGTCGTTCAGCGGCGTTTAGCGCATTGATCATGCAGACGCTCAATGAGCGTGTCCAGATGGTTCAAAGCTACATGCTGCAGCTCCCTCCCAGCAGGGTGCAAATTGCCGGTTCACGATTCGATGAGAATTGTAGGGACATCCGGACATTTCTGAACACAAACCGTGTCCCCTACCATTGGATCGACACTGACCGTATGTCACAGAGTGAACTCGCACCTCTGATGTGTGACAACGGAGGCCGAGCCATCATCGTGGATGAAGCGCAACTTGTGAGCCAACCCACGGTAAGAAGCGTCGCCGAAGCGCTTGGATTTCAGACGATTCCTAAACGGACAAGCTATGAGACGGTCATCATTGGCGGCGGCCCGGCAGGGTTGGCAGCGGCTGTTTATGGCGCCTCTGAAGGCTTGCGTGTGCTGCTTGTAGAGCGTAAGGCCCCGGGTGGTCAAGCCGGGACATCTTCCCGGATCGAGAACTATCTGGGATTTCCAAATGGCATATCGGGAGACGATCTGAGCCAGCGCGCCTTCAAGCAAGCTCGCAGATTTGGCGCGGAGATCGTTCTCACCCGCGAGGTCAGACAATTATCCCTTCGCCCGGACGGGACTTATGCGATCGAGCTCGATGGTGGAGAGGTAGTAGCGGCGAAGACAGCAATTCTCGCAACCGGAGTCGATTGGAGAAAGCTTGACGCCGAAGGAGTGGATACCTTTATCGGACGTGGTGTGTTTTATGGCGGGGAGCGTGCGGATGCGCCCACCGTCATGGGAAAACGAATCTTTATCGTTGGTGGAGGCAATTCGGCAGGGCAGGCGGCGCTTTTTTTTGCTAACTACGCGGATGAGGTCACTCTCCTGGTGCGGGGCGATGATCTCGGGGACGGCATGTCCCAATATCTTGTGGACAAGCTTCGGCCCGTTGCGAACATTCGAGTCGAAACCCAAACACGACTCGTGTCGGTTGAGGGCACCGATTGTTTGAAGGCACTGTATCTATGCAAAAATGGGCAGGGCCACGAGCGGCGGTGGGCAGATTGTTTATTTGTGATGATCGGGGCAGATGCGGCAACAGATTGGCTGCCCAGCGGTCTTCAGAGAAGAAACGGTTATATCTGCACCGGCAGGGAAGTCAGCGATCTTTCCTACTGGCGTTCTGCTCGCTCTCCTTACCTGCTCGAAACTAACCTACCTGGGTTGTTCTGCGTTGGCGACGTCCGCAACGGCTCGATCAAGCGGGTATCGAGCAGCGTGGGGGAGGGCAGCATGGCAGTTAACTTCATCCATCAATATTTAGAAGAAGGCGTGCTGCGCGCGCGTCCGTGAACACGGAAAACGTTTCGTAGAGAATCCGCCCCTGAATGGTCGCAGCCTAGCTGGAGATTTATCCTCAAGCTATGGAAGTAACTACTCTCAATCGAATCGGACTGATCGTGGTTTCGCATCCGGACGATGCGAGCTTCTCCGTCGCGATCGCGCGACAGTGTGAGACATCTTTACAGTCCATGGGGTTTACGACACACTTCTGTAATTTATATGCCGATAACTTCAATCCCTTGCTGACCAGCCGTGAGGTGCGGGGATTTGGGACGGATGATCCTCTCGTCCAGCGCTACCGCGATCTCCTTCTTTCAGCAGAAGTGCTTGTGGTCGTGCATCCGAATTGCTGGGGTGCGCCTCCAGCCATGATGAAAGGCTGGATGGATCGCGTCTTTGTCGAGGGATCCGCGTACGCTTTCGAGAAAGCTAGCGATCAAGGCGACATCCCGAAGGGGTTGCTCCATACCAGAGTGGCGGTTGTGTTCAATACAAGTAACACAGAGGAAGAACGCGAGCGAATCGTATTCGGCGACCCACTCGAAAGAATATGGAAACAATGCCTTTTACAATACTGCGGAGTTCAGAAGGTGATCAGGCACGTATTCAGAATCATCGCAACGAGCTCAGTTGCAGATCGGGAGCGCTGGCTCGATGAAGCGAGCCGTATCGTTGTTCAGGCCGCAGATTCTTGATCTGTCATCCTACCGGCGTGTAGCTGGAATGGCCGTCTTCGGCTGTGGGAGAGGGCAGCTCCGGCGAAACGGGCGATAGCCATATGGTGACCGTTCGAGCTACAACGTTTACTATATCGTTGACTTTTGGATGACGACAGTAGTCACGCTAAAGCCGAATACACACATTTGGGCTAGGTTCCGGAGGTATGTTGATGAAGGTTAAACCCTGTGTTTTGGGGGCTGCTTGTGCAATGCTCGTGTGGGGAACAAGTGTTGCGCAAACGAATGTCCGGACGGTTTCTAGCCCAGACGGCCACGTAAAAGCCGAAGTGTTCGTGACAAATGGAAACCTGCGGTATCGCATCATGCGGGATGGTCAGGAGGTTCTCGTCTCCTCCCGCCTCGGGATTCTGAGCGACGGTGTTGAGTACGGCAAGCAGGTCGAGCTTGCAGTTCCCACTGTCCACGAGATCAATGAGGAATACCGATTACTGGGCGGTCATTCGAAGAGCATCAATCATGCCTTCGAGGGGGAGATCCCAGCAACTTCTTCCGGGCACAATTTCTGGATAGACCTCCATGTCGCCGATGACGGTGTGGCTGTCCGCCTCAGGTTGCCGGCCAAGGCCGGCCGCCGGGTGGAAGCGGATAGAAGCAGTTGGAACCTGGCTGGGAATCCCGTTTTGTGGGCCGATCCACTGTATGCGGCGTATGAGGGGCAGTATAGGACTACGACACTCTGGAGCGTAGGGGAGGATCCGATCGGGCTGCCGATCACTGCAAAGTACAAAGATCTATACGTCACGATCAGCGAAGCAGGTCTAAAAGACTACGGAGATCTCGCGATAAAGCGTGGGTCGAACAGCGAGCTTAACGGATATCTTTATGCCGATCCGAAGGGATGGGTGACGGACGAGGAAGTCAGGCAACCGTGGCGCGTTACGATCATCGCAGGTGATCTAACGCAATTAGTGAATAGCACCCTCATTCAAAACCTGAACCCTCCTCCGGATGCCTCCCTGGCGAATGCCGATTGGATCAAGCCGGGGCGTTCGACATGGCAATGGCTATCTTCCGGTGCACCGGTGGTTGGCGAGCAAAATCAATGGATTCGATGGACGAGAGAACTGGGGTTTGAGTACTACCTGATCGATGAGGGGTGGGAAACGTGGGATAAGCCATGGGAATCTCTGCGGCAGATCGTCTCCGATGCAAAGAAACAAAACGTAAAGATCTGGGTTTGGGTCCACAGCAAGTACGTCAAAGATGCAGTCGAACGGAACGCGTATCTCCAACAGCTAGTTGCAGCCGGTGTTGTCGGTGTAAAGATCGACTTTCCTCAAGAATGTAATCGCGAATGGTCGAACTGGTACTACGACACCGCTCGTGATGCGGCGAAGTTCAGACTGTTGGTTGATTTTCACGGAGCGGTGAAGCCCACCGGTATGGAACGCACCTGGCCAAATGTGCTGACACGTGAGGCTGTTCGTGGTCACGAATATCAGGTTACACGCTACCACCGCCGGCTTGACTCAGCTCACGATACGATTCTTCCTTTCACACGATATGTCATCGGTCCGGCCGACTATACCCCGACAGTGCTTGAGAGCAGGGAACTGCAGGACAACACGTGGGCGCACGAGTTCGCTCAGGCGATCGAATTCACCTCACCGTTTCTCTGCTATGGAGGGAACCCCGGAGACCTTGTAAGCAACCCAGCGCGGGACATATTGGTTGCGATTCCGAGCACATGGGACGAGACCTTGGTGCTGCCGGGAAGCGAACCAGGAAAGATATCGGCCATGGCTCGTCGCGCCGGAGAGCAGTGGTTTGTTGCTATTTTGAATGGCGAGAGTGAAAGCGATCTCAAAGTCCCGCTGACATTCCTTGGCTCCGGCAAATGGAAATCAAGTCTTTTGAGTGATGAGCAAGGTTCACTCGATAAATTCGATAGGAAAGACACCACGCTCACTGGTGGCGATGTCCTGGAAGTTCACGCTAAGAGCCGTGGCGGATTTGTCGGCTGGTTCCGGAGATAATCCAAGGCCGTGAAGTAGTAGAGAGCATCGATGTTGCCGCGGAGATGAGGCGTTATCGCTAACCGGCAAGCGGCGGCGAAATGCCCCGCATTCCCCCGCTTGTCGTGCCTCTACTACTCGATCTTGATCAAGGTCCGGGAGCTCCGGAACGGGTTGCTGCGGTGGCCTCAATGAGCGGTGATCTTTACGGACTTGCCGCCGTAGTGAACCATGGAGTCATACTTCTCCGTAAGATCTACTCCGGCGCCATGGTTATCCGAGACCCACACGATGTGAAAGATGCGGTCGTTTACTGCGCCGGGGAAGCTTCCCGTGCGGTCACCGATCTCAAGGGTATGCGTGGATTCGCGCCACGTAATTGGAATGGTGGCGAACTGCCCTTTCTCATAGTTGTATGAGTCACCTTGATCCTCATAAAGCGTGAACTTGCCATCCGCGCCGCGGTAAATGCGCAGCTCAATCGGGTCGGCCGGCTTCTCGTCGGAATACTGTAGGAATGGACCCATGGGTAGGATTGCTCCCGGTCGAACGAACAAGGGCAGCGTCTCCACCGGAGCTGACGCGTGGACATTCTGACCGGCCTCGGCCTTCTCCCCGGTCCAGAAGTCGTACCAGGGTGCTGCGGTGGCCGGTAGATATACGTCCTGTTCTGTCGCTCCGGCGTTCGTCACCGGCGTCACCATGATCTCGGGCCCAAAGAGATACTGATTGCCGATGTTCAACGTTTTCGGATCTTTGGGGAAATTCATGACCAGCGGCTGCAGGAAAGTGGTTCCTGCCGATGTGACTTGCCAAGCCACGGAATAGGTATAGGGAAGCAGCCGGTAACGCAGATTAAGGTACGTCCGCATGATCGCCTGCGTTTTGTCGTCGAAGCGCCACAATTCCTTGCCGGGTTTCAGCCCATACGAGCCATGCACGCGGAACATAGGACAGAACGAACTGAACTGGAACCACCGCGCAAACAATTCTTCATATGCGGGATTCGAAGGATCCCCGTTACCCGCCTCCTTATTGCCAAAGAAGCCACCCGTATCGGTATTCCAATATGGAATGCCCGACATGGAGAAGTTCAGACCTGCCGGGATCTGGTTACGGAGCACCTGCCAGGTCGCCTGTATGTCACCGGACCACGTGATGGCGCTGTTGCGCTGCTGCCCTGCGTACGCGGAACGTGTCAGGATGACTACCCGTTTCTGGTCCGTCGCAGCGCGCTGTCCCTGATAGATGCCTCCAGAATGCATCAACGGATAGAGGTTGTACACGGTGTATCCCGGGCCCGCAGGTGTCTTATACGTGCGGAAGCCCATGTTGTTGATCTCGGGCTCGGGCGCGTCCAGCCACCAACCATCCACACCCTTTGCAAAGAGGTTTGTGCGGATCTGCTTCCAATAGATCTCGCGGCCGGCCAGACTGAAGGGGTCGTACCATTGCCCCTGGCCGGGAGGGAAGACGTAATGGGTTATTTCCGGGAACATGCCACCTGCGGCATTCAACTCTTCGCTGTTCTTGCTGCCCACATCGAACTTGGCCCATACAGAGATCAGCGTGTGAAAGTGCTGGTCATGTAGTTTCTGGAACATGGCCGCAGGATCGGGGTAGCGTTTCGGATCGAAAAGGTGCGACCCCCATGTATTGCTTCCTTCCGGCCAATACTGCCAATCCTGAATGATGCCGTCCGCGGGAATTTTCAGACTGCGGATCTTTTCGGCGACACCCAGCAGCTCCTCCTGGGAGGCATAGCGCTCCTTCGATTGCCAGAAGCCGAACTGCCACCGCGGCATCATGGGCGCCTGACCTGTTAGAGTGCGGTAAGCTGCCATGGCGGTTGCGATGCTTCCGTCTCCAAAGCAGAAGTAGTAATCGATCGCCTTGCCGTACTCTGAGGACCATCGCAACAAGCGGCCAGGGGATGCTGCTTCCTTTGGAGCCTCCGTCGAAATCGTGGTAACTGCGGGGTTGTCCCACAAAAGCACGTAACCTTTGCTTGAAGTCATTACGGGGATGCCGACGTTCGTGTTCGCCTGAGCCAGCTTCACGCTGGATCCAACGTTCGTGTTGTAATTCCATGCACCCTGTTGGTGCTGGCCCAGGCCATAGATGCCTTCGTCCGCAGCCACGTCAAAACTCTGCGTCGCCGACGTGACGGATACGTCCGCTAGCGTTGTCGGAGCGATCTCGCGGCTATGCGCCGCCTCCTGCAGCAGCATATGACCGGCCGGATCCCGGAAACTCACCGCGCCCGTCTGCTTATCGATTTGCACCTTCACTTTTGTTGATGCGAGGGTGAACGCTTCTTTGCTCTCCTGCCGTTTCAGAGAGACGGTCGACGGCTTGGCAACAACGGAAAAGCTTGTCAGCTCCGACAGCTTTATTCCAGGCGCATACGTCACCCGAACGATCTCTGGCGACCAGAACTGGATGCGAAGAGTGCCCCCATCCACATCCATCTGAGCTCCGCTCTGTTGCTTCTGGTATGAGCTAGCTGCGGCAAAGACAGGAGCAGAAGCCATGACAGCGATCCCCAGCAAAATTGGGGCGGAGAAGAGCTTTTGTGTTCGAGTCCTCGTCAACTAGTCCTCCATCGAAAGGTCAATGCTGGGTGACGGGCGAGCCTGCAGATGTTGATTTACCTTTGCGAACGCTCTACCCGTAAATGGCTTACTGGGTCATTACAGCAGCAGGTAAACGTTTTCCGCAATGTCCAATTTCTTCCCGACGGCAACCGGTGGGATTCAAAACGTTTCGAACGTTCTGATAATCATTCGGGAAGCGAATGAATTTTTGGTCGGAAAGACTTCTGGTTGACTTTTTCAAAGCAAATCTATTAAGTTGTGGTCGCAAAATTAATGCGCGTCGCCCGGTATCGGAGAAGGCTTCACTCATCCACGATGGATGTAGCGAGGATAGACAACGTTATCTCTGTATCGCTTTGGGCTACTTCCACGCTAAGCCTTCAGAGACTTTAAAGCACCACGCAAAGAGAAAAGGAGTGGTCTGATGACTAGAACGTTCAGATCCGGCGCTATTACCCGCAGGGATGCGTTACGACTGTCCGCAACTGCAGGATTGGGCTTTTCACTGCCTGGAACGGCTCACGCCTCGGACAGCATCAGAACCGGTGTCCACCTGGATCCGGGTTTTTGTGCAACTCCGGGAAACGCCGTCGCCAAAACGCAGTACGGTAAGGTGCGTGGTTACGTCAGTGGCGGCGTGTACACCTTCAAGGGCGTGCCATACGGGCAGGATACCGCCGGCGAAAATCGTTGGCTGCCGGCCAAACCTCCCAAGGCGTGGTCCGATGAGTACCCAGCCCTGGTCTATGGTGCGAACTGTCCTCAGACACTGCACAATTTCAAGTCGATTGAAATGTCTTTCCTCTACGACTGGGATGACGGCTATATGAGCGAAGACATGCTCAAGTTGAACATCTGGACGCCCGCGCTTACCGGTAGCCGGCCCGTCATGGTCTATTTTCACGGTGGGGGGTTCAGCTTTGGTTCAGCGTATGAACTGCCATCGCATGAGGGCGCGCAGATGGCGCGCAACCACGACGTCGTGCAGGTATCCGTCAATCATCGCCTCAACGTCCTGGGCTTTCTTGATCTGTCGGAGGTTGGAGGGGACGCATATGCAGACTCTGTCAATGTCGGCATGACGGATCTGGTGGCATCGTTGCGCTGGATTCAGGAAAATATAGCCAACTTCGGAGGTGATCCGAACAAGGTCATGATCTACGGCCAATCCGGCGGAGGATCGAAGGTGACCTGTCTGCTAGGGATGCCTTCTGCGGCCGGCACGATTCATACCGCTGCAGTCCAGTCCGGTGGTGGCGGTAACAGTCCCGCGGCCGAGCAGTCGAAGGAACTTTCACGGCAGCTTATGAAAGAGCTCGGGCTTGGGCCTAACGACCTTGCAGCGCTACAGAAGATGGAGTGGTCACGCTTAATTGCAGCGGGAAACGCGACGATTGCGAAGATCAACCCGCCTGTGCGGGGCTTAACGGGACCCGGTTCCGCGCCTTCGGCAGCGCCACGTGTCGGATGGGGGCCGACAGTCGACGGTAGGATCGTGACGTTACGCTCTTTCTTCGATGCGGCTCCTGACGTCTCAAAGAACATTCCGGTACTTATCGGCTCGGTGAGTGAAGAAGGCATGCAGTTCCACTCTCAGCCGACGGAGACGGAGTGGCATGACACACTCGCTAAGGCCTATGGGGCAGAGAAGGCCACGTCCCTGATCGCCGCTATGAAGAAGGCGCATCCGGAAAAGAGTATCCGCACTCTCTCCTATGGCGTGCAGGGCCTGAACGCAAGGAATAACGTGCAGCGCATGGTGAAGTTGAAGCACGCTCAGGCCGGAGCTCCGGTTTATCAATATTGGTTTACCTGGCAATCTCCAATGCTGGACGGCCAGTCCGGTGCATGGCATACCGCCGAACTGGCATTTTGCTTCGACAATACGAAGCGATGCGAGCAGGGCACGGGGAACACCCCAGAGGCTCAGGCATTGGCAAGGAAGATGAGCACCGCATGGGCGAACTTCGCGCGCACGGGAAATCCCAGTCAGCCGGGATTGGCATGGAACCCCTCTGATTCTGACAGATGTCAGACCATGATCTTTGACAATCATTGCCGCATGGTAGATGACCCTGACGGAGAGGTGAGAAAGATCCTGCTGGGTTAGCCAAGGACGTATCAATCGAGCCCTTCTGCAGCTCTAGTTCCTCAACGGGTGGAGGTTTTAGTGAAGTTTACGATCGTTGCGCGATGGTTCGCGGCCGTGCTCCTGGCAACAGCTACTGCCGTGTCGCCTGCACAGGTACAGACAATAGTTCCTCCTGTCGTAGCGGGTGCGAAGCCCGTACGGCTGGATCGGATCTCGATCCATGGCGCCGCCCTTGAGGGCAATCTGGAAGGCGATTCTGTCGATCGGGAGGTGCTTGTTTTTCTTCCCCCCAGCTATGACAAGGAACCGAAACGACGCTATCCAGTGATCTATGCTCTTCACGGATATTCGATTGGAGCCGAACAATGGTCCAAGGAGATTCACGTTCCTCAGACGATTGAAGGTGCCTTCGCACAAGGTGCTCATGAGGTAATCGTCGTGTTGCCGGATTCAAAGACGGTCCATAACGGGTCAATGTATTCGAGTTCGGCGACGACAGGAGACTTCGAGCGGTTTATCGCGCAAGACGTGGTCACGTACATCGATGGCCACTATCGCACGCTGCCTAATCGTGCGAGCCGGGGGCTTGCCGGTCATTCCATGGGGGGATATGGGGCCAGCCGAATCGGGATGAAGCACGCGGATATCTTCGGCAGCTTGTATATCATGAGCCCCTGCTGTCTGTCGGCGAGACGGGCAGGCCCTGGAAATCCGGAGATTGAGAAAATGCTGGAGGCTGTAAAGACGCCTTCCGATTCCGCCCAGTTGCCGTTTGCCGCGCGTACTCAACTGGCGTCTGCTGCAGCATGGTCGCCGAACCCTAAGAATCCGCCTCTATATCTCGACTTGCCGGTCAAGGATGGCGCGCCGCAAGCGGATGTACTAGCCAAGTGGGCGGCGAATGCGCCGTTGGATTTTGTCGACCAATACATCCGCGATCTAAAACGGTATCGTGCCATTTCCATCGACGTCGGCGATCAGGATGGTCTGCGTGTCGATGCCGGTAAGCTGCATGACATCTTAGAACGCAATGGCATTGCTAATTCGTTCGAGGTGTACTCCGGCACGCACACGAGCGCAGTTGCAGATCGTTTCCAAAACTATGTGATGCCGTTCTTCAGTAAGAACCTATGTTTTGAAAGCTCCTGCGCTGACAAGTCTCATTGAGGTAATAGGACGAATTGCGGAGATTGCGCCCGAACACGGGAGATGAGATGTGAGTTTCCGTGGAGTCCATCGTTGACCGACCAGAATTCCGGTATTTGCTGCAGATCACAACAATAATGTTTGACCAATGAATAGACGACATTTTCTTCGCACCTCCCTCGCAGCGACAGCCGCCGCACGCGCGTCATGCCTTGCTCTTCCGCTCGCGCCGGAAACTGATGCAAAAGAGCCGCGGACCGCAATTCTGCTAGTCGATATGGACAGAGCCACCCTGCCGATTGATCGGGGTATCTATGGGCAATTTCTCGAACACATTAACCACTCTGTCGAGGACGGACTGTTCGCCGAGCAGATTCGGGGAGCTGGTTTTGAAGGCAAGGACTTCGAGACCTACTGGAAATCGGACACAAAGCAAGGGGAGGTGCAACACGTTGACCTTCCATTCCTGAACGGATCGAAGAGTGTGCGACTCAGTGTCGACGGGGGGCAAGCAAAGATACAACAGGCGAGGATATTTCTCGAAAGCAACTCTGAATATGACGGATTCCTGTGGGTAAAACGAGAGGGGGGTACCCCGCACCTATCCCTACAGGTAAAAACTTCAGACGGCCAATCTGTGGCGACGGTCCCGCTGGCAGTTGCTGCGGGAGATTGGCATCGTGTTTCCTTCAGCTTCAGAAGCGCTGTTCGCGATACGCAGGCATCCATCGAACTGGTCGCGTCAGGCCACGGAGCGCTCTTGCTCGACTTCGTCTCGATGATGCGCGCCGACGTACGGCGCGATGGCGGCTTCCGTCCCGATCTCCTAAAGGCACTACGCGATCTGCGCCCGTCGTTTATTCGCTGGCCGGGAGGTTCCTTCGCATCCACATACAGATGGAAAGAGGGGATAGGTCCTTACCCTTCGCGTGGCTATCATCCGAACGTTTTCTGGGGTGGATATTCCGACTACTACGGTTTCGGTACGGACGAGTTCCTCCGCTTGTGCAAGAAGCTGAACGCTGAGCCGCTTATTACCTTGGCTGCCCCCAATACGTCTCCGAAGGAGATTGAGTACGCCCTCGACTGGGTGCGGTATGTAAATGACCCACCGAGTACGGAGTGGGGCAAACAACGTGCGGCCAATGGACATCCTGAGCCGTACGGCGTGCGCTTCTTTCAAATCGATAATGAGCCGATGAATAACGGCTTTACGCCGCAGGCCTACGCCGCCATCGTGAATGCCTTCGGTCCGCGCTTGAGAGAGAGTGCGCCTGATGCAAAGATCATCGCGTGTGGACAGAAACGCTCAAACGACATGGAGTGGAGCGAGACAGTCATTGACCTCGCGGGTGGTAACTTCGACGTCCTGGGCTGTCACAACTACGAATACGAGGCTGCCAATTTCGAATCAGGCATACAGCGCATTCATGAATACCTGGCGAAATTGCGTGACTACGTGCGTGCCTCCAAACACCCGAACATCGAAATAGGCGTGCTTGAGTGGAGTTTGCAACACACGTACGACTGGCGAGCGGGCCTGCACGCAGCCGGCAGCTTAATGATGTACGAAGCATTGAGCCCGGGGCTAACCATGACCTGTCCCGCGCTGTTGATGCGCAACACCACAGACAACCCAACCTGGACCTCTGCTATTTACCACGATCACGTCTCCTGGTTTCCCGGCGGCAGCTATCCGGTGTCCAAGCTATTTCAAGAGCACTATGCAGAACGCCTCCTCGCTTCCGCGAGCGGTACTTTCCTTGATCGCAGTGACCGTTCGCTACTACTGGACAAAATATCGACTGCGATCCCGCAAGGATGGCAGTCTGGGTCCGTTGATGCGATCGCCACTTGCAGCGCCGATGGAAGACGCATTGTCATCAAGGCTGTGAACTATCAGGGCCGAAAGAACTCGCTGCTCGTACGTTTTCAGGGCGCCAATGCTCCTGAAAAGGCCCAGGCACAACTTCATACAATTACCGCCGGCTTGATGGATTTTGCGTCTCTCGAGTATCCGGATCGTTTCTCTACCGTTAGCCGTGAATTGGAATACAGCAAGACATTCTCCATTGACATGGAGCCTTACTCTGTTGCGGTAATCGAGCTTCATCGCGATTAATGTGAAGCCATCGAATCCTCAATCGTTTACGTGAATGGATGCGTCGGTAACTGATAAATGAGTCTGAATCATTGGGTAAACGCGAAGCGTAGAAGAAGGAATCGATAAGATGATGAATTTGCCTTTGCGAGCCGTACTGCTTGTGGCGGTTGAAATACTGTTATCGCTATCGATAGCAATTGCGCAGCCGGCGGAAGATCCAAAAGACCATCTTCCATTCTTGAGTCCCATTTTCGGGGACAACATGGTGCTACAGCGGGATAAGGTGAACAGCGTCTGGGGATGGTCCGAACCAGGAGACCGGGTCACTGTGCGGATAGGGGATGTATCTGCAACAGCGATCGCAGGGACTGATCGAAAGTGGACTGCGACGATTACGCCTCCAGCGGTCGGTGGACCGTACACCATGAAGATTATGGGCAAACAAGTAGCCGAACTGAACAACGTCATGGTGGGCGACGTCTGGTTGTGCAGTGGGCAATCCAATATGGAATTCATGATGCGGCAGGTCATGAATGCTGACGAGGAGCTAAAAGCCGCAAACTATCCAGATATACGGTTTTTCGTGGTCGCGCAACGATCGGGATATCACCGCGTGAACGTGCCATCGGGAAACTGGCAGGTTGTGACATCGGAGACGGCGGCGCGATTGTCTGCGGTTGCGTACTTCTTCAGTCGAAGACTGGAAGGGGAGCTTCATGTGCCGATCGGGCTGGTAGTGGCTGCTGTCGGTGGCACCCCAGCTGAGACCTGGATGAGCGTGGCTGCTTTGCACGAACTGAAAGACTTTGAGCCGCCATTGGCCGAACTCAAGAAGATGGCCGATGAGGGCTTACCCGAGTACGGCAATTATGTCAGCCATTGGTATGACAGGTACGACATAGGCAAGAAGGAAGGATGGCAGGAGCCTGCGTTCGATGATTCCCGGTGGTCGACGGTCACACTCAAGAGTGGATTCAGAGATCTCGGCGTGGCGGATTCACCGGCGGTTATCTACTTTCGGAAGGAGTTCACCTTACCTGAGATGGTTCCTGAGCAGCGCGCCACGGTGCGGCTCGGAGTTGTCGAGAAGATGGACACGGTATGGGTGAATGGTCAGACGGTCGGCGCCAGTTCTTGGGTAGAGAATCCGCGGAACTATTTTGTACGGCCAGGAGTACTAAAGCCGGGCAAAAATCAGATTACGATTCGCGTCCTGAAGACCTTGCCAGATGGCGGCTTTACCGCAGCGCCGGAAGAGTTGAAACTTCAGTTCGCCGATAACACAGCTATCCCGTTTGCCGGTCCCTGGAAGGGCAAGGTGAGTGTGGATGCACGTCCTCCGTTTCCTCTACCCGCCGCCTATCAGAACTGGCCTGTTATTCCTTCCGTCCTTTATGACGGAATGATTGCGCCATTGGCGCCGTTGGCGATTACTGGCGCTCTCTGGTACCAGGGCGAAGCAAACTCTGAGCGTGCCTATGAGTATCGCAAGGTTATGCCGGCATTGATTGCTGACTGGCGGCGAGCCTTCCACCAAGGAGATTTCCCTTTCTATATTGTTGGCCTGCCTGCGTACAAAGCGAGAAGCGAGGTTCCCGTGGAAGACTCATGGGCTGAGACACGCGAAGCTCAGGCGGGTACTGTGGCCACGGTACCGAATACCTGCCTCGCGGTCACCATTGATACCGGCGAAGCCGGCAACATTCATCCCAAAAATAAGGCGCCGGTTGGCGACCGGCTGGCTCGATGTGCTTTGGCGAAACACTATGGCAAAACCATTGTGTATCAGGGGCCGACCGTAGATAAGGTGGAGAAACAGTCTGGCGCAATTCGGCTCCACTTCATCCATACCGAAGGAGGCCTAGTGGTGAAGGATGAGCATCTCGGACAGTTCCAGATTGCGGGCGATGATCAAAAGTGGATGTGGGCGGATGCCCATATTTCGGGAGACTACGTTGTCGTCTCAACATCGCTTATCCCAAATCCGGTAGCTGTGCGGTATGCATGGCAGGCCAATCCCGTTGCAACATTGTTCAACGGAGCGGGCTTACCTGCTGTTCCATTTCGTACAGACGGATGGAAGGGAATTACAGAGGGGCGTCAGCCTTATTGAAGTACCTGGCAGCGAAACAAACAACGGCAAAACATAGAATCTGTTCCCCGCGAACTGCCATACCAACAGTTCGGCGGGGAACAACCGATACCCACTAACGGTCTAAGCATGGCTGGACTGGAGCATGAATGAAGCTAACACTCGGGTCTGGAGCGATGTTCACCGCGGTATCGATGTTGGTCTCCGTAGCGCCAGCGATAGCGCAACAGTCCACCGCGAGGGGCAGCGCATCAAAGGGGCCATGCGACATCTATGCCGCAGCCGGTACTCCGTGTGTTGCGGCGCATAGTACAACTCGTGCTCTCTATGCTTCCTATAAGGGCCCGCTCTACCAAGTCAAACGCCAATCCGATGGGAAAACACTCGAAGTCGGCATGGTGGGCGGATATGCCAATGCAGCCACTCAAGACACTTTTTGTTCAAACACACTTTGCGTTATCAATCTGATTTACGACCAGTCTGGCAAGGGAAATCATCTTTATCAGGCGGCTCCAGGAACTTTCAAAGGCCCAGCCAAAGGTGCCTTTGATACTCAACCCATTGCTGACATGGCGCCTATCAGCATTCACGGGCGCAAGGCCTATGGCGTCTACATGATGCCGGGCATGGGTTTTCGCAATAACAACGCTAGCGGGATTGCGATCAATGATGAAGCCGAGGGTATCTATTACGTGATCGATGGCACTCACTTTGATAGTGGATGTTGCTTCGATTATGGCAACTCCTCCACGAACGGACGCGCGGTGGGTACCGGCACGATGGAGACGACTTACTTCGGCACTTCTACTGTCTGGGGTCGCGGCGAAGGTAACGGACCATGGATTATGTCCGACATGGAAGCGGGCCTTTTTTCCGGGCGCAACGCTAAATTGAATGAGGGAGATCCTAGCATCAATTCCTGGCGGTTCGTCACGGCCGTCATGGATGGCGATACCGGAGATCATTGGGACTTGCGCGGCGGTGATGCCCAAAAGGGAAACCTTGTCACTTTTTACAATGGCCCTCGTCCTCTGCCCGGCACCAGCGGAGGTTATGCTCCGATGCGTAAGCAGGGGGGCATTCTGCTCGGCACCGGAGGCGATAATGGCAACGGTTCCTCCGGCACATTTTATGAGGGCGTTATGACCCGCGGATTTCCTACGCAGGCCACAACGGATGAGGTGCAGGCGAACATTGTTGCTGCGAAATATGATCTGCCGTCTCTAGGTCTGTCGCGAGTGATGACATTTACTCCCAATTCCAGGCAGCAGGTTCTCGTGTCCTTTACGAATACGACTGGAGATCCGGTAAGAGGCTTGCAGCTACGTCTTTCCCTACCTGGTAAAGGCTGGAATTCTGTCGTTTCTGATAGCACTGCATCCGCAAAGATCTTCCCTGAGGCCATTCCTCCGGGAGCAAGTGTTAGAGCGACCTTCCTCGTTACCTCTCCTGCTAACCCTGAAGCCGGCTTCCTTACAGCGAAAGCAATGTGGCTTAACGCAATGGCGCCGGAGGTTATGTCCATACGTGTGCGCAACGTTTATCCAATTAAGATCAACGAGGTGCGGTTCGGCACAAGTCTGAACGATTCTGATCAGTTCATTGAGCTTTACAACCCCACAGACGACACGATGAATGTGTCCAATTGGAAGCTCCTTCATACTCCTGGACAGTGGGCGGCTGTTGAATTGGCGACCATCCCGTCTGGCACCAGGATTGCCCGGCACGGTTTTTATCTGCTCGGTCTCTCCAACTCCGGGCTGGCCGCACCTGCAATCGCGAATACGAAGACGATTTATGTGCGTACCACAAAGGGATTGAATATCGGAGAAGCCATCGATATTGACGGAGAGAAACGAACTGTCGCGAGTATCGGCGAAGCCGCTCATGCTATGACGACAATTTTTATTCCGGTATCTACAGGCCCGTGGCTCACCATCCCCGTGGGGTCGACCAATTTGCCGATCGCCAATACAAGCGGCTTTGAAGCAGGGCAGCGCGTCGGCATCGACATTGGAGGCAATTATGAGGAAGTTACGGTGAGGTCTGTCGGAAAGGCATCGACCCAGACCGTCCTCGCGGGCGCCGTCTCGTCGGGGGCAACCGATATCAAGCTTGTGGCAGCATCAAATGTCTCCGTTGGTGACATGCTTACCGTCGGTACTGGTTCGCTGAAGGAAGTCGTAAAGGTGTCTTCGATCGGTTCAGCGCAGGCCAACGGCACAGGTACCGATATCATTCTCACCTCGCCTCTACGTTACGATCATATGGCTGGAATCGATGTCGCAGATCCTGGGACCGGAATCACGTTTGAGCCGGCAACGAAGTTCACCCATACGAGCGGAGATGCGGTCCAGGCTCTCGGCACCGGAGTTACATTAGATCGTCCTCTCTCTCGTACTCATCCTTACGGTGCCTATATCGCCGGTATCGCAACCCGTTCAGCCGGCTATCAGGGCCCCCAAGCGCCAGACCAGTGGTTCGGGACCTCACTGTCGAACCCTACGGTCGCTCAAAACCCCGCAGGTCCGTTCGCAAACAATGCCGGCTCACTTGCGCTTGTAGATTCAACCGGCAAGATTGTCGTTGATGCCCTGGTCTATGGAACGCGGCAGAGCAATTCGAGCGGCAACGGTACTATTACCAGTCCGGAACTCGCCACACTTGAGGGAAGTCAGAGTCAGGGAGGATGTATCGTCGTAGCCCCCGCAATTGTTGGGGGAGCGGGTACGAGTGTAGGACGCTTTCCGGATGGCGCCGATTCTGACAGTAATTGCACAGATTTTGTTTCTCAGGCAGCAACCAGCCTGGCAGCCACATCCGAGGCCGGAACCACCAATATTAAGGTGGCCGGCATAACAGGCTTTACAGCGGGTAAAACCGTGATTGTCGGTTTTGGCGCGGACGGGGAAACTGCAATCATTGCGAACGTGGGAACTTCAGGAGCTACATCCTCTACTGAAGTTACAGCGATCGGTTCGACAGTGATTCGCGTCCTTAGCACCGCAGGTTTTACGACGGGGCAGACCATTATGGTTGGCAGCGGAGCTAATACTGAGACCGCGGTTATCCGGTCACTCGGTAGGAGGGGCAATGCCAGCATTACGATTGACACCCCGTTGACCCATCTTTACGAACCGGGCACTTCCGTCTCGGGCTCTGGAATAACTTTCACTTCAGCGTTAAGAAGAGCGCATCCCGTGGGGTCTCCGGTCGTAAGCGATGTACCAACGCCCGGCGCATCGAATACGTACTCTAGCCAAGTACCTTAGTCGGGAACACGATAGGAGTCCTATCGTAGTCTGTTTCCAGAAACGGGTGACCGCCATCGGTTGCAGGAGTGAAAGCCCAGAATGAACGTCCGCCATGCAGTCGTCCTCACAGCTATCGGCACTCTCCTAAATGGGGCAGCGCACGCCCAGCGGCCCGTGCACAGCGATGTCCTCTGGTACGACCGTCCTGCAATCATCTGGGATGAGGCGCTACCTGTTGGCAACGGCCGCCTGGGTGCCATGGTCTTTGGCGGGGCGAACGACGGGCCGAACAACGGCGACCTGCAGGATGCTAAGAAAAATCTGCCGTTGATGGACGGCAAGAGCACGCGCTGGCAGGACGAGCATTTGCAGCTCAACGAAAGTACAGTATGGCAAGGCTCGCGTACGGATCTGCTGAACCCGCGCGCTCACGAAGGGTTCCTGGAGGCGCGTCGACTTTTGTTGGAGTCACGAGGAACGGACAGCGCGAAGATCAGTCAGGCAGAGAAGCTTCTGGAGCAGACCATGCTATCGACGCCGCGTGGTATGCCGGGTTATTCCACACTGGGGGATCTTTATCTTCGTTCGAAGTCCGACTCTCCCGTGGACAATTATCGGCGCTCGCTCGATCTCGACACGGGTGTCGTGCGCAGCTCCTATACGCAGGACCGCACGATGTACCAGAAGGAAACATTCGCCTCGGCACCCGACCAGGTGATTGTGATGCACCTTACGGCGAGCCATCCTGGCGCCATTTCCTTCAAACTCAGCATGGATCGTCCTGCGGATTTCACGACCGTCGCCCTGGACGCTCATAACCTCACACTTCAACCTTCTGCCGACCACCACGACCAGACTCGCTTCCATGGTCAGGCACGTATCCTCACCGATGGCGGTCAATCCTTGCAGGATGGCAACTCGCTGCAGGTAATTAATGCCAATCGCGTGACTATCCTTATCACCGCCGCGACTGACTTCAAAGGCGGCCGCTTTGCAGGAGGCGATCCCGCCCTGCAGGACGAGGCCACGCTTGATCGTGCTGCGAAGAAGAGCTATGAGCAACTCCGCGAAACCGCTACACGCGACGTCAGCCATTACATGCAGCGCATGCATTTCACTCTCGGTGCGGCCGACGCCGCCCTCGAAGCGTTACCTACGAACGAGCGATTGCGCCGCGTCGCAGCCGGAGGCAACGACCTCGGTCTGCAATCGTTGTACTTCCAGTTTGCACGCTATCTGCTGGTCGGATCGAGTCGGCCCGGCGGCCTTCCGGCAAACCTGCAAGGTCTCTGGGCGGCGGGCATTAGCAACCCCTGGGGCTCCAAGTTCACCATCAATATCAATACCGAAATGAATTACTGGCTTGCGGAGCCAGGTAATCTCGGTGATCTGCACCAGCCGCTTTTTGATCTCGTCGACATGGCGCGCAACCCTGGCAGCGGTACCGGCACGGAGGTCGCGCGGAAATACTACGGCGCGCAAGGCTTCGTCATCCACCACAACACTGATATATGGGGGGATGCTCATCCTATCGATGGTGTTCCTTACGGTATCTGGCCAATGGGCGGAGCCTGGCTGACGTTGCATGCCTGGGACCACTATGCTTTCTCGCTCGACCGCGACTTCCTCCGTACGCGGGCGTGGCCTCTGCTGCACGATGCCTCACTCTTTTTCCTGGATTACCTCGTCGACGACGGTAGCGGTCATCTTGTCACCGGCCCTTCATTGTCACCAGAGAACAGGTACAAGATGGCCGATGGCACATCGCATTCCATTACGATGGGCCCGACGATGGATATGGAAATCGTGCGGGAGCTTTTCACGCGTACGCAGCAGGCGGGAGATATTTTGCACGAGGACCCAGTTTTTCTAAACCGCGTTCGAGTGGCGGAGTCCAAGCTGCTTCCGTTGCAAGTCGGACAGCGTGGCAATTTGCAGGAATGGCCACTCGACTACGACGATGCGGAGCCCGGACATCGGCATATATCGCACCTTTGGGCGCTTTTCCCGGGGACACAGATCAACCGGTGGCACACCCCTGGCCTGGCCCGCGCTGCGCAAAATACATTGCAGACGAGACTGGAGCACGGCGGCGGCCAGACGGGATGGTCGCGTGCTTGGGTTGTCAATTATTGGGATCGCCTGGGCGAAGGGGAAAAAGCCTATGAGAGCATGCAGGTCCTCTTTCGCCAATCGACGTTTCCGAACATGATGGATACCCATCCTCCGGGTGTCTTTCAGATTGACGGTAACCTCGGTGCCGCTAACGGTATGCTCGAAGCTCTGGTACAGTCGCGCTGGTACCCCGACCATACTGAAGTCGACCTCTTTCCGGCGCTTCCTTCGGCTTGGTCGCAGGGCAGCGTCATCGGCTTGCGGCTTCGCGGCAACAGCTCGCTCGACCTGCAGTGGCAGCCGCGTGGTGCATCCGTCCACTGGCATGCGAACCGCACCGGCCCGGTCGATCTTCGCCTCCCACAAGCGATCGATCCCCGCAAAGTTGTCATCGAGGGCAAGCCCGTTCCCGTATCACAGATTGACGGGCAGGTTGTGCACCTCAATATGGCTGGAGGTCACATCTACACGCTCCGTTTTTATGGACGAGAATAGGCTACAGATTGCGCCATCACCAACTATTCGCGTTTGCCTGTAGCCGTGATTTCTGACGGGGCTTAGCATCGCAAACTTTTCCGGAAGCCGCGGAGAGCGTAAAGTCTGGCGCTTCGTCCCTGCTACAAGAGTTTGCACGAAAGACACTCTACTCACGAAGAAGACGAAAAGAGCGCAAGGCAGACCTGGCCCACGGATTAGATCGCAATCCGAGAGATCCCCTTGCTCCAGGGCAATTTAACGTAACCGAGGGAGATAAGGGGCCTTGGTTCAGGAACATGGTAACGTTCGAAGGTTCTAAACAACTTTGTGCGATATAGAACTTCACAACGGTTGTTCGTCGTTGCAGTATCGATCGGTAAGCGCGACAAAGACAATAACGGCGAGGGCGGTGCCTTTGACGTCATGAAAAACCCTAGAGGCATGGGGTAGCCGGTCAGCCACTTGGAGCAGGGGACACAACCGAGAGGAGTAAGCGTTGCAACGGAGCGGATGTAGAAAATGGGTTCTTTTGTTCTTTGCTGTTCTTATATTGGCCGCACTCAAGGCAGATGCGCAGGTGGAGTATCCATTCCGCAATCCGAAGCTAAGCGATGAGGTGCGCATTGCAGATTTGCTCAAGCGCCTGACCTTGCAGGAAAAGGTTGACCTTATGGGAGGAAATGCCAAGGTTCCTCGCCTGCATCTCGCCCTTTCCGACGAGGCTGAAGGTTTGCACGGGCTCGCACTCGGCGGCCCCGGCGGATGGGGGCCACGCGGTCGTCCCCCTTTACCGACGACCACCTTTCCCCAGGAGAAAGGGCTGGGCGCGACATGGGATCCGGCACTGATGAAGAAGATCGGTGCTCTCGAAGGAGAGGAGGCGCGGTACTACTATCAAAACCCCGCATTCGATTTTGGCGGAATTGTGGTGCGTGCGCCTAATGTTGATCTTAGCCGCGACCCGCGCTGGGGGCGCACCGAAGAATCAATGGGCGAAGATCCCTACCTGGTTGGCACGATGACGGTGGCATTCATTCAGGGGCTACAAGGGCCCGATTCCAAACACTGGCAGGCCGCATCTCTGATGAAGCACTTTCTCGCGAACGAGAATGAGGATGGTCGATCCTATACATCATCGAATTTCGATGATCGCCTTTTCCGGGAGTACTATTCCGTTCCATTTCGTATGGGTTTCGAGCAAGGTGGATCCCGTGCCGTGATGGCTGCTTACAATTCCTGGAATGGCACTCCCATGATGATCAACCCGGTCCTCAAGGAGGTCATGCTCAAGGAGTGGGGCAACAACGGGATTATTTGTACCGACGGGGGCGCGCTAGGACTTCTGATCACAGATCATAAGAGCTTTCCTGACAAAGAACGTGGTTCCGCTGCCGGCGTTAAGGCCGGCATCAATCGATTCCTTGATGACTTTCAACCCGAGCTGACCAAGGCCCTTAGCGAAGGTCTAGTGACTGAGGCTGATATGGATGCGGCGCTCAGGAACATGTTGCGTGTTCATCTTCTTCTGGGAGAGTTGGATCCACCCGGCGTTGATCCTTACGCGAAGATTGGCCGCGAGCAGAAGGCCAAACTCGCGTCATGGGGTCGTACCTCCAGTAGGGAACTGGTGCGCCAGGCGACGGATGAATCGATCGTCCTGCTAAAGAACGAGAATCACGCGCTGCCGCTGGATCGCACCAAGCTTAAGACCATCGCGGTCATCGGTCCCTGGACCAACGAAGTCCTGCTTGACTGGTACAGCGGAACGCCTCCCTCTAGCGTGAGCATTGCGCAGGGGATCAAAGAAGCGGCGCCAGAAGCCAGGGTTCTATTTAGCGATGGTTCCGATGTTGTGGAAGCACAGAGTTTGGCTCGAGAAGCTGACGTGGCTATCGTCGTCGTGGGAAATCATCCCACCTGTAATGCTGGATGGGCCCGCTGCCCCATACCTTCCAATGGCAAAGAAGGTATTGATCGGAAAACCCTGGTTCTCGAACAAGAGGATCTGGTGAAACAAATCCTTTCGGCCAATCCACACACCATTGAGGTGCTACGCTCCAGCTTCCCCTATGCGATTACCTGGAGTCGAGACAAGGTGCCCGCGATTTTGCACATGACCCACAACAGTGAAGAGGAAGGTCATGGCCTCGCCGACGTACTCTTCGGTGAATATTCGCCGGCGGGCCGCCTGAACCAGACCTGGCCTGAGAGCGATGCGCAACTGCCGCCAATTACTGATTACAACATTCGACACGGCAGCACCTATATGTACGCGAAGCAAAAGCCGCTTTACGCGTTTGGGTACGGATTGAGCTACACGACATTCACGTATGAAGATCTAAGCCTTAGCTCTCACAACGTGAACGCCGATGGTGAGGTCCGTGTAAGCGTGAAGGTAAAGAATACGGGCAATCGCGCCGGCGACGAAGTGGTACAGATCTATGTCCAACATCTGGGTTCGGCAGTGGAACGTCCTCAGCTCGAGCTTAAGGCGTTTGAGCGCATCCATATCGAATCAGGCGCCTCCAGGAATGTTGTATTCAATCTCAAACCGCGCGATCTAGCCTATTGGGATGAAGCTGGTCACGTCTGGTGCATCGAGAAAGAATCGATTCGTGTACTCGCCGGAGGATCAAGTGACAAACTTCCCGTTCAGGCGACTCTCCACGTCGAGAATACGGGTGAGAACAAACCATGATGAATTCACACCCTAACCGCGATCATTCCGACTCGTCGATGACTTCGATTGCGGAGACCGTGGCGTAATTTACGATGGGGTCGAACGTTATGTCGAGTTTTCCTTCCTGGGAAGGTCGTAAGTGATGGAATGTTTTGGTCAGGGCACGCTGGGTGCCGGCTTCTTTGAAGATGTCGAAGTCGTCGAGTAGTGTTGAGCCATTGCAATAGACCCGAAACACCCGGCTTCCCACGCCGACGGAGCCTGGAGTTTCCGGGGCCCAGTAGAGTTCCGCGAAGTGAAGCACGAGCGTATAACGGCCTCGAGTATCCACCGGAATGGAGTAGGTGAAATGGCCATATCGCTCCCACGCGTAAAGATTTGGGTCTGGAGTGCCACTGACCGTTCGCGGCTGATCGTTGGTTGCGCCGTTGCTGAAGTAGTTATCCGAATGCCACAGATTCCCGATATGGTCCCGGACTGCAGTCGGTTGCATGACCAGCCGCACAGGCTGCTGCCGGTGGGGCAGTCCGGGCAGAATCTCAATCGCATTCAGTGAGGGCGCGGACCGCCCTATGAAAAACTTCAGATGGAGGTAGCCGTCTTTGTCCGGATGGATCTCCTTGAAGACCTTCTCGTCGGCGATATTCGTTCCCAGCGCGTCCGCATTGATATTGAAGTTGCTCAGGAGTAATTCGCCGTTGGCGCTCACATTGAAGAATTGCGTCTTAAAATCTTCAGGCGGCGTTGCAACGAAGAAGAGGTGTAGCTCATAGGGGCCCGGCGCGAGGGGAATGTCGTAAGAGAAGTCGCCTGTTCGCCACTGATCGAACAGCATCGGGTCGCTCGTCCGTGAAACGGGCAAATGTGGGCGTTCGAACGCGGCACCCCCAGAGAAGTAGCGATCGGCTTCCCAATATGCGCCTGAGCTGTCGATTTTCGGACTTCCCTGATAGCCGACCAGCAGGCGCAATGGCACATGAGCGGCGTTGGCAGGAGCTGCCAACCGCGTGTCGTTCCGGGTACCTGCCGCCGTCAGGTTCTCTGGATGTGCCGGCCTCGTTCTAAGAACGAATTCGCGTGCTCCGAAGCCAAGCACAATCAACAGCGCAATTCCTGCCAACCCATAAACCCACCCATAAACCCAGATCCGCTTGCGCCGGTTGTCTGATCGTGTGTGATTGTTGACGTGGATTGTAGTTTCGACAAGGTCCTTAGAGCCTTCGGCAGCCAAGCTATCAAAGGGAGCGGTCCGGAGATCTGTTGCCTGAGAAATAGGGGAGGGTAGGCTCACCTCAAGAGATACATTCCGACAGTGGAACTCCGGCACGTAACTCCGGACCGGCAGGGAGATGACAACCGCGTGGTTCTTTCCTTCGGTCTCGTAATACTCCTTAAGTCTCTTCCTCAGCCGGAACGTCTCGACGCGGACGATGGAGTCAGTGGAACCATCGAAGGTGGCTTTTGACCTGTCGAAGACCTCCGTGGCGATGGAGTATTCGTTTATCTCCTCGGTCCTGCCCTGTAGAGATCGTTCGGAGACGAATTTCAAGAGCTTGGCCAGGCGTGGATTGCGTGCCAGAGCGGTGAGCACCGCTTCTAATTCTGAATAGGCCGATTCTGAGTCGGCAACTTGCCCCATGGGGAGTGCTCCAAATCAATTTCAATTCATAGTACAACTGCCGCCCCGCCAGATAAAGAATCTTCCGCATGGCCGACGGAGCCTTTGCTGGGTCGCGTTACAAACGTTAAACGCATTGAAATCACTAGGCGTTAGATCGGCTGCTTATACCGGCCTAGTGAGCCTTCGGAATGCCCTCATTCCATTTAGGCCGCGCCTCTCGCAACCCGAAAGCTCCACAGGGACTGTCTTAGGTTTGCCGAGCATTGTCCCAATCCTGCAGCTTTCAAATGTCGACCGCATGGTTTGGCGCGAAGCTGACTCCGGTGCCGTCTCTGTCAGCAACCGCACTCACACCGGGATGTCCGGCTCGCATCGAGTTTGAGACATCGCCTGTTTAGCCCGCCCTGGAAGAAAAATCAGAGGCGCAGGACCCCTCTCTTGGGCCGTTAACGAGGTCGGAGCCGGCATGTAACAAGCGATTAAGCCTCTTTGTTTCAAGAACATGGCAACGTTCGAAGGCTCTAAACAACTTTGTGCGAGATGGAACTTCACAATCGCGGTTCCTCGCTTGCAGGATTCGCTCGATTCACTTTCTGAGCAGTGGCCGCAACGGACGGCGACCCAGAGCCGTTATCGAAGGATTCGGAGGCAGCAGATGCGAAAACTAATGTCGAGAGCGTTCCTTGTATTGGCCATTCTGGTCGCTCTTTCAATATCAGCACATGGCCAGCAGACGGGCAGCATCGTGGGAACGGTAGCCGACCCAACCGGGGCAATCGTCACAAAAGCCCGAGTCAGTCTCACCAACACGCAAACCGGGGATATCCGCAGTACAACTTCCAACGCCGAAGGATTTTTCGTGTTCACCGGCACGGTAGCAGGGGACTACACGGTGAAGGTTGAATCCCGTGGATTCCGAGGCGCCGAACAGACGGGGATTCATGTTGGTCCTGGTGATCGCCGTGATCTGAACGTTACGTTGGCGGTTGCGACGAACGACGCGACGGTTACCGTGGTCGCCGCGTCTTCGATCGTGGTGGAGTCCGGCGATCTTTCCAGCACGTTGTACGAGAACAATATTAAGAAGCTTGCCCTCCAAGGTCGGGACGTTACCGAGCTACTGAAGACCCTGCCCGGGTTTAACGTCAATACCAGCTATAACGGCGTCCAAAACAAGCCTGGCTACGACACCCAGGTTACAAGTATTGCTTCGGCAGTGGGACGCGGTGTCACAGCGAACGGCGCTCCCGACCGTGCCGGCGGAGCGGATTTGATCTCAGATGGCGCCCACATCCTGGATCCAGGATGCAACTGCAATGCTAACCAGACGATCAATGCCGACATGGTATCCGAAGTTAAGGTGACAACTTCGGCATATGGAGCGGACAGCACCACCGGTCCGGTCGTGGTTTCGGCCGTTGGCAAATCGGGTTCCAGCGCTTTCCATGGGGCAGCGTACTTACATTTCCGCGATCACTCCATGAACTCGAACGACTGGATCTACAAACACCAAACGCCGACCCAGGAGCGACCAAATGATCGCTATTGGTATCCCGGCGGTCAAATCGGCGGTCCGGTGCCATTTACGCACAAGAAGCTGGTGTTCTTTACTGCCTATGAGTATTACAACCAGAGCTTTCCCGAGCAGACGAGCGGCGGCCTGCTTAAGGCGTTGGTGCCCACGCTGAGCGAACGTGCCGGCCACTTCGACCCCACTCTCCCTGACAACGCGGCGTTGTGCAGCGCCATCGCCGGCTGGGTTGCCGGTCAGTACCGCTGCCAACCAATCACCGAAATCGATACTGCGAACGGCTACGTCGGCGGCATCAAGAACAGCGATGTTTCGGCTTATCTCGCACCGGGGGCTCAGGCTTTGATGAAGATGATTCCCGCGCCGAATCACACTCCCACCTCTGCCGCGGACTATAACTGGGTGAAGCCGTTGATCAATACCAACAATGGCTACATGTTCCACGCGAAGACGGATTACAATCTCAGCGACAACACCAAACTGTATGTCAGCTTCAATCAGCAGCACGAGCTCTACGGCTCGCCCGTGCAGCGGTGGTGGATTCCCGCCGATTCGATCGACACTCCGGGCGGTCCGGCCACTTCAGCGACTTCGCGGACGATCTCGGGTAACTTCGTCAAGGTCTTTACCCCGACCATGACGAACGAGTTTATCGCGGGGTTGAGCTACCTGTACGATCCCATCACCTTCTCGAATTCAAAGGCGGTGGATAGAAAAGCGTTGAACTATCCGTATACCTCCCCCACTACGTCCACCATCATGCCTAGCATTGCCAATAGTTGGTGGACGAACGATATGGGGATACCGCAGATGATGGATACTGGCCGCGGCTCTTATTTTGAGCGAAAGTGGCAGCCTTCTATCGACGACAACTTCACCCTGGTACTGAAGACGCACACGCTGAAGTTCGGCGTCAGCTGGATGCAATCTGCAAACAGAGGGACAAATGTCGGCCAGTCGGACGGGCCAAATGGTACCGCCGCTTATGGGCCGGTCTGGGACTTCAACGGACCAGGCGGAAGCCAGATTACCTCTGCCTACAACCCTGTCCTCGATTTCATGTTAGACCTGCCAAGCAATTTCTCTTATCTGCCTGTTACCCTCTCCGATATGAAGGGTTCTGGCTGGGGCTTCTACGGTCAGGATCAATGGAAGGCAAACAAGCGGCTCACGATTAACTTCGGCCTGCGCCTATCGCACGATTTGCCATGGGAAGACGCCAGCGGTAAGTACGGAGCTTCGGCCTGGACCCGAGCCTGGTACGACGCCGATCTTGGCAAAGGCACGGCGCTCCCCGGCATGCGGTGGCATGCGATCGACTCTTCTGTTCCGCTGGCGGGACGTTCCCTGGACGCGATCTTTTTCGCTCCGCGTTTTGGTATCGCCCTCGATCTGCGTGGTAATGGCAAGACTGTTTTTCGGGGAGGGTTCGGTACCTATTACTACCGCGACGGCCTGGGTGGTTCTTCAGGAACCAGCATGGCGCAGGGTGGCACCCAGTGCAGCCTGAGGACACCTACATTTCTCTCTCGGGTCGATGCTGGCACAAACGTTGCGTGCGCCAATACACTCGGCGGCCTGACCTCCGGTTCGGCAGTTGACCCCAACGATCACGTCGAGCCGCATACCTACACGTACAACTTCACCGTTTCACAGCAGTTGATTGGGAAGTCGATACTGGAGCTTACTTACTCTGGCAGCCAGAGCTCGGATTTGATCAATAATCTGGCGGACGTCAACAAGATTCCAATTGGCGCGTTCCTGAAATCGGACCCGAACCCCGAGTCCGCGGACTACGGCAAGCGGTTTCCGATCGACAAAATTACCGGCACCGTGTTGCAGGACTACCGTCCACTTACTCACTACACGTCAATGAATCTGATCCGGCATGGTGCCTGGGCAAACTACAACGCTCTGCAGGCCTCATGGCTCAAGCAACAAGGCGCCCTGACCTTCAATCTCAACTACACGTTGTCGAAAACCCTGGGCACCAGCGGGACCGCGGATCCCATCAATATTCAAAATGATTACGGCCTTCTGGGTCAGGACCGCACGCATGCCTTCAACGTGTCATGGGCCTACGAGCTAGGCAACCGCTTCCAGAACAACAAACTCAAAGCAGCGGTACTCAACGGCTGGATGGTCTCCGGCATCGATACCCTCCAGAGCGGCGCTCCACTGCCGCAGAGTTTCTCGATGAATCTCGGGTTGCAGGGCTCAAATGCTCTGGGCACGTACAACACCATCAACAGTACCTACTACCTCGGTACTCCCGATTACACGCTGATGCCCAACCTCGTCTGCAATCCAGCTGCCGGTCTTAGCGGTGGGGCATACATCAATGCCAAGTGCTTCAACGCGCCGGCCGCGCCCCAGTTCGATGGGAACGGTGTGTTGACCGCTCTGGGCGGTCAAGGGCCGTACCATATGCCCTATCTCCGAGGACCGGCCTACTTCACGAACGACCTCTCGCTCTCCCGTACGCTCAGGATTAGTGAGCATCAGAACGTGCAGATCAAGTTCACTGGCATGAACTTCCTCAATCATGCACTAAAGTCGTTCGACCAGAACAGCCCCAACAACCTCAACCTGAACTTCACAAAAGGTGTCCTTGCTACTTCGGGAACCGACTGGGCGTACGGTGTTCCGAACGTGAAGTTCGGACGCCGCGTGCTTGAACTGACCCTGCGGTACAACTTCTAACTTCCGAGACAGTTACGACACGGGATGGGATCAACCATCCCGTGTCTTGAAGCATGAAGCATGGAGCAATAAGGACGTCGCTCCGCGACCGGTGGCCGTGTCCACCCGGCCAATCGCCGATACGCGGCGTCATTAAGAGCGGAGGCTAGTCCCTGGCTAGCCTTCGCTCTACATCTTTAGAAGAAATGCTCTAGATCGCCGGCAGAAGACTTCACGCGAGATTCGGCTCGGTTGTTCATCTTGGTGATGCGTTTGCACCTCTCTTCCTTCGACAACAAACGATCACGTCCCGCAATGAGGGTCCATGCCGGAAGGAAGAGAGGGAGAACTGAAAGTAATCGAGGCATTCAGGTCGATATTGCATCTCTGCTGTCTCTCGAGATTCGCTATGTTTGGAGTGGGCAGTCGTCCTGATGGTCCATGTGAGAACGGCATACTCACCGCTTCAAATCATTTATCAGCTTTTCTGTTTCAGTCCGCAATTGAAAAGGGATGCCCCAGTAGTCGAAGATCCCCCCGCGGCTGGAGTTCTGGCCGCAGATCACGAAGACCCCGGTTCCCAACTTGCGTTTTAGATGAGTCGCGAGCCAACCCACGAAACCGCTGTTGTCGACATCGGCCGGAAAGTGGAACGAAAAAACGCCAAACCTCTCTTCCGAAGAAGGGCCGGATGGCTTGAGCATGCTCCATACATCTCCATCTCGAACGAAAGCGACAGCGCTTTCACCAGTCTGAATCTGTACATTCCCGGGCAGTTCAAAGAATGAGAAGGGGGAATCGTACCAAACGATATCGGCTCCTGAGAGCACCCTGCCGAGGCGAGCCTCAATCTGGTCATCCGTCTCATGACTAATATGCATCTGTCATCCTCCCCAAAGGCGCATGGTTGGCAAATTATGGTTGGACAAAACCCGTTCCATTCCTGGGGAGAGCGAGGCTATGAACAAGTAAGTCCTTGCCGTCATTCCGCGCGTAGAACCTGAGCTAGGGTGCGTCTTCACGGTTTCATCCTTGAATCGTCACGTACTTTTGTAGCGTTCGTCTGAAGTTGGAGTTCCACGCCCTTCCTGTCGGTTTGTATCCAGTATTCAACGATTTTTCCGTTCTTCACTCGATAGACAGCACTTGTTACTTCAACCAGCGGTAGGCCTGTTGGTTGAAAGCCATGAATCGGAGCAAGATGTCTTCCTTCCTGTTTCCAACGCACATAGACCCTATCCCCGTCTGAAACGAGTTCCGCGATCGTCAGTTTGTAGGTGCCGTAGGTGCGCAAAAACTCTTGAACATGAGCTGCATAATCCTCTGGCGTTCTCACGATCGTGGTTTCACCTTCTGATGTGAGCTGATGCGCCTGAACCAGCGGAGCAAAGAACTCGGAAGCTTTTGCCGGATCCCGCCCAGATCGAACGATATTGATAAACTGTTCGACGACCTCCCTTGGTGCATTCCGTTGAGTGGGCAGGGAGCGTTTGTCGCCCTGATGTTCAACTGCAAGACCGCGTACGAATACCATTCCTAGAAATAAAGCCGAGTAAAGCTTCATCAGTTCTCACCAATCAATCTGCTCGCTCAAAGCGCAGTAGGCCATCACAGTTGCAAAAGCGGCCTCCAGCAATGAGGCGTGAACCTCTCCATCGCCCGTTACGGCCGGACGCGGATGACAATCTTGCCGAATGCGCCGCGATAAAGATGATCGTAGGCTTCGAGCGCATCAGGGAAGGAGTAGACGGTGTCGATGACCGGTCGAATCTGGCTCTTCTCCAGTTCCTCATTCATTTCTTCGAACATCTTTCTCGATCCCGTTACCATTCCGCGGATGGTGACCTGTCTCTGCAACATCGGAAAGATTGGAATTTCTGAGGTGAAGCCATCAAGTATCCCGATCACAGCAATCTTTCCTCCGGGCCTGATTGTCTCGATCGATTGTCCCAGGCTTCTGCCCGCCGCGACCTCCAGAATCTGGTCGACTCCCTGTTGTTCGGTAACCTTCAGCGCTTCTTTGTGCCATTCGGGAGTTCGAACATAGTTGATGAGGTCCTTCGCTCCGAGTTGTTTCGCCCTTTCAAGCTTTTCGTCACTGCTTGAGGTGACAATTACTCGTGCACCGGCCGCCGCCGCCAGCTGCAAGCCAAAGATGGAAACGCCGCCAGTGCCTTGTACGAGAATAGTCTGGCTGGCCGTCAGCCCTCCGTTCTTCACCAGCGCATGCCATGCAGTGAGAGCGCCAACTGGAAGCGTTGAAGCTTCTTCATCCGTGAGATAAGTAGGAGAATGAACCAGAGCGTCCTCATTCAAAAGCAGGTATTCGGCCAGCCCTCCGTGAATGGTATTACCCAGCGTATGCACAACTTCATCGACTGCTGGCGGCCCATCGATCCACCGCGTCGCATAGTTCGAGATGACGCGATCTCCGACACGGAATCGCGACACCCCGATTCCAATCTCCACTACGTCTCCGACTGTATCCGCCACTTGAGTCATCGGAAACGGAAGGTCAGGGTTGTAGGTCCCTTCGACGACCATTTTGTCGCGGTAATTCAGTGATACGGCGCTGACGCGGACTAGAACGTCCCGTGCACCCGGCTTTGGAACCGGCACATCCAACTTCTTCAGGTTCTTCAGACCGAAACCTTCCAGTACCCAAGCTTTCATGCGATACCCCCAATGTATTTGGCAACCTCAATGCATCGTCACCTTTGATGAGCTTAGGGCGCAGGCGTCTCTACAGATAGTGGCAATATCGACGTTGTTTATGCAAAACTTGCCATGTGCACATTGTCCTGTATCTTCCGGAGGCTTTCTATTCTGCGATCGCTTCCGCGTTTGTGGAAACGCTTTTAGCGATCAACGGGGTGCGTGGCGACAAGGCATTTTCGTTCGAGTTCGTTTCGAGCAACGATCACGCTTGTTCAAAGTCGGGAATCATCTATCCGGTTAAGTCGCGCCCTTCCCGCAAGATGGATGTCCTGGTGTTGCTGACGGGCGTCGGGCTAGACGTGATGGAATCCGTTTCTGCCCTGGAAGAAGAGTCCGAACGTGTAAAGCCGTTGGTATTGCTTGCGAAGCGGCAGAAAGCCCGTATTGCTGCGACCTGCGGAGCTTCCTACATCCTCGCAAGGCTGGGACTCTTGAATGGGAGAAGTGCAACGATTTCGTGGTGGCTTGGGAAAGAAGTGAAGAAGACATTTCCCCGGGTCAAATGGGATCCTGCCCGCATCGTCGTTCGGGATGGATCCCTCTATACGACCGGGGCTGCGTTTGCGGGGTTAGAGCTCATTAGCAAACTCGTGATCGATCTCGGCTTCGCGACAGAGGAACGACAGGTCAGGAAATTGATGGTCCTTCCGCCGGCGCGTGAGTCCCAGGATCCATATGAGGTTCCGGGGCTGGAAGAGTCTACGTCCTTTAAAAAGCATTTGCGCCAGCTGGCACAGCGAAACCTCGCCGAGCTTGATCTGGCATTCCTTGCGGCCAAACTAAATACCTCCCCTAGAACGCTTTCGCGGCGGTTCCTGGACGAACTGCAGCTCACCCCTGGAAAGTGGATTCAAGAGCAGCGGTTAGAAGCTGCACGCGTCTTGCTGGAGTCGACAAAGCTGAGCGTCTCTGAGATATGCTTCCGCGTCGGTTACCAGGATTCTGCTTCATTCGGTAGGCTTTTTGCGAGAGTGACGGGACTGACGCCGGGTGCGTTTCGCAAAGAGCTTCGTCCCGCAACCCGGTCACGGTAAGCTACCCACGAGACGTAATTATCGGAGAGGACGCGGTCGTTGCCTTCTCCTTTGAGCTTTTGATAGAAGAACGGTTCGGAAAGGAGTTTTCGATGGAAGATCGCGCATTTGAAGTCATCAATCTTTCCGTCGAGTCAGCCGGAGTGGATCGGTATGACAACCATCCCATCGCTACGGTGAACGACCATGAAGTGCGCATCAGCACGATGACGGAGGCTTACCATTGGCATAGTCATCCCGACTCAGATGAATGCTTTCTGGCACTCGAAGGAGGCATCTACATCGACTTCGAAGATAGAACTGTGACACTGCCTCCCGGTCGTATGATCAATATCCCGCGAGGAACTCTCCACCGCACACGGCCGATTGGGGATCGCTCGGTCAATCTGACATTCGAACGCGCCAACGCGCGGAGTGACGCGGGATAAGCAAATGACACGCTGATTGCGAATTCTATGGGGCCTGGCGGTAGCCGACGACTTCGCCGTCACGGAGTCGACGAACGGTATGTCCGCTCAAAAGCGTCACGAAATCCGTGACGGCTCTCACGAGGTTGCTTTTTGCGACACCGTCCCGGGCCTGTACCGATATGCCGTGAAGCATCGCGGCGGTGAGGTTTCCCAGAGCCTCCGGATCGATTCCGCCGGGCAGTTCGTGGTCGCGTGCCGCTCGTTCGAAACGAATGATGATTGACTCCGTTCGACGGCGGCGATGCTCCTGAAGCCATTTTGCGATCTCATGATTTTCAGAGCTGAAGTTTGTGGCTGATGTGACAACCATGCAGCCTAACGGGCGACGTTTGCGCTTCTGGGTGTAAAGCTCCACCGCATCGATCAACATTGTGTGGATGGCATCCCAGACCGGCAGCGAAGAATTGAGAGCCCGATCGGCAAAGCCGCCATCGCCTTCCTCGTAAAGAAGAATGGCTTTCCGAAAGAGCTCTTCCTTGGAACCGAAAGCCGCGTAAATTCGGGCCGAAGCGATACCGAGCTCTTTCACCAAATCGGACATCGACACGCCCTCAAACCCGCGTTCCCAGAACAGATCGCGAGCTTGAAGTAACGCTCTCTCCGCATCAAACTCCCGGGGGCGTCCCGCCATCATTCGCTCCTTCCTAAGAAGAATAATTGACAGCAGACGGGTTTGCTCCTATTCTTTGTCAATCGGCAAAGAATAGGAGTTCAGTTATGCGGGCTGCAGTGGTGGTGGAACTAGGCAAACCCCTCGTTATCCAGAATGTACCTGGCCCCGAATGCCCAGCTGACGGCGCGATCATTCGGGTAGGAGCTAACGGTATTTGCCGAACAGACTGGCACCTGTGGACGGATGATTGGGCTTGGCGAGGCCTAGCGATCAAGCCGCCGTTCGTGCTCGGACACGAATTTAGCGGGACCATTGAAGAAGTGGGGAAAGATGTACGGAAGTGGAGGAAAGGGGATCCGGTCATCTTTCCCATGAACCCTGGCGATGGTGTCTGTGAGTGGTGTTTAAGTGGCAATCAGAATGTTTGCGACAAAGGGCATGAGCTTGTGCCCGGAGTCTCGTATTGGGGAGCATTCGGCGAATTCGTCGCGGTCCGATTCGCAGATACCAATCTGGTGCGGCAGCCGGACTCTCTAAGCTTTGTGGATACGGCAAGCCTTGCCTGCCGATACATGGCAGCGTTCCATGGCCTGGTCGATCAGGCCAATGTGCGCGGCGGGGAGTGGGTGGCCGTGTACGGTGCGGGAGGAGGCATGGGGCTCTCCGCGGTCCAGATTGCCGCAGCAACCGGGGCGAGAGTCATTGCGGTCGACATTTCCGATAATAACTTGCAAGCGGCGACCGAACTCGGTGCGACGTACACCGTCGACAGTCGGAAAGATGATCCGGTAGAAGCAATCCGGGAGATTACCTCCGGAGGAGCCCAGGTGTCCGTGGATGCGCTTGGCATTCAAGCCACCTGCCAGCAGGCCGTGCGCTCCCTCAGGAAGCTGGGGCGGCACGTTCAACTCGGACATACGACAACGAGAGAGGCTGGATATGTTCCGCTACCGATCGATGAGATCCTGCTCAAGGAGTTGCGACTCTACGGGACCTTCGGAATGCAGGGGCAACGGTACGGCGCGATGCTTTCGATGTGCGTCGCCGGAATACTGCAGCCAGGCAAGGTAGTCCGCCAACGGATTGGTCTAGACCAGATAACGGCGACCTTCGAACAGATGGGGACCTATGGCACGGCCGGGATCGTTGTGATCGATCGATTCTGAAATCAGGTGCGCACTTTATAGGACTTCACTATCGATTTCGAATAGTGATGCAATCAAGAACCAGAGAAAATTAACCCAAGGCCCAGGCCCTTTACTTCGAAGAGAGTTGCTGCTCGATCATTTGTTCAAAGTCCTTCTTCTTCCCAAAGCCAGTGACAGAAGATCGAATGATCCCATTACGATCGATGAGAAAGGTCGAGGGCAGCGATTCGTTGACGCCATATGACCTGGCAAGCGCACGCTTCCCCAGCGATATCGGATAGGTAATTTTTAATCGTCCCAGCGCCGGCCGCACGGCGGTCCAACCGTCCTCATCCATGGAAAGACCGACTACGATTAACCCTCGATCCCGATAGCGATTGGAGAACTCTTCGAACCAAGGCATTTCTACTCGGCACGGAGCACACCATGTAGCCCAAAAGTTGAGGAGTACAACTTTGCCTCGATACTTTACGAGCTCCAAACTCTGTGAGTTTTGATCCTTTAGGGAAAATATGGGAGCCTTTTTGACCGCTGCGGTTTGAGCCGCAGCGGTAAGAGGGTACGCTGCCGCAAATGAAAACAATGCGACAAACAGAGATGTCTTTTTCATTCGCAGCCTGCCTTAACCGACCAGCGCAGGAATTTCAGCGCGAATAAATTCCTTCACACCTTCAGGTCCGGCGATGTGAAGAGTCATCGGCTCGGAGCCGTTAAGAAGGTGGACGTCGAAGGTAAAGAAGGGGCAACAGAGACGTTCATTGCCGATCCATTCGGCCACGAGTTGCAGTGTATGTGCATCCGACGGAAACATGAATTCGTACCCGTCCTCAATTTCCTTAGCCGCGAGACGCTGCGAGTGGAGTGCAGGCGTCAGAAACTGAGACTGGCGTTTCCGCTGTTCTTTCGTCATCGCATTCATATTGCATGCAAAGACAGGTTTAGATTTCTCCGACGATTGAGCGGTCATGGGTGGTCCTTGACTCACGAGCATGGCAGAAATCAACAGGATTGCGACCTTTATGTGTGGAATCGTCATGTTTCTCCGATCTGTGAGCAAGCCGTGCTCACTCTTCAAACCGTAAAACTTCAAGTTAACTTGAAGTCAAGCGAGTAGCATAAGTACATGCCGAATTTGACTATTTCGGAGATTGCAAAAGAGGTCGGGCTGCGTCCTTCTGCCATTCGCTACTACGAGCAGGTTGGAGTACTGGAGCCAGCAGACCGTGTATCCGGTCAGAGACGCTACGACAAGACGGCGGTCTATCGATTGACTCTGATCCGGCGCGCACAAGAGGCGGGATTCAGCCTCACCGAAATCCAGGAACTCTTCACGGGTTTCAACAAGGAGGTTCCGGTTTCGGCTCGATGGGTAGCCCTCTCGCAACGCAAACTTGCCGAGTTGAGAGAGAAGATCGAGGGTCTTCGTTTCACGCAAAGTGTTCTTGAGGATATGGTTCGGAACTGCAACTGCAAAACTCTTGAAGATTGCGGCGAGGGGATATTCGTCCAGACCGGCGGAGTCAATAGTCTGGGAGTAGCTAGTTGTTGCGACACAAAACGACGTCGCTAACGTCTGCTGCATCGTCCGACACGAACAGCGGATTTCGTCTTCGACATACCATTCAGCGAACGAGCCAGGGAGCCTTGGTCGTGTGGCCCCACCCACCTTCGGGAGGGGCCGGTGGGTGCGTCGTGAGTTGAGTTAGATTGAGAGCTCCCTTTGAGCGTGGTTCCCATAAAGGAAATTGCAATTCAGGCATTGGCTTCGCCTGGAAGATGCGGCGCGTTTGTCGAGCAATCCATCGTGCGGATGTCTTCGCCTTTTTGCGCCGGGCACTATCTGTCGAGATCCCGGTCCCGGCGTACATCTGCCGATAAAGCTTGGATAGCAGTACGAACGCAAGGCGCGCACGAAGGGTTGGCGTACAGGCGGATCGCTTCCAGATTGCTCCGAACTCATAGAATCTATCCCATACTCCCTGCGTCCGATCTCGAATTTCATCGGAAGTCATGGACGGATGTGGCGTAAACATCTTGGGGCGGATTGTTGTCGGAATGAGCCAGTATCTTGTAATGGGTGTCCCTTCCACCATTTGTGGTTCGACAGACTGCTCCTTTTCCCAGCGTCCAAAATCGATGGTTCCCGGAAATGGAGTCATCATGACAAACTGTGCGAAGGTCACATCTGCTTTCAAAGCCAGTTCCACGGTAGCTCCGAAGGTGCCGGGCCTGTCCGTCGGCAGGCCGAAGATGAATGATCCGAGGACGTGTAGTCCGTGCTTTCGAAACTCCTGCAACTGTTGCACTAGACGGTCGCCGGAGTAGTTGAAGTCTTTGTAGACGGCCTTCAATCCTTCTGGTGTAACCGCCTCTACTCCTACCAGAGCGCCTTTGATATTTGCTTTGCGCATTGCATCCAGATACTCAGGGTCCTCGGCCGATTCCATGGTGATCTGTGTGAAGAACACCATATCTTTCGGCAGCTTTGCGAGCTCCGCCATCAGGGCGAACCGTTCATTGCGCGTCTGGAGCAACGACGCTAAGCGTTCGAGGTTGTTCTGCTCCCGGGCCAGTCGCAGGTCTGTCAAGGTGACGGGATAAAAATTGTCGTCCGCTAATGCGATGAATCGGAACCCTCTGCGCCTGAGGTCGACGATCTCGTCGATCACGCTCTCAAAGGTTCTCTGTCGTGGCTTCTGGCCGTCCGTTCGCCATACGGAACAGAACGAGCAGTGCTTGGGGCATCCGCGGATTGTTTGCACGGAAGCCCACATATACTTGTCGGTCTGCATCAGGTCCCACCGAGCCGGCAGGAACTGATCCGCTTCAAGCCTCCCGCCTTCGTAGAGGCGCCCGGCGCACCCTGCCTCGAGATCCAGCAGTACTTTTCCCCAGGCAACATCGCCATCGCCTTTCACGACAACATCAGCACAACCATGTTCAAAGGGTTCTTCGGGAAACAATGTCGCATGAATACCACCGTAGACGACCTTGGCGCCATGTTCATGTGCGATCCTTCCGACTTCGTAACCTCGCAACGCGTTGCCCGTGTGCACACTGATCCCGACAATATCCCCCGGATGAAGAATGTCTGGATCGAGCGCCTCCAACGATTCATCGACGAGGTTGGGATCACCCATAGAAGCCGGTGTCGCGGCAGCTAGAACAAAAAGCCAGCGTGGTGTAATAACCGCTGTTCCAAAAGAATTATCGCTGGGGTTGATTAGATGTACAGCCATCGTTCGAATGCCTCGACTTTCGTGGGTGGTCGACAGGGAACCAGCGTGACGGATGCTCCATCTGGCGAATGTTTGCTACCTGCTCACCCAATCTGGATCGACTGGAGCGTGGCGAAGACCTGCTCGTCATGACGGCCAGGATCGATCTCAAGATCGAGAACGGGGCCATCTTAACGACGAGTCCGATCGACAGTTCAAGTCGCTGACATTGCTACACGAGTGTTGTAGCGTTGGGCAATCAGATTTTCCAATGCGAAGGCTGGCAGAGAGTAATTCTTTGCAGAGAGGATGATCGCAGTCCACTTTTAGGAGAGTTTTGATCTCGCGCACCTTATTCACAAGCGGCGCGGTGAGCTCATCGTGCCGTACTTGTGTGCAGGGACTCTTCGAGCAGCTCTGCTCGCCGTCCATCATTGCGCCTGTGAAGACAGATGCCGGCTGCCAGAGAACCGATAATAGCGTCGATAGCAGTTCACGCAGCGTACCGGGAACAGCCTGAAGAAACGCATAAAGCGATCCATTGAACCAGCCTCGGCTTCCTCGAAATGAATCGAGGTACAAAGCGGGCACTGGTTTTCACTGAGCAGTTGCGGAAGTAGGTGAGACCGCATATCTTCCCTCATCCGAGTCGCTTTTTATCCTTAACCGGGTCGTGGAAGACCGTGATGGATGAGGAAGGTTCAATAACTATTGAGTCGCCCGGCTTTCTTGCCACTGTCGCTTCAGGCGCCACCTTCGAGCCGAATGGAATGATGTTCTTGTGAATCTTGCGAGCGAGGTGGCTCTTAACGCCTGTTTTCTTGGGGCTCATACTGGTACTCCAGTCGGGATCCGGTTGCTTACTTGAAGGGTGCTCGTCTGGAGCGAAGCAAAAGGATTGCTGAAGGCGAGAGAAGCTCGATGGTGACTGGTTCAACCATACGCCTCCACAGGAGTTCGTGCCGAAATAGTCTATTAAACGACGGGGGCACGAGAGGGCCTTTCAGGATGGATTTTCTTGTTGCTACGCAGAAGTCAATGCGATCGGAGTGTCAAGGCATAACTGCTGACCAGCTATGGCGATACTTCCGCAGTCTAGAAATACGAGTTAAGATCAGCTCGATAACTTCACTGCAGCGGATCTTCTCTGAAAGCCTATACTTGCCACATTGGGGATTGGCCTGCTTGCAAAATGACCCATCGCTAAAAGGGCGCTTCCCCGGCCCACGGAGGGGATATGCACTATTTCAGTGGCTGGCAGTGCCGTAGTTGCGGAGGCTTTACAGCGATCGCAATGGGTGAGGAGATGGCTTCGTCTGTTCCAGGTACGGCGCCGGTATTTCATTGGCGATCTGCTGATGCGACTTGTGAGAAGTGTGGGACAGTCACGGCTATATGTAGTTCAGGCTTACTGGATATGCCCATGAAAAAGATGCAGGATCAAGCTTCCTGGGATTTCGCCCGTACGATCTGCCACTCAAATCTCAACGCTCTGACAAACCTTATTGAATAGAAGATATGGGGACGAGATCTGCCCGAATACACTCTGGCGGGTCAAATCGGATTTCAGTCTCCAACAGGCAACTCCAAAAGAAAAAGGGAGCAGCCTTCGGCTGCCCCCTTCTAGATTAAAGGTCCGAGTTAGGCGACCTGAACGTTTTCAGCCTGCCAGCCCTTGGGCCCTTTAGTGACATTGAACTGAACCCGTTGGCCTTCCTGCAGTGAGCGGAAGCCGTTGCTCTGGATGGCACTGTGATGGACGAAAACATCTTCGCCGTTATCGCGGCTCAGAAATCCAAAGCCTTTTGCGTCGTTGAACCACTTAACTGTTCCTTGTTCCATGATGTTGTTCCTTTATGACTCGATTTACCGCTGAACGCAATTTGGGGTTTTTCTGCGAGTAAAGCGACAAGCCAGAACAAGCAAGCATACCAGATCGATTCCAACGACTGCTTTTAGTCTAGCAGGAGTTCCGGAGCAAAAAAGCGAAAGCCGCACAAAAAAGTGCTAAGGATGATCACGGTTGGAGCCAGATGTGGCATCTACTTCGCCAAAAGCGAAACCGTTAAGGGCTGAAATCTGCTTGCCGCCGGCTTTGCGGTCCACTCACTGCCGGAAGCCCAAATAGCAAACACCTCTTTGCGACATGCCCATCGAAAGCCGAACGTTTTAGTTTGGGCTCTTTGCCGGTGACAAGCAGGAAGCTAGGTGCGGTGTGATGGGAGTGCCAAATTACTCACCAGGAGGATTGACAGCTCAAAATTCGACTGTATACAGTGTTGCGGCAATGCCCTGAGGAATGCAAAAGCTCATTTGCCTGATGCGTTGCAGTTGTAGAAAACAGTTCGTATGGGCTCAAGTGGAACACTACTGAAGAGTTGGATTGCGGCGGCATTGATCCAATATTGCATAAGGAGAATTATGTCCCGCCGATTGCTCGAGCTGTGTCTTGCTTTGGCAGTGTGCGCTCCATCTTTGCGTGCGCAGAGCTATCCGCCGGCTCCTTCGATTCCTGGGCAGAATGTAAATGGCATGCATATCTATATCCGGGCAGGATTGAAGACGCATGCGCCGGGCTTGCATGACTATCCGCAGTTTCTTGCGGACTGGAGCAAGGTGCTGACCGAGCATGGCGCTGTTGTGGACGGTTCGTATCATTTCCCCACGGATGATGAACTTGCGCACATAGATGTGATCGTCTTCTACAAGGGTGACTCTGGTTACTTGACGGACAAGCAGAAAACGACGCTCGAAGCTTACCTGAAGCACGGCGGCGGCGTGGTAAGTATCCACGATACGATCTGCGGACCGGATCCGGCCTACTTTGCCACAATCTTCGGTGGAGCGAAAAAGCATGGTGAGGTGAACTACACCTGGGATGCTCCAATCCCGTACACCATTGTCGACAAGTCCGATCCGATCATGCAGGGGATGGCGGATGTGACTCTGCCGGATGATGAAGCATTCTTCAGCATGACATGGGCGCAGAATCCCAGGATTCATGTGCTGGCGACCACCGTGATGGCGGCAACGCCGACCGCCGGCACACATAAAGGAGAGGTGGTTCCCCAAATCTGGACCTACGAACACACACTTCCAGGCGGCCAGCCGGCACGCGCGTTTGTCTGGATGCAGGGGCACAAGTACGAGAGTTTTTCTAACCCACAGATTCAGGCAATGCTGTTGCGTGGTATCGCGTGGGCGGGCAAACATCCGGTGAACGAGCTGGTAGATTACAAGGCCCCGCCGCAAGGGAATCGCACGCCAGGAGCGCCGGCAGGAGTTTCTGGTCAATCCGTGCAGAACCACTGACAATGAAGGGCACGTCTGAAAGGGCGCGTGCAGGATGCTGCGGAAACGAGATTGAAGTTATCCATGAAACCGACTCGCGCTCGCTACGGTGTGGTTGCCCTGGCAATTTCGCTGGCTGTGCTCTCTTATGTGCAGCGAGTGGCTATCTCGCAGGCGGCTGTTCCAATCGCTCAGGAACTTCATTTGAACAAGGCACAGATGGGCCTTATCTTCGGCGCCTTCGGTTTGTCGTATGCGCTATTCGAACTCCCGATGGGGCTGCTCGGTGATCGCATCGGTGTCCGCCGCATTCTCCTGCAGATCGTATTCGCGTGGTCGGCCTTCACCGCATTAACCGGTGCCGCATGGAACGTGGCCAGCATGTGGGTGATTCGTTTTCTTTTTGGTGCCGGGGAGGCTGGCTGCTTCCCAAACCTGACGCGCATGTTGAGTGTCTGGTTGCCGCGGCACGAGCGTATCAGGGCTCAGTCCATGATGTGGGCTTTCACTCGATGGGGCGGCGCTGTCACGCCGCCATTGGCGCTGGCGTTGATCACTGTGGTGGGGTGGCGCTGGGCATTCGTACTCTTCGCACTTATGGGCGTGCTTTGGTGTGTCGTGTTTTCCTCATGGTTTCGCGATGATCCGCTACGGCACGGCAGCGTAAATGTTGCGGAGGCCGATCTGATTTTGCAGCAGCGTGCGCTGACCACCCATGGTGCGGAGCACAATTGGCTAAAGGTGCTGTTCACGACCCGCGTGCTGCTGCTGACGCTGCAATACTTCTGTTTCTCGTTCGTTTGGTATTTCTACATCACCTGGCTACCTACATACCTGCGCGAAGCGCGGGGACAAACCGTCGCGCGCGCGGCCACGCTATCCGTGATTCCGCTGCTTTTCGGAGGAGTGGGATCGCTGCTGAGTGGAATGTTGCCGCTGCGCGTACCACGCCGCATCGTCGCCTTATGCGGCTTTTTGTTTACGGCAGTGCTGCTGTTTCTGTTTACGCGCCTCACCGACGTATTGCCGGCGATGATCTGTCTCGGCTTTGCAAGCTTCTTCAGCGATATCACCATGCCGATCTCCTGGAATGCGTGCGTGGAGATCGGTGGTCCATACACCGCTACAGTGGCCGCAACGATGAACATGCTGGGTAATCTTGCGGGCTTTGTCGCGCCGGTATTTGCAGGTTTTCTGCTGCAGCGTAGCGGCGGCAATTGGAATTCTCTGATCTACACGATGGTAGGGGCGGCGTGCGTCTCCGCAAGCTGTTGGCTCGTGCTCGATCCGGAGGGTAGGTTGTCTGCTCCGGGGCAGGGAAGCTCAGTACAAATGTTGGACGCTCAGGCAGAAACGAATTCTTTGTAAGTTGACTCAAAACAACTGAACTCTGTATACAGTTGCAGAAATCTCCAGCCGGTCCAATGTACTTGTTCCGGATCCTCGAAAAACAGGTGAGACGATGGTCATCGATTTATCTGGCAGGACGGCAGTTATCACCGGCGCAAGTCGTGGCCTTGGAGAGGCGATGTCGCTGGCCCTGGCGGAAGCAGGTGCGACGATTGCGCTGGTGGCGCGCGATGTTGAGCGGCTCAGGTCCGTCAAGTCCGCCATTGAGGCGAAAGGCGGCACTGCGGAGTGGTTCACCGCCGACGTGACGTGCGAGAGTGATGTGACCCGGCTGCAGGAGCAGGTTCAGCAGCGCTTTGGTGCTCCCCAGATCCTAATCAACAATGCCGGAACCAACATCCGTAAGCCGCTGATCGAGTTCACCCTGGAGGAATTTCGCAGCGTGCTTGACTCGAGTCTGATCTCCACGTTTCTGCTGTGCCGCGCGTTTGTACCAGGTATGCAGGGCACAGGCTTCGGGCGCATTCTGAACATGACGTCCATCATGAGTCATGTTTCGCTACCGGGGCGCACGGCCTACTCGTCAGCGAAGACGGCGCTTCTTGGGTTGACACGCGCACTTTCACACGAGCTCGCGTCAGAGGGCATCACCGTCAACGGCATCAGCCCTGGGCCCTTCGGCACCGATATGAATCTGCAGGTGATGAACAACCCCGAGGCGAATGCGCAGTTCTTGGCCAGCCTTCCAGTCGGACGCTGGGGCAAGGTGGAGGAGATCGGTGCGCTGGCCTGCTATCTGTGCTCGGAACATGCCGGCTTTATTACAGGGACGGACATTCTTATCGATGGTGGGTGGACCGCGAAATGATCTTAACGATAGGGCATGAGGACGTGAGACGAAACAGGGGGCAAGGTCAGTATTTAGGACACAGGTAGAGTTTTTGCTCCAGGAAGGGCGGCAGGAAAAATGCAATTCAAATCAGGATTGAGTAGGGGCGGGTCACTCAGCCTTCTGTCCACATTCTTATTTGTGTCACAATTTGCCGCCAGTGAAGGTGGTCAGAACTCCCCCGAAGCTAAACCTGCATCCCTGACGGCCCCGGGTGATTGGCCAATGGTCGGTCGTGATGCAACGGGGACACGTTATTCCCCGCTGACACAGATCACCCCGGAGAATGTGAACAAATTGGCGGTTGCATGGGTTTATCGCATGAAGCCGGCAGCAAGTACCGGCGCGACGCAGCCTTCCTCGACAGCTTCACCAGCCACATCGGGCTTCCATCAGTCGGAAGATCAACCCCTTGTGATCGGTACGACGATGTATGTAGTCACTCCCTACAGCCGAATCGTTGCTTTGGATTCGGCAACGGGTGCGGAGAAGTGGGTGTTTGATATTCCCGATGGTGACAATGCTTCGATGCGTGGCTGCGCCTATTGGCCCGGCGATGCAACCTCAGGGCCTTCAATCATCTTCGGCACTCGTCTCGGACACATGTATTCGATCAGCGCAGCAACGGGACAGATCAACTCCGACTTCGGTACTAACGGGATGGTTGATCTCAAGACCCCCGAAGTTATGACGACCGGCATGGATAAGAGCTATATTTTGCCCTCTCCCCCGGTTATTTATAAGGGACTGGTCATTACAGGCGCAGGACCTGGGGAGGGGCCGGGAGGAGCGCTCGGGGGCGTTGGTCCTGCCGGCGACACTCGTGCCTGGGATGCACATACGGGCAAACTGGTATGGACGTTTCACTCCGTTCCGCGGCCGGGAGAGCCGGGGCACGAAAGCTGGGCCGGCGATTCCTGGAAGGATCGGTCGGGCGTCAACGTCTGGGGTTACATGACGATCGACGAGGCACGAGGCATTCTCTATATGCCTCTAGGAGCGCCCAATAATGATCGCGTTGGTGTCGATCGGCCAGGCGATAATCTATTCGGTTCTTCTCTCGTCGCCGTCAATGCAAATACTGGCAAGCTGCTGTGGTATTTTCAAGTGGTTCACCACGACATCTGGGATATAGACACCCAGTCGCCACCGACTCTGTTTGATGTAAAGCGCGCCGGCAAAATCATCCCCGCGGTAGCCACTGTTAACAAAAACGGATTGATGTTTATTCTCGATCGCGTTACGGGCAAGCCGATCTACGGTGTTGTGGAGCGACCCGTTCCTGCAAGTAATGTCCCTGGAGAAAAGACTTCTCCAACACAACCCTTCCCCGTGCTTCCCGAACCGCTTTCGCAAACGACCCTAAGCCGATCGAACCTCTACAAGGACACCCCTGAGCATCAGGCATGGTGCGAACGATATGTCGATGACAACAATATGCTCCTCGGAGATGTATATACCCCTCCGGCATTAGATCGGTACACCGTTGTTCTGCCCGGGACACAAGGCGGCGTGAACTATTATGGCGGAGCGTTCGATCCTAAGCTCGGTCTATTCATAGCCAATGTGAACAATCTTGCGCAGCCGGTGCGTGTGATACGCGACGCTGACGGGAGCTATATCAACTCGGGGCCGCTCGCGGGCGTGGCGCGCTTCTGGAATCCCAGCAATCACTTACCCTGTGGTCCCACGCCTTGGGGAGAGTTGGTGGCTGTCGACGTCAATACCGGAAAGATAGCATGGCGCTCGACACTGGGAGTTACCGATAGTTTGCCCGAGGGGAAGCGGAATACTGGTAGGCCGGGTCTCGGCGGAGCTATCATCACGGGCAGCGGATTGGTCTTCATTGGTGCTACCGATGACTCTCGCTTCCGGGCATTTGATGCAAAAAACGGAAAAGAGATATGGACAGTCAAATTGCCGGCTTCCGCAGAAGCTACGCCGATTACCTACGCCGCGAATGGTAAGCAATATGTAGCTGTTGTCGCAACCGGGGGCGGCCTGATCGGCGCTAAATTGGCCAGTGATTCATTGGTGGTGTACAGCCTCCCTGATGCTAATGGCGCGGTGGCATTTCGACCTACACAGCCTTCCGCAAGGGCGCCACAGGTATCGCCCTCTGTGAAGGCGGCGCCGACCGTGGCTACATCGCAGCTTATAAAACAACTAAGCGCATCTGATCTCGCTCTCTTTCCGGCGGGGCCAGGTCGAGAGACGACTCTTCGCGTGTGCTCCGGCTGTCATTCCGTCTCAGTGGTGGCTGCGCAACACCTCGATCTCCAAGAGTGGGGCGATCTGGTTCAAGTTATGGCCGGTCGCGGCGCTGTCGCTAGCGATATAGAATTCGACCAGATCGCTGCTTACTTAGCAAAATCGTTTCCCAAGCACCCACCATCAGCGCCGCCTGTCCACCCCTAGAGTATTTTCCCTGTTGCCGGGTATTCCGGAAGGGCGCGCAGCGGCGTTTTCTTTGCGGAAAACGCCCATGGATGCGGAAGCGGCTATGTCGATTCCACGCTGTGCTTCAGGGAAAATTCAGGCTACCCGGCATACGCTTTTATTCGATGAACTTTAGAATTCTTCTTCGCACTCTTGTTCTGCTCTTCCTGTCGTCAGCCTTGTACTCACAGGTGACGGTGTCAGGACATATCTCAGATCCAGATGGCGCGAATGTCCCAGATGTTCAGGTTGCAATTTCCGCCAATGGCCGGAAGCTAACTACGACGTCGGACAACAATGGAAGCTTCCGGTTTTTACACGTGGCGCCGGGTGCCTACCGGTTGAGAGTGGAAGCAGCCCACGGTTTCGAAGCGTACGAAAGAAATATCGCGGCGGGCACGAATGCGGTCAGTCTCTCTATTCAGCTCAAGGTGAGCTCGGTCGCACAAGAGGTTGTCGTCGCTAGCGAACCCGATGCCGTCTCGTTGGATGACTCGAATAATCGAGACCAGATCAAGGCGGACGCGAGTCTGTTGCAATCCGTGCCGGTGTTTGACCAAAACTACATCGCGGCGCTTAGCCCCTTTCTTGACCAAACAGGTATTGGCACCGGGGGAGTAACCATTGTTGTGGACGGGGTCGAGAGGAAGGGAATCGGTGTTTCGGCTTCCGCGATCGCGGAGGTGAGGATCAATCGAGATCCGTATAGCGCGGAAACGAGACAGCCCGGACGCGGCCGCATCGACATCATTACCAAGCCAGGAACTCCGCATGTTCACGGCAGCTTTAACTTCACCATACGAGACTCTGTGACGGATGCGAAAAACTATTTCGCGGTAACGAAACCGTTCGAACAGAAGCGGATTTACGAGGGTTCCATCACGGGGCCTGCGGCGATGGACCACCACACAACCTTCCTCATCTCCGGAACGCGGCAGGAAGACAATCTCCAATCCATCGTGCATGCCATCACCCCTTCGGGTGTCACCAACGCCAATGTTGCAACGCCATTGCACAATACAGAGTTTGCGGCACGTATTTCGCACGACTTCTCGCCGGCGAACCGCGTCTCGCTTCAATACAACGTCAGTGATGTCGTGACAAGGAACCAAAGTGTGGGCGGGCTTGTTCTGGCTGAGGCGGGAACGAATCAGAGAGTCCGCGAGGATGATGTGATCTTCACACAGCGCATCATCGTGACGCCGAACCTTCTGAACCAGATCCAATTGTTCTATGAGCAAGACTATGGTCCCATCCGCAGTACGACGAACGCTCCCAGGATTGTTGTCGATGGGAATTTCGTTGGCGGAGGCGCCCAGGCCGACATGCTGCAGAATGAGAACAATCTGAAGATCAACGACACTGTGAGTTGGACCCACAGACATCACTACGTCACATTTGGCGTGAATATTCCCAATCTGAGTCGCCGTGCATGGGACGACAATTCGAATCGGTGGGGTACGTACAACTTTGCGAGTCTCAGTGATTACCAGTCGGCAAAGCCATATTCCTTCACGCAGCAGGCTGGCCCCGGACGCGCGATCTTCTGGATGAACGAACTGGGCGCATTTGTGCAAGACCAGGTCCAGTTGAGAAAAAACTTACAGGTATCGTTCGGTATCCGCTATGACTGGCAAACCTACTTCAAGGCATGGAATGATTTTGGTCCACGCGGGTCCATAGCATACCGCTTCAAAGACCAGAAGACCGTACTGCGAGGGGGAGCCGGGCTTTTCTTCGATCGAAGCGGCGCTCCGCCGGAAGCCGATCTGAATCGATACAACGGGCATACGATTCGAGCGGTTACTCTTCTGAATCCTGGCTATCCAAATCCGTATCCTCCGGGTATGGACATTAACTCCTTCCCGACCAATCTTGTGACACTGGAGCCTGCTGGACGAGTCCCGTACAACATCAACTACAGCCTTACGGCGGAACGTGAGCTGGTGAAGGGACTGACCCTTGCGGTTACCTACCGCGGGATGAGGGGAATATCGCTTCTGCGGTCGAGAAATGTAAACGCGCCCTTGCCGCCGGCTTACACGGTTGTTCCCGACGGGGATTTTGGGATTGTGCGACAGATGGAGTCACGCGGAAAACAGATTGGAAATACATTCGACTTCACCCTTCAGGGAAAAGCCGGCCGCTGGTTTTCGGGAATGACGCAGTACACCTACAGCCACACGAACAACGATACTGGCGGCGTGACTTGGTTTCCGGCAAACCAATATTCGCTGGCTGGAGAGTATGGCCGTTCCGATCTTGACCAGCGACATCGCTTCAACATGCTTGGCGCATTCAATGGAGATCACTGGGTGAACCTGGGCGTCGCCGTGAAACTGTATTCCGGTCTGCCTTACACAAAGACCGCCGGTCTTGATCGCTATAATACCGGTCTTCTAAATGCACGGCCCGATGGTGTATCGCGAAATACGCTGCAGGGAGGCCGGACCGCGGCGCTTGATCTTCATTGGGGTAAAGAGAACGAACTGGGACTGAAAAATGGAGACGTAAAGGCGAAGGTCGGCCTGTCGATCGATGTCTTCAATGTCAGCAACACGACTTCCTACACCACGTATGTAGGGAATATCCGATCTGCTTTCTTTGCTCGTCCGACGGCGGCGATGCCCGCACGCAGAGTTCAGTTCGGAGCGCAGCTCACGTTTTAGGCGATAGGCTGGGTGCATGAGGATTCTTGTTGTCGAAGATGATCCAAGGATGGGGCCGCTTCTGAAGGATGCGCTCGAGAAGAAGTCGTATCTTCCGGTCCTGGCAACTTCTGGAAGCGAGGGGCTGGAGATTGCTTCTGAACATGAGTTCGAGCTGATTATCCTGGATATCATGCTGCCGGGCTTGAATGGGCTCGAGGTCGCTCGCGGTCTACGCGCCCGCAATATCGGCACCCCGGTTCTGATGTTGACTGCCCGGGACACGATAACCGATGTCGTCGATGGGCTTGATTGTGGTGTCGACGACTATATGACGAAGCCGTTTGCATTCGAAGAGCTGTTTGCGCGTCTACGAGCCCTGGCTCGGCGGCAGACCCGGATGCCTTCCGTGCACTACCAGATCGAAGACCTGAAGCTTGATCCGGTCACACACCATGCGAGCCGGTCTGGAACGTCAATACAGCTTACGCGTACTGAATATCTGCTACTGGAATACATGATGCGTCGTCCTAATTCGGTCCTGCGTCGCGATTCCATTATCAACGCGGTCTGGGGTTATGAGAGGACTGTCGAAAACAACACTTTGGATGCATTTATGAAGCAGCTACGCTCGAAGATTGACGATGGCTTTGAGGTGAAATTGATCCACACGGTACGTGGTTTCGGTTACCGTTTGGCTTCGGATAAGTTATGAAGTCCCTCTCGATCCGTACCCGTTTGACTGTCTGGTATGCCGCGGTTGTGGCAATCACCATTGCATTGCTGAGTTGCGGAATTTACCTGGCGGCCGTCCAGGGCGTGCGGCGGGTCGCCGACCAGGAACTGAATGCCGGCATCAACGGGATTGAAGCCTTCTTGCGTCACAAGCTTGACATCAAGCAGATGGACAACCTGGGAGAAGAGCTGCGGGAACACGCTGCGCTTCTTCCTCGGAACCGGATGTTTCGGGCTATCGATCAGACGGGAACCCTCATTTATCAGCCAGATCAGATGGCAATGATTCCGCGTGTGCAACTGTCTGAGGGGGCGACAGCAGGGAACCTCAAAGTCGGCTCTCGCTCATACAGGACGATGAGCCGTCACGTGCATGTTGGGCCATACCTGTTTGTGCTGCAAGTTGCTGTGGACCAGACGGAATACCATGAGTTGCTCACAGGTTTCGCCTGGCTGCTTGTACTCATCACGCCGCTGGCGGGGCTTTTCGCGGCAGGCACAGGATATTGGATGGGCGGACGAGCATTATTGCCGATCCAAGAGATTACCCGCGCGACAAATTCGATTGATGCGAACAATCTTGAACGACGGCTGACGATTACGGGGACGGGGGACGAGTTGGATCGTCTTTCTGAGACGATCAACGGGATGCTGGACCGGATTGCAGGCTCCTACGAGAGGATCAAGCAATTTACTGCGGATGCATCCCACGAACTGAGGACCCCGACCGCGGTCGTTAAGGCCTCCGCCGAGGTTTTGCTGATGGGTGACAGCCAGCCTGACACAGCTCGTAGGACGCTGAACCATATCATTTTGGAGGCGGATTATATGACGCGGGTCATCGAAGATTTATTGACTCTTGCAAGATCATCCGCAAATGACAACCTGCCTCCGAGCGAACTATTTGAGCTCGGAGAGTCGCTACGTGCACTGGAGCCCAGGATCGTATCGCTTGCTCATCGGAAGAATATCCAGGTGAGGACGAACTTCGAGGACGACCTCTTGGTCTTGAAAGGCAACCAGAGTGTGGTCGAGCGGGTCATGATGATCCTGGTCGACAACGCGGTTCGATATACACCCGCAGGCGGATCCGTTCAAATTCAGATGTGGAGAAATGGCCTCATGGGAGGCTTCAGTGTTGTTGACGATGGCATCGGCATTCCAGCCGAGCTTCAGAGCAAGGTCTTCGAACGCTTTTATCGTGTGGATGTAGTGCGAACATCAGGCGATGGCGGTTCGGGGCTTGGTTTGTCCATCGCCAAGAGCTTGACAGAGGCGTATGGTGGCTCAATCACACTGACCAGCGAAGTGGGGAAAGGTACGAACTTCACTGTGTCTTTCCCATGCGCGGAGATTGCAGCCGAGGCTTATCCCTATGCTTGAGTACTCAACGACAACGCAGGTAAAGTAGAGCCTTGAAACTACTGCGATCGAGAGAACCTCGTTCAAATCTATTTGCCAAGGGCAATCTTTGACGCCTATTAGGGCCCTGCTTTGAAGCGTAGCTCCGACAAGAAAATTAATCAATTTAGCATAAACATGCAGTCCTTGTTTGGAGAAGAAGCAGGCACTGCTTGGCCGCGAATGGCATATTTATGCAGTATTGAAAGTAATACGTTGACAGGGAAATCTCGGATTCATATGCTGGCTCCTGTTTCGTTCAGGAGGAGTCATGTTGAAAGCAAAGACCACGTTCGAACAAGTGAGTGCCGCAAGAGCACCACGAATCATGCAAGGCTCCCTGCGAGTCTCCTTCTGACGGTTGGTGCCGGGCCAATCTGCATGCTTTGGGATAAATCAGATTGATCTGAGCAAACTTGGAATCAAACGAACATCGAAGATCGAGGGATTATGAAGAATAGAAAGTTCTACCTGATGTTGTTGTTGGGCACTCTTGGAGTAGTGGACGCGTTGGCGCAACGGCCATCTACGTTCGCGAACAAGCCTCGCATCGTCATCACCGCGGACCCAGAACTGGATGACAACGACACGCTGATTCGCGCGATCCTCTATACAACTGACTTCAATGTGGAAGGGCTGGTCTACCAGGAGTCAACGTTTCACTGGAAGGGTGATGGCAAAGGGACGACGCAATTCCGTCCCGCATGGGGAGTAGCCCGCGCGAAGACGTGTCCAGAGGGCTGCACTACGTACAGATGGCCCTTCCCGGAGAAAGAGGCCTTCATCGACCATATCGTTGATGCGTACGCGAAGGTCTACAAGAACCTGAAAGTCCACAATCCGGAGTATCCGGATCCGGCGTTGCTGAAGTCCAAGATCAAGTGGGGCAACGTCGAGTTTGAGGCCGACTTTTCAAAGGACACTGATGGCTCGAATTTGATCAAGTCTCTTCTCATGGATGACAAACCGGGTCCGCTGTACGTTACGGCGCAAGGCGGGCAAAGCACGATTGCACGCGCCCTGCGCTCAATCTATATGGAATGTCACGATAAGCCACAGTGGCAGAGCGTGAGGGAAAAGATATCGCACAAGCTGGTGATTATTCCGTTCGGTGACCAGGACGGGACATATAACAGCTACATCAAGCCGAACTGGCCGGACGTAGCCGAGTGGTCGCTGGCGATGGTTGAATACGGCTATGGCATTCGAGGTTCACTCTCGCCAGAGAACATGGTCTATATCAGCGGTCCGTGGACAAGAGAGAATGTTCTCAATCAAGGACCTTTAGGGGCGTTGTATCGTGTGTGGCAGGACGGTGTCGTCATGGATCCGACCGACACCTTTGGATTCACTGCAGACAAACTGCGTGAAATGGGGCGTCAGGCTCAAGAGAAGGACTCGTTCATCAGCGAGGGAGACACTCCGACTTTCCTCAATCTCCTCAACAATGGTCTGCGAGCGCAGAATGGGCGTTGGGGCGGTTGGGGAGGAATCTGGCGGGATGGCGCTGGACCGATGCTGAACTTCATCCCGATTCAAGGGCCGTTGCCTCCGGATGATGCGGGCTTTGCCCCTGGACTCGCGGCGCAGGGTCAGAAGAATCCCAACGTACCCGATATTGCCAATGCCCCAGCACCACAGGCTCGGCCGCAAGGGATGAGGCGGTCGCCGCTGCCCCCTGAGGTTCTGGCATTGAATAATAGATTCTTTGCTGCCTCACAGAATGACTTCGCGGCTCGTCTGAAGTGGTCTGTCACACCTAATTTCAAGGACGCCAACCACGAACCAAAAGTGACCGTGAAGGGCCCGCTCGACCTCACTGCCAAAGCGGGGAGCGCCGTGGCCCTTCAAGGCGCCGCATCGGATCCTGATCACGACAGCGTCAAGGTGAAGTGGTGGCAGTACAAGGATGCGGGTTCCTATGCAGGCAATGTCCGGATTGACAGCCCGGAAGCGCTCAAAACCAATATCGTTATTCCTGCGGACGCGAAGGCTGGCGATACGATCCACGTCATTCTAGAAGGAACTGACAGCGGCACGCCGGCCCTGACACAGTACCAGCGCGTTGTGATTACCGTGCGGTAGGGCTCCCGGTTCATCTCTTCGCGCGGCAGGTTAGGCACCGCTGCGAGAAGGGATTGATCGTTTCTGTCCATGCCTCGCCTGAGCACACACTCCGCTCTGTTTAGGCGAGGCATCTTTATGACGATTCTTTGCCAGCCCTCTACTCGGTTTCATTCGCGTTCGGATTGCGAAGTAAATTCAATGCTTCGTATCAACTGTCGGGACATAAACCGTCTGGGAGCGGAATATCTGCCCTGGTCGCAGCGTAGTCGTTGGGAAGTTCTGCCGGTTTGGAGAATCGGGAAAATGTTGTGTCTCCAGGCAGAAGGCGGCTATGCCAGATCGTCGGGCTCCGGTCGGCGGAGCAGGGAAACGCGGGACGTAAAACTGCAAGCCGGGTTGATTCGTAATTACCTGCAGTGTCCGGCCGCTTTTCAGATCTTTGACTTCAGCATTTGGTGAACTGCGGCGATGGCTATTGAGAACGAAGTTCTGGTCGTAGCCACGCTCAGGAATTTTGTCCGCGATTGAGTGAGGGGTCGTGAAGTCGAAGGCCGTATCGTGCACGCTCTCGATTTGGCCAGTTGGAATGCTGGTTGCATCCACTGGCGTGTAGTGGGCCGCATCGATCCATGCAATGTCTTCGAAGACGGGTTCCTGGCCCGACGTCGACAGGTTGAAATACGCATGGTTGGTCAGGTTGACCACAGTGGTGCGGTCTGTGGTTGCGCGGTACTGTATCGAGAGTGCCGGTTTGCGGCGGTACCTCACCAGGGTGAAGGTCACCTGAACAGAGAGATTGCCGGGGAATCCCATATCGCCATCGGGTGACACAAGCGACATCTCCACACCATCTTTGACAATGCGGGGACTCCAGATCTTCTTGTCGAATCCTACGGTCCCTCCGTGGAGTGCGTTTCCATTGTTATTGATGGGGATGGTGTACTCCGTTCCATCGAGGGAGAAGCGGCCCTGTGCGATTCGATTTGCAAATCTTCCGGCAGTCGCTCCCATGACCGAGTTACGCGGCTCGAGATAACGTTCTAGGCTTGGAAAGCCAAGAACGATGTCTCCGGTCCGACCACTGCGATCGGGTACGCGTATCGCCACAATGCGCGCACCATAATTGGAGATCTGAACGGTTAGCGGTCCATCGCGCAACGTAAAGAGTTCGACGGGTTGCCCGTCTGGCAGATGCCCCCAGTTCTCGTTCGACACGACAACTTCTCCGGCCAAACGAGAGGTCCAGAAGAGGAGTGACAAGATGACTACGATAAGAGATTGAGAAATCCGGTAATAGCGAGGAATGGCAGCCTCCACACATGGGTATCGGTGGTTTTGCGATCCTGCCTAGCTTAGAGCATTTTTCCTGTTGCTGGGTATCCCGAGAGGAGCGTGCGGCGGCGTTTTCATTGCAGAAAACGCCCATAGATGCACAAGCCCTGCTCTACACCTACAGGAAAAATGCTCTATCTCTGAATCGAGATGTTTGAGGCTGTCATTGGCAGACAAGGAATAACGGCCACAAAAATATGGGAGTAGAAGTGCGCCGTAAGCTTTGAAAGCCAGGAACTAATCGCCAGACATCAAAAATGCAGTGCCGCCCATCCTCAAGTTGCATTACTCAGTCCTTGCCGGCTGTGTCGATGCGCTGGTCTCAGTTCGTCGATCAACCTACTGAAACAAAAAGGCCTTACAGGTAAAAGACCGGAAAAATACCTAAACAAGATTCGACTTAAGGGACAGAGGATTTCTGAGACACGCCATAGGAGCGTTGCAACGAGCTAACGACCAGGTCGGGCCGATCCAACTGTATCCAGTGGCCGCTTCTTTCCGCAATGATGTGCTCGCCTATGCTGGAGAGTGAAGCCAGCTTGCGATGCTCCCTTAGCTCTGACTCAGTTGCATTCTCGGCGGAAATCACGGTCAACGAAAGATGACCGAGCGATGTGTAGGGAATTTCAGTCACGCACCGAGTGAGTCGAGAAAGATACTGGGCCAGGGTCTCAAAACTCTGCGGACGCGACCAGTGTGCGCGGACCGCGGGCAACAGTTCGTGCGGCATCTTGCTGACCTCCGCCGTGACGCGCGCGATAACGCCCGCTCCGCCGCCACTTGCCATGCGTGCGATCCACTTCGGTAGCGTTCTCGCTCCTGCCGACAGCAATATCAGGGAAAAACGAACCACACCTGCTCGCGCCAGCCAGGCGCCGCGTCTCGACAACCTGGCGCCGAGTGCCAATCGTTCCTGGCCTTCGGGGGGCAGCGTGCTCCAATGCTCACAATCGATTGGATCCAGCAGCAGAAGTCCCGCCACACGATCGGGATTGCGATAACAGTACTCACGAGCAATCAAACTACCGAAGGAATGGGCAACCAGAATGAACGGTCCAGAGATGTCAAATGAGGCAAGCATCTTCTCGAATTCGGACACTAAATTGCCGATGGTGCGCGGGGTGTGGGCAGCCTCGCTCCACCCGAAACCTGCGCGGTCATAACTGATCACGCGCGTAAACTGCGCTAACTCCGATTGCACTGCTCTCCAGCTCAGCGAAGAAGTTGCGACACCCGCTTCCAGGATGATCGTGGGCGCGCCTTCACCTTCCGAATAGACATGGAGGCGGCTATCCTGCACCAGAACAAGCCTGCCCGGTGCAGGATAGAGCCGGCGATCAATCGCTGAACCTATCGCTTGAAAGAGTGCCCCAATAAGCAATATGGCCAAGGGCACTGATAGCGCCCAAAGTAGGATGGTCATTGTCACCCTCCTGCTCTAATTGTCATCCTGCTCTATGGGATGCAGTATGAATGAATCCCAAACGTCGGGAGCATGGTCCATTCAAGATGGAACTCCGTTCAGATAAGGTTTGTCCAACTTAACCAAAGGCAACCACGCGACACCGTCTGATCCTGGCAAGAGTGACGCCCGTGTGCAGATCTAATCTTCGGATCGTAACTGCCTTACGCTCGCCTGGAGCTTTGCGGTGAGTTGCGCGGGCTCTGCACCTTCCTCGATGACGACAGGCTCGCCTACGTGCACCTCCAGTTGTCCTGAGCGGAACCATCGAGTCTTGCCTCTACGCATTTCGCCCAGACCGATCAGCGCTACCGGCACAACGGGCACGCGCGACTGCTGCGCCAGCAGGCCGATTCCGGGCCTGAACGGTTGTAGCTCGCCGTCGGGACTCCGAGCCCCCTCGGGAAAGATCAGTACGGAGTAGCCTCGATCCATTGCTTCGCCTGCATGGGCAAAACTTTTCCGGAACCCACGCAGCCGCGGCAGAGGAAATACATTGAACAACGCAGTCACCAGCCAATACCCCGCTGGCGCGAGCAGATTCCGAAGTGTGCTCTGCTGGTTTCGCCCCCTCCGAAGGTTCAGAAGAACTTCAGCAGACATTGCAATTGCAACCCGTTGCCGCAGTCTGGCCGGTAGCGCATATAAGATCAGTACGCCATCGTAAGCGGTCACATGATTCGCAATCACCAGCACCGGCCCTGGCGGCAGCTCCGCCGCCTCACGTACTACTACGCGTGGTGCGGCGAGCAGCCATATCAGGGGACGCATCACGAGTTCGATAAAAGCAACGCGGACCGCATGGATCGGCCAAGCCCACGGCCACCGCGAAAGCGAAAGGGGAGATACATCGCGCTCGTTTGGGGACACTGTCTGAGGCAGGGACATAGCGGCGGGCACTTCACCGGGACTCACCGAAGCAGGACCGATCTCACCCGCGATATGAGCTGCCTTTACTTCAGGGGAAGTCCCTGCCTTCCGCTCCAGTAATGCCCGCAGATCGCCCAGCGTCTCCACTCCGGCAATCACATCATCCTCAAGCTCGAAGGCCCACCGGTGCTCAAGGGCCGATTGCAACTGCACACGACCCAGACTATCCAGGTGGAGGTCCTCCGACAGCCTTAGGTCGTCGCTGACACCTGCGACGGATTCGCCGGTAATCTCCGCAATCAGATTGAGTAGCGCATCGGCTTTTGCGGTGACGTCTGCGGTTCCACTGTGCCTGGAGTTCCAGAGTGTTGCACGAACCCACTCTGCCACCTCTCTGCGCAATAGCTTTCCCGTCGAAGTGTATGAGAACTGCGGATTAGGCCACCGCAATGCTCGTCGAATGTGTTGATACCCTGCCAGTTCGCGGTTTGCCTGGCCGACAAGTACGTTCAGGTCGGAATCACCCGCTGAAAGGAGCACGACTGCAACCGGCTCCGGGCCGCGGATGGTCTCATATGGCACCACGACGCATCCGCGTACTCCGGGCAGTTTCGTCATCGCCTCTTCGAGATCCGAGGGGTACACGTTCATCCCTGCACCGGTGACGATGACTTCTCCCTTTCTGCCAAGAAACCGCAGCTCGCCGGACTCATCCTTCGTCGCCAGATCGCCGGTTGCCAGCCACTCTGCCTGGCGCGGCCGCAATGCGCCTCCCTGCCACGTCGCTGTTGCCAGCATGTCTCCGCGCACAAGAATCTCGCCGTCGTCGCTGATGCGGACCTCACGACCTGGTAGAACTTTACCGATTGTTCCGTGTCCGATACGAAATGGATGATTGAGCGTCACAAGGGCGGTTGTCTCTGTCATGCCATAACCCTGAATCAGCGCGAAACCAAGCTTGTTCCAGAAATCTTCCAGATCGGCGGGTAATGTCGCTCCTCCAGAGATGGCCGCCCAGAACTTCCACCCGAAAGCGTGGTGCACCTGCCGGAAGCGCCACCATCGCTTCCAGACCGAGAGATCTTTTGCTCGTTCCAAGTCCAGTGCGAGCGAACCATAGTGCTCCAGCAGATGCAGCCGAAGTAGATGCAACACGCGCGGCACGGTGATCAGGACTGAGATGCGTTCACGATGTATCAGCTCGATCATCCGCGACGGCTCGAACTGTTCACCAAAGTGGAGCTCGGCCGCCAGCAGGGAAGGGATCCACATGCCCATGAACTGGCCGAAGACATGGCTCAGCGGCAGGGTGTGCAGAAACCGCAGTGGATGCACCCACCGCTCGTACTTCAGGTATTTGGCAATTTCAGCCTCGATGGGCTGCAGGCTCGTAAGAACATTGCGATGCGTAAGAACGATGCCCTTGGGCTCCGCAGTTGTGCCCGATGTAAAGATGATCTCAAAGGGTGTCTCTCCGTTGACGGCATCGCTCACCGCGAACATCGGCGTGGCGGGCAACTGCACATTTACTCCTGAGAACAACAATCGCGGAACATCGCTGTCCAGGGAAGCCGAGAGGCCGCGATCGCCCACGATAAGCTTCGGCGAAACATCTTTCACGACGCGGTTGGCGAACTCGGTCGAACCTGCCGCGTCCAATGGAACCGCGATCACTCCCCGCAGCAGACAGCCGAAGAAGACGCCCAGCCATTCCGCCGAGTTCTCACCCCAGAGCACAACCCGTTCGCCTGGGGCCATTCCGCGGCGCTCCAGTTCGGCAGCAAAGCGGCCGGCAAGCTCTGCGAGTTCACCATACGTCGTCGGATAGCGCCGATTGCCTCGATAAGCAACCACCGCGGTTTCCGCAGCGTGCTGGCGAAATTCCTCAACGAGGCTAGCCAGATGAAATCGCACCCCGCCATGATATCCGTCTCCCCCTTTGGAGAATGAAAAGCGATGTACTACCAGTTCGACGAGAGAGTGAAATGGCGCATCCTAGGCAGATCATGCCTCGGCTTCGGGTTTGTCGTTCCCGAGGAGCACATCAAGCCTGTAGCCCGCGGACGTTGCTGCCTCCAGGGCCTCCTTGATTGCCTTACTCAACTCCACGATTGCGCTGCGGTCTGGCACGGCCTTGCCGGCTAACTTACGCAGGACCGGCAACTGGAGCCACCAAATCAACTCCTCATAGGATTCTTTGACGAAATAGGTACGCCCGTTTGCCTCGTGTACGCCGGTTAGCCAGCGGACATCCGCGTCGTGCCACATGATTTGAGAGAGAGTCGGGGGAGCTTGCTTCTGCTGGCCTGGCGCTTTGGCCGGAGCAGCGCCTGTAGCGATTGCAGGTGTCGTTACGCTGTCAATCAACGCCGTCTCCACTCTTTCGGGTAGGGCCGTGGTGCTGGAGGTCTCGGGCGCGGTCACTTCAGCTTCAGCCAGCAGGGCAACCTTGATTCGAGCTGTCGCGCGCCAGCTTTCCTCCCCCTCGAATCCCAGTGCTGAGAAAGAATGTGCCAAAGGTTCCCTCAGACGTAATCGATCAAACAGATCGAGTGCCGCGCGCTCCGGTTTCTGAGCGTCAATCGATTCCGCGAGCAGTTCCAGGACACACCAGCTGAGCACTGGGCCCCAAATGGCGGTGGCTATCAATTCCGGGATCAGGCTAGGCAGTAATCGGCGGGCCCCGATGTTCCAAGGCGTAGGAAACAGGCTCTCGAGAGCTGGGATGTCCATCGCAGCGCGCACACGCTTGTGGAATTTCTCCGCGAGCAAGGCTGGATTCGTCGGTCTGACTGCGAGATGTTCCCCTGTGGGAGCGCGATATGCAAGCTGTGATTCGAGCAAGAACTCCTGGCTTCGTACCCATGCGGTCTCAAGGAATTCCTCCTTCTGCCGCTCGATATTCTTCTGTTTCTCCGAGCCTCTGGCCGCTTGCGGAAGTTCAGACAGCTCGGAGAGTGTTCGCACCAGCGCCGGGTCCAGCAGCCGGCGGAGGGCGTCGTGTGCTGGCCGCAAGGCCAGGTTGATTAGCTCATCTTCCAGATTGGCAACGCCGCGCCCATTTAGCTCGTCGCACAAGCGGTCCCATGGTTTGTCTGCGGTCGCACGCATCTCGCGCCAATCCAGAAAGACGTGGCATTGATAGGGGCGCAGTTCGATGCGCAGTCCGTGCTCCGCCGTATTCAGGGCGCGCCGCAGATACTCCAGCCCGGTCAGGGAATCGCGATATCTAAGTATGATCGCGGGATCGCCGCTCAGACCCAGACCATCCTTTAATCGTTGCTGGCGCAGTTGTCCCGAATGCTTGTCTGCGTAGGCTGCCGACCAGTCGACGGTCCCTTTTGTCGTGGAATAGCGGTTGTTGTAGAGTACCAGTCCGCGCTGGTCTCCCCGCCGATTCGAGTAAGCGAAGACGTTTTCGTCCACCGTGCCGTTGTCGTTGAAGAAATCATAGAGCAGGAAGTTGCTGCTCTCGGCAAAGAGTGCTCGCTGGTGCAGCAAGGGAGCTATTTCGCGCTCATGTCGTTCCACCAGCCAGTGGTTCGGAGTCTCGTCATACCGTGGTCTCCGATACTCCATGCCGTACTTCTCGGTGAACCCGTCTATCTGACCGTGACCGAACATCGGCAACCCCGGCAAGGTGGCCATCATCGCCGTAACTCCGAAGCACTTGTCGCCGTCGCCAAACTGATCAATGGTCGTCCGCTCGTCAGGATTGCTCATGAAATTTACGTAGCGCTTCATAATGTCTGGGTCGAACTCCAGCGTGTTCTTGAGCACCGACCGATATTTTGCGTTCTCCTCGTCACGCATCATGTTCATGAAGGCGCTGTTATAGACACGATGCATTCCCAGTGTTCGGACGAAGTAACCCTCCATCAGCCAGAAGGCTTCGGCGAGCAAAAGTGTTCCCGGAACCTCGGCAGCTACTCTGTCGACGACTTCCCGCCAAAACTCATGCGGCATATGAGCATTGAACTCGGCACTGGACATCCCGTATTCCGCGCGGGAGGGAATCGCTCCGCTGCTGCCAGGGCCGGGAAACCAGAGCCGGTGAAAGTGGCGCTTTGCCAGGGTCATCGCCGCGTCAAAGCGGATGACAGGGAACAGACGGGCCACATGCAGGATGGTCTGGATCACCTGTTCGCGCACTGCTGGGTTCAGGTAGTCCAGTTGGGCGGTATCGTTCCACGGGAAGCTCGTGCCATCATTGCCGTGATAGATGTACCTTGTCTCCCCCGATGCCCGGTCACGCCGCCGAAACACGACCGCCGCGTCCGTCTGCTCGTAGTAGTGGCTTTCGATCTTGATCTCCACACGCGGGTCATGCGACAGGTCAGGGCCATCGAAGTTGTAAGCAGGATAGGGGCTATCTTGCCGCGAGATGAACCAGTCCGGATGCTCTACGACCCATGGCGAATCGATACCCATATGGTTTGGCACCATATCGCTGGCCAAGCGGATGCCTCGCGCGTAGGCACGATTCCGCAGATTCACGTACGCGGGCTCTCCGCCCAGGTCCTCGGCGATGGCGTAATCGAAGAGTGAGTAAGCTGAAGCCACCGCGTCTGGATTTCCGCAGAGCTGCTTAATTGTTTGCGATGCCCGGCTGCGCTCCCAGATACCGATCAGCCACAGGGAGTTCATTCCGCGACGTGCCAGCGTGTCCAGTTCCTCGTCCGGAATCTGATCCAGTCGATGAATTGACCTCTGGTATCGCTTACTGAGCTGTGCGAGCCAGACGTAAGTGCTCTTGGCGATCAACACGGCGCCAGGCATCCAGGCCACGTCCGGGCTGAACTTTTCAGTTTCATGGACAGCATCGCCAAACTGCGGCACCTCTGAACGGCTGACCATCGAAGGCCATTGCTGCTGTCCGCTCTCCCTGCGTCGTTGCGCTGCCGCTGCTGCTGCGGCCTCCGCAGCGGCCCTGGCAGCCGCCTCGGCCGCCGCGTTCGGTGGATTGAATTGCAGCCAGATAGCCAGGTCTTCTTCCTGCAGGATCTCGCCTGCGATCGACAATAAGCGATCGAGGCTCTCCCCGAGCAGCCGCCTCCACTTTATCCGGATTAGATCAAGTTGCTCCCTCAGCGAGCCTGGAGCGGCAACCGCAGGCGCTCGCAACACGTCAAACAGGCTCTGCGGCTCGGAGTCTTCCATCGGCACAAGGGGGCGGGTCGCAAAATACGCCGGCAGCTTCTCCACGACGCTCCGATAGGCGGTTTGCTCCGCCAGGCTCTTGTCCTCGAACAACTCTTCGAATGGACGGAAGGCCTCGTTGCGGTTTGCCATCCAAAGCAGAATCATCTCTTCCAGCGCGACCGCCCGGTGGGGGATGCCATCGGTCGAGCCTGTAAGCCATTCCTTCGGGGTTTGCAGTCCGCGATAGACGCTGCTGCCCGGAAACTGCTCCACAAAGCTCAGCAGCATCCGGTCCAACGCATCCGATCCTATGTGCCCGGCGAACCAGGTGAGGGCATCTGTGATTGCGGCGGGATCAAACTCTTGCCGATAGCGCTCCAGGAGTACATGACTGGCCTCGTCAATCAAACCCATGGCGTAAATTGCTCCGGCATGCACGGCACGCTCCGGATGCTTCTGCACATCACGAACCTTATTCATCCGGTGCGCAAACTCACGGCTTGCCGACACATTCGCGAAGACTACGTTGCCCGTAAAGGAAAAGAGATTTCCAGCGAACTGGTAACGGTCTCGGGCGCCTCTCGAAATATGAAATTCCATCATCGCGAACTTGTCCCCACATCAAAATCTAGCACTCATCAATGCCCTGGTACCGAAACCCCCGGCTTAACCCCGAGATTAGCTCTAAAGAAATACGCAGGATCGTCCAGGTGAGTCAAGCAAGAATGCCATATCACCTACGCTTTCACCAACGAGCCGTTGATCGACTGAAAAAAGCTGGAGGCACCCGAGCGTTACGGGTACAGAGTTGATGTTGGCGTCCGAAGCGAATTTGGATATATTGAACTCCGCGACCCACCGATGGTAGCGATGTTGGCACTCTCCATAAGGATATGCGCCAATCTTTCCTGCCCGATCCACCTCCGGGTCGCCGACATGCCAATCACTTCCCTCATGGCGCGTTTACCACCCAATGGGTTCGGCGGGGATGCTTGATCATTAACTTGGTAGTAGACACACTTTGCCTGGGAGGGAAATGGCGCGCACGGTCGAATCTTGGATTCGAATCAGCATCCGATCCAATTTTGGGTTTTGCGTCACCGAGCAGAATCGATTGGCGTATACCTCATGGGCGATATCGCGATTTATTTCCGAGCTTGAAGGGAATGTGGTCGATTGTGCAGCGGGTTCGGGGCGATAGTTATTTCATTTTTGCAGCGCGATTCGACGCTCCAGGAATCGGTTCCAATACCAAGTTGTTTGTAAATCGATCTCGTCATTCGCGCCGAGTAATTGCTGCTCAAGCGTTCTATCTTCCTCGCGTTTCTATACTGAACAAACGAAAATGGAACGGCCTGCAGTATGAAGTGATTCTGGTCGTAAAGCATGAGGATGTGTTCACAGAGCAAAAACTTGTAGGAGAGCGAATCCGGATCGTTCGCGATGATGCGGTGTGGGATCGCATCGACACGATAGCGGAATGTCCCGCTATCCAGGCCAGGATCTGCAATCCATTCTGTCGTGAGGGTGAAGGTCGTCGGAGGCAGTTCCGTCAATTGAACAATATCTTTGCTGCCTCGCTTTTTAGCGCGTGCTAACTGAGCATTTTCAGTCCCTACTGAAAATGCGAAGAATCGCCAGTCAAGACCAAAAAGCAGCAAGAATGCAACAGCCAGGGCCAACCCTCTCCTGAGAACTTTTCCAAGCCATTGGCCGATGCGAGTGTTGTTCATAGGTCCTCCACTATTTCGGCAATCCGTATTGGAAGAGGATGGTTGATCCGTCATTTAGCCCAATCGAATAGACGTAGGTCTTCTGCGTTGAGAGCGGTTTAGTGCTTACGTTGAAGATCCATTGTTGAGCCGACGGATCCCATCTAAAGTTGGTGTCTGGTGTGGTGGAGGTAACGGCCTCTTCTACAGTCGTTGTCACCGTACCGCCGATAATTTGAACTAGATTGAAGCTCGTCACCACTCCCGAAGTTCCGATGGAGTGCCCGGTGCTGTCACATACCCTGAATTTCGCCGGAACTGTACTTCCTTGCTTGAACGTGCTGCTTCCGTCCGCATTGACCGGCTGCAGGATCGTGTGTCCGAGATCGCCCAGGCAAACACCTGTCGAATAGTTGACTTTGATGGAGACCGTTGCAGTCGCTGCGTTGTAGTTGATCGTTGAGGCAGCATCAACCCGTAGTTGGCGGGTTCCGACACCTAGAACCGTTCCCGCTGCCGGTGTGTACGTGAGTGCTCCAGGTGCGGTTCCACCCTGTACTCCGGTCACTGTGGCATTGAGCTGGGTGTTGCCCAGGCTTGTGCCAAAGACGATGGGCGCTGGTGCACTCCACGAGATCTGCTGGTTAGCCTTGGCGATCGTCGCTGTCGTCGTAGCTGTGGAATTTACAGTGTAGTTTCCAGCATCGACACCTGAGAGGGAAAGGCCCGCAGCAGTGACGGTCTTGCCTACGCCCGCATTGCTATCGCTAAACGTGGCCGTTCCTCCCGTATAGCTCGCTACATCGTTGGGGAGAATGCCGCTCAGCGTACGAGTGGCGATCGAAGCAGTGATCGTGCCGTCGTATGTTTTGTCCGACACGGTGATCGAACCGGCGATCGTCAAAGGACTAATAGTCCCACTCGCATTGTGGAAGACAACAGAGTAGTTATGTCCGCTGTTTCCGTCTGCGATGGCGATCGAGGGAAGCAGCGAACGATTTCCCACTTTTTTACTGTCGAAGACCTGAGAGTAAGTGGCGTTGTCTCCTGTTGCGAGCGATCCTGCCGTGATCGAAGGAGACTTCAATGAAGTGGTAGTTGCGTCATACGTTTTGCTGTCTGACACCCCTGTCACTTCGATTGCGCGTGCCGTTATGTCTGCAGTTGTCGATGCAGTGGTATTTCCCAAGGCATAGTTCTCGACGTCGGCGCCTGAGATGGAGATTCCGGTTATGGTCACTGTCTTCCCGGAGCCTGCATTCTGGTCGCTGAAAGTCGCACTTGTCCAGGCTTCGCTCAGCAGGTTCCCTTCGACGCGGTTATCGCTTAGAGTGACCGATGCCAAGGTCGTGCCATCGTATGTTTTGCTGGCTGACGTTGCTGTGACGGTCAGAGCGCGCTTGTTGATGGTGAACGCAGCCGTGCTGTAGGTGATGGTGTAGTTGTCCAGCACCGTAGCAGGGCTCAGCACCGCAGTGATGCTGTACGGCCCGCCGGTCACAGTCTCGCCCGCGGCGCGGCTGTAGGTTGCCGTCACTCCGTCCGAGGCCAGGAATCCGGTTAGGGTTCCGGTCAGTGCAGGGTCCGCCGTTCCGTAGGTCTTGTTTGCAGCGGTCGGCGTCACCGAGGCCACCGCCTTGTTGATGGCGAACTCCGCAGTGCAGTAGGTGATGGTGTAGTTACCCAGCACAGCGGCCGGGCTCAGTGCGGCGCTGATGGTGTACGGTCCACCGGCCACGGTCTCGCCCGCGGCACGGCTGTAGGTCGCCGTTACTCCGTCTCCAGCCAGGAAGCCGGCTAGGGTTCCGGTCAGTGCCGGGTCCGCCGTTCCGTAGGTCTTGCTGGCCGCGTTCGGCGTCACCGAGGCGACAGCCTTGTTGATGGTGAACTCCGCTGTGTTGTAGGTAATGATGTAGTTACTCAGCACAGACGCCGGGCTCAGCACGGCGCTGATGGTGTACGGTCCGCCGGCCACAGTCTCGCCTGCGGCACGGCTATAGGTCGCCGTCACGCTGTCGGCAGCCAGGAATCCGGTGAGTGTTCCCGTCAGTGCTGGGTCGGCCGTCCCATAGGTCTTGCTGGCAGCGTTCGGAGTCACCGCGGCTACGGCCTTGTTGATGGTGAACTCTGCGGTGTTGTAGGTGATGGCGTAGTTACCCAGCACAGCCACCGGGCTCAGCGCGGCACTGATGCTGTATGGTCCACCGGCGACGGTCTCACCAGCGGCACGGCTGTAGGTTGCAGTCACGCTGTCCGAAGCGAGGAAGCCGGTTAGGGTCCCAGTCAGAGCTGGATCCGTTGTTCCGTAAGTCTTGCTGGCTGCGTTCGGAGTCACCGAGGCCACCGCCTTGTTGATGGTGAACGCAGCGGTGTTGTAAGTGATGGTGTAGTTGTTCAGTACAGCAGCCGGGCTCAGCACGGCACTGATGCTGTACGGTCCACCGGCCACGGTCTCACCAGCCGTGCGGCTATAGACTGCAGTCACACTGTCGGCAGCCAGGAAGCCAGTCATGGTTCCCGTTAGAGCCGGATCCGCCGTTCCGTAGGTCTTGCTCGCAGCATTCGGAGTCACCGAGGCTACGGCCTTGTTGATGGTGAACGAAGCGGTGTTGTAGGTGATGGTGTAGTTGTTCAACACTGCAGCCGGACTCAGCGCCGCACTAATGGTGTACGGACCACCGGCCACCGTTTCACCAGCCGCACGACTATAGGCTGCGGTCACGCTGTCGGAAGCCAGGAAGCCGCTGAGCGTTCCCGTCAGGGCCGGATCCGCCGTTCCATAGGTCTTGCTCGCAGCGTTCGGGGTCACCGAGGCGACTGCCTTGTTGATGGTGAACTCTGCCGTGTTGTAGGCGATGGTGTAGTTGTTCAGCACCGCGGCTGGGCTCAGTGCGGCACTGATGGTGTATGGTCCACCGGCGACAGTCTCGCCCGCCGCACGACTATAGGCTGCGGTCACGCTGTCGGAAGCCAGGAAGCCGCTGAGCGTTCCCGTCAGGACTGGATCCGCCGTTCCATAGATTTTGCTCGCCGCGTTCGGAGTCACCGAAGCCACGGCCTTGTTGATGGTGAACGAAGCCGTGTTGTAGGTGATGGTGTAGTTGTTCAGCACTGCGGCGGGACTCAGCGCTGCGCTGATGCTGTATGGTCCACCGGCGACAGTCTCACCCGCAGCACGACTGTAGGCTGCGGTCACGCTGTCGGAAGCCAGGAAGCCAGTCAGGGTTCC